>JAEWHK010000059.1 GCA_023387815.1 Pseudomonadota bacterium
CTTCATATATACTGTATTTATATCCAGTTTCAAGTGTAAAAGCAAGCAATACGGATATAGAAATGCTGCGCATTTCGCGTCTTACATCCCCGCCCTGAACAACGGGGTCTTTCGACGCAGTTGATAAGGTCTCCGGAAAGTCAGAGATCGAAGTAATCCGACAGCGATCCCGGCAACAATCGCCATAGGCACAAGAGGACTGTCTGCCTATGTGGTTGGCGCCGGATTCTGTGTCGCGGTTTGAACTTTGCTTAACGCACGCTCACGCATTTGTCGCGGCGTGACGGAATGAAATTTTCTGAAAGCCTTGCCAAAGTGTGCCGGGTCGTCAAAGCCACAATGCCAGCCGATATCGCCGATTTTCAGATGACGCGTGGACGAATCTCTGAGCATTTTTCTCGCATTCTGCATGCGGATACTGTTCAGGAATGCAGCAAACGACGTTTCACCGTTGAACTCAGAAAAAAGCTTATGCAGCGACCTGACCGAAATAGCGAACTGGCTGGCCACCAGGCTGCCCGACAGGTCGTGCCTGGCGTAGTTGGCGTAAAGCCAGATTGTGATCTCTATATATAAGCGGTGACGCGCCAGACGCCTTCGGTCACTTACGAGATTCGCGCGGTCCTGTGTCAGCCGTTGGCCGAACATCATGATAGCCTGCGAAAGAATGGTATCAAGACAGACGGTTTGATCGCTTGTAACGTCTGCCATTCGCTCCATGAACGATTCGTCCATCTCCCGCAAATACACTGAAAGCAACCTGCCCCAGCCGTTGTCTGCGTAGAAGCACCGGTCAGCCACCTGGCTGAACAGAGACCGCCATTGCATGACCCTGGCCTGCTTCAGGGAAATGATTTTACAGCCCAGTCGCCGATGCGGCCGCAGACGAACGCGACTCTGGCTATTGAGAAAGGCAAGATCGCCCTCCTGCAGCGTAATCCTTTCCTGCTGTGTGTAAACCTCCGTCACATCGTCCAGACGCAGCAAAAACCATTCAGCGTTAGCTGCAGCCGACTGCGGGTTGCCAGCAAATTGCAGTTCAATCTGTTCGGCCTGCAGCGTCACAACAGACGCCCGGGAAGTCAGAGGATATGCCGTCAGACTTGCACTGAACGGCGACTGGCTTGCGCGCCCTTGACGCAGATGCGCATGATGTAAAACATAAGGCAGGGCCTGATTGAAAGCAGGCAGAGTGACGGGGGTGCCATCCATAACCGAACTGAGTTTGAATGGCTCCGATAACCCATTGATAAAATCTTTGAAAAACATCTTGGGAGCCAGAGCGCGGCGTAACGTAACGATCGCGCCATTCTGGAACAATTCGGCTGAATCTGACTAGTAAAAACGCGCATAATTATCATAATATTTGCGCCCAAATTCAGAATTTCTTGCCTTTACATGAGTCAGGCGTTGCAGCGGAAGCTGACCTCTCCCTGCCCTTCCAGCGCAAATGAGAACTGATCGCCGGCAGCGGGGAACCTGACCGTCATGAGATTACCGGTAATGATGACGGCGCCCGCAGGGATGCTGCGGTTTTTTCTGGCCATGGCCTGCGCCAGCCAGTACACCGACTCAAGAGGATCCACAATGTCGGACACCACGCCTTCTTCAATGACTGCATCGTGCGACGTGATGGTGATTTTCCGGTTGAAATCGGCAGGGACAGGCTGCCACTTGCCTAGAATGACCGACGTATTGTTCGCATTGCAGGCAATCAGCGTTTCCACATCGGGCTGGGCTTTGGAGGGGCACCGGTCATCCACCACTTCCACGGCTGGCGCCACGGCATCTATCCAGTTTGCCGTGTCTGCTACTGAAGTTAGTGCGTGTGCGGTGAGTTCGCGACTGATACGGACAGCGACCTCAAATTCAAATTTCATATGGACATAGTCACTCATGCTCAGGACCACGCCCGATGGCAGCAGGACCGACGTCAGCAGTTCGCCATAGATCGGTTCGTTAAGCCCGAACTTCTCCCAGGCTGCCGGGACATTCAGGGCAATTTTCAATCCCGCCCGCTGGGCATCGTTGCGCGCCATTCTGATACGCACCAGCTCTTCCTGCACCTCGTATGCCTGTTCCAGGCTCATTTTTTTGCCATCAACCAGCAGGGGCTCAAACAGTTTGCGCTCATCAAATTGCTGCTGCAGTTGTTGCGCCAGTTCTTGCGGTGTTGTGGTCATGCGTGTCTCCTTGTCAAATGTTTTCAGCGCGCGCACCCGATGGTTCGCTGACGGCCGTCTTCAGACTGGCCATGTCATAGCCGCTGGGCTCCTGGAATACGCGCAGATCAAATTCACTCACGACGGCAAAAATATGATCAAACAGATCGGACTGTATGCTCTCATATTCTGCCCAGACGACCGTCGTTGTAAAGGCATAAATTTCAATGGGTACGCCGGTGGTCGCCGGCGCCAGCTGCCGCACCAGCAGCGTCATATTACGATGAATATGCGGGTGGTTGCGCAGGTAAACTTCCAGGTAGGCACGAAAGGTACCGATATTCGTAAGTCGACGACCGTTAAGCGCCGAAGACAGGTCCTCGCTGCGCGACTGGTTATAGGCTTCAACCTCGCGGGAGCGCTCCAGAATATATTGTGACAGCAGCCGACTCTTGGTGAGTCGCTGCATTTCTTTTTCTGTGATGAACTTGATGCTGTTGACATCAATGTGAATGGCGCGCTTAATGCGTCTGCCACCGGACTCGGTCATGGCACGCCAGTTTTTGAAGGAATCAGAGATCAGCGCATAGGTGGGAATGGTGGTGACTGTATTGTCCCAGTTTCGTACCTTGACTGTGGTCAGCCCAATATCGATGACCGCGCCATCTGCATTGTATTTGGGCATTTCAAGCCAGTCGCCAATACTGAGCATATGGTTGGCCGACAGCTGAATACCCGCAACCAGACCCAGAATCGGATCCTTGAAAATCAGCATGAGCACTGCAGTCATGGCACCCAGGCCGCTGAGCAGGATGACCGGAGACTGCCCTACCACCACCGACACGATAAAAATGACGACTGCAATAGCCGCGACAATTTTCAGACTCTGGGTAATGCCCTTCAACGGAAACTGCACCGCCACCTGCTTGCGCAGACACCAGTCGATCACGATATCCAGAAACGCAAAAAACGCCAGCAGCGTATAAACCAGCAGCCAGATGCGCGAAAAACCAAGCAGCGCATTGTGCAGTGTTCCTGGCGGCAGCCACCAGCGGGTCAGCAAATCCAGACCCAGACCCTGCAGCAGCAGCGCGGCATAGCGAAACAGCCCTGACTCTCCCACCAGCTTGATGAACAGATGTCGATTCTTTTTCATCCGGTTGCGCATGACACGCAGCACGCCGTAATACACCACCGTATGCAGCAATGCCAGGATGACCAGCATTACGCCCAGCGTGAACGCGACCGATGCGAATGGAGAAGGATGCAGACCGACGAGTGCCAGCCATTCTGAAGGAGATTCTGTCATAGACCACTACCAGGGAACTCGCAAGGCTGACATAGTAGCAAAGTCTCCCCGGGGCGTCACCTTCGGAAATAACGACTTTGCACGGTTTTAAATGACGGACGCCGGTTCCGACAGATCGATCTGCACATTGTCGAATGCCTGCCTCACCCCCTTGGGAAGCGCCCCCGGATCGGCCATCAGGTATCGGTCCAGTTCATGGCCGGCGTGAGTCAGCCAGGTCGTGCCCGCGCCAATGTCCTTATGAATGGCCAGGGCCTGATTCAGATCATTATGATTGCGTCGTGGTTCGGGCCGGGGCGGATAGGAACAATCGAGCACACAATGATCCGGCTGACAGGCCCGCAAAAAAAGCCGAACCTCATCATCCAGACCCTGTGTATCGGTCAGATAAGCCAGACTCTGCCCGTCTTCCGGCTGTATCAGATAGCCGTACGTCAGTTTAGAGTGCCGCAATGGCAAGGCGGTGAGCCGAAAGCCATCAAACTGTCGTTCCTCAAAGGCATGTAACGGTCTGGAGAAGTCCAGCATGCCGGGGTGCTTAAAAAGATCGGCGAAGCCCGTCTCATCGGGCGGTCCGTAAACAGGAAGTGTCATATTCACGCCCCAACGCAGATGCAGCAGCCCTTGCGCGTGATCGGCATGAAAATGCGTCTGGAAAACTGCCCGCAGCGAACCCGGAGGAAACCGGTGTGCCAGGTCCATCAGACCGCTGTCGATCAGCCACTGCCCCTTGTCCGAGTGCAGCAGTGCGCTGCAAGGAAGACGGGCATAGCGTGCATCTTCACGCGCCCGTCGGCACGCAACACAATCACAGTTGTAAACCGGCATTTGTGCGGAATTGCCAGTGCCCAGAAACGTCAGCTTCATCACCGCTCCAGAGTCGTCGACCCCTCAATTGTATGCAAGACTGCAATGCTAAGGCTGCCGATCTCCTGATTGACACAAGAGCGGTAGTCGTGTGAATTTATTTCTAGATGGGACATCGTCAGCTTTCGGGGGTCGCTACCGAATGGCGTAAAGAAAAGATTGATATGACGAGGGCCGCTGCCAGCGCGCCCGCCGCCAGCACGAACAGCAGCGTGTATTGGCCGCCGGACACGGCAAAGACAAATGACATGGCATAAGCAGCGGCTGCCTGCATCAGGGCAAAAGAGGCGGTCGCCCGGCTCCAGGCCTTTCTTTGCCTGACCGGTGATTCAGGCAGCATTTCGCGCAGGCGCCCCAGCACCAGCGGAACGATACCGGGCGTGAATGCACCGATGACAATGCTGGAGAGGCCCAGAAGTACGGCATTCACCGTAAATATCGGCACCACTACCGCAAGCAGTTGCAGCAGCAGCGATCCGCGCAGCGTACGCGCATAGCCAATGCGATCGGCCACAGCGCCGCAAGCCAGCGGACCCGCGACGGCCCCCAGCCCATACAGAACCCAGAATGCGGAGCCCGTATTGACGCCCCAGCCCAGCCCACGCGCCACATAATCCACCAGGAACACCATATGGGCAACCAGTCCAACGGCATTCAGGCCATATAGCGCATACAAGACGGGCAGACTGCGCGAAGCCTGCCAGCGCGGTGGTGATGATGCCGCCACGGATGAATCGTTGCCAGTTGAGCCTGGCAGATTGCCAGCCTTGGTCTGCGTTTGTGCGAGTGCTGCTTGGGCGTTCGGGCCTGCGACTTCAGACGGCTCAGATTTCTGAAGCACCGAAACGCCCCCGCTGTTTGTTGCAGTCTGGGTCTCCGGACGGGTTTCCGTCAGAGAATTCGTCTGATATCCCGTCTGAGATTCGTTCCGCGCCTGCGGCCAGCTGGTCCACACCAGCAATGTCAGCAGCAGAGATATGGCGCCCAGGCCAAGCCAGGTCTGCGCCAGACCGGTATGCAGAAGCAATGGCACAAGCGTGCCCGAGGCGGCAACGCCCAGACCCACGCCCATGAAAATCACGCCGCTGGCCAGTCCTCTGCGTGACGGCCGAATAAAAGGAAGGATGCTGGTGGCAGCAAGCACCATCAAGGCGCCACCCGACACCCCCGACACAAAGCGCCACAGAAAAAACCAGAGAAAGCTGACGGGAATGGCACAGGCAAAGAACGCGGCCGAGGCCAGCAGCATCATTAATCGCAGTGCCGTGATCGTTCCGGTCCGGCGGGCAATGTCGACACCTAGCAAGGCACCCGCCAGATAACCAGCAAGATTGGCCGCCCCCAGGTAAGCAGCGGTTGCCGCGGGGAACCAGTGAGCATTGATAATGGCCGGCAGCAAAGGCGTATAGGCAAAGCGCGCCAGACCGATACCCACCAGACTGGCGCACAGACCTGCCGCCAGGATTCGCCATTCCGGCAGCGCCGGCCTATCGACTGAATGTCCTGCCTGTACGCTGTGCATTTTCTGTTGTGCTATTGATCAGCAAGTAACGTGCAGAAGCGGTCAAGATCCACGTTTCCACCGCTGATGATAATACCGACCCGTTTGCCGTGGATCAGGTCCTTCACTGTGCTTGCGCCAGCCAGCGACAGGCAGCCTGTGGGTTCAACCAGCATTTTCATGCGTTCGGCATAAAAACGCATGGTCTGAACCAGTTGAGCGTCCGTGACGGTCAGGATGTCTTCCACTTCACGCTGAATAATCGGGAACGTGTAGTTGCCAAGAAATTGCGTTTGTGCCCCATCAGCAATGGTTCTTGGCATTTCTATCCGCACAATTTTGCCGGTACGCAATGACTGCTGACCATCATTGCCCGCTTCAGGCTCGACGCCATACACCTTGCAATCGGGCGCCATTGCGCGTGCGGCCAGCGCTGAGCCGCCAATCAGACCACCGCCGCCCAGACATACAAACAGCATATCCAGCGGGCCGGTTTCTTCCATCAGTTCCAGCGTTGCCGTACCCTGCCCCGCAATCACATTGGGATGATCGTATGGTGGAATCACGGTGTAGCCATGCTCACGGGCAAGTTTGTCGGCAATGGCAGCCCGGTCTTCTGTGTATCGGTCGTATTGCACAACTTGTGCGCCATAACCGCGAGTGGCAGCCAGCTTGGCCGCCGGCGCATCCAGCGGCATCACGATCGTGGCTTTTACATTGAGCAAAGAAGCGGCCAGGGCAACGCCCTGCGCGTGATTGCCCGAAGAAAACGCAATGACACCGGCGCGCTTCTGGTCGTCATCCAGCGCTGCAATCGCATTGAATGCACCGCGAAACTTGAACGCGCCAATGCGCTGGAAGTTTTCACATTTGAAATAAAGGCTGGCGCCCAGCTGCTCGTCAATGGTGCGGGAGCGCAGGACCGGCGTGCGATGGGCATATCCTTTGATTCGTTCAGCCGCCGTTTTTACATCATCAAAGGTAGGCAAGTTCAGCATAGGACTCCTGTATTTACAAGGTATCAGGTACGCATCGTGCTGCGACCTGACTGATTCGATTGATGCATCATATTCTACCCGGGTTTGAACAGTTACAATGAAGGACATCAATTGGCTTCATAGAGAAGATTCATGTCCAGCAGCAAAAATTCAGTTGCAATCATTGGCGCCGGCATCGTCGGGCTTTGCACAGCGCGTTCGCTCAGCGACGCCGGCTGGCAGGTGACGGTGTTTGACGCCCATGATCCCGGGTCACAATGTTCGTTTGGCAATGCGGGTGCCTTGTCCGAAGGTTCGGTGGCACCCCTGGCCATGCCAGGGGTCATGAAACAGGCTGCTTCCATGTTGCTTGACAGTACCAGCGCATTGCATGTGCCATTCGATTACTGGCTACAGGCCATGCCCTGGTTCATGCGCTTCATTTCCGCATCCCGACCGGAACGTGTGCGGCAGATTGCGGCTTCGCTGCACGGGCTGCTTGCCGGGTCCGTCGCCAATCATCAGGAACTCGCTCGCGACATTGGCCACGCCGATCTGATCAAAACAACCGGGCAATTGCATCTATACCCCAATGAGCAAGCGCGCGACAAGGACAAGGCCTCGTGGCAGCTCAAGGCCGATTTCGGCATGCACATGCAGGCTGTTGATTCAGAGGCCATTAAAGCGCTCGAGCCGGCAGTCAATGCCAGTTATCGTTGCGGATGGTTTTTGCCTGAAGAAGGCTGGGTGACAGATCCCTATCAGTATTCATCTGCCATTCATCGCGCCAACCTTGAAAAAGGCATTGCATTTGTAAATACCACAATTGCAAAACTGCAGCGTTCCGATGACAAGTGGCATTTATCGGATGCACATCAATCATGGCAGTCAGATCATGTGGTCATTTGTGCCGGTATGGGATCGCGTGCCCTGCTTGACGCATTGAAAATTTCCGTGCCACTGGAGAGTCAGCGGGGATATCATGTACAGTTGCCGACACCCGGCTTGCAGTTATCGCGAATTGTTGTATTGGCGGACCGGAAAATTTTCATGAATCCGCTGCAGGGTCAGTTGCGAATAGCCGGCACCGTGGAATTTGGCGGAACGAAGAAGCCCATGAACACGCAGCGCGCGCTGCTGCTGAAAGATCATGCGCTGGCCGGTCTGGACAAGCTGAATACCAGCGGTTTCACCACATGGATGGGTCATCGGCCATGTCTGCCGGACTCCATGCCCGTCATTGGTCCGACAACTAAAATGCCCGGCCTGTGGTGCAATTTCGGCCATGGACATCTGGGTCTGACAGGCTCGGTCAATTCGGCAAAACTCCTGACCCGCGCCATGAGCGGACAAGCTGCCAAAGAAGAACTGACACCGTTCGCGCCGGAACGCTTTGCCTGAATTTCATTTTTTCATCAGACATTCGCGAGCAGGTATGTGGCTCGCGAATGTCCTGGCACGCTATCATTACCGAGCGCTACGTCGATTATAAGATGCAGCGCTTTCGTTTTTGAACCGCGCTACTTCAACCGTTACTCGTTCATGTGAATATTTTCGGCCTTGATCAGATCGCCCCATTTTTTGGTGTCCTCATTAACCAGCTCACCGAATTGTTGTGGATCAAGATCGTCAGTATCCAGGCCCGAGGTCTGCACATATTTCTGAACTGACGGTGCTTTCATGACAGCACGATAGGCTTTGTTCAGCTCATCAACCTTTTCATCGGATGTCGCGGCGGGTGCAAACACGCCATACCAGTTGGTGGCATGGACGTTTTTGATGCCAAGTTCGTCGAAAGTGGGCACATCAGGCAAAGCGGCAGACCGTTTTTCAGAGGCTATGCCTATCGGAACAAGACTGCCGTCCTTGATATGCTGAACGAGGCCCGAGACATCACCGAAGAAGCCGTCAACCTGGCCCCCTATCGTTGCCGTAATCGCTGGTGCGGCACCACCAAAGGGCACAATCAGCGTATTGGCTTTGGTGGCATTGCGGAATAATGCAATTGCCATATGCGGCATGCTACCCACACCCGACGTGGACAAGGAAATGCCATCCGGGTTGTTCTTTGCCTTTTCAAGCAATTGCTTCACACTTGTGATGCCGCTTTTTTTGGACACGACCAGCACTTCCGGCGTGGAAACCAGCAAGGCTACGGGACGCAATTGTTTGGCCGGATCGTAAATCAGTTTTTTATAGAGCGAGGGATTAACGGCGATCGCACCGGTTGAGCTCAGAAATAGCGTATTGCCGTCCGGTTTTGCGCGCGTGACGGTACTGGCTGCAATCGCCCCATTGCCGCCGGGTTTGTTCTCGACAACAATTGGCGTTTTCAATTGTGATTCCAGCTCCTTGCTGGTGACGCGACCTATCGTGTCACCGGGCCCGCCGGCTGGGAACGCCACTACCACGCTGACTGGCTGTGCTGCCATTGCTGCCGGGCCAGCTGCCAGACACAGCGCAGCAGCCAGCGGCATCACATATTTAGTATATTTTTTTCCGATTCCGGACATGTTTTCCTCCTTGCGCCGTCAGGTACCCGCAATGCCTTGCGTATTGACGAACAGTGAATAAACTGACGTACAGGACGCCATGAAAAGCCGATTGCGATGCAATCCGCCAAAACACAAATTGGCACATCGCTCGGGCAATGAAATATGACCAAGGACTTCGCCTTGCGGACTGAACACCCTGACCCCATCCAGTTCGGGCGTGCCCATGCCCCAACCGCACCAAAGGTTGCCGTGAATATCGACGCGAAATCCATCAGGCGTACCTTCACCGGCATTGAACAGAACCCGCTGACCGCTAACTGCGCGGCCGTTGGCACTGACATCAAACGCCAGCAGATTGCGTGGCTGGGCGCGCGATTCAACAACGTAGAGCAGCGACTCGTCGGGTGAAAACGCCAGGCCATTTGGTCCGTTAATGGCATCTGTCATCAATGCCACCTCCAGCGTGTCCGGGTCGATGCGATAAACCGCAGCGGGCAGCTCCTGCTCGGCCTTCTCTCCCTGATAGAACCCGAGAATGCCAAATGGCGGATCGGTAAACCAGATGGAGCCATCCGATTTGACGACGACATCATTTGGCGAATTAAGCCGCTTACCCTGATAACGATCAGCCAGCACGGTGATCCGGCCATCGATTTCCGTGCGCGTGACCCGACGCGACAGATGTTCGCAACTGATAAGACGTCCGAGTCTGTCGCGTGTATTGCCATTGGCATAATTGGAAGGTGCGCGAAACGGATGACTTTGACCGGTGGTAGCATCCCAGCGCATGATGCGGTTATTGGGCACGTCACTCCAGAGCAGACAGTTCCCGTCTCCGAACCATGCCGGGCCTTCGGCCCAGCGACAACCTTCGGCAATGCGCTCAACAGCGGCCAGGGGCAACGTCAATGCGTGAAACCGTGCATCCATCGCAATCACGGCAGGATCCGGATACCGGACCGGTACCGGTGTATCAGTCACAGCGCGCACTCATGCCTCCGTCAACAATCAGTTCAGTACCCGTAATAAATCGGGCTTCATCGGAAGCCAGGAACAGCGCCGCATTGGCCGTATCAGTACCGTCACCCATGAATGGCAGAGGGATCCGCGACTGGCGCTGAGCCAGCAGTGCTTCAACATCACCGCCTGCACGCTGTCCCGCAAGCCGCGTTTCCACCATCGGCGTGTGCATCTGACCCGGCACAACGGTATTGCAGCGGATATTTCGCTTGGCATATTCAACAGCAACCACGCGCGACAGCTGAATAATGCCGGCCTTGGCACTCGCGTATCCAACCTGGGCAGAGCCGGTCCAGCGGATGCCGGACGTGGAGGAAATATTGACAATACTGCCTGCCCCCTGTTTTTCCATCACGGGGATGACATGCTTGCATCCCAGGAATACACTTTTCAGATTGAAATCAAGCTGACGATCCCATGTCTCTTCATCCAGGTTCACAGGACCGCCTTTGCGAGAGCCGCCCACGTTGTTGACCAGAATATCAACCCGGCCAAACGCCTCTTCGCAGGCGCGCACCATATCACGAACGGCATCGGACGACGTCACGTCTGCGCTCCAGGTACGAATGGCTCCATTGACTTCCCTGACACGGGCCACAGTCTCGTCCAGCGCATCCGGATTCATATCCACGGCGAAGACGCGCGCACCCTCGGCAGCAAAGCGCCATGCGATGGCCCGTCCGTTACCCCAGCCCGGACCAACGCTGCCTGCGCCCGTTACGATTGCAACCTTGTTCTCGAGTCGGCCCATTGTCTCTGTCCTTTTGATTTTTAATGACAATCATGATGCGCGAGGGCAGACAATTCATCAAGATCACAGTTGTGACTTCTGATATACGGAAAACGTATATCATTACGAAATGGACCTCAAACAGCTTCAGTATTTCATTATCATCGCCGAACAGCGCAGTTTTTCACGCGCTGCGGACGTCCTTGACCTGTCTCAGCCCTCATTGAGCCGGCAGATCCAGTTACTGGAGACTGAACTGGGTCAGCACCTGCTGGTACGCACCGGTCGCGGCGTTGAACTGACCGAGGCCGGCACCCGCCTGCTGGGTCACGCCAAAGCGCTGCATCAACTGGCAACGCAGGCCCGGCGCGATCTGATGAACTTTCGTCCTGTGGAAGCCGGACGTGTACGCCTGGGCATTCCCCCGCGTATTGCGCGCCGACTCGCACCGACCATCATGCAGCAGTTCCGCGCCCGGTTTCCTGCCTCCTCCATCAATCTGGCCGAAGGGTTGAGCACACAGCTGCGCGACTGGCTGCTGAAAGGCCGCGTCGATCTCGCCTTGTTGTATGAACCCACCCCCTCCAGCCTGATGCAGCTTGAATCACTTTACCGTGAAGATCTGGTGCTTGCGTATGCACACGACAGCAGGCTGCGGCTACCCGCAAAGGTGCCGGTTGCCGACCTGGGACAGTATCCGCTGGTGCTGCCCAGTTCCCCAAACACCATTCGCGCACTGGTGGAGCAGACCTGTCGGGATCGCAACGTGCAGCTGAATGTTGTGGCCGAGGTCGATGTGGTTCAAACCATCGTGGAAACGCTCAGTTATTCCCAGGATCCGGTATTCACCATTATTCCCCGCTCTGCCCTTGACGATCTGCCCGGACAGACGAGGCTGGTGTGCGCGTCGATTACTGAACCGGCCATTCGCAATAATCTGAATCTTGCCATCGCCACCGCTGCCGCTGAATCGGAACTGGTTCAGGCCGTCGCCAATATCATTCGCAATATTGATATGGTTCAGAAGCTAGGCTGAACGGCCCTCTGAACCCGGCACCTGCATCACCAGACATCCCTTCACCTCGCATATACCTTATTTGCGAGCGTTCAATTTTCCTGTCGAAATCCTGCGCGCTCGCCTGCCACCGCGCCATGTCTGTTCACAACAGCTCTGACTCAATCACAAGCGCAGCTCATAGTGTGACTTGACTGACACACTTGTGATTATGACATTTGTGAAATCAGCCAGCATTCAGCTTCCTGATAGCTCGCGTCCTTAGAATGGGAAGGATTCCCTTCTCTCTTATTCGCTTGCGCCCATCGCGTGAGCGTCTTTCATTGCTCTATCCGGCATGGTGGCTCGCCGTTTTGTGCGCCATCTGACGTCGGCATCATTCATTGCACTTAACGGAGTATTCAGTTATGACAGATCAACCCCCATCCGAAAAAGGAAAGCCTTCCGGCAGACGCATGTTTCTGACCCGCACGCTGGCGGCGGGCGGCGCGGTATCAGCGTTACCCCTGACAGCAACACTGGGTAATGCACAGAGCAAACAGGAAAATCCGGATTTTTCAACACCGGTAGATAATAAACCTTATACACCGACCTACTTCCAGGAAGCCGAAGTTGCCTTCCTGACTGCGGCCTGTAGTCGGCTGATCCCCAAGGATGAAAATGGCCCCGGTGCCGTTGAAGCGGGAGTGATCGAATATCTGGACCGTCAAATGGAATCTGGTTTTGGTCACGCTGCCAACTGGTACATGCAAGGACCATTCGTTGACGCCCCTCCTGAATTCGGATACCAGTCAAAACTCAAGCCGCGTGAACTCTACCGCGCAGCCATTGCCGCAACCAATGACTATTGCAAACAGCATATGGACGGCAAACTGTTTGCTGACCTGAGCGCTGAACAGCAGGACGACATCCTCACGCAACTCGAGAAAGGCAAAATCACATTCGAAAATGTCAAAGCTGCTGACTTCTTTTCAATGCTGCTCAACAATACCCGCGAAGGCTTTCTCTCTGACCCTATCCATGGAGGAAACAAGGGAATGGTTGGCTGGAAACTTATCGGGTTTCCGGGCGCGCGCGCTGACTATCTGGACTGGGTCGGCCGTAATGAAAAATATCCGCTGGGTCCGGTCAGTATTTCAGGTGAAAGGGGTTAAGGCATGGCTGATATTAAAAAACCAAAAGTCGACGTGGTTGTTGTGGGGATGGGCTGGACCGGCGCACTGACCGCAATGGAGCTGACCTCTGCAGGACTGAATGTCGTGGCGCTTGAACGTGGTGGCGACCGGGATACCAAACCCGATTTCAGTTATCCCCGCATTGCCGATGAGCTCACGTATGCGTTGCGTTACCGGCTCTTCCAGGACTTTTCGAAAGAGACCTGTACACTGCGTTACGGACCCAACGATACGGCACTGCCCTATCGTGCCTATGGCGCCTTTCTGCCTGGTGATGGTGTCGGTGGTGCTGGTTCCCACTGGAATGGCATGCTTTACCGCTCCCTGCCAGAGGAACTGAATCTGCGCAGCTAT
Organism: Pseudomonadota bacterium; assembly: GCA_023387815.1. Lineage (GTDB taxonomy): Bacteria > Pseudomonadota > Gammaproteobacteria > Burkholderiales > Burkholderiaceae_B > Advenella. Next base: position 13,606 of record JAEWHK010000059.1, read on the forward strand.
GTGACTGAAAAATTCGGCGCCTCTCTGATCCCCGAGGATATGACAATCCAGGATTATGGGGTCACCTATGACGAGCTGGAACCGTTCTACGATAAATTTGAAGCTATCTGTGGCACCTCAGGTTCTGCTGGTGTGATCAATGGCAAAGTGACCGGCAAGGGTAATCCTTTCGAAGGTTCCCGCTCAGGCGAGTATCCGCTGCCTCCGCTGAAAGACAATGTGGCTCAACAGATTTTTGCCAAGGCCGCCAAGGAAGTGGGCTATCACCCATACGCCGCTCCCTCTGCCCTGACATCTGAAGTCTATACCAACCCTTATGGCATGCAGATGGGGCCCTGTACCTACTGCGGTTATTGCGAGCGCTTTGGCTGCTACAACTATTCCAAGGCCTCACCGAATGTCTGTGTAATGCCTGCCTTGCGTCTGCGCGACAATTTCGAATTGCGCGTCAACAGCTACGTGACCAAGGTCAATCTGGATAACACGAAAAAGAAAGCCACTGGCGTCACCTATATTGATGCGCAGGGCCGTACGGTTGAACAGCCGGCCGACCTGGTCGTTTTGTGTGCCTACCAGTTCCACAATGTTCGTCTGCTTATGCTTTCGGGCATCGGCGAGCAGTATGACCCCGTCACCGGCAAAGGCACGGTCGGTAAAAATTATGCATATCAGGTGGGCGCTGGCTACACCCTGTTCTACGATGAAAAAACACAGATCAATACCTTTATGGGTACCGGCGCAGCAGGTCAGGCATTTGACGACCTGAACACCAGTCAATTGGATATGGGCAAAATCGGTGCCATTGGCGGCTCTGTTGTGCGCCTGAATGTGACCGGCGGCCGACCTATCGGTCAGATGCATTTGCCACCCGGCGCACCTAAATGGGGTGCGGGCTGGAAACAAGCCATCAAGGATAACTATCTGACATCGGTATCTTTCGGCATCAGTACATCCAGCATGGCCTATCGCAATTGTTATCTGGATCTGGATCCCACCTACAAGGATTCACACGGTCTGCCCTTATTGCGAATGACATTCAACTTCAACGATAACGATCTGAAAGTGGCACAGGATGCATTGAAGCAATCCAAAAAAGTGGCCGAAGCCATGGATGCCAAACAGATCGTGGGTGCAGCAAAACCCCTGGGTTCAAAATTCGACTTGCGACCTTACCAGTCCACGCACAATACCGGTGGCGCCATTATGGGCACCACGCCGGAAAATTCGGTCGTGAATAAATATCTGCAGTCATGGGATGTGCCCAATGTATTCGTGATGGGCGCCAGTGCATTTCCGCAAAACCGGGCTTATAACCCTACGGGGCCACTGGCAGCGCTGACGCTTTTCTCACTGCATCATATTACGACGCAGTATCTGAAAAACCCCGGTGCATTGATTCAGGCTTAAAGGAACCATGATGAAAAAGATACTTGTATTTATCGTCGCCATCATCGTCCTGGGCCTGATCGTCCTTTTCGGTGCCGATTACGCGACGCCTTCCAAACCCAAACTGGCCGATGAAAACTCCAGCCAGACCCCGGACAAGGATCTGCTGGCAAAAGGCGCCTATCTGGCACGTATGGGCGATTGCGTGGCGTGTCACAGCGTGCCTGATGGCAAACCGTTTGCTGGTGGGCTGGCCATGAGTACCCCTATGGGAACCATCTACTCTTCCAATATTACGCCCGATTCCGAAACCGGTATTGGTTCGTACAGTCTGCAGGACTTTGCTCGCGCCGTACGCGAAGGCCGACTCAAGGACGGTACGCATCTGTACCCGGCCATGCCATACCCGTCATACGCCAAAGTGACCGATGACGATATCACCGCACTTTATGCCTATTTCATGCATGGCGTGGAACCGGTAAAACAGGAAAGCAAACCGGCAGAGATGTCTTTTCCATTTGGCTGGCGCAAGCTGATGGCCGTGTGGAACCTGGCTTTCTACGATGCCTCGGACTTCAATGACAAGGCATCTGAGAACGCCCAGATTGCCCGTGGCGCTTACCTGACCGAAGGTCTGGCTCACTGCGGTGCCTGTCACACACCACGCGGGTTTGGTCAGCAGGAAAAAGGTCTGTCCGGCAAGGATAGTGACTTTCTGTCTGGCGCTGTTGTGGATGGCTGGACGGCACCGGATCTGCGTGCCAAAGACGGCGCGGGACTTGGTGCCTGGAAGGCAGAAGATATTGCAGATCTGTTGATGGCCGGTCGCAGTGTTCACTCCGGTGTTACTGGTCCAATGACAGATGTCATCGCCAACAGTACGCAGTTTGCAACGCGTGACGATGCACTGGCCATAGGTGCCTATCTGAAATCACTGCCATCTGGCAGCAAAGACGACAGTAACAGCAAATTCACGGCATCGGATGACACCGCGAATGATCTTCGCAATGGTATCACCCGGACCCTGGGTGCGCGGCTTTATCTGGACAACTGCGCGGCCTGCCACCGCAGCAGCGGTGTCGGTGAAAAACGCGCGTTCCCTGCCTTGGCCGGCAATTCGCTGGTACTTGCAGACGATCCCGCTTCACTGATTCATGTGATTCTGGCGGGTGCCACTCTGCCTTCAACCAAAGCCGCGCCATCCGATCTGGGTATGCCCCATTTCTCGCAACGTCTGGATGATGGTGAAACGGCAGAACTGGCCACTTTCGTTCGATCAGCCTGGGGCAACAAAGCGTCTGCTGTGACTGCTGCGCAGGTTTCAGCCGTTCGCAAACACTTGCCTCCTCAGCAGAAAAAGGAGCTGGCAGAACAAGATCACAAGTGACATAGAATAAGGGTGCCGATGTATTGCACACCGGCACCCTTACTTTTGTTGCTGTGATCCTGTCGATTGCAGGATCAAACGTACAACGCGAGCGTCTTTACGCTCGCGTTTGCATTTCTAGCCTCGCATCGTGACAAATTCTTCTGCAGCAGTCGGATGAATACCAATCGTGGCATCAAAATCAGCCTTGGTTGCACCCATGCGAATGGCCACGGCAAAGCCCTGCACGATTTCTCCAGCGTCATCGCCTGCCATATGCAGACCAACGACCCTATCGGTTTTTTTGTCCACGATCAGTTTCATCATCATCCTGGCGGTACTGCCACTGAGCGTGTGTTTGAGCGGACGAAACTCGGAACGATAGACCGTGATATTGCCGTAAATTTCACGCGCCTCATTTTCGCTGTGACCCACGGTGCCCACATTGGGATGGGTGAAAATTGCAGTTGGAATAAATTCATAATTCATGCTGCGCTTGCCCTTGCCGAAAAGATGATCGACAAGCACCATGGCTTCACCCAGCGCGACCGGCGTGAGCTGAATTCTGTCCGTCACATCACCCAGCGCATAGACAGAGGGCGCGGAAGTCTGGTAATTTTCGTCAATCTGAATCGCGCCATTGTGATTGACCTGCACGCCGGCGGCTTCCAGATTTAGTCGATGCACGTTGGGTGCGCGACCCGTCGCATAAAGTACCTGATTCGCCCGCAGCGTACTGCCGTCATCAAGCTGCACCACCAGACCGTCGCCATTCTTTTCAATTGCATTGACTTTGGTTTCAAAGTGAAAATGCACACCGGCTTTTTTCATCTCTTCTGCCGTGAACGCACAGATCTCTTCATCGAAGCCGCGCAGAATACGGTCGCGTCGGATCACGATATGTACTTCTGCTCCCAGTCCGTTAAAGATGGAGGCAAATTCACATGCAATATAACCAGCGCCGACCACAACCAGTTTCTTTGGAAACTCGGGCACGTCGAAAATTTCATTAGAAGTAATGGCATGTTCGCGGCCCGGAAACTCCGGCACAACGGGCCAGCCGCCAGTCGCGATCAGAATATGCTTTGCCGTATAGGTTTTTCCGTCATCCATCCTGACGGTATTGGGTCCGGCAAGCGATGCCCAGCCTGTCAGCAGCGTGGCTCCAGCGTTGGTAATCAGCGAGTGATATATGCCGTTGAGCCGGGAAATCTCTTTTGCCCGGTTGGTTTTCAGAACTGACCAATCGAGCGTTGCGGGACCGACATTCCAGCCAAAACCGCGGGATTCCTCAAATGCCTCATGATAATGCGCCGCATAACTGTAGAGTTTCTTGGGGATACAGCCGACATTGACGCAGGTTCCGCCCAGATCAGACCCTTCTGCCAATGCCACCCGGGCGCCGGCCTGTGCGGCCATGCGGGACGCGCGTACGCCGCCACTGCCCCCACCAATTACAAAAAAATCATAGTCGAAACTTTCCATGCTGACTCCAAATTCAAATAGCGGTCCGCCACGATTGTAACCGCTGCCCTCAATGACTGCCGGCAAAAACCCTGTTGCCAGTACGCTGCGGGCCTGTCCTGGCCGTATAATCAGGACTTACGGAGATTCATGATGATGTCTGCACAACAACCCGCCTCTTCCCCTACTTCCTCCTCGACCGCGTCCGGTGCGCTCCAGGGAGCACCCGCAGCCTGGCCTGTGCTGGGTGTGCTTGGCGGCATGGGCCCGCTGGCCGGCGCAACCTTTGCTGCGCGACTGGTACAGCTGACACCGGTCACTGCCGACCAGGCACATATTCCAGTTCTGCTGCGTAACGACCCGCGCATTCCTGATCGCAGTGCGGCCAGACTCGCTGACGGGCCCAGTCCCTTGCCTGCCATGGTCGAAGGCATGCAGGATCTGCAACGCTGGGGCGCGCAATGTATTGCCATTCCCTGCAATACCGCGCATCTGTGGTATGAACAGCTCCGGGATAGCGTGCAAGTGCCGGTATTGCATATCGTTGAATCGGTCATTCAGGATCTGCGACGCAATGGCATCACCGAAGGACGAGTGGGCGTGATGGGAACGCCGGCCACCATGCAGCTGGGGCTTTATCAGGAAGCATTGAGGGCTGCCGGTTACGAGCCCGTGACCGGGACGGGAAATGTCATTCGTGATCTATCGGTGCAGGCCATTGCCGCCGTCAAAGCCAATCAGAACGCCATGGGATTTGCGCCCGCCGCAGAAGCTGTAAACCGTTTGCAGGAGATGGGTGCAAAGGCCGTGATACTTGGCTGCACCGAACTGCCGCTGGCCATACCCCCTGGCCGGCGCGACGAATTTTCCGTGGCGATTTCTGACTCAATTGATGCGCTGGCACTGGCTGTGCTGGACACGTTTTCGAAAGACAATACGCGTACAACGCAGTCAGAGCCGCAGCAACAGCAAATAAAAGCGGGTACATGAAAACCTGAATAAGCCGGTACATGCATAAGCAAACATGAATCATTCGGCCCGCGCGCGAATGGACAGATACGCGAGTACTAACTGAATATCTCAACGCAGGAAGCCCAACGACATGCCTATAGAACAGACTGTGATTGACCATATTGTTGTGACCGCGAGCGATCTGGAGACGGGCGTGGCCTATGTACGCGAGACGCTCGGCATCGAACCGGATGGCGGTGGCGAGCATCCTAAGATGGGTACACACAATCGGCTGCTGCGTTGCGGGCCGGCCTGTTATCTGGAAGTGATTGCGATCGATCCAAACGCCCCCGCGCCCGCGCGTCCCCGCTGGTTCGGGCTGGATGGCATGCCCGGTCAGATCGAAGATCGCAGCAGGTCACCGTTTTCTGTATCATCGGAATCCTCTCGAACGTCGCCCGCCACAGCGTCTGCACATGCTGTCGCTCCCCGACTGGCCGCCTGGGTTGTGCGAACAACAGATATTCACGGCGTGGTGGCAACAAGCTCAGAGTCATTGGGTGTGGTGACACCCATGCAGCGCGGCAATCTTGACTGGTTAATTACCATTCCTGAAACTGGCCTGGCGCCCCTGGATGGTCTGGCTCCCGCATTGATTGAATGGCACACGCCTTCATTGCCTGTGCTGGCCATGCCGGATCACGGTCTGCTGCTTGAAAAGCTTGAAATTTATCATCCGGAACCGGAGCGCATGCAGTCCCTGATCGCGAGCCTGAATCTGCAGGCCCCTGTCTCGGTCCTGCCCTGTCCATCAGGAAGCACGCCAGGCCTGAAAGCCATGATCCGTACTTCTGATGGCATTCGTGAACTCAGTTAAGATCTCAATCGCGAATCAACGCAGTGCCGCTGTCATGGTGGAAAACACATTCAGCGTGCGTATGACGTTTTCGATTGAGTCTGCCTCAAATGACAGGGTCACACCATCATCGCGGCGAGTGCCCGGCAGCAGACAGAATGCATCTGCCAGCGCCGGGGAATTTGTCTGCAGGCGGCATTCATAGGGGCAGTCAATCACAAATGGCTTCATCGGTTGCTCAATCGCTGCCTGTACCGCCTTTTGCATGCCTTCACGAATTCGCGCGCATGACGCTTGTGGCGTCAGCGTCGCTGCGCTGCTATGGCCCATGGCGTGTTTGGTTTCCACCCAAACGGCGCGTTCAAAAAAATCACGATTCTCTTCAATAAAAAACTGGTCGCCGCTGCCGAAAATAACCGGCACACCAGCGTGGCCGGCAAGCGCACCATAAAGACCTGGCTCGCCCAGTTCGATGCCATTGACCATGATGCGGGCAAAGGCAAAGCTATTGATGGTGTGAGCCAGCACACCGCGGCCCTGCGCACGCGCGTGATGTCCCACCAGTGCGACTGCGTCCATGCCAAATTCAAGGCCTGCCATCATGCTGTACACACGCGGTTTACCGGTAACAAGTCTGGCGCGCTCATCAATGTCAGACGCAATCATGTTGCGAAAGCCACCATGCGAGTCATTCACGTAGACTTCTTTGGCTCCGCCGTCAAACGCACCCGCAATCGCTGCATTGGCTTCTGCCGTCATCCAGGCGCGAGCGCGTTCGTATTCGCCATTGCCTGCGCGAACCTGCTGCGAGTCGACAACACCGGCGACACCTTCAATATCCGTTGAAATCAATACTTTCATTCAATTATCCTTAATCCTCAAGCCACGCTGTGATCGGCAGGCGTGTGTGTCCATCGCGACCGGTAACGGCAGACGCCGCCCATAACGAATGCAATATGGCCTGCTCGGTGGCTTCAGCCGCTGCATCAAATAGCGGATCCAGCTGCGTTTCGTGCAGGGACTGAACCGGCTGCTGAGCATGCTGCAGTTCCTGTCCGACACGCATGGAAGTAGAAAATGCAATTGCAATATCGCCGCTGCCATGACCGTAGCTCGAGCCAGTCCGGGCCAGCCCGGCTGCGGCACGCATGCTAAGTCTGCGCAACTGCCGGGCATCCAGTGGCGCATCGGTTGCCAGAATCATGATGATGGAACCTTTATCGGGTTCGCCCTCACCTATAACATGATCTGAAGACAGCGCCTGTTCACGCAACGCCATGCGTCGCTTGATGTCTTCTCCCGTCAGCACATTGCCCGCGCGCAGATGGCGCAGCTTGCCGAAGTTCGACAGCACGAGTGCACCAACCGTGTAATCTGCTGCGGTACCTGACAGCGCACCTTCCTGTCTGGCAATTCGTGATGCAGATCCAATGCCGCCCTTGAGTCCAAAGCAACTCATGCCACGCCCGGCACCAACAGCGCCCTGTTCAAATTCCAAACCCGCATTATCACAAGCGTGAAAATAATCTGCCTCGCTCACTGCCATGGCCTGAATATCATTCAGATAACCATCATTGCATTCAAGTACCAGCGGGTTCACCGTGGACCATTCGCGACCGATGGCCGGATTGGCGGCAATCGCCTGGCGGATCTGTGCCTGGGCCACAGCGGAAACGGAAAATGTGTTGGTCAGCGCCACGGGTGTTTCAATCACACCCAGTTCCTGTAGCTGCACCAGACCCACGCTTTTGCCAAAGCCATTGATGACAGAGGCGCCGGCAGCAACCTTGTTGCGAAACAGATCGTCCGTATGCGGAAAAATAACTGTGACGCCAGTCTGGATATTACCCTGTGCAAGCGTGACATGCCCTACGCGTACGCCGGGCACATCCGTCAGGCTGTTACGGGGTCCTGCGGACAGGTTCCCCACCACCGGTGCCTGTGTTGGTTTGTTGGAAGATGAAGAGGCAGTCATGACTATGTCTTTCGCGTCATTAACATGACGCCATCAAAGTGAACGCCATCGGTCTGTGCCGACGGCGTCCCGGTTTATTGACGATCGATTTTCGGATCCAGCGCATCACGCAGACCGTCACCCAGCAGGTTGAAAGCCAGCACAGTTAGGAAGATGGCCAGCGATGGAAAAATCGCAACGTGCGGAGCCAGAACCATATCAGAACGTGCTTCATTGAGCATGGCGCCCCACTCCGGCGTGGGTGGCTGCGCACCCAGACCAATAAATGACAGCGACGCTGCCGTGATAATGGATGTCCCGATGCGCATGGTGCCGTACACAAGAATAGGCGAAATGGTGCCGGGCAGGATATGCTTGAAAATGATGGTGAAATCAGACGCGCCGATACTGCGTACGGCTTCAATATAGGTCATGTTCTTCAGCGACAACGTGCTACCGCGGACCAGTCGCGCAAAGGCCGGCACGCTGAAAACAGCAACCGCAATGACCACGTTCACCATACTGGGACCCAGCACGGCGATCACACCAATGGCAAGCAGAATGCCGGGGAAAGCCAGCAACACATCTGAAATACGCATGACAAAGCGCTCCCACCAGCCTTCATAGTATCCGGCAAGCAGGCCCAGGACGGTACCTACCAGGCCACCAAGGGCGACGGAGATAAAACCGGCAGCCAGCGAAATACGCGTACCCATCACAATGCGACTGAAAATATCACGGCCCAGCGAATCCACGCCCAGCCAGTGCAGCACAGATGGCGCCTGATTGATCCGGTCATAATCAAAATAGTCTTCCGGGTCAAACGGCACAATCCATGGCGCAAAGATGGCCACAATCACAAGTGCAAGAATAAAAATAGCCGCAACAACCGCCAGATGCTGCTTGCGGAACTTGCGGATGAACTCCGTCATCGGGGTGCGGATTCGCTCCCGTTTTGGCGGCAGCGATTCTATCGGAGAAGAGGTAACTTGCGTCATATCGGTTCCGCTATCGGTAACGGATGGTCGGATTGATCACGCCATAAAGGACGTCAACAATCAGATTGATCAGTATAAATTCAAAGGAAAACAGCAGGACCAGTCCCTGAATAACGGGATAGTCACGTGCGGATACGGCATCCACCAGCAGCGTACCCATGCCTGGCCAGCCGAACACCGTTTCAACCACGATTGAGCCGCCAAGCAGAAAGCCAAATTGCAGACCCATCATGGTAATGACCGGAATCAGCGCGTTGCGCAACGTGTGTTTGATGACAACGACCTTCTCTGACAGACCCTTGGCGCGCGCTGTGCGTACGAAATCTTCCTGAATCACCTCGACAAACGAAGCTCGCGTGAAGCGCGCCATAATGGCAGCGACAGCAGCGCCCAGTGTGATGGAGGGCAGAATATAGTGCTGCCAGCTTGTGGCGCCCACGGAAGGCAGCCAGCCAAGGTTCACGGCAAAGATCTGAATCAGAATCATGCCCAGGGCAAAGGGTGGAAAGGAAATGCCGGACACAGCCAGCGTCATGAACAGACGATCCGGCCAGCGGTTGCGCCACACGGCAGAGACCACACCAATAATCAGACCGAAAATCACGGACCAGATCATACTTGTGATGGTCAGCATCAGGGTTGGCATAAAGCGCGCAGCAATCTCGGTCAGCACGGGACGCTTGGTGCGCAGCGACGTACCCAGGTCTCCCTGAGCCAGATTGACCAGGTAGTGACCAAATTGCTGCGGCAGCGGCAGATCCAGACCCAGTTGCTCACGGATATTCTGTACCGTTTGCGCATCGGCCTCAGGGCCGGCGGCCAGCCTTGCCGGATCACCGGGCAGCATATGGACAAACAGGAAGACCACCACACAGACCAGAATCAGAGTGGGGATCATTCCAAAAATTCGTTTTACCAGATAGGAAAACATGGTTGAATCCAAAGGCTCGCGATGCCTGGAGGCATCGCGAATATTTCAATTGCAGGAATTACGGATCAGGCCGGAAAGTAAAAATTCTCGAGCCTGAATCACATCCGTAATTCCTGTCACGTTAGAACAGTGAATCGCTTGCGGATCAGTCCTTCAGATCCAGGTCCTTGAAGTAATAAGATGCGTCAGGCATCACTTCAAAGCCTTCCAGTTTTTTGCTGCGGGCAGCGACTGTATCAGCCGTGTTCAGGAAGATCCATGGAGCATCCTTGAAGATCTGTTCCTGGGCGTCCTTGTACAGTTCGGTTTTTTTGGCCTTGTCCGTGGTTTTCAGGGCATCAGCCAGATCCTTGTCAACCTGCTCATTTTTGTAATAAGCAAAGTTGCCGAAAGTTGGCGGCCATGCATCGCCAGCCAGCAATGGACTCAGTGCCCAGTTTGCCTCTCCGGTAGAGGCAGACCAGCCGATATAGTACATGCGTACCTTGGCATCCTTGGGCTCCTTGACAGTCTCAACCCGTTGTACACGCTGACCGGGCTCAAGCGCTTCCACGCTGACCTTGACACCTACCTGGCGCAACTGCTGCTGAATGAACTGAATGGCTTTGACAGACGTACCATCATTGTAGGCGCTCCAGAGTGTAGACTCGAAGCCCTGAGGATAGCCCGCTTCGGCCAGCAGTTCACGTGCCTTTTTGGGATCGTACGGCCACGCTTTCATTTTGTGCGAAAACTCGACTTTGTCCGGTACGACGCTGTCTGCGGTACGGGCATAGCCATTGAACACCACTTTGTTCAGCGCTTCCTTGTTGATCGCATAGTTCAAGGCCTGGCGCACTTTCGGATTATCAAATGGCTTGACCAGGTTGTTCATTGCGATATTTCGCGCAATGATGGAAGGTTTGGCGATCAGATCAAGCTTGTCATTTTTCTTGAGAACAGGAGCCTGCTCATAAGGAATTGGATAGGTAAACTGGGCTTCGCCTGTCTGCATGACAGCAGCACGTGTGTTGTTGTCGGTCACAACGCGGAAGTTGATGGAATCGACTTTGGCGATATGATCTTTATCCCAGTAGCCGTCGAATTTCTTCATTTTCACGTTCTGTCCAGGATTCCACTCCTCGAAGACATACTGGCCGGTCCCTGTGGGATGCAGATTGATGTCCTTGCCATACTTTTCCAGTGCGGCGGGCGAAATGATCATGGCTGACGGGTGCGCCAGATTGTTGATGAACGCGGAGAACGGTTCCTTGAGTGTGATTTTCACCGTTGTCGGATCCACCACTTCGATCTTATCGATACCCTTGAACTGGTTGTATCGGGCCAGCCCGTTCTTGCGGTCCAGCACCCGCTCAAAATTGACTTTCACGGCCTCGGCATTGAAGTCGGTACCATCGTGGAATTTGACCCCTTCGCGCAATTTGAACGTGTAGGTCAGACCATCTTCGCTGACTTCATAGCCCGTTGCCAGAATCGGATGGATTTTGAATTCCATATCGAATCCGAACAGACCCTCATACCAGCCCTTGCCCACAGCCTGGGACTGGGTCGAATTGGTATTGTACGGATCCAGCGAATCGAAGCCATAGGGGACCGCAACGGTCACGTCCTTGGCGGCCAGCGCGGCCTGCGAGAACGCCATGCCCAGAATCAGGGCTGGAACCAGCATTGTGCTGCGTAAACGAAAAGATGACATATGAACTCTCCCTGCTGAGAATAATAAATTTAACTACATTTGTAATAAGAAAAACCGGCGCCTGTTATGTAAAGCCGACGCCTGATAAACATAAAGCAGATGCCTAATAAACCCCTACCGAATGACGGGCAACATAATGATCGTCTCCGACGCGCTCCAGCGCGGCAACAATAGGCTCATCGCCAACGGGCCGCACCGGGCTGGGTATGTCACCTGCCATCAATGCAGACATACGGTGACGTCTGTCCGGGTCGGCAATAGGTACCGCAGCCATGAGCTTTTGTGTATAGGGGTGTTGCGGATTCTCGAAAATTTCACGACGGGATCCCAGTTCAACAATCTGCCCCAGATACATGACGGCTACGCGATGGCTGATACGCTCCACTACCGCCATGTCATGTGAAATAAAGAGATAGGAAATGCCAAATTCCTTCTGCAGATCCATCAGCAGATTGACGATCTGCGCCTGAATCGACACGTCCAGCGCCGAGACCGATTCGTCGGCGATGACCACTTTCGGATTGAGTGCCAGGGCACGTGCAATACAGATGCGCTGACGCTGACCGCCCGAGAATTCGTGAGGATAACGCTGGGCCATATTGGCTGGCAGACCGACTTTTTCAAGCAGCCACTCCACACGCTCCATGGCCTGACGACCACTGGCAATGCGATGGATCAGCAACGGCTCCATAATGGAATAGCCCACTGTCTGGCGCGGGTCCAGCGACGCATAGGGGTCCTGGAAAATAAACTGGATATCGCGACGCACCGCCTGCATCTCTTGCGTGCTCAGCTTGCTGATATCACGACCCTGGAACAGAATCTGTCCGGAGTTCGCCTCAATCAGTCGCAGCAGCGTTCTGCCGGTGGTGGATTTGCCGCAACCCGATTCGCCAACCAGCGCCAGGGTTTCCGATGGATAAAGATCAAAGCTGACTTTTTCTACAGCATGAACACGCCGCACAACGCGATTGAAAATTCCACTGGTCACATCAAAGCGTGTGACCAGATCCTTGACCTGCAGAATCGGACCTTCCTCGCGCCTGGGCACCAGCTTTACCATTTCCTGCGCAGATTCCGGTTCAGCCGCTTTGGCTTCCTGCAGCGACAGCAACTCGAAGTGGCCGGGCAGATCGGTGCCATTCATGGAACCGAGCCGGGGCACGGCAGACAGCAGCGCCTTGGTGTAGGGATGCTGGGGATTATGAAAAATATCATGCGAGGCATTCTGCTCGACTTTATTGCCTTTGAACATGACCAGCACACGATCGGCAACTTCGGCTACCACGCCCATGTCATGTGTGATAAATATCACACCCATGTTCATTTCTTTCTGCAATTCACGAATCAGCTGCAGAATCTGAGCCTGTATCGTTACGTCGAGTGCCGTTGTAGGTTCATCAGCAATCAGCAGCGCCGGCTTGCAGGCCAGGGCCATGGCAATCATCACACGCTGGCGCATGCCACCTGACAATTGATGTGGAAACCGTTTCATGACGGCATGCGCTTCGGGAATGCGGACCTGATCCAGCATGCGCAGGGCTTCTGCGCTGGCCTGCTGCGCATTGAGTCCTTGATGCAGACGAATGGATTCGGCGATCTGCTCGCCGACGGAGAACACCGGGTTGAGCGACGTCATGGGTTCCTGGAAAATCATGGCCATGTCCGCGCCTCGGATGGTGCGCAGCTGCGCGCCGTCGAGCCGGGCCAGATCGACCACCTGACCCTGGCGGCGGCGAAACAGCATTTCACCGCTCATGATCCGGCCACCCCCATGTTCCACCAGGCGCATCAGCGACAGCGATGTCACCGATTTGCCGGAACCGGATTCACCCACGATGGCCAGTGTTTCGCCAAGACCCACGGTAAACGACAGGTCCTGGACCGCCTGCACTGTTCTTTCCGAGCCGATAAAACTGACGCTCAGATTGCGCACGTCCAGTACCCGGTCCGGAGCCATTTGTCCTTGCGCCAGGGGTTGTGCATTTTCGGTATTCTGTTTCACTGCTTCTGTATTCACTTGAATTCTCTCCATACCGTCAGATCACAACCCCAAGGGTTTCAGATCAACGGTAGATACCCACTACCGGCGCCTCTCCGACGCGCTGATAGCCGCGATACATGCCTTCAGAGTTGAATGGCAGCACCACGTTTCCGGCAGCATCAACGGCAATCAGACCACCGACACCACCAATTGCAGGCAATTTCTCAAAAACCACCTTGTTTGCCGCCTGTTCCAGCGTGCATCCGGCATATTCCATCTGAGCCGATACATCGTAGGCAGCCACACAGCGAATGAACATTTCACCTGTTCCCGTGCTGGAAACGGCGCAACTGCGATTATTGGCATAACAGCCGGCACCAATGACCGGCGAGTCACCGATGCGACCCGGCTGCTTGTTGGTCATACCACCCGTAGACGTGGCTGCCGCCAGATTGCCATCGCGGTCCAGGGCGACAGCGCCCACCGTACCCAGCTTTTTATCTTCGTCCAGCGGTGTGGCTGCACGAGTGACAGAGGCAGCTGCATCGTGATCCAGTACAAAACTGGCTGCGCCCGTGGCGCGGACCCGGGCAAGCTGCTCCCGTCTTTGCTCTGTGCTGAAATAATCGGGTGAGACAATTTCCAGTCCAGCCGATTCGGCCAGGGCCTCTGCCGGCTTTCCGCAAAAGAATACGTGTTCGCTTTTTTCCATGACCGCGCGTGCGGCGAGCACCGGATTGCGGACCGTTGCGATGGAAGCCACGCTGCCGCAGGTCAGATTGCTGCCGTCCATGATGGCCGCGTCCATCTCATGCGTTTCGGCGCTGGTAAAAACCGAGCCATGACCCGCATTGAAAAGCGGGCAGTCTTCCAGAAGACGCACCGCAAGCGTCACGGCATCCAGCGCGCTGCCACCTTCTTCAAGCATCGCTGCGCTGCGGGCCAGAATGTCATTCAGCGCATTCTGGAAAGCCGCTTCCTGTTGCGGCGTAATCATATCACGGGAAAGGGCACCTGCCCCTCCGTGTATTGCAATTATCGGATTACTCATCCCATTGAATCTCCATGCATCAGCCAGGGTGTGATCACTTCGGTCGCCTCGGTGGCCATATCAACGGAATGCGGGGAACGATAATCCAGGGCGGCCATGAGCGCGTCGATGAGCGCAAGAGCGACCGGATCGCTATTGGTACCATACACACTATCACTATAAGTATAAAGCACGCAGTCACAGAACTGCACGAGAGGCGAACTCTCTTTGTCTGTCATGCCCAGGATGCGCGCACCTCGCGTGCGCGCCCGCTGTGTGATGCGAATGGTATCAGCCAGATACCGCGGAAAGCTGAGGGAGATGACCAGATCCTGCGGCCCCACATGCGCCAGGCGGCGTGCCGCGTGAGCCGCACCGCTGGCTGTGGCAAGATTGACAACCATATCCTTGTGCACAAACAGACGACGCTCCAGCATGCCCGCAAGCAGACCACTGGCGCCAAAGCCCGTGACAAAAACCCGGTTGGCGGCCATGATCATATCCACCACCTGGTCACAGACGGCAGGATCCAGATTCAGGCGTGCCTTCTCCATATTGCGCTGACCTTCCACCAGCACGTAGGACATGATCTCCCGATTGCCGGCAGGATACGACTGTTCCCGTTTCAGTCTGTTGACAGGTTCAAGGACGTCTTCGAAACCCTTGACGATATTCTGTTTGAACTGGGCGTATCCGGCAAACCCCAGACTACGGGCAAAACGGTTGACACTGGCGCTGGACACGTTGGCCGCTACCGCGAATTCTTCCAGGGTCATAATGGCTACGCGGAATGGGTGTTCCAGCACGTACGTTCCTATCTCACGCTGAGGCTTGCTCAGTTCGGGAAGTCGTCTGGCGAGCGCGCGGGTAAATTCAGTTTCTATCATGATGCAGCTGTTACAGATAATACAAAAAAGAAGGAAAGCCAGGCCATGCTACAGCGAGTGCTGTGCGCAGCTTGCGCCTGCAGCCCGGTTATCAGTGAATCACATATGAAAAAATCACATATGAAATTACTTTACAGCGCCCTTTATACCACCTTTCAGGCTCGGCGCCGTGCGATTTCTTGCAACACGATACGGCAAATCGCGACTGCAGCAGCCGGCTAAAACCACCGGCCGTTTTCATGTTGAGGCGGGATTATTTCGCTTCTTGCAGATTTAATCCAGTCATTTTTTTGCCGGCAACACGCCATTTTCTTTTATTCATCAGACGAGCTTTCATATGTGATTGCGTCAATACCCCTTTTTCGATTGTGATTTCATCAACATCCCTGCCACATTTGCGATTTAATAGCTGTTTCGCATCTGTGATTTCAGATTTGTTCCATTTTTCAATTGTGATTCCATCATGACCTCACCTGTTCTGTTCAGCCCCTTCGCTCTGGGTAAATTGCAGCTTAAAAACCGGATCATCGTTCCTCCTATGTGCCAGTACTCCGCTGTGGATGGCTGCATGCAGCCCTGGCATCTGATGCATCTGGGATCACTGGCCGTGTCTGGCTCGGCACTGGTTTTCATCGAAGCAACGGCCGTGGAGCCGGAAGGCCGGATCAGCCCTGCCGATGTCGGACTGTGGGATGATGCCACGCAGGACGCCATCGCCCGCACGCTCAGGGACATACGCAGTTTTTCGGATACGCCCTTTGCGATACAACTGGCCCATGCGGGACGCAAGGCTTCCTGTCGCCAGCCCTGGTTTGGTGGCAAGCAAGTCCCATTGGAAGAAGGCGGCTGGGAAACGTCTGCCCCGTCGGCCATCCCTTTTGATCCCAGTGATCGCGAGCCCATCGCGCTGGACGAACAGGGATTGCAACGTGTCATCGACGCCTTTGTGCAGGCAGCCCGTCGCAGCGTGGCATTGGGTATCGACGCCATCGAACTGCATGCCGCGCATGGCTATCTGCTGCATGAATTCCTGTCTCCGCTGTCGAACAAGCGTCAGGATCAGTATGGCGGCTCGCTGGAGAATCGCCTGCGGTTTCCGATGGCCGTCTTCAACGCCGTATACGCTGAGGTTGCAGGCAAGGTTCCGGTAGGAGTCAGGATTTCAGCCAGCGATTGGGTAGAAGGCGGCTGGGATGTAGAACAAAGTATCGTGTTCAGCCAGACACTGGCTAAAGCCGGCGCGGCCTTCATTCACGTTTCGTCTGGCGGCCTCTCACAGGCTCAGAAAATCACCAACGAGCCTGGTTATCAGCTGCCTTTTGCCCAGGCCATCAAAAAAGCCGTCACGATTCCGGTGATTGGCGTGGGCCTGATTACTGACCCACAACTGGCCGAATCGGTGGTGGCCACGGGTCAGGCAGATCTGGTGGGAATTGCCCGGGGCATGCTCTATGACGCACGCTGGCCGTGGCATGCCGCTGCCGAACTGGGTACGCAGATTGATGCCTCGCCCCAATTCTGGCGCAGTCAACCTTCCCGTCTGAAGACACTGTTCACAAATAACTTGAGCTAAAACGATTAAGCTGTTGTTTTTAAGCATATTTTGTCGTCATTTTTGCTGCAAATGTGCCAAAAATGGCGACAACACCTTTTCCTGATGCGAGCTTATTGCGATACTCGGGGTAAGAATCGATTTGGTCAGGTGAGGTATGTCCCGTTACTCGTTTTCGTTCGCTGTAATCGCAGGCAGCCTGTTGCTGGCCGGCTGTGCCAGCCACGGGCCGGTCGCGGATGTCCCGCCTTCCTATTCAAGTCCCGCACTGGATGCGTCCTATCGTGATCCGGTGCTTGAGCGGGCACTGACACTCACCGGAACCCCGTACCGATACGGCGGCAGCACGCCCGATGGCATGGATTGCAGCGGTTTCGTGGGCTATGTGTTCCAGGAATCTACCGGATTCCGCTTCCCGCATAACACCGCCATGATCGCCAAGCTGTCCAGACCGGTGTCAAAATCTAGTCTGAAAGCCGGCGATTTCGTTTTCTTCAACACCTCTAAGCCCTATTCCCATATGGGCATCTACATAGGCAATAACGAGTTTGTTCACGCCCCGTCCAGTCGCAATAACGGCAAGGTACGCGTTGATTCCCTGAACAGCCGCTATTTTGCCGAAAAATTCGAGGACGCCCGCACTGCCTTCCAGTAGTATGGCGCCTTAATTCACGACTGTCATTGCTGCTCATGCAGCCAGGCTGCGTGCCTGGGTGCGCGACGAGTCTGGCTCCATTCTTCCAGCATGTCCCATTTGACGTCATCCAGGCGCCGATGCATATCCGGCGTGGCCGTGGGCGCGGCCAGTTCCACACGATGGCCATTGGGATCACGAAAATAAATGGATTTGAACAGGACGTGGTCAGTTACGCCCACGACATCGATGCCCTTTGCCTGCAGCTTTGCTTTTGTCTCTTCCAGCTCGCTGACACTGGCAACTTCAAATGCAATATGCTGTACCCAGTCTGGTGTATTAGGATCAAATCCCATTTCGGGCGAATTCGGCAGCTCAAAAAACGCCAGAACATTGCCATTACCCGCATCCAGAAACACATGCATGTATGGATCCTCTGCCTTGGTGGAGGGCACGCGGTCTTCGGCAATGGCAAGCACAAAATCCATACCCAGGTTCTCCTGGTACCAGAGCACGGTTTCTTTGGCGTCTTTGCAGCGATAGGCCACATGGTGAATTTTCTGAATATTCATAAGTTGTCTCCGGACGCGTCTGTTATGCTGACAGGTATAGCAGCATGCAGAGCGAAAATTAATAGTAACAATGGTTACTATTAAAATGGATTTATGATGACATGTCAACCGAAATATCCTTTATTAACGGCTATTTAATTTGAAATTTGAGAGCTATCTCTCATAAACCCGGATATCCAATCTGCCAACTATTTAGTATCATTCGTTATTATTTATGCAAAATGAACCGATCATGATCGATCTGAATGATTTCCTGCCCTACCAGCTCTCACAGCTGGCCGATATGCTGAGCCTGGCTGTGGCGCCGGTGTATGAAAGCCGTCTGGGAATAACCCGTGACGACTGGCGCGTATTAGTGGCGGTGAACCAGGATCGTCATATGCGTGCCACAGATATCGTGCAGCACACGCGTCTGGATAAAATGCAGGTGAGTCGCGCCATTGCACGACTTGAGAAAAATGGCCTGCTCACACGCAAGGCAGACGCGCAGGACAAACGGCAGCAGGTATTGATCGTGACGGCGGCGGGTCAGTCGGCCTACCGCAAGGTGGCGCCGCTGATGACGGCGCGCAATGATTATCTGCTGCAGGACCTGGATGCAACACAAAGACAGGCACTGCAGACACAGCTTGATTTGATTCTGGGTCGGGCCCGCGAGCTGATTGCCCGCGGTTAATCGCCCATGTTCAACCGAATTTATCGGTCCTGCCCATTACCACTGTTGCTGCGCAGCGCGTGTTCGCCCTGTTCGTAAACAACGTTGGAACGACCCACAATCAGCGGATCAATCTTGCCAATATTTGCCGCGTCTTTATTGGTGTAATTGAACTGCTGCAATACATAACGCATGGCATTCAGGCGGGCGCGCTTCTTGCAGTTGGACTTGACCACAATCCATGGCGCATCGCTGGTATCGGTATGGAAGAACATGGCTTCCTTGGCACGCGTGTAATCGTCCCACTTATCGAGCGAGGCCATATCTATGGGTGACAGCTTCCATTGTTTCAGCGGATGATGACGGCGTTCCTTGAAGCGACGTTTCTGTTCGTCCTGACTGACCGAGAACCAGAATTTGATGACCGTGATGCCGCTACGAACCAGATTGCGTTCGAATTCGGGTGCCTGCCGCATGAATTCCATATATTCGGCATCGGTACAGAAACCCATGACGCGCTCAACACCGGCGCGGTTATACCAGGAACGGTCAAACAGCACCATTTCACCACGCGTAGGCAGTTGCTCTACATACCGCTGGAAATACCACTGGCCAAGTTCGCGCTCAGTGGGCTTTTGCAGCGCGACAACCCGCGCAGTACGAGGATTCAGGTGTTCCATGAAGCGCTTGATGGTACCGCCCTTGCCGGCCGCGTCGCGACCTTCGAATACAATCACCACACGCTGGCCGGTTTCCTTGACCCAGGACTGCAGTTTGAGCAGTTCGACCTGAAGGTCATATTTCTGGAACTCGTAATTGCGGCGTGACATCAGGTACTTATACGGATAGCCGCCATCCTGCCAGTTGTCCTTGAGCTTGTTGTCGGGATTGGCATCGGGATCCTTGTCCCGGTCGACCCGCAGTTTTTCTTCGCGCAACAGACGCAGCAGTTCACGCCTATCGTCTGCAGAAATACCATCTAACAGAAGACGTGCACGCTCGCTGCGCCCGGCCTTGTCTGTCCCCACCAGATCTGCCGTAATGCTTGCAGCCTCGGCATCGATATGGGAACGCTGACTGTCTGTGACCGTATTCAGCCGGGTTTCACCCGCATTGTGGCCGGACTGGATATCACCGTTAATGACTTTGCGTGGCGCAGCTTTTCTGTTGCCGCCACTGGCAGATTGACTGTTCCGGGAGTTTGTCGATTTGCTGGAGATGTTGCTTGCCATATGACGTCCATACAGATAAAAGCACATTTTAAGATTGTGCCAAAAACCGTTCATTAACACTAATTCAGACGAAGACATTATCATACGCATGTGACACGAATAATCCCGATTTAGAGGCGTTATGATTTTTAACACTTTGACCATAGCCGGTGTTGATCCTTCCGGTGGCGCCGGCATTGTTGCCGACGTCAAAACCATGAGTGCGCTGGGCACCTATGCCTGCGCCGTCATTGCGGCACTGACAGCCCAGAACACGCGCGGCGTTACCGGCGTGCTGCCGGTGAGTCCGGATTTTGTGCAGCAGCAGATCGACACGCTGTTTGATGATGTCCACATCGATTCGGTCAAAATCGGCATGCTGGGTCAGGAACCCGTTACCCGTGTTGTGGCCGAACGTCTGGCCTATTGGATGCCCGATCATATCGTTCTGGATCCGGTCATGGTAGCCAAAAGCGGCGACGTTCTGCTCGATAAACCGGCCATTTCCACCCTGCGCGAGGCACTGATTCCTCTGTCCACGGTCATTACGCCCAATCTGCCCGAAGCCGGTGTCCTGCTGGGCGAACGCGCGGCCGATTCCCTCAAGGACATGTATCGCGTTGCCGAAAGACTGCGCAAGCTCATGGATCATCACAGACAGGTCTGGGTGCTGCTCAAGGGCGGCCACCTGCCTGGCAACGATACGATTGATCTGCTGACCGATGGCGATCGCATGATCGAGATCCCCGGCAGGCGCATCGACACGGCCAACACGCATGGAACGGGGTGCACACTGTCTGCTGCGCTTTGCGCACTGATCCCCGGCACGGGTGACGTACCCGAAGCGGCCAGACTTGCCAAGGCCTATATCGAAAAGGCCATCGCGCGTTCGGGAGAGCTGAATGTGGGCCACGGACACGGGCCGGTGCATCATTTTCATGCCTTGTGGTCCTGAAGCCCGAAGCGCCCGCGGTTGCGGGGTAAAATGTCCCCGATATTCCCATTCAGGATCCAGCTAGATATTTTCCTATGAACGCTCTGACATCTCTCGCCGAACAAAGCCGATTCAACATGATCGAACAGCAGATCCGTCCCTGGCATGTCCTGGACGAAGACGTGCTGAACGCGCTGTCTGCCATTCCCCGCGACCGGTTCGTGCCGGTCCGCTATCAGAATGTGGCTTATTCCGATATTGAAATTCCGCTTGAGGTGGAAGGCATGACCAGCTGTGAATCCATGCTGGCGCCGAAAATTGAAGCCCGACTGGCCCAGGAACTGCAGCTGTCTCCCACAGACGGCGTTCTGGAAATCGGTACGGGATCAGGTTATCAGGCCGCCCTGCTGGCCCGCCTGTGCAGCAATGTGGTCAGCGTGGAAATCGACCGTCATATTGCGGCTTTCGGCAAGGCCAACCTGGAGCGCGAGAATATTTCAAATGTGAAAGTTGAAATTGGCGACGGACGTGCCGGCTGGGGAACAGGCGAATACAGCGCCATTCTGCTGACCGGTTCCATTCCCAATATTCCGGATTCACTCAAGTACCAACTGACCATTGGTGGCCGTCTGGTTGCCATCGTGGGACAGTCTCCCGTCATGACAGCACTGCGTATTACCCGGGTCAGCGCAGCTGCGTTTGAAACGGAATCGCTGTTTGATACGCTGGCCAAGCCCCTGCGTGGCACAACAGTATCTCACTTCAAGTTCTGAGGCCCTGTACGAGTACTGGTCAGTACGGTTACTGGCCTTTACCGTTACCGCGAATCGCGTTGACAAGCGCGGTGGTGGAACGCTGAAAACGAAACGGAATGGCCACGGCCCGACCGCCCCAGCTTTTCACCAACGCGGTTTCCCGTAATTTCTCCATCTCATAGTCGCCCCCTTTGACGATAATATCCGGACGCAACTGTTCGATCAGTTCGTAGGGCGTATCTTCATCGAAAACGGTGGCCGCTGATACGCTGTCAAGTGCGGCCAGCATGGCCTGCCGATCGTCCTGCCCGTTCAGTGGTCTGTCGGGCGCCTTGCCCAATCGACGCACCGATGCATCTGTGTTTACCGCAACCACCAGGCTGGCACCCAGCTGCGCCGCTTCGTCCAGATAACTGACGTGACCTCGGTGCAGAATATCGAAAACGCCGTTGGTAAACACCAGCGGACGGGCAAGCGTGCCATTGCGCACGGCCTCGATACACTGTTCACGACTCAGGATTTTTCTTTCAAAACGCACAGTCATCATTTCCATCCCAGCAAGGTTGCAACCAGCCAGAGAATCAATCCTGCCTGCAGCGTCAGCACGATTGTCATAACAATGAAAATGCGTTCACTGCGTCGATGACTTTTGCCCAGCTGATTCAGCTCTTTACGCATTGCAGGCAGGCTATCCTGTCGTGCAAGCTGCGTATGCACCAGGCGCGGGATCTCCGGCAACAGATGCGACCACTGGGCGGCTTCCTTGCGAACCTGGGCCACGAAAGCGCGCGGACCGATACGGTCCCACATCCAGCGTTCAAGAAACGGCTTGGCGGTCTGCCAAAGATCCAGATCCGGATCCAGCTGCCGCCCCATCCCTTCTACATTAAGCAGGGTTTTCTGCAGCAGTACGAGTTGCGGCTGAATTTCTACATTGAAGCGGCGCGAAGTCTGGAACAGGCGCAGCAGCACCTGGCCAAGGGAAATCTCCGAGAGCTTGCGGTCAAAGTAAGGCTCGCAGACAGAACGCACCGCCGCTTCCAGTTCTTCTTCGCGCGTGTCTGCAGGCACCCAGCCCGATTCAATATGCAGCTGCGCAACGCGACGGTAATCACGGCGGAAAAATGCCAGGAAATTCTGCGACAGATAGTTTTTGTCGAACTCCGAGAGTGAGCCCACAATGCCGAAGTCCAGCGCAATATACCGACCCAGCGTCTCGGGCTGCAGCGAGACGAAGATATTGCCTGGATGCATGTCGGCGTGAAAGAACCCGTCTTCAAAAACCTGGGTGAAGAAAATTTCAACGCCATTGCGAGCCAGTTTCTTGATGTCCACGCCCGCCATTTCAAGTTTTTCAATCTGGCTGATTGGCACACCATGCATACGCTGCATGGTCATAACGGTCTTGCTGGTGAACTCCCAGACTACTTCAGGCACCAGCAGAAGATCCGCGCGTTTCGGACTGGATTCGAAATTGCGGCGAAGCTGGCTGCAATTGGCCGCTTCCACCTGCAGATCCAGTTCGTCATGCAGGTACTTGTCAAATTCGCTGACCACTTCCTTGGGACGAAGACGTCGACCATCGGGCAGCAGGCGCTCTACAAAACCGGCAAACATTTTCATGAGCGCAAGGTCGCGTTCAATCACCGCCAGCATGCCAGGGCGCAGCACTTTCACCGCCACTTCACGGCCATCGTGCAGCACGGCAAAATGGACCTGCGCAACTGAGGCTGATGCCACCGGCTCTTTGTCAAACAGCGCGAACAGTTCCGTCGGATGTTTGCCGAAAGCTTTCTGTATGCTTTCCATGGCAAGCTCGGAAGGGAAAGGCGGCACGCGATCCTGAAGTGCAGATAATTCATCTGCAATATCCAGAGGAATCAGATCACGCCGTGTCGACAGCACCTGACCGAATTTGATAAAAATCGGGCCCAGCGATTCCAGCGCCAGGCGCAACCGCTCGCCGCGCGGCTGCTCAAAACTGCGGCCAAGCCTGACAACCTTGAGCAGGGAACTGGCTATCGGATGCTGCAGACTGCTGAGTACGAGCTCATCCAGGCCATAACGCAGACATACCAGTGCAATACGTATCAGCCTTAAGGTAGACAGGATCATGAACCGCTCCTGCGCTGGCGCGCTTCAAGCGCACGCAGCCGGGCATCAAGCTGATCCAGCGACACGGTAGAAGCGCGCAGCGTGTCTTCCCAGGTTTGCAGCGCCGGCCTTCCCAGCACCATGCCGGCTTCTTCAGACACGTATTCGCTCAGGTTTTCCGTAAGGCGCTGTGCCGCCGTTCCGGTAGTACTGACGGCCTGGCGCAATAGCATATGGATCTGTCGGGACAGCATGCCGCCCGTGAATCGTGCCAGTTCATGTTCGGAATCCCAGCGCAGATCACGTGCCAGTTCCGAGATGAGCTGCGCCAGGCCGGCATCGCCTTCCAGATGCAGCAGCGAGGCCAGTTGCGCAGGGTTCTCGCGGTTGCGCAGCGCGGCAGGTAAATCGGACAGACGATGATCCGGCACTGTCAGTGTGACATCGGCCTTGATCGCCGGATCGGCACGTTCCACCAGTCCGTCATGCAGCAACGTGAAGCGCAGGTCAAGACGACTGATACGAATGCGCACGGTTTTACCCGCATGCTCGGCGATGCGCGTTTTAGCCCAGGGCTCTCGCGCCAGCAGCAGATTCAGTGCACGTACAACAAGCAGGGTGGGATCAGGGAAGGCAGGCAGCAGCATAAAAATACGTTAGACCACACAGGATACTGAATCCGATAGTGTACCCTTTTCAGGCTCAAACCGGCTCGGATTCACTAGCTGTGGCAGTCGGGCACTTCCTGATCCAGATAGACATCAAAGGCCACATCGGTCGCCCATTTTTTACGGAAGGCAGCCCATTGATCTGACTCGTCCCATTCTCGCATTCGGGCACGCAACCATTCGGTCTCTTGCTGTTTGTCGTCGGAAAGCAGCCAGGTGAGCGTACTGGGATTTTCAGGCAGTTCGATTGTGGCAGAAAATTTCTTCCATTCGGGAAATGTCATCAGGTCCTGCCAGACAGTCTGATCGATCAGCCCAAGATCGCATTTGCCTTCACGGACAGCCACCAGGGCGTCAGATGGCACAGGAAAAGTGAAGACCATCGCCCCGACCTGCGACGCGGCCTGCGCTGCGTCTGTAGCCGTCGCGGCCAGGCACACACTATGATCTTTCATATCTGCGTGCGTACGCAGCTTCGTATCACTGCGGATCACGGCTTTGGGGAATGTCTGATAGGAAGTGGGCACATGCGTGACGCCCGCTATTTTCGCGGCGCTGGCGGGCAGACTGTACAGTCCCAGATCCACGGTTCCGTCAGCCAGGGCGGATTTTGCCTGTTCCGGTGTCATCTGCACCAGCTGCACCTTCACATTAAGTTTTTTTGCCAGGGTCTGGACAACCGGGATATCCAGCCGGTCTGGCGTTCGAACTTTGGCACCGGGTGCTGCCGCAGGCGTGACATGAATGACGGCCACGCGTAAAGTTCCCCGTTCTGCCGCCTGCGCAAATGGCGGTGGCTCAGCTGCATGGGTTGCTGATTCCATGCCTGGGTAAAGGGTCAGCGACAGAAAAAGAACAAGCGCTGTACCCAATGCAGCGGCAATGGCAACGACGGGTTTTGGCAGATGGCGTGACACGGCAGATCCGGACTCAGTCCTAAACGTACTGGTAACGAAGCAATCTGTGCTTGATGCGTTCAAGCACCAGCTGGTCAATCAGGGCAGCCAGAATGGCAATCACCAGAATGTTGGCCATTACGCCTGTCATATCACCGGTGTCGCCCGAAAAACTCAGCGACCTTCCCAGGCCTTTGCCAAAATCCACCAGCATTTCCACGGAAATCAGCGCGCGCCAGGCATTACCGAAGGCCAGTTGCGCCCCCGTGATCAGTTCAGGCATGACGGCAGGCAGATAGACGCGACGTACCAGACCCCAACGGCTGGCTCCCATGACACGCGCGGCAGAGATATGCACTTTCTGCACCGATTCGGTGGCGTTCATAACGCTGAGCGCAGCGGGGAAAAACGCCGCCAGCGCAACCACGACGATCATGGGTTTGTTGCCAAACCCCCAGACGATCAGAAACAGCGGCACCCAGGCAATGCTGGGCAGCGACTGCAGAATCACGATCACATTGCGCAGGACTTCGCGGAAGAAATTCAGACTGGCCGCCAGCAAACCAAAGGCAACGCCACATACCAATGCAATGCCATATCCGCTGCCCAGACGCGCCAGCGATCCCATCAGGCCCGTATAGAACTCACCACTGCGAACACTATCTGACAGACGTTCCAGAACAGGCAGGATGCCGGGCATGAGAAAATCCGGCAAGGTCATTGCGACCAATTGCCAGACCAGAAGAATGAATGCGATGGCAAGCACCACCGCCAGCGGCTTTTTAAAGCCGCCGATGCGGGTGTTGTTGCTCACAGTTTACGAGCCTTTTGCCATTCGAGATCCAGCACGCTGTTAACGTCAAATGGGTTGCCGTCCTTGGTTTTCAGGGAACCGTCGCGCTCCATGATGCGGGCCAGTTCGGTCATGCGCTCGATATCTTTATCTGTCACTGTCGGCGTAAATACCTGGGTTTTGATGGCATCTTCAATCACTGTTTCGCGAGGCAGATCGCCTTTTTTCAGCGTTTTGAGGGTAGGCTCGGCAATAAAGTAACTGGCAATCAGTTTGGAAGCCTGCGCGGGTTGTTTTTCCAGCAGTTCGATGGCCTGCTGTTGCGCATCCAGCGCCTTCCAGATGTCATCCTTGCGCGATTCGAGTACTTTACCGGACGTGATTACCACCATGCAGGGGAATGGCCAGCTTTCACCCACTTCATAGATCTGTTTGACGGGCGCAACCAGTTGCGCAATGCGGTCATAGGGTTCGAAGAGGAATGCAGCGTTGACGCGATTACCAACCAGAGACTGGACAGCAACGGCAGGGCTTACACCCATCACACTGACATCACCTTCTTTCAGATTCGCTTCCTTAAGTACCACGCCACGCAAAACGGTGTCGGCTGTACTGCCCTGACTTTGCGAGGCCAGCGTTTTACCTTTGAGGTCGGCCAGCGTATTGATGCCGGCATCGTCACGAACAACCAGGGAATGATAGCCGCGCTGCGCACCACCCACCACTTTCAGATCTGCGCCACGAGAGGCCCAGGCGATTGCATTGGTAAAGCCCAGCACACCCATGTCAACCTGACCGCCTACAATGGCCTTGATCAGATCCGTACCGGATTTGAATTCCACCAGATCCGTGTCTAGACCCTGTTTCTTGTAGAACTCGCCTTCCTGCGCCACAATTGCCTGCGCATCGTCCATTACCCGCAGGTATCCGACCTTGAGCTTGTCTGCTGCCATGGCAGCGCCGGAAAACAACAGGGAAGCCACCAGAGGCAAGGCAGTCCATTTACGAATATTCATTGTCACTCTCTCTTAAAAATTGCATATTTGTCTTTCTGTGACAGGGCCGGTTCAGCACACTGTCGTCTTTTCATTCAGCCAGATCTGACACGTTTGGATACAGGTCAGATAAATGCGATTCAGCTCCTATTCGTTCAGGCTGCCAGTTTTCCAGCCTGCGGTTTGCTGTCGTGCTTGACGGCAATACCCAGAAGGCTCAGGATCTCGCGTTTTTCGGCGGCCAGATCAGACAGATCATGGGTACGTTCGCGATGGGTCAGATTGAATTCCTTCAGCACCGTGGCCGGCCGCGAACTGAAGACCAGTACGCGATCTGCCAGGAACAGGGCTTCATCAACATCGTGGGTCACCAGCAGCACGGTGGGGCGCGCCTGCTCAACGAGATCAAGCAGGACGTCCTGAAGACTCAGGCGAGTCAGTGCATCCAGTGCGCCAAAGGGTTCGTCAAGCAGCAGGACTTCAGGCTCAGCAATAAACGCCCGGGCCAGCGCCGCACGCTGCCGCATTCCGCCTGACACCTGATGGGGATAATAGTCTTCAAAACCATCCAGCCCGACCCGTTTGAGCCAGCCTGTGGCGCGCTCATGCGCCTGTCTGCGGGCAACCTGTTGAAATTCCAGCGCCATGGCGACGTTCTGTTTAAGCGTCAGCCAGGGATAGAGCGCATGCTCCTGAAAAACCAGGGTGCGACTAGGATCGGGTTTGGCAACGGTCTGTGAATCTGCGGAGATGGTTCCGGATGTGGTATCTTCCAGACCGGCAGCCATGTGCAGCAGCGTGGATTTGCCGGACCCCGAGGGTCCTACCAGTGCGACGATTTCGCCAGACTGGAATGAAGCACTGAAATTTTCGACAACTGACAGCGAACCGAACTGCTTATAAACGTTATTGAAGCCAAGATTCACGATATTTTTCCCCGTTTGATCTGAAACTATAACCAAAACTTCTTAAGAGAAAAAATAATTAGTATTTATTTTTATATAGCTGTAGGTTATTTATAATAATCTGGGGTCATATAGGGCAGCGAGCCTGAGCGGAACACGCCCATGAAAAAAGCGCAGTCCTGTCATAAGACTGCGCCTTCAATTACCGGCTGATGTCGATGAGACTAACGACCTGGCGATGGCAGAGCAAGCGACCGGGTCACCAATCGCCTGCCCCCTCTCCTATGTCAGGAGGCGTTTTCTACCGGGATCTGCTGAATACCGGCCAGCAGCCAGCCTGAACTGTTTTCCTTGTACAGGTTCCACACTTCCTCGAAGCGGAAGGCAGCTTCCTGCGCATCTTCACGCAGCATGCCCGAGAACCGCACAGAAGCCAGATGGCCGTCCTGAACCTGTTCAATACCCAGCAGTTCGGCGTTAAGCAGTACCACTTCAGTCACGCTTTGACCAGCGCGGCTGGTGATCTGCGGTGACAACTCGCCAATCAGGTCATCAGTCAGGTAATTTTTCAGCTCTTCGATATCGCCACGATCCCATAATCCCTGAATAGTGACAAACTGCTTTTTGGCAATCTGCAGGAAGGCTGGGGTATCAAAGTCTCCCGGAATGTACCAGCTCTTGTCAGCAGGCTCACTGGTTGCCTGGGTCTGACCGGAAAACTCGGTGGCAGACAGGCCGCCACTTTGCTGAGCGTAGCTTGTCCCCTGTGTGTTGCCTGAGGATGCCTGATGGCGCGAACCCGGCTGCGGACGCGCCTGATTGTCGGCCTGACGCTGCATGGGTGAGGCCCCCTGGAAGGCATGACCAGACTGACCGCCGCGCAGACGACGCACAATGAACATCACGCCAAAAATTACAATCGCAATAAGAATGGCGCTGGACAGGAATTCAAGCAGCGCGCCACCCAGCCCCAGGCTGGACAACAGGGCGGCAATACCCAGACCCGCTGCGATACCGGCAATGGGGCCCAGGAAACGCGAGAATCCGCTACGCTGTGTCGCCGCATTCGCATTGGCCGCATTTCGGGCAGGCGCTGCAGACGAACGATTGAAAGTATTGGGAGCCTGCGCGGCAGGCGCGCGATTCGTTGTAATGTTTGAAGACTGGCGACCAAAGCTGCCGCCCCCACCCATACGACGTGCCTCTGCATCGTGCGTCACGGCGAGCATACTTGCTGACGCCACGACAATCAGCGCTGCGGACAGATATTTAGACCACTTTTTGAACATTGATTCGTGCTCCGGCGGGAATAATCCCACATTAAATGTTTAAGCGAACAAACCAATCTTACAAAAGCCTGAATAATTATGCAAGCAACATCGTCGGCATCCGAAAATGTAACGGACCCACGCGCCTGCATGGCCAGGATTGGCAATTCTGAAAGCCAATCCTAGAAAATCTTCACACCCTCGTGCAGGGCGACAACGCCAGCGGTCAGATTGAAATACGTGACGCGGGGAAAGCCCGCCTCGCGCATCATCTCGGCCAGTGTTTCCTGGTCCGGGTGCATACGAATGGATTCGGCAAGGTAGCGATAGCTTTCCTCGTCGTCCGCCACCTTTTTACCCAGCCAGGGCAGAATATTGAAGGAATACCAGTCATAGGCCGGTGCCAGCGGCGGCGCCACACGGGAAAACTCCAGCACCAGCAGTTTGCCGCCCGGTTTGAGCACCCGCTGCATTTCCTTTAAGGCCTCGTCTTTATGCGTCATGTTGCGCAAGCCGAAAGCCACGGTGACCACGTCGAAGAATTCGTCGGGAAACGGCAAATGTTCTGCATCGCACACAACCGTCGGCAGCAGGACGCCTTTATCGGTCAGCCGATCGCGGCCAACCTGCAGCATGGAAGAATTGATATCGGTATGCCAGACCTGCCCTTCCTGTCCGACTTTGGCCGAAAACGCCAGGGCCAGGTCTCCTGTGCCACCGGCAATGTCCAGCACCCGCATGCCGGGTCTGACCCCAGCCCGCCCGATAGTGAAGCGCTTCCACAGGCGATGCATCCCCCCGGACATCAGATCGTTCATGACATCGTAGCGCTGCGCGACGGAATGAAAGACTTGCGCCACCTTTCCTGCCTTTTCCTGTTCATCCACAGTGCTAAAGCCGAAATGCGTGGTACCGGGCTGCCCGGCTGACGTTGGGCGTTCTGAATTCATAGATAATCTTTTTTCGATAGTAGGCGGGTTGTCACAAACATGACACAATGAGGCAATACCATTGAGCCCAGTATTCCGGTTAATGTCAGTCTCATGACTTCTTTTGATTTTACTTCATTATGGCAAGCACAATTCTAGTCGTCGAAGACGAACCCGCAATTCAGGAACTCATTTCCGTCAATCTGTCCTTCGCCGGACACAAGGTGCTGCGCGCCCTGGATGCCGAGCAGGCCAAGGTCCTGATCAACGCAGAACTGCCTGATCTGATCCTGCTGGACTGGATGCTGCCGGGCTCCACCGGTCTGAACCTTGCCCGGAATTTGCGCGGCGCCGAACGCACCCGCGAAATCCCCATCATCATGCTGACCGCCAAAAGTGCCGAAGCCGACAAGGTGGAAGGCCTGGAAAGCGGCGCCGACGACTACATTACCAAGCCATTTTCTCCCAAGGAGCTGATGGCACGTATCAAGGCCGTACTGCGCCGACGTGCACCCCAGCTGACCGACGATGAAATTGAAATTTCCGGCCTGAAACTGGATCCGGTGTCCCATCGCATTACAGGCAATGGATCGAATCTGCCGCTGGGGCCCACCGAGTTTCGCCTGCTGCATTTCTTCATGACGCACCCCGAGCGCGTTTTCACGCGCGGCCAGCTCCTTGATCAGGTGTGGGGCGATCATGTCTTCCTGGAAGAACGCACGGTTGATGTTCATATCCGTCGTCTGCGCAAGGCACTGGAACCCAGCAATCATCACAATCTGGTTGAAACCGTCCGGGGAAGCGGGTATCGTTTTACCTCGAAACTGCCAGCCTGATACGCAGTTCGCAGGCGACCTCCTGTTTTCGCTCCTGCCAACCCGGCTGGCAGGATGCCAGCGCGCCATCTTATTGCTTTTAGCCCCCCGGCGGCAGGCGCACGCCAGAGTGCCCAGGAAGAGAATTCATCATGTCCCGCCACACGTTTTCATTTGTCTACCTCCTTGCCGTTTTACTGGCAATGGGTGTGCAATGGCTGTTTGGCGGATTCAGCGGCATCATATTTCTGGCCGTTTGCGGACTGATTTATTTCATTCGTCATAAGCGCCACCACAGGGAAACACTGAAATGGGCCAGACAGCCCGTGGATGCACCGCCGCCGGATCTGGGCAGCTTCGATGAGATTGTCACCCCCATTTATAAATATGTGCGTTCACGCCAGATCGAATACACGGCGCTGCGCGAACTGACCAATAACGTACTGTCTGCAGCGCAGGCCCTGCCGGCTGCAGCCGTCACCCTGGACAAATCGTTCCAGATCGAGTGGTGCAACAAACAGTCAAAGCGGCTGCTGGACCTGGTCTACGAAAAAGACAAAGGCTACAACATCTTCAACATCATCCGCCTGCCGGCATTTTTCGATTACGCCCAGAGTCATCAGTGGAGCCGGCCCTTGCGCTGCAAAAAAGAAATCGGCGGGCAGGTCTGTTCCCTGCAGTTTCAGCTGACGCAGCATGCGAACGAAGGCTACCTGCTACTGTGCCAGGATATTACCCAGCTGGAAAAGCTGCAAACCACGCAACGAGATTTCGTTGCCAACGTCTCGCATGAAATTCGCACTCCCCTGACCGTGCTTATCGGTTTCCTGGAAACCATGCGTGACCTGCCTGCGGAAGCCTTGTCTCCCGAACAGCGCAAGCAGTACGAGGAGCTCATGCATGAACAGGCGCAGCGCATGCTGGCGATTGTGGCAGATCTGCTGACGCTGTCCACCCTGGAATCTACGGAAGCGACCGAAGGCCTGCCGGTGCAGCTGGCTCCGCTCATCGAGAAAGCGGCAAACCAGGCGCAGTCCATTTCGCGGGAATCCCATGACTTTGAATTCGAGGTCGATCCACAGCTGGCCATTGTGGGTCAGCTGAATGAACTGGCTTCAGCCGTCACGAATCTGCTGACCAACGCCGTGCGCTACACACCCGAAGGCGGAAAAATCACCATTCGCTGGTTCCGGAACGAACACGGTGAGGCCGTATACAGCGTCACGGACACCGGACTGGGCATAGAGAAAAAAGACATTCCACGCATCACGGAAAGGTTCTATCGCGTAGATAAAAGCCGGTCACGTGCATCGGGCGGAACCGGCCTGGGGCTGGCGATTACCAAGCATATTGTAATCCGTCACAACGCCAAACTTGAAGTCGACAGTGAAATCAATAAGGGCAGTACTTTCCGAATTGTGTTCCCTGCTGAGAGCGTGGTTCACGGACAAGTCAGCGAGCCCAAAGTCACAGAGGACGCCGCAGCCTGATTGTTGCGAGGCGACTCATGCGCAGTCAAACCTTTCGGTTTTTAGCGACCATCTCTCCGTCTACATAAAACCATCGCCCGTCTTCTTTCACAAACCGGCTGATTTCATGCAGTCGCGTTGCCCTGCCGTTAAGGCGTGAGCGCGCCACGAACTCTACCGTCGCATGGGTTTCATCCTGCTGCTCATGGCGACGCACATCCAGTCCCAGCCATTGCGTTCCCGGTTCCTCTGCTGCGAGGTCTACAGGACGTGTACTGCTGTGCCAGGTCTGAAGAAGATAATCCCGTTCATCCAGCACGAAAGCAGAATACCGTGAGCGCATCAGTGACTGCGCATCGGGTGCCATCAGCCGTGTTGCACCATGATGCCAGCGACCACAACAGGTCTCATAGCTGGCAGCGTTGCCGCAAGGGCAGACAGCCTGTGGGGAGAAAGAAGATTTGTTCATGATAACGGAGGTCTGGACGGGAACCTGAGAAAGCGTAAAGGTAATGAGGCCGCAGTATAGCCGACACGGAACTTCGCAGCCCAGTATGCAAAAAACTGACAGGCAACTGCAGAAAATTCGTTTGCCGCGCACTCCTGCGCTCCCTACTATAGCAAGTGAACCATAACGCCATGGCACGGGCAATCGATTGCCCGGTGACAAAAACAGCCGATCAGGAGACAGAATACCCATGCGCCATTCAATCGATACATTCCGCTTACGCCATACGACGCTTCCCAAACTGGCTATCGCTGCCGTGCTGGTATTGCAGACAAGCATCGCTTTGGGAGAAACCTATCCCAGCAAACCCATTCGGCTGGTCTCTGCCCATGCAGCAGGCGGTGCGGCTGACACGCTTTCACGCATCGTGGCCGAACAACTCGCAAGCAGACTGGGCAAGCCCGTTGTCGTGGAGAATCGGCCGGGCGCCAGCACCGCGCTTGCTGCCGAATCGGTGGCAAGGGCACCCAACGATGGCTACACCCTGCTTATGGCAACGGTCACCACGCTGTCAATTAACCCGACCATTATGCCCAAACTGCAGTACGATCCACTCAAGGATTTTGCACCTGTCACCGTAGTCGCTTCCACGCCTTTTTTTCTGGGCACCAACGTGAACCTACCGGTCAAATCTGTCCCGGAACTGATCAGGCTGGCCAAAGAGAATCCGGGCAAGCTCAATTACGGCTCGTCTGGTAATGGCACCTCTTCCCATCTGGCGGGCGAGCTTTTCAATGAAATGGCACAGATCAAAATGGTCCAGATTCCCTATAAGGCGACCTCGGCACGTAATACCGATTTGTCTTCAGGCATTATCCAGCTGGCATTTGGCAATGATCTCCTGCCCTTTTCCGAAACGGGAAAAGTCAGAATTCTGGGCGTGACATCCAAGGAAAGACTATCTGCCCTGCCCGATCTTCCCACTGTGGCCGAAGCCGGCAATCTGCCCGGCTATGAAGCATCGGTCTGGTATGGACTGGTGGCGCCTGCGGGTACGCCCCAAGACATCATCAAGCGCTTAAGTTCAACCACTCACGAGATTCTGGCTGAATCCTCGGTCAGGGAAAAAATCATGAGCACGATCGGCGGAGAGGCAATTGGCAGCACGCCCGAAGAATTCTCGGCGCTGATCAGGTCCGATATGAAAAAATGGGCTGAAGTTATCAGAAAGGCAGGTATCACCAATGTGAAATAAAACGGGAGTTCATTCTATTCCGCATGCCAGTTGGTGATTGACCAATGGCGGTTGCAGTTACTCACTCTTTATAGGGTATTGTCCGTCTTGCGGCCATCCAGATGGCCTTGCCTGAAGGTGTCTCGCGTTCTTCCAGATAATGTCCGACCAGCCCCGCTGACCGCGACACAACGGAATAACCGCGGATGGCGGCAACGGGCACATCTATTTCAAGCAACAGTGCGGCAATCGCACCTGTGGCGTTGATCGTGATATGACGATCGTAATGCTGGTCGACAGCCATTGCGAGTTGCTGCAGGAGGTTCACGTATTTGCCAGCCACGCCCTTTTCAGTCGCAATCTGCAATAACCGGATCGCCCGCGGATCATCCGGCTTGTGTGTGCCGTGTCCAAAACCCGGCACACCACGCTTTTCCTGCCGATGTCGCGCAATAATGTCCTGCAGGACAGTATCTCTCTCTTCGCCCTCATCAACCCGCTGCGCGATCTGCAGCAAGAGTGCAGCACACTGTTCCGTGGTCCCTGCGTAAACGCTGCCAATTGCCAGCAGGCCCGAGGCGATGGCAACCTGTGGTTCTTCGGGAACGCTCAGGGTCATCAGCCGCGTTATGACTGCAGACGGTGTCAGCCCATGCTCCATCAAGGTGACCAGACACGCATCCAGCACTTCTGCCTGCGTCTGTGTAGGCATCCGCTTGCAGGTCAGGAAATACAGCATCTGGGTAAAGCTGCACTCACCCATCAGCTCATTGACTAGATCGCGTCCTCGTACCCTGACCTCGGTGGCGGAGGACGTTCCGGTTCGGGTATGTAACTGCCTCGCAGAAGAGTCCATCCCGCCCCCTAATCCAGGCTGACCGTACCGACAAGCGTCGTGTCAAACTGCGACTTGCACTGGACCTGATTGTCTGCGGTAATGGTGGTGACCAGTTCATCGCCCGGACAAACGCCTCGTACATATTTGACTGTCAGCCGGCCTTTGTAGTGCCAGTCACGGCCAAATTTCTTGGCAGCGAGATCGCAGACATATGCGGTGTACATCAGACCATGCCCCAACGTCCCACGGAACCCACGCTTTTTGGCATAAGCATCGTCGTAGTGCAGAATGTCGTTATCGCCATTCAGAACCCCGTAGTTATCAAAAAGGGTCTGTGTCTGCATAATGGTTTTCTGAATATCCTGTTCCTGGCTGGTCTGCATCGGATGCTCGGTTTGTTGTTGCGAAATGCTCATTACGTTCACCTTTAGGTTTGGCCACCTATCGGTGGCACTTGCGGGCATACCCTTCACCGACATACCCGCGAAATAATTTGTTTTCCAGCGTCTAAGCGCCAACGGTTTCAGTCCGGGAAGGCAGACGTGTGATTGACGGCCACCAACAGCCTGCCTTCAGGCGTTTTGAAGACCACATCGTATTTGATGTACTTAAGCCCCTTGCGTTCGTATTTATCGGTCAGCCGACCGCTGCCCACTACCTTGGTATCTTCATCAGCCCAGATGGGATGATGAAATTCAATCGTATTGCCGATCATGATGCCGCCCTGCTGCGGCGGATATTTGCGATACATCACTGCCATCATGTACACCAGCACAACATTGGGAGGTGCCGCCTGGCGACCCTCAATCACATAGTTATCCGGCTCAGCATTCACAACTGACATATATTCCTGAACGATGTCCTGGGTGATGGTAAACGGCAGAGGATCGAATTCCTCTCCGATTACCCAGTCTTTGTATAGCGCGGCAGGCAGATCTCCTTCCCGCGGTTTCACGTCACCTGGTCTGGTCATGCACAGCTCCTTGAAAAATAATGTTGGTCTGGATAAGTTGATCGATATGTACGTTGTCATAGCCGCAAACCTCGGACAGCACCCGTCTGGTGTGTTCGCCGAACGCCGGCGGATAAGAGGCAGATTCGGCGCCTTCGAATTTGAACGGACTGCCCAGGAATCGCAGGCTTGCCTGGGTCAGCGGATGCGCCAGTTCTTCGACCATGTTGCGCTCCTGCGCCAGTTTCTGATTCGTAGCCTGCTCAATATCGTTCACTAATGCTGCCGGAACACGCTGTTCGAAAAGATGTCGTGCCCAGTCCTCCGCATTTTTGCTGCGGAATACCTCAGTCAGTTCCTGCGTAAGACTTTCTACGTTTTCTATGCGACGAACCGGATGATCAAAACGACTGTCCATTGCCAGGTCCTCGCGACCAATGGCTTCGCAGAAAGACTCCCAAAATTTCTGTCCGGTAGGAGTCAGGGCAATGAACTGGTCATCTTTACAGCGATAGATATCACTGGGTGCAATCACGGGATGGCGTGCGCCATTGGCCGTCGGTATTTCACCTGAAATAAAATAATTCTGTGCCTGCCAGGTAAGCATCGCCAGTTGGCAATCGAGCAGCGAAACCTGGACCAGCTCACCGCGACCGGATTTGAGTGCCTTGAGCATTGCGCCCACGCAGCCCAGCGCAAGATAAAGGCCACCAGTCAGATCTGCTGCCTGATAACCCAGACGCACGGGTTCGGCGCCCTTGCTGCCTGTAATGCTCATGACTCCGCTCATGGCCTGGATCACCAGGTCAAAAGCAGGTGCTTTGGCATACGGACCTTTGTCATGCAGACCAATAAGCTGGCCAATCGCAATTTTGGGATTGATCGCCAGCAAGGCGTCTTTGTCCAGACCCAGGCGTTTAGGCACGTCTGGTGCAAAGCCGTAGATAATGGCATCGGACTGGCGCACCAGGTCGTACAGCACTTCACGGCCTTGGCTCGTCTTCAAGTCCAGGGCAATACTCGATTTGCCGCGATTCACAGAAAGGAAGAAGCCTGAGTCGCCTTCAAAGACCGTAGAGTGACTGGATACCCTGCGGGACAGATCACCCTCCAGTGGTTCTACCTTGATCACTTCCGCCCCTAGCTGGGCCAGCAACTGGCTGGCAAACGGCCCGCCCAGCACCCATGTCAGGTCCAATACCCGAAAATCACTTAGCATGTCAGCTCCGCAACGATGATTGTCCTGTGGCACACCCTGTGTGCCAGTTGTGCTAATAATGAACGTTGGACACGCTAAGGTAAATCGACTAAAAATCGAATGCTGTGCGTTAATCTCACAGTGCAGAAGAGGCGCTGCCAATGGTTCAAGGGCGAGCCAAGGCTTGCGTCAGAGCGTGGGTTTCAGAAGACGCAGATCTTTCCGACCTCGGTCAGATCACAGTGCGAGCAAATTGGTTGGAAGCCTTGCCCTCTTCCGATATCCAGGCGCAAAACTCGTCGATCAAATGGCGGCGACGGCCACCGGGCGTCACAAGATACGCATAATCTCCGGAGCTGACATCCGGTCCGTCATACGCCAGAACCAGGTTTTCCTTGGCCAGATCATCTGCGACAAGCGAAAGCGGGACGAGTGCCACACCGAGCCCTTCCAATGCGGCCTGTACAACAAAAAACATTTCGTCGAACTGCAGAAAATCCGCAGCTGGCGGTTTTTCGCTATTGGCCTGTTCAAACCATTGCGTCCAGGCGGACATGTTACTTTTCGCCTCAATCAGGCGGTGCTTTTTAATGTCTTCCGCACACAGGATGGGGGCGGATTCCAGTCGTTCCGGTGCGCAGACCGCCACGAGCCGACCCGACAGAAAAGGCTGGGCGTGAAGTTCGGTCGAGGATTTGGGAAATCGCCGTATGACCAGATCAAAATCACTGAGCTTGAGCGAGCCGATTCCGGTAGTACTGGTTGTCAGGCGGATTTCGGCCTTACTGTGACGTCGCTGGAACACGGAGAGGCGAGGAATAAGCCATTTCATAGTGAAAGTGGGTGGCGCATTCACCAGCAGTGTTGTTTCATCACCCGGACTAAGCAGACTTTCCACAGCAATGGACAGTCGGTCGAATGCCGGCCCTACCCCGGAAAACAGTGCCTGCCCTTCTTCGGTCAATTCGATAGGCTGGGTGCGACGAAACAGCCGTAGTCCTAGCAGCGATTCCAGCATTCCTATCTGGCGACTCACGGCGCCATGCGTAACACCCAGCTCTTCAGCTGCCAGACTGAAACTGCGATGCCGTCCCACTGATTCAAAAGCGCGTAATGCATTTAGCGGCAATGAACGACGATTCATGCGCAGCTCCACCGTTTAAAAATCTGACTATAACTGGCACGGGCTCTTGCCGCAAACGCTTTAGGACAAACGCGAAGGGATCAGGTTTTTCCCCTAATGATCACTGGATTTGCTGCTTTGCTGATAAACTGTCCTGCACCCAAGAGCAAATGACCTGGCAGCCAGGCGCTGACAGGTCCCTATTTTCGCGGCAGATGACGTACAGCGCATGAGTTCACACAAGGCTATCTCCACCGCCCCCTGGACCTTTTCGTCCGAAGGGGACCATTGCCTGATTATCCGGTTCGGCGATCGTATCGATAGCGCCATCAACGCCCGTGCGCGTCAGGCGGCCGAACTGATCCATGCTGCCGGCCTACCCTATATCAGCGATCTGGTTCCCACATTCACCACGCTGGGTGTCTATCTTCATCCGTTTTATCCGACCCCGCCTGGCCACAAGGCGTTGATCAATACGCTGACTGCGGTGCTCGCACCGCTGGCTTCGCATTCAGGAGAAGAGCCGCATGATCAGGCGGCAACGGACGCCACCCGGCTGATCCGCATCCCTGTCTGTTATGACCCCGAGCTTGGCATTGACCTTGATTCGATCGCCGCGCATTGCAATCTCACGGTTGAAGAGGTGATCCGTCTGCATACGGCAGAACCGGTGCGCGTCTTTATGCTCGGCTTTGCACCTGGCATGGGATATATGGGGCTGTCAGACAGCCGTCTGGCTATCGGAAGGCGAAGCACGCCGCGCAGCCGCCTGCCGGCGGGATCTGTCGCCATCGCCAATCGGCAGACGGTCATCTATCCGAACGATTCACCCGGCGGCTGGAATATTGTTGGCGCCACGCCGCTGAAACTCTTTGACCCGACCACAGCTCCTTACGCTCTCTACTCCCCGGGTGACGATGTGCAGTTCGAGTCCATCGACCGAGAGCAGTATGAATCGATGCTTGCCGAAAGAAAGCGGTCAGAGCAGGATAATGCCATCGAGACGAAGGTCAGCAAGACAGCGTCCCATACGAGTGAGATCAAGGACGACAAAGCGGCTCCCGGGACACGAAGAAACCCGGAAAGCAGTCACGCAGAAGCCACGAAGGGGAAGCGATGAGCCTGTTGATACATAAACCCGGCCCGCTGTCGCTGTTTCAGGATACCGGACGGCATGGCTATCAGGCTTACGGCGCTCCGGTCTGCGGGGTGATGGACCAGGTCGCCTATCGCCTGGCCAATGCGCTGGTGGGAAATCGCAGCCCCCTACCCGTGCTCGAAATGACGTTGTCTGGTCCTCAGATCGAATTCACCGAGCATGCCTGCATTGCCGTCTGTGGTGCCCCGTTTGTACTGACCTGCGATAAAGCACCGCTGGCACTTAACCGGCCCCATTTGATCCGCGCCGGCCAGGTGCTGGAAATCGGCCCGCCGCCGCCCGTAGCCGAGCGTCCGCCCGGACAGGCTCGAGCCAGTCTGGCGATTGCAGGCGGTGTGAAACTTACAGCGACCATGGACAGTGCCAGTACCGATATGCGAAGCAGGATGGGCGGCATTCAGGGGCGTGCCCTGACCAAAGGCGATCGCCTGTCGCTCAACAGGAAAATCAATGCGTCCCGCCTTGAGGAACTGGACGGCTATCTGGATGATTTCAGAATCTATTTGCCGGCCGGCCTGGGACTGGCGCCGCGTTCCCGGATACGCGTGACTCGCGGCACACACTGGACCGTATTCGACACTCAGCAACAGAAACGTTTTCTGAATACGCGCTATACGATCAGCTCACAGTCGGATCGCATGGGCTATCGTCTGGATGGTCCAGCACTCAGTCCAGAACCCGGTCTGCAGATTCTGTCTGAACCCACTGCCTTTGGTACCGTACAGGTTCCACCTGATGGTCAGCCCATCATTCTGATGGCCGATCGCCAGACTACCGGTGGCTACCCCAAGATCGCCAACGTGGCGGCCGTGGATCTGCCGGTCCTGGCCCGCTGCCTGCCTGGCGAATCGCTGAATTTTTCCCTGATCAGCATGGACGAGGCACACAGACAGTTTATCGAGCGCGAGCGCCTGACTGAGGAATGGCTGCAGACCCTGGAGCCGCTCAGGGCTCAGATAGAATCAGCGTTGACGTGATGTTGCCCGTGCGTGATGGTGACCGTGCGTGATGGTGACCGTGCAGAATGGTTGCCCGTCCGGAAAGGACGTGAACGATTTGCGGCCGCCTGCCTGCACCGCGCGACCCAGAGTAGAATAGTCAAAACGCTGTCCTTTTCAAACACGCTGCCGGATGAGCAATGCCATGAAAAAAATCGATCTCAATTGTGATATGGGCGAGAGTTTCGGAGCCTGGACCATGGGCGACGATGCTGCCATCATGCCCTATGTCACCTCTGCCAATATCGCT
Source organism: Pseudomonadota bacterium (assembly GCA_023387815.1). Taxonomy (GTDB): domain Bacteria; phylum Pseudomonadota; class Gammaproteobacteria; order Burkholderiales; family Burkholderiaceae_B; genus Advenella. Next base: position 54,454 of record JAEWHK010000059.1, read on the forward strand.
TGCGGCTTTCACGCAGGAGATACACACACGATGCGCCGAACCATGCAGCTGGCCCTGCAACAGGGCGTCAGACCCGGCGCCCATCCCGGCCTGGATGACATTCGTGGCTTTGGCCGCCGACCTTTTGCACTCTCACCCATCGAAGCCTACGATCTGGTGGTCGTACAGATTGGCGCGCTGGCCGCCGTCGCGCGCACTCAGGGAGGCCGGCTTTATCACGTCAAGCCCCACGGTGCCTTGTACAACATGTCGGCCAACCACGCAGAGCTGGCCGCGGCGATCGCCCAGGCCGTGCATGATGTGGATCCGCAGCTGACGCTTTATGCGCTGGCTGGCAGCCGGCAGGTTGAAATCGCCAGAGGACTGGGACTAAATGTCATGCAGGAGGTATTCGCAGACAGGAGCTATCAGGACGACGGTACACTGACACCGCGCAACCAGCCGGGTGCATTGATTGAAGATGTGGAAACCTCGGTGGCGCAGGCCCTGACCATGGTTCGGGAAGGTTATGTGGTTTCCCAGTCGGGACGAAAAGTCCCCATCGAGGCCGATACGCTATGTCTGCACGGTGACGGTGCTCATGCGCTGGAGTTTGCGCGCCAGATTCATGCCACGTTCCAGAAGGAGGGGCTGCTGGTGGCGCACTAATCCCGCCGGATAGTGCCTGCTACCAGATCCACAGTACCGCAGAGGTCATGATCAGGTAACGCAGGAATTTGCCGATGGCCATGAAAACGATACAGGGTACGATGGGCATCCGCATCCAGCCCGCCACGCCACACAGCGGATCGCCCACCACGGGCAGCCAGGAAAACAGCAGCGCAGCCGGGCCGAAGCGATCAAAGTAATAGGTCATCCTGGCGTGCCAGCGGCCGCCTTCCCTGGCAGGCTCAGGCTGGCGTTTCACATCACCTTCGGAAAGATATTTTTCTTCTTCCAGCAGCACCTGTCCATCTTCACCGATCACTTCGCCTGCCGCCCTCGCCTGTTTGATCTGATACTTTTCATAACCCACCTTGGCGGCCTTGCCCATATAGTAGGTAATGACACCGCCGATGGTATTGCCGATTGTGGCGATGATGATTGCCGGCCAGAACATGTCCGGTGCGATTTTCAGATACGCAATCACTACCGGCTCCGAGCCCAGTGGCAGGAGTGTCGCCGAGACCAGTGCCACCACGAAAATGCCCGGCAACCCCACTGTCGGAAGAGACAGGATCGCCAGCATTTCCCTGACCCACTGCATCACTTCATGTTCCATATATTCCCCAAGGGGTCGCTTTTGAAAACGCGGCTCCCGCTTTAATCCTAAAATCAGACTCGCTATGTTAACCTTAAGCGACTGCCTGTATTCTTTTTTCTTTCAAAATTAACATGTCAACCGACTACCTCAAACGCATTCTGACATCGCGTGTTTACGATGTCGCCGTCGAAACTTCCCTGGACACCGCCACGCTGCTCTCTCAACGAATTCAGAATACAGTGCTTATTAAAAGGGAAGATACACAGCCGGTTTTCAGCTTCAAAATTCGTGGCGCCTATAACAAAATGGCGAATCTGCCGCCCGAGGCACTCAAGCGTGGCGTCATTGCCGCCTCTGCCGGCAATCATGCGCAGGGTGTTGCCATGTCGGCAAAACGCCTGGGTTGCCGCGCGGTTATTGTGATGCCCACCTCCACACCCGCCGTCAAGGTAGAGGCTGTACGTCGACTGGGCGGCGAAGCCGTTCTTCACGGTGACTCCTATAGCGATGCCTACGAATTTGCAGCAAAGCTGGAAAAAAAAGAAAAGCTCACCTTTGTACACCCTTTTGATGACCCCGATGTGATTGCCGGTCAGGGTACGGTCGCCATGGAAATCCTGCACCAGCACCCTGGCAAGCTGGATGCGGTGTTCGTTCCTATCGGCGGTGGCGGCCTGCTCGCCGGCATTGCTGCGTACATCAAGCAGCTTCGACCCGACGTCGCAGTCATTGGTGTACAGACGGAAGATTCGGATGCCATGGCCCGGAGTTTTCGCGCCGGTCGCCGCGTCAATCTGCCCGATGTGGGTCTTTTTTCAGATGGCACGGCCGTCAAACAGGTGGGCGCCGAAACGTTTCGCCTGATCCGCGAATATGTTGATGACATCATCACCGTCAATACCGATGAACTGTGCGCCGCTATCAAGGACGTGTTTACGGATACCCGAAACGTTCTGGAGCCTGCCGGTGCGCTGGGTCTGGCGGGTGCCAAACGCTATGTTGCCGAGCAGCGCTGGAAAAACAAAACCGTGATTGCGATTGCGTCGGGCGCCAATATGAATTTTGATCGCCTGCGCTTTGTGGCCGAACGTGCCGACGTAGGTGAAGCCAAAGAAGCCATTTTTGCGGTCACCATGCCTGAAGAGCGCGGCAGTTTCCGTCAGCTGTGTACCCTGCTGGGCAATCGCAGCGTCACGGAGTTCAATTACCGTATTTCTGACTCGCAAAAGGCGCACGTTTTCGTTGGCATTCAGATCAGCTCGCACGCAGAAGCAGAAAAAATTGCCAACACCCTGCGTCGCAAAAAATTCGAAACACTGGACCTGACTCAGGATGACCTGGCCAAATCACATCTGCGATACATGGTTGGCGGCCACTCCCCGCTGGCCGAGAACGAAGAACTCTATCGTTTTGAGTTTCCGGAAAGACCCGGCGCGCTCATGCGTTTCCTGGATACGATGAACCCGGCATGGAATATCAGTCTTTTCCATTATCGAAATCAGGGTTCGGACTATGGCCGGGTGCTTGTCGGGATTCAGGTACCGCCCGCAGATAAAAAAGCCTTCCGCGAATTTCTGTCGCAGATTGGCTATCCGTACGAGAATGAAAGCAAAAACCCGGCGTACAAGCTGTTTCTTTAAGCTGTACTGACGAGCCAGGAATGCAATAATCAAATCAGAAATGCAATAGAAAAGGTGCAAGTGAAAAGGCCGGGGAGACCACGGCCGTTTCACTTCCTGTCGACGCTAAGCTGCGCTCTCAGCTACTAACGTCAGAATTCACAGATCGTGAAGACGGATGCACCGTTCTCACGCAAAAGCTTTGAACCGCCCAGATCGGGCAGATCGATAATGGTCGCGGCCTCTACCACATTGGCGCCAAGGCGCTGCAGCAATTTGGCGGCCGCCAGCATGGTACCGCCAGTAGCGATCAGATCATCAACCAGCAGGACGCGCTGTCCCGGGCGCACGGCGTCGGTATGCATTTCGACCGCAGCATTGCCATATTCCAGCGTGTATTCTTCCGCCAGTGTCTGATACGGCAGCTTGCCTTTTTTACGTACCGGCACAAAGCCAAGTTTGAGTTCATAGGCCAGTACACTGCCCAGAATAAAGCCCCGTGCATCCACACCGGCAATCAGATCCAGCCGCTCACGCATATAGCGATAGACAAAAATATCGATGAGAACCCGGAACGTGCGCGGGTCCTGCAACACAGGGGTGATATCACGAAACGTGACGCCCGGACTTGGCCAGTCAGGCACGCTGCGGATGGCGTTCATCACCACTTGGTGCGGGTCTATCATGCTCATGATGTCAGAAGCTCCTGTGACAGTGAAATCAAACTACGACACTATAGCCGATTCAGGGTTACGCAGACCGGGGATCTGCGGTCCTGACCTCAATCGGCAGCCGTCACCGTGATGGCGGATGACACACGCAGCGCTTTCTCGCGCGCCCGCTCAATGGTATCGGCCGCCGCCAGCGCCACGCCCATGCGACGCCGGATAAAAGACTGCGGTTTGCCAAAAAGACGTACGTCTGTGTCGGGCTCGGCCAGCGCTTCGGCCACGTGGCTGAAACTGATTGCCCCGGCCTCTACTTCGCCGTAAATCACGCTGCTGGCGCCGGTTGCACGCAGCGCCGTATTCACAGGCAGGCCCAGCAAGGCACGCGCGTGCAGATCAAACTCACTCTGCCATTGCGTAATCATGGTGACCATACCCGTATCATGAGGACGCGGACTGACTTCAGAGAACCAGACGTCATCACCTGCAACAAAGAGCTCGACGCCAAACACACCCAGTCCGCCCAGCGCATCCGTCACGGCCAGGCTGATCTTTCTGGCGCGTTCCAGTGCTGTGGTCGACATGGGCTGAGGCTGCCAGCTTTCCACATAATCGCCAGACTCCTGACGATGACCTATGGGTTCGCAGAACTGCGTCACTACCTTGCCGCTGGCCGCATCGCGCGATCTCACGGTCAGCAGCGTAATCTCGTAGTCAAACTGCACAAAGCCTTCGACAATGATACGACCTTTGCCAACGCGGCCACCTTCCTGCGAATATTGCCAGGCACGGGCAACGTCTTCAGGGTTGCGTATGAGTGACTGACCTTTACCGGAGGAAGACATGACCGGTTTGACCACACAGGGGTAGCCGATCTGTTCATCGATCGCCTGCTGCAACTGCGCCTGGCTATCGACAAACCGATAGGGAGACGTGGGCAGACCCAGCGTTTCGGCGGCAAGTCGCCGAATGCCTTCGCGATCCATCGTCAGACGGGCAGCGCGGGCGGTTGGGGTCACCCGAACCGCGCCCTGCGCTTCCAATTCCACCAGCAGATCGGTGGCAATCGCTTCGATCTCCGGCACAATAACCTGCGGCTTTTCTGCTTCAATGACGCGGCGCAGGGCGTCTTTGTCTGCCATATCCACCACATGGGCGCGATGCGCAACCTGATGGGCCGGCGCATTTTCGTATCGGTCCACGGCAATGACTTCCACACCAAAGCGCTGCAATGCGATGGTGACCTCTTTGCCCAGTTCTCCGGAACCCAGCAGCATGACTCGGGTCGCAGCAGACGTTAACGGCGTACTCAGAACAGGGGAAGGGATTTGGTCAGTCATGATGAAGAGTAAAGGATTGAAATGGGTTTGCATGCCACGTTCTTATAGCTCACGCTGCCCGTTGTGCGGGATCGCGCCGGGCACGATTTTCGCCAGGCGTCACTGCATATACCGGGCCGCAAAACGCGGGATGACGGGTAAACAGGAATTATAAAGCGCCCGCATGACAAAAGTTGCTGCACGCGCATTCATTTTCCTTTTCCGTTGCATCGTCAATATCCGGAGTACAGTTTTGCCCACCGCTTTTTGCGGCAAGGCTGCAAAATAGCCATCCTGTCTGGCTGTTACGATTAAAATCGGCAGATGCTCAACGATACGCCTTTTACTTCTGCCGATGCCCTGGCTTCAGCGCATCGCACATTGCAGACCGAGATTGATGAACTGCAAAGTCTGGACGCGCGTCTGGACGAGCCGTTTGCGCAGGCCGTCGCCCTGCTTCTGTCAAGCAACGGCCGCATCGCCGTCACCGGCATTGGCAAGTCCGGGCACATCGCCCGAAAGATTTCGGCAACCTTCGCCTCTACCGGCTCACCCAGCTATTTTGTCCATGCTGCCGAAGCTGCGCATGGCGATCTGGGCATGATTACCGGTGACGATATCATCATCGCGATTTCCTATTCCGGTTCCTCGCCGGAACTGGCCACCATTCTGCCCATTGCACGGCGCCTGGGCTGCAAGATTATCGGCATTTGTGGCAATCGCTATTCTGAACTGGCCAGGCTCTCGGATGTCTTTCTGAATGTCAGCGTCAAGCGCGAAGCCTGCCCGCTGAATCTGGCGCCTACCTCCAGTACGACAGTCACACTGGCGCTAGGCGATGCGCTTGCGATTGCCTGCCTCGAAGCACGCGGTTTCGGTACGTCCGATTTTGCGCGTTCGCACCCTGGCGGCGCGCTGGGTCGACGTCTGCTGACGCACGTACGCGATGTCATGCGTAAGGGCACAGAACTGCCCATCGTCGGAATGGAAACACCCATACAGAAAGTGCTGGAAGAAATGACCGGCAAACGCATGGGCATGACGGTGATTGCCGATGAAACGATGCGTCCCGTGGGTATTTTTACCGATGGCGATCTGCGACGCCTCATCATGCAAAAAGGCGATATCCGCCCGCTTACGGCAGGTCAGGTCATGACACCTCACCCGCGCACTATCGGTCCCGACGCGCTGGCGGCAGAAGCCGCGGCTGTCATGGAACAACAGAAACTTTCCACCATGCTGGTGGTCAACCCGGAGCAGAAACTGGTCGGCGCACTGCATATGCACGATCTGATGGATGCCAAAGTAATCTGACGTATGAAACCTATTACCACTCCTCATCCGGCCGAAGCGCTGGTCCTGTCCAAAATCAGTCAGCCTGTGCGCGAACTGGCAGCACAGGTCAAACTCATCGCCTTTGACGTTGACGGCATTCTGACCGACGGCAGCCTCTGGTATGGCGAACAGGGTGAGCTGATGAAGCGCTTTTGTGCCCTGGACGGACACGGCCTGAAAATGCTGCAACAGGCCGGCGTGCGTGTTGTACTGATCACCGGCAGGGAAGGCGATATTCTCTCGCGCCGCGCTGCCGATCTGGGCCTGGCCGATGTCTTCCAGAACGTCCGTGACAAGGTCGATGTGCTCAGCCGCCTGGCGGCCGATCTGGGTCTGGGCTTTGAAAACATCGCATTCATGGGCGATGACGTGATTGATATGCCGGTCATGCAAAAATGCGGCTTTTCCATCAGCGTGCCCAACGCCCCCCTTTATGTACAGCAGGCCGCCCACTGGGTCACCAGTCTTGCCGGTGGCAGTGGCGCTGTGCGGGAATGCGCCGATGTGATTCTGTCCGCCCAGGGTGCACTTGCCGGTTTTTTCACACCCGGTCGTATCAGCGGCAACGTTATTCAGTAATGTCATGAAAGAACGTTTTCCCGCCCTGATTGCGCTGTTCATGCTTGTCGCACTGGTGATCTCCACCTGGTGGGCGGCTGATTATGCGCAACGGGCAATTGACGTGGATCCGCCGGCCCGCAAAACACAGGAACCGGACTCCTGGTCAGAAAAATTTGTCATGCTCAGCTCCGATGCCAATGGTGTGCCGGTCAACCGGCTGGAAGGCACGCGCATGCAGCACTTCCCTTACAACGACAGCTACAAGCTTTTCAATGCCACCGCTACCGGTCAGCGCCCGGACTCTCCACGGACGGTGGGTACCGCCGACACGGCCACGGTTCTGGACGGTGGCAACAAAATTCTGATGCAGGGCAATGCGCATCTGCATCGCTTCCCTTATGGCGAAGACAAGGCACTGGACGTTACCAGTGATGAATTGATCATCTATCCTAATGAAGATATCATTACGACTGATAAACCGGCGCTCGTCATCAACGGCAGTTCGCGTATGAACGGCAACGGAATGATGTATAACAACAAAACCAGAAAACTGGACGTTTATTCTTCTTCCGACGTCTCCATTTCGGGACAGGACAGCAACCGCCGTCGCACCATCATCCCCAACAAGCAAGGAAACTCCCCGCAATGAATGCGTCATCACTCAGAATCACGACCCTCGCGCTGTGCCTTTGCGGCATGCTGGCTGTGCCGGCTGCAATGGCGCAGGCACCGGCAAAATCTGCGACGCCACCCAAAACCGAGGAACCCGATACCCAGGTTCTGTCCGATACCTTGAGTTATGACGATGCGAATAAAACCAGTGTCTTCACTGGAAATGTGATTCTGACCCGCGGCCTTATGAAACTGACTGCAGACAAACTGAACCTGCGCGAAGATGCCCAGGGGTTCCAGTATGGTATTGCCACAGTCAGCAAATCCCCCTTTGTCCACATTCGCCAGGAACGACCTGAAACCTACGAAGTCGTAGAGGCCCAGGGAGACCGCGGTGAATATGACGGCAAACTCAATACTGTCAAAATGATCGGCCACGCCACGGTAACACGCTTTATTTGCGGCAAACCATTTGATACCGTCAACGGCGAAGTGGTCACATTCAACAACCAGACCAATACCTATTCGGCTGCTGGCGGCCCGGCCTCGGCAGGTCAGCCCGGACGCGTACGCTCCATTGCCCAGCCGCGTTCCAAGACAGATCAGGCGGTTGCAGAATGCCGCAGACTGTACAACAACAAACCCATGCCCAGCGAGTCGTCAGCCAGCCAAGGCAAGGGCACGGCACCACAGGCAGCGGGCAAAGCAACACAGAATTGACGCATGAATACTTCTTCCAGCTCCAGTCTTCAGACCAACACCATTGATGGCCTGGGGCAGCTAAAAGCCATCGGACTGCAGAAAATCTACAATGGACGCAGCGTTGTCCAGGATGTTTCCATTTCCGTTTCCAGCGGAGAAGTCGTTGGCCTTCTCGGTCCCAACGGTGCCGGTAAAACCACCAGCTTTTACATGATTGTCGGGCTGATCCACGCAGACTTCGGACGCATTGAAATTGATGGCCGCGACATTACCAGTCTGCCCATCCACAAGCGCGCACATCTGGGTCTGTCCTATCTTCCCCAGGATGCCTCTGTCTTTCGACGCCTGAGTGTTGAACAGAACATTCAGGCTGTGCTGGAACTGCAGACCGATCCGGAAACCGGAAAAACACTCACCCGTAAGCGCGTCAGCGAGCAGATGGAACTGCTGCTGGAAGAACTGCAGATTACACATATCCGCAAGAATGCCGCCATTTCTCTGTCGGGCGGTGAGCGCCGTCGCGTGGAGATTGCACGGGCCCTGGCTACCAATCCGCGCTTCATCCTGCTGGACGAACCGTTCGCCGGCGTGGATCCTATCGCGGTCATCGAAATCCAGCGGATCGTGCGTTTTCTAAAAAGCCGCAATATTGGTGTGCTGATTACCGATCACAACGTTCGGGAAACCCTGGGTATCTGTGACCGGGCATACATTATCAGTGCAGGCAAAGTGCTCACGGATGGTGAACCGGACTCCATCATCATGAATCCCGAGGTACGTAAAGTTTATCTGGGCGAGCATTTCAAAATGTAACATTTTGGGCGCCAGACCGCTCTATGAAGCAAGGGCATGTTGCCCCGAAAGGCCTTTATCGCGGGGGCTTGAATAAGTCCAAATAAAGTTTAAACTATCTCTATAGATCGAAAAAACAGCTTTCATCAACCTGTCAGACAAGGAGCTATCACCCTCTCATTTTTTACCTGACGCCCCGCTATGTGTCCGGCGTCTGCCTATTCAACTTTCAAAAGGAGCACACTATGAATCTTAATATCAGTGGCCATCATGTGGAAATCACCCCTGCCATTAAAGAATACGTAGTGACCAAGTTCGCCAAAGTCCTCAGGCAC
>JAEWHK010000067.1 GCA_023387815.1 Pseudomonadota bacterium
CTTCATATATACTGTATTTATATCCAGTTTCAAGTGTAAAAGCAAGCAATACGGATATAGAAATGCTGCGCATTTCGCGTCTTACATCCCCGCCCTGAACAACGGGGTCTTTCGACGCAGTTGATAAATTGCGTGCGCACAAATCTGTTCGGATCGCATGGACACAAGCCTGAACGCAGTGAGCCCATGCGCTGGCGAGCCCCTACTCCGGACCACCCTCCATATGCAGCTTGTCTTTGTTCGGTGCTGACACTTCTTTGAGCATCATGGTCGCTGGTGCCGCAAGGGCAATATCTTCCTGCTGCAGACGATGAAGGATGTCGAATAGAAGTGCACTGCGCACACGTGCCACCATCCGCGGTGAATTCACGTAGCCCGTGGCAATAAAGATAAGTCCCGATGCCTCGATGCTGTCCAGCATGACGTCGGGTCGCGGCTCTTCCAGCATGTCTTCATTGGCCTGATAGGCGTTCAGAATGATTTCACGCACCAAAACCGGATCGGTGCCGATAGGCAGCGCAAGCCGGATAAGCACCCGCCCCACCGGACTTGCATGCGTCACGTTACGCACCACCTTGGTTATGAATTCGGAATTAGGCACAATCATGGTGGAGCGATCCCATAACTGGATTTCCGTGGCCCGCACGTTGATCCGGCGGATATCTCCCTCGGCGCCATTGAGCGACACCCAGTCGCCCACCCTGACCGGCCGCTCGGCAAGCAGAATCAGACCGGACACGAAGTTCTGCACGATGGCCTGTAAGCCGAAACCAATACCCACAGACAATGCACTGGCAATCCATGCGACCCGTTCCAGCCCAATGCCCAGGGCGGAGAGCGTGATGGCAACAGCCAGGATGTAGCCCGCGTAGCCGAACAGCGCACTGGCGGACGCCCGCATGCCGGCATCCATGCGGGTGGTCGGCAGGTATTGGTTGGTGAGCCAGTTCTGCAGCAGTTTGACCAGCGCAAAGCCCAGGACCAGCACGGCCAGTGCAACAAGAATGGACGTGGGACGTATCTGGACTTCACCCAGCTTGATGCCCGAATACAGGAAGGAGAAGTTCCTGAGCCACTCGGTCGGACCGCCGCCAAACGGCGCCATCAGCAGTGCCAGGGCGAGCAGCGCAATGGCCAGACGACCAACACCCGAGGCCAGTACCAGTAACTGGCTGCGGATGGCCGGAAAGCTGCTGGACTCTTCCAGCCCGTTCTGACGCTTGATGGCGATGAGCATGACTGTGCAGATATCATCCACCAGCATGGCCAGCAAATAGGCAGACAACAGCACCAGAAAAATCCAGACCAGTTGCTGAACAATGACCGTGCCCAGCGCCACAAAACCGGCAACCAGGGCGATCTGGCTCACAATGAGCGCAATACCAACCAGATTGATGACCACGTTCAGCCATCCTGGAATCGTCGTCTGGTTACTGCGTTGCGTCGCGTCTGCCTCGGTCGCATAGCGTTTGCGCGAACGCACCATGGCAGTGCCCATGGCCAGACTGGTGGCCAGAGAGATAATACTGTTGAAGGCAACAGTAAGGGCAAGGCTGGCATACACGTTGGCAAAGGCACCCTGAATGAACCAGCCGAAACTGATAATAAACGCCAGCACCAGCGGGAACCAGCGCAGCGCCAGGGCGACGTCGTCGCGCATGGGAATCAGGCGCCACGAGGCATGATGCGCTGCCAGCAGGGCCTTGCCAAGCCCGGCAACAAAACCGCAGAACCAGGCCACCACCACGAAGTGCGCCAGGATCTCTGACATTGTGCCCGTGGGGTTCTGATCCCAGGTCAGCCCGCTACGTATGGTTTCCGCCACCAGCCCGAAGGCTGCGGCCGACATCAGCACAACCGACACCGCGTAAAGCGACCGGCGCAGCCGACCCGCAGCGACAAATTGTGTCATGACCTTCAGAAGCAGCTCTTCTGCCCACAGGCGCACACCAACGATCAGGGCTATCACAATTGCCATGACAAGCCACGCACCGGCATTGGCCGATGCCATCAGGTCACTCAATTCGCCTGCCAACGGCTGGATACGAACACTGTCGCGCGCCCACTCGCGTTTCAGATCGCTCCAGAATGTGCCCGATACAATGGACGAGGTTCGCGAACCCAGTCGCGCCTGGAAACGGTCCCGGCGCTCTTTGCTTAGTTGTTCTGCCGCCTGTTCTGACTCCACCCCTATGAGGCGTGCCAGCTTGATTTGCGAATCCAGTTTGCTGGCTTCCTTGGTCAGCTGAGCGCGCTGCTCACTGATATTGGGCGCTTCCGCAGCACCTGCATCCGGCGTTCCAAGTTCGGCCAGCCGTTCCTGTACATCCTTGAGTTTGGGTGCCAGCGCGGCCGCCACATCCCCCACGCTGGACTGTGTTTTGAGCGCCTGCTCGCGCATGGACGCCAGGGCACCGTCATTCAATGGCGCATCAGCGATTTTTTCCAGCTGCTTTTTGATGGGATCAATTTCGCCCTGCGCCTGTTTAAGCACCTGTGCCGGATCGGGCGGCGCCTCTTTTTCCTGCGCCCAGACGGGAGCTGCACACAAAAATGCGCCTATCAGCGTCAGCAGGATCAGAAGCCAGCCCAGACGAGCACCAGGGGCCGAAGGCCTCCGCGATTGCAACCGAAATATCATGGAATTAATAAGGGGTGGAAAAACGTCAATATTAACCCTTATTGCAACTGTCGGGCACTCGGAAATCTACTCCATCGGCCCGATCCCGCCCAAAACGGCAGGAATGTCTGTTTCCACGGGTTTCACGCAAGTTCGCGCCAGTCTTTCTGCCGTCGAAAGGAGCGTAACTGACGCGAAACGCGACCATTGTGAACTGTCCCCCATTTCATATAACTATCACATTCGGCATTTAAGATTGTGGATTCTCCGACTATCCAGGGACGCTTTCACTTGAGTAATATATGGACTTTCACGCTGGCCTTTGCGCCGGCCATGAAACGTGCTACATAAGTCACACTACATAAGTCACACTACATAAATCACACTATACGAATCGCACTACATAAATCACGCTACATGAAACAGGCCAAATGAAAGAACCCAGCACGACAGAACAAAACGAGCAGAAAGCGCCGCTGGTGCATCTGGCCAATGCCATCGGTGCAATGAGCGAAGTATCGTCGCGTGTCGGACAATACATTCTGGCAAACCCGGAAAAGGTCGTTCGTCAGACCGTCGCTGATCTGGCAGAAATCACCCATAGCGGTCAGGCAAGTGTATTGCGTGTGTGCCACCAACTGGGATTCACCGGATTCAGTCAGTTCAAGCTGGCACTCATGGCTGAACTGGCAACCAATGAACACAGCAATACAACCGGCAGCCAGAACGAAGAAGATCGTCACGCCGCCCTGTCGCAGCGTCTGGCGCGAAGCATGCAGAAAACGGCTTACGCTCTGCCAGAGGGTCAATTGCAAACTATCGCCGCGCTCATGGTCAAGGCACGTCGAATCTCTATTTTTGGTTCCGGTATCTCGGGCCTGGTCAGCCAGCTGGTGTCGTACCGGCTGATGCGCCTTGGTCTGCCTGCGCAGGCTTTCCAGGATCCCGTACTGGCCCATGAAGTCATGACCAACGTAGATAAAAATTGCGTTGCGCTGGGTATTTCTGAGAGCGGTGTCACACTGGATACCGTGGAGTTTCTGAAACGTGCCCGTTCGGCTGGTGCAAAAACCATTGTCATTACCGGCAGAATCAACAGTCCGGTTAGTCAGGCTGCAGACCTGTCCCTGCTGGCGGTCCCCATAGAACCGCTGACCATCGGCGGCGATATTTCACCTGCCATCAGCAAAATCTATCTGGTGGAAATGCTCGCCGCCGCCATCGCCGATCTGTCGCGCAGCTCGAAGTGACATGTCCCACGCAGCCCTCATCCAGTCTGATCTGACCGACCCGGGCAGGGCCTCACCCGACCTGATCTTCTCTCACCCGCCCGGCTCAGACTCACCCTGATCAGATCGTCGCAACCAAATCTACCCAGACCTCACGGAGTAAAACTCCAAGAACCGTAAATAAAATTGAAATAAATAACCAATAGAATGACGCCTGTCCGGAAATTACAGGTGTCATTATGGCGACGTCAGTCAGGCTTGAACAAATTGAAAAACGCTACGGCGAGAAGCGCACACTGAATGATGTGTCGCTGGATGTCGCAGCAGGCGAATTTCTCACGCTGGTAGGTCCATCGGGCTGCGGCAAATCCACACTGCTGCGTGTCATTGCCGGACTGACGCCTCATGAAGGCGGCCGAGTTCATATCGGCGAGCAGGACATGACGCAATCGCCTGCGCGCGAACGACCTGTGTCCATGGTGTTTCAGAGCTACGCGCTTTACCCTCATATGACCGTGGCGCAGAACATTGCAACGCCTCTGCGCATGAAACGCCTCCCGGCTACGGCAAGGCTACCGGTCATCGGACGTTTCTGGCCAGGCAGTCAGCGCCTGCGCAAGCAGATCGACCAGGAAGTCAGTCAGATCGCCGCCCAGGTGCAGCTTGAGCATCTGCTCAATGCCAAACCCTCACAATTGTCTGGTGGTCAGCGGCAGCGTGTGGCCGTTGCGCGCGCCATGGTCAAACAGCCCGGTGTTTTTCTGATGGACGAACCGCTGTCGAATCTGGACGCCCGACTGCGTGTGCATATGCGCGCCGAACTCTCAGCCCTGCATCAGCGCACAGGCGCAACCTTTATTTATGTCACGCATGATCAGGTCGAAGCCATGACGCTGTCAACTCGCGTTGCCGTGGTCATGGATGGCAGTATCGTGCAGGTTGGCACACCAAGGCAGCTGTATGAAGACCCTCAGGATATTCGTGTTGCCTGCTTTATCGGCAGCCCGGAAATGAATGTCATGTCTGTCTCGTATGACGAACGCAATGGCACCACATTGGGCGGTGTTCCGGTACCCATGCGCCTTCAAACCACAGATGCCATATTTCAGATGGGATTCCGACCTGAAAGCGTGACCATCACCAGTCCTTCGGCCCATCACGATGCCTCTTCTGTCCGGATCTACACGAATCTTGAACGCATCGAAGTACTGGGTCATGACGCACTGCTCTTCTGCAGGCATTCGCGTTCCGGCAAAGCCGTGGTGGCACGCTGTGATGTGGCACAGGTGGATCGCCTGCGACAGCAGAGTGACCCATCACAGACGCTGATGCTGTCCATTGATCTGAATGGAACGTTTTGGTTTGATGCGCAAGGCAAGCGCGTTCCATCGCCCATCGACAACTGCGAAGTGATTTCACTTTACAAACACGTATCTCAGGCATGAACACCGTCACCTTGCCCCAGCCAGCACCGCAAGCCACGTCCAAGCCGGCAAAAACACCATCACATAGCAGGCATCGCCGCTGGCCCGACAATCGTGCCTGGTGGTTCGCCATGCCCGCCTCGTTCCTGATGCTGGCCACGATGATACTGCCCATCATCATCGTCACCCTGCTCAGTTTTACCGACTACGAGCTAGGAATGCCGGATATTTCATTTGTGGGAATCAACAATTATCTGACCATTCTGCAGGACGGCAAATTCTGGCACGTCCTGCGCAACACGCTGCTCTATACCTTGTTCGTGGTGCCAGGTTCCGTGATCGGCGGTCTGCTGCTGGCCATTCTGGTGCAGGGGGTGGGCAAAGGCCGGCGCATTTATCAATGCCTGTTCTTTCTTCCTGTGACCGCAACTCTGGTCGCCATGGCCACGGTGTGGAAATATCTTCTGCACGGCAATATCGGCCCCGTCAATCAGCTGCTTCAGGCGCTGGGCATGACGCGTATCGAGTTTTTCGGCGATCCGGGACTGGTGCTTTTCTCTCTATCCATTATCGGTATCTGGCAGCTTATCGGTTTCAACATGGTGCTGTTCATTGCTGGCCTGGTTGCCATTCCCGAAGACCTGTATGACGCCGCAAAGATAGACGGCGCCGACCGGGCACTGGATCGTTTTTTCACGGTCACCCTGCCACTTCTCGGACCCACGCTGCTTTTTGTCATCGTCACATCCAGTATCACTGCGTTCAAAGTGTTCGACACCGTGGCCGTTCTCACCCGCGGCGGTCCCCAGGGATCCAGCGAAGTCATTCTTTATCAGATTTACCTTGAAGGCTTCCAGTATCTGCGCACCGGCAGTGCATCTGCCATGACCATCCTGTTTCTGGCCTGCATACTGATTCTGTCCTGGGTGCAGACCCGCATCACCGAAAGAAAGGTCCACTATCAATGAACCCGCAACAAGGACGACTGCAACGCATGCAATCACAATTGAAATTGTCTGTGATACTGCGCCACGCCACATTATGCCTGCTGGCCTTCATCGTGCTCTTTCCCTTTTACTGGATGATCGTCACATCGTTTCGTCCTGCCAGCGAGGTCTTCTCGGGCGCCTTCCACTGGCTGCCTCAGACCTTTACCGGCCTGGAGAATTTCCGTATCGCGCTCAATGATGCGCCATTGCTGCGTTATATGTTCAACGGCGCCATGGTCTGCCTGGGTGTGCTTCTGGTGCAGCTGGTTACCGCCATTCCTTGTGGCTGGGCCCTCGCGCGCTACCGCTTCAAAGGCGAAAAACTGCTCTTCAGTCTGGTTCTGCTTGGCCTGTGCATTCCCATACAGGTTCCAGCCATTCCCCTGTTTCTGGGTCTGTCTTCAACCGGCCTGCTTGATACCTACTTTGCGCTCATGGTGCCGTTCTTTCTGTCGGTCTTTGCCATTTTCCTTTTCAGACAATCCTTCATGACTTTTCCCGAAGAGATCGTACAGGCGGCCAGGCTCGATGGGCTTTCCGAGATGGCCATTCTCTGGCAGATCGCAGTGCCTGCAAGCAAACCGGCAATCGCCGCCTTTGCAGTGTTCTCTGTGACCAGTCACTGGAACGATCTGTACTGGCCGCTGATCGTCATTACCAATGCGGAACTGATGACGCCGCCACTGGGCATTGCATCCTTTGCCGATCCCGAGCTCGGTTCCAACTTCGGTGCGCTGATGGCTTCCGCCACGATCGTGACACTGCCACTGATGATTCTTTTTCTTTTCATACAGCGCCACTTTATTCAAGGCGTTACCAATACAGGCGTCAAGTAAAGATGCCGGCTTGGGGCCAGCCGGTCCGAAGCCTTCTTTCTGGAGAGTAAGTACTATGAAAACGGTCCGTCGTATTCTGATGGGTTTATCGATCAGCAGCCTTTGCGCCTTCGCCGCAACGGCACAAGCAGAAAACATCACGCTGGATGTCATGCACGCCTGGCCCGGCCACAACCCCTTCTACGAAAAAGTAGCTCAGGAATTCACCAAAGCAAATCCGGATATCACCATCCGCTTTCGCGCCTCGCCCCCGAATTACGACGAAGCCCATCAGGCCGTATTGCGCAGCATGATGACCGGCAAACTGCCCGATGTCTATTTCTCGGGCTTTCATCTGCTACCTGAAATGGTCCATTCCCTGGAGCGGCGCAAACAGGCCGTTGACCTCAAGCCTTTTATCGAGCAGGAAGATAAAGCCTGGCTGGAAACGAATTACGAACCGTCCATCCTCAAGCTGGCTCAGGTAGACGGCAAACAATACGGGCTGGCATTCAATGCATCCACACCTGTGATTTTCTACAATGCCGACCTGGTCAAACAGGCTGGCGGTGATCCCGACCACTTTCCGACAGACTGGAAATCATTGATCGCACTCGGTGCGAAGATCGCTCAAACCGCCAAGGGCACCGACGGCATGGCCTATGATGTCCACGTCTGGCCCGACGATTGGCTGTGGCGTGCACTCATTATGGAACAAGGCGCTCCCGTGATGAACGAAGATGGCAAGACCGTGGCTTTCGGTGACGGATCAGGTCTGCGTGCATTGCAGAAAGCCCGCAGCTTTGTGACCGACGGTGCCATGGCCCTGCGCGACTATGACCAGTCACGTCAGCAGTTCGTTTCCGGAAAACTGGGATTCATTTTTGCTTCGCCCAATGCGGCCCGTGCTTTTTCAGAACTGGTCGGATCGCGATTCACACTGCGCTCTTCCGTTTTCCCGCTGGAAAACAAAGAAGCGGGCAAAGTGCCTACAGGTGGCAATGCCATGATGATTCTGACGGCAGACAAAGCTCGTCAGGAAGCCGCCTGGAAATTCATCAAGTTCGCCACCGGCCCGAAAGGTCAGACAGATGCTGTGCTGGGATCCGGTTATATGCCAACCAACAAACTCGCATTGCAACCGCAATATCTGGG
Organism: Pseudomonadota bacterium; assembly: GCA_023387815.1. Lineage (GTDB taxonomy): Bacteria > Pseudomonadota > Gammaproteobacteria > Burkholderiales > Burkholderiaceae_B > Advenella. Next base: position 8,233 of record JAEWHK010000067.1, read on the forward strand.
TGAATTCTATGAAAAGAATCCCAACTGGGGCACAAGCCTGAAACAGATTGCCTATGCCAGTCCTTGGGGTGGATATCCCGGCAATCATGGGGTTCAGATCTGGAGAAGCCAGCGCGATATTATCAGTTCTGTGATGCGTGGTGATACCACGCCCGAAGATGGGGTCGCAAAAATGGTTAAATCAACCAACGACCTGCTGGCTAAATAAACTTACGCTGACGATACAACCCACAACCATGATCAATACCCTGGATTTAATTATTTTCGATTGCGATGGTGTCATCGCCGACAGCGAAGTGCTGTCTACCCGCGCCACCGCTGCAGCCCTGGCCGAATACGGCCTGAGTCTCACTGAAAAACAGGTAGCTGATCTGTTTCTGGGTAAAACATTGCAGGCCGGGCTGGAAAATATTCGTACGCAATTTCATCAAGAATTGCCTGCGTCTTTTCCTGCCCGAAAAATGCAGCTGACCGAAGCGGTGTTTCGCAGCGACCTCACGCCGGTACCCGGCGTGAGGTCGCTGCTGGATCAGCTGGCCCTGCCTTATTGTGTGGCGTCCAACAGCGCTCACGAGCGGCTGCGTTTTACGTTTGATGCCACAGGCCTGACCTCATATTTTTCTGGTCGCGTTTACAGTGCCGACGATGTCTCTCAGGGCAAACCGGCACCGGACCTCTTTCTGCATGCGGCACGTTCACAGAACACCCCGCCACATCGTTGTCTGGTCATCGATGACAGTCCCAGTGGAGTTCGCGCCGCTGTAGCGGCAGACATGCCGGTCATCGGCTTTCTGGGCGGGGCTCACACCTATCCGGCGCTGGCAGATCAGCTGCGCGACGCGGGTGCGACCTGGATCATGCACGACTATGACGAGGTCCGCGCCCTGCTCGGCCCCCAATATCTCAAGGAATTAGCATGACACTGGATTCTCTCTTTTCCGGCACAGATAAATTTCTGCGCGGAAATCTGCACACCCATACCACCAACTCCGATGGCGCGCTGCCTCTCGAAGAGGTCGTGAACCGGTATAAGGCCTCAGGCTATGATTTTCTGGCCATTACCGACCACTTTCTGCCGTCCTACGATTTTCCACTGACCGACGCGCGGCAATATCAAACCGATACTTTCACGCCACTGGCCGCTGCCGAATTGCATGTGCCGCGCACAGAGAACAGCGCACTCTGGCACATTACGGCCATTGGCCTGCCTTACGATTTTGAACCGACTCGTGAAGGCGAAGATGGCCCCACGATCTCCCGTCGTGCGGCCGATGCCGGCGCGTTTATCACACTTGTGCATCCTGCCTGGTACAGCCTGTCTCTGGCCGATGCCCTGACCATTGAAGCGGCACATGCCGTGGAGATCTACAATCACGGCTGTCAGCTCATGCATGACAAAGGTGATGGGGCGTATCTGTTGGATGGATTGCTGGACCGTGGCCGACGCGTGCTCACGACAGCGGTAGACGATGCCCATTTCAAGTCGCCCGATTTTGGTGCCGCCTGGGTTCAGCTCAAAGCCGACAGCCGCGATCAGGCGGACATTGTGGCCGCCCTGAAGGCCGGACGCTATTACTCAACGCAGGGGCCGACTTTTCACAGCATCGAAACGACGCCGGAAAAAATCAACGTGCACTGTTCTGCCGTCAATGGCGTTCTGGTGGTAGGCGCAGGCTATCTCATGTCCTATCAGTTTGCCACCGGCCTGACCCGCGCGACCATTGACCTTGCTCCGCTGGAAAAAAGTCCCTGGTATCGCATCGTGCTGATTGGCGCCGATGGCAAGCGCGCCTGGAGCAACCCGGTCTGGAAATAAATCGCGTTAATAAAGCGTTATTCAGACCAGACTGCCCGCGATCACTCCATATACGCTTCCAGCGGCGGGCAGGAGCAAACCAGATTGCGGTCACCAAACGCGTTGTCAACACGCGCGACAGGTGGCCAGTATTTGCCCGTAGGTGAAACGTGGCCGGGATATGCCGCCTGGCTGCGTGCATACGCGTGATTCCATTCATCCGCAGTCAGCATCTGCGCCGTGTGCGGTGCGTTGCAAAGCACATTGTCTTTCGCATCCACCTCGCCCGCTTCTACCTGGGCAATTTCACGACGAATGGCAATCATGGCATCCACAAAACGATCCAGCTCTTTCAGGCTTTCCGATTCGGTCGGCTCCACCATCAGTGTGCCGGCAACCGGGAAGCTCATGGTGGGAGCATGGAAGCCATAATCCACCAGGCGCTTGGCCACATCGTCTACGGTAATCCCGCAAGCGTCCTTGATCGGACGCAGATCCAGAATGCACTCATGCGCTACGCGGCCATTACGTCCGCTATACAGCACGGGATAATGCGGTGCCAGGCGCGTCGCAATATAGTTGGCGTTCAGCAGTGCCACTTCCGTTGCGCGTTGCAGGCCGGATGCGCCCATCAGCACAATATACGCATACGAAATCGGCAGAATGCTGGCCGAACCGAAAGGCGCTGAAGACACAGGACCGGGGCGGCCTTCACCATGCTCACCCGAATTCACATCAGAAGCCTCACCGGCCTTGCGTGGCTGACCCTGCTCATTCAGCACGCCTGGCAGATACGGCGCCAGATGCGCGCGTACCGCCACGGGTCCGACGCCCGGACCACCACCGCCATGGGGAATGCAGAAAGTCTTGTGCAGATTCAGATGTGAAACATCGGAACCGAATTGTCCGGGTTTGGCCAGCCCGACCATGGCATTCATGTTCGCACCGTCCAGATACACCTGACCGCCGGCCTCGTGCACCAGATCGCAGATCTGCACAATGGACTCTTCGAACACGCCATGGGTGGAAGGATAGGTAATCATCAACGCCGCCAGGCGGTCGCCCGTCTGTTCAATCTTGCGCTTAAGGTCTTCGACATCCACATTACCATTACTGTCAGATGCCACCACGGTCACCGACATGCCAGCCAGATTGGCCGACGCTGGATTGGTACCGTGAGCCGATGCCGGAATCAGGCAGACATCGCGCTGCCCCTGACCGTTGGCCTGATGATAGGCGCGAATGGCAAGCAGGCCGGCATACTCGCCCTGCGCACCCGAATTGGGCTGCAGGCTGACGGAGTCGTAACCGGTAATTTCGCAAAGCGCGGCTGACAGTTTTTCGATGAGTTCGGCATAGCCTGTGGTCTGCGCGGCCGGCGCGAAGGGATGGATATTGGCAAATTCAGGCCAGGTGATGGGAATCATTTCCGCAGTCGCATTCAGCTTCATGGTGCAGGAACCCAGCGGAATCATGCTGCGATCCAGCGCCAGATCCTTGTCTGCCAATCCGCGCAGATAGCGCAGCATATCGGTTTCGGAATGAATACTGGAGAAGATCGGATGCGACAGAATCGCGGACTGACGCGCCAGACTCACAGGCACGAAGGTATCTTCATGCGCATTCAATAAGGCGACATCCACGGCTTTGGCGCCGCTGGCCTGCGTAAAAACATTGGCCAGTGTCTGCAGATCGGCCAGCGTTACGGTCTCATCCATGGACACCGCAAACTGCGAATCCGATAGCCAGCGCACATTGATCTGCGCCGACTCCAGCGCCTCGCGCAGTGCCTTGCCGTGTGCGGTTTCAACCAGCAGCGTATCGAACCAGCTCTCGTTCAGAACGTTGTAACCAGCCTGCTGCAACAGTGTGCGCAGCAGCGTGGTTGTTACATAGACGCGTTGTGCGATGCGTCGCACGCCCTTGGCACCGTGATACACCGCGTACATACTGGCCATCACCGCCAGCAGCACCTGAGCCGTACAAATATTGGAAGTGGCCTTTTCACGCCGGATATGCTGCTCGCGTGTCTGCAGTGCCAGCCTTAATGCGGTATTGCCCTGGGCATCTTTGGATACGCCCACGAGTCGCCCCGGCATGCTGCGTTTGAAGGCATCGCGGCAGGCCATAAAGCCGGCGTGCGGACCGCCAAAACCCAGCGGCACACCAAAGCGCTGCGCCGATCCCACGGCAATATCTGCGCCCCACTCGCCTGGCGCCTTCAGAATGGCCAGCGCCAGCAGATCGGTTGCGACAGCCACCACGGCACCAGCCGCATGGGCATCAGCCGCGAGCTGCGCATAATCACTCACAGTCCCCAGGCTTTGCGGATACTGCAGCAGCACGCCAAAACACTCGGGCAGGCCCTGGGCCTCGTCTGCAACGGTCACCTTGATGCCCAGGCCTTCAGCGCGGGTTCTGACCACTTCGATGGTTTGCGGATGACAATGCTCAGACACGAAAAACACATCGCTTTTCGATTTCGACGAGCGACGCGCCAGCGTCATGGCTTCGGCGGCAGCAGTCCCTTCATCCAGCAGCGAGGCGTTGGCGATATCCAGCGCCGTCAGATCAGCCACCATGGTCTGGAAATTGAGCAGCGCTTCAAGCCTGCCCTGTGAAATCTCGGGCTGATATGGCGTATAGGCCGTATACCAGGCGGGGTTCTCAAGAATATTGCGCAATATCACATTTGGCGTAAGCGTACCGTAGTAGCCCTGGCCAATGTAATTGCGGTAAAGGGTATTTTTCTGTGCAATCGCACGCAGGCCGGCCAGCATATCGGCTTCGCTGCGAGGGGCATCCAGCGCCAGCGGCGCCGCATTGCGGATTCGGGAGGGAACGATTTCGTTGATCAGTTCATCCAGGCTCTCTGCGCCTATCACAGACAGCATTTCTGCCTGTTCAGCTTCAGTTGGCCCGATATGACGCCCGACAAACTCCTGGGACGTCGCTTCATGTGTGTGCAACATAGTCTGGGTAATCCGGTAATAATCAGGGGGTAATCTGTCCGGCCGCCGCAGCCTGCCTGTGCGTGGTCAACACGGCTTGCGGCGGCGGGGCTCAGGCCTGGGCTTCGTAGCCCGCGGCATCCAGCAGTTTGTCGGCATCGGCCGCGTTGACTGGCTTGATCTTGAAGATCCAGTTCGTATAGGAATCTTCGTTGACCAGATCGGGCTGGCCTTCCAGCACATCGTTGAAGGCAACGATTTCGCCATCAACGGGCGCGTAGATATCGGAAGCCGCCTTGACGGATTCGACTACGCCGGCTGTCTCGCCTGCTTTGAGCTGCGCGCCTACCTGGACGTCGCCCACGTAGACCAGGTCACCCAGCTGTTCCTGGGCATTATCAGTGATGCCGACAACGAATACGTCGCCCTCGGCCAGAACCCATTCATGCGATGGGGTGTATTTACGATCGGTAGGTAATTTCATTGGGACTCCTGGAAGAGGAAAATGACCACGTTGCACACGGTCATATAGTATCAAGCTTTACGTGACGGTTTGTTATTTCTTGACTGAGCCGCCGGCCGTGGCAGCGGCTTTTTCAACAGCCTTGCCATTGCGGACAAACGGCAGCGCAGTCACGGTTGCAGAAACCCATTTGCCACGGATATCCACCTCAACCGCATCACCGGCGCTCACGCCCTCGGGCAGGCGCGCAAAGGCCACCGACACGCCCAGGGTTGGCGACATGGTGCCACTGGTAATCTCACCCTCGCCTTGTGCTGTCCGGACCTTCATATGGGCACGCATCACACCGCGCTCGTTCAGTTTGAGCCCTGTAAATACATTCTTGCGGGGCTGGGATGTGATGGCCTGACGTCCGATAAAGTCACGCGCCTCGTCGGACAGGCTGACCGTCCACGTCAGTCCCGCCTGCGCAGGCTGAATGGATTCGTCCATGTCCTGACCGTATAGATTCATGCCCGCTTCCAGGCGTAGAGTATCGCGTGCACCCAGACCGCAAAGGCTGACACCGGCCTGCGCCAGTTCTTCCCACAAGGTACTGGCCTGGTCAGCCGGCAGAACGATTTCGAAACCGTCTTCACCCGTGTAGCCTGTGCGCGCGACTAGCGTATCGTTGTCGAAAGTCGCCGCAAAAAACGGCTTGAGCTCGCTGGTTGCCGCCTGCCACTGCGGACGCACCTGCCAGACCCTTTCACGGGCTTGCGGACCCTGCACGGCAATCATGGCCAGATCCCGACGCGGCGCCAGGGTAACGTCCAGCTTGCTGTCGGCAATCACGCCCTGCATCCAGGCGATATCCTTATCGGCACAGCCGGCATTGACCACAACGCGCCAGCGCTCGTCGCTGAAAAAGTAAACGATCAGATCATCAATGACGCCGCCTTCGGGATTGAGCATGCAGCTGTAAAGGGCCTTGCCCGGGATGGTCAGGCGGGCCACATCGTTGGCCAGCAGCAGACGCAAAAACTCACTGGCCTGCGGGCCGGTCACATCCACATTCAGCATATGGGAGACGTCGAACATGCCGGCGCCCTGGCGAACCGCGTGATGTTCGGCCAGTTGGGAGCCATAGGCAATGGGCATCTCCCAGCCGCCGAAGTCCACCATTTTGGCGCCCGCGGCCTGATGGGCGGCGAACAGCGGCGTACGCTTTAGCGACGGGGGTGTGTTTGCAGTGGGATTATCAGTGGGATGACTTGAGGGAGGTGTCTGTGTAGACATGCTTTCACCTGTTCAGTAGGAATAGAGGTCGCAGCGCTTGGGTTTCACCATGAAACCGGCGCGATCGCCCTCTGTCCTTTTGCCTGAGAGTTGTAGCGCACCATCATGAATCGGAATGTTCAAAGCTATCACTCACAAGCTGCATTCACAACGCGCAAATGACTAGCGGTGTTGAAGCAGCTCAACTCAACGGGTGCGTTCCCCTTCGGCGCCTTACTGAAAAGGTCTCTCCAGAGTGCCTTACCGGCATAGCCGGTGGATTGTGCGGTACATGGACCTGAGCGATTCCGGGCGAATTGCGCCTTCGGTGGCAGCAAGTACAATCGGCGACCCTGATTGGTCTGCGACGCTGTTGCTGCTCTCTCCCACAACAATTTGAAAGCAAGCGAAAGGATACAGGCAAACAGGGAAAAAATCCATTGTGATAACCCCGATCGGGATTTTTCCTGAGAAAGGGCTGAATCGCTGGTTCCGACCTGCAGACCAGGAAACGTTAGCTGTCAGATAAGCGAAGATAACGACAGTTAGTGGGCGATTTTCCCGGCAATACGAACTGTTACATATTATTGTTTCGATTAAATAAATCTTCTGAAAAGAGATAGAATACACTTGACGACAGGAAGTCTGGATAGCCGTGCGCAGGACCCTCAAACACGGTTGTCATCAAGTCTCAGTACACTGGCTACCCGCCAGGAAGCTGCGACAAAAAACAATACCAAATCAGTCAGACAACAGGTTTTCGTTAACAGATTCAATCGTGGCCGGTACGTTTCCATAGCCGGCCGTGACGCAGTCAGCATCAAGCGCCCTAGTGGCAACTACATAAGGAGTACTATTATGGATAACGGTTTCTACGCAACAGTAATCGCAGATTCCAAAGCACACGCCGGCGTGACGGTGGTCGAAGACAATAAAGTACGGGGAGGAGATGCCCATTATCTGTATTCAGGCACCATCCAGGCCGATGGTAACGATGAAATCGTCGCCAACCTGAAAATCAAATCCTATACGGCGGTAGATCAGTCTTTCGGCACAGACGAAAACAGTTTTGAACTGTCCCTGATGGGTGGCAAAACAGATTCGGGCTTCCGCCTCACGGGTTACTCACCCAGCGGCCGCGAAATCATTATCGACGCCACCAAAATTGCCAATATCGATCTGGGCTTCTGATCAGAACTCGCCAACCACAAACCGGCGCTGAAACGCCTCTACTCATCCTCACATGACATGGCGGCCCCATTCGCGGGTCGCCAGCCGGGTTCATCGTCCTAATCAACTCTCGCCTACAGCGCGCGCCCGCAAGCCACCGCCGAGGCCCACGCCCACTGAAAGTTGTAGCCTCCAAGCCAGCCCGTCACATCCACCACTTCACCAATAAAGTAAAGCCCGGGCGCCTGACGAGCCTGCATGGATTTTTGATCCAGCTCGCGCGTATCCACACCGCCGCGCATCACCTCTGCCTTTTTATATCCCACCGTGCCCGAAGGTGTCAGCGTCCAGGGTTGTGCGCTGTCTGCAAGTTGCGTCAGCTGACGATCGGCCGTATCGGCCAGCCGCTGATCGCCCTGCAGACCACGATAGTGCAGCCAGTTTTCTGCCAGACGTCGCGGCCAGACCTCACTTAATGCGGTCACCAGATTCTGTCGACTGCCTGATTTACGCTGCACCAGCGACTGCGATAGACGCTGCCCTGGCAGCAGATCAATACGAATGGGCGTACCCGGTTCCCAATAGCTGGAAATCTGCAGAATACCCGGACCTGACAGGCCGCGATGCGTGAACAGCAGGTCTTCATCGAAAAGCCCCCGGCGCTTGCCCTCCCCCGTTTCCAGACGAACCGGCACTGCCAGCCCCGAGAGCTCGGCAAAGGGCTTCCAGCCTGCAGGATCAAATGTCAGAGGAACCAGTGCGGGGCGTGGCTCAATAATTTTCAGGCCAAACTGCCTTGCAATCTTCAGACCGAAGTCGGTGGCGCCCAGCTGAGGGATCGCCATACCGCCAGTGGCAATCACCAGGCGCTCACACAGCAGCGTACCGTTATTGGTCTGCACCCGATAACGTCCTGCCTCCTGACCGATGTCGCTCACGGTGGTCTGCATACGCCGCCTGACACGGCCCTTCTCGCATTCAGCCACTAGCATGTCGATGATCTGCTCGCTGCTTTCATCGCAGAACAGCTGCCCCTTGTGTTTTTCATGCCAGGCAATGCCATGGCTGCGCACCAGGGTCAGGAAATCGTCGGGGGTATAGGCAGACAGGGCCGAGCGACAGAACGCCGGATTGCCCGACACAAATTGCTGCCAGGTCGTGCCGATGTTCGTGAAATTACAGCGCCCGCCGCCGGAAATGCGGATTTTCTCGGCCAGCCGGCTCGCATGATCCAGCAGAACCACGCGCAGCCCGCGCTGACCGGCCACCGCCGCACACATCAGGCCGGCGGCGCCGGCGCCAATGATAACGACGTCAGCGGAGTCACTCATCCAGTTTCAGGCAGTCTACGTAGAAGAATTCGTTGCCGTCATCGTCAACAACATGCCCCAGACCATGAATAAAGGTCTCAAAGCCGGGAAATTTGGCATTGAACGAGCGCGCAAACTGCAGATACTCCACGATGGTCTTATTGAAGCGTTCACCGGGAATCAGCAGAGGAATACCTGGAGGATACGGCGTGAGCAGCACGCCGGTCACACGGCCTTCCAGTTCATCCAGCGGCACACGCTCTACTTCACGGTGGGCCATCTTGGCAAAGGCATCTGAAGGCTTGAGCGCGGGTACCATATCGGACAGATACACCTCTGTCGTCAGGCGCGCCACATCATTCTCACTATAGGCCTGGTGGATTTTCTGACACAGATCGCGCAGACCCATCCGTTCATAACGTTTGAAATCTGCGCAGAACTCAGGCAGGATGCGCCACAGCGGCTGATTACGATCGTAATCATCCTTGAACTGCTGCAGTGCCGTTACCAGCGTATTCCATCGGCCCTTGGTAATGCCGATCGTAAACAGAATAAAGAACGAATACAGACCGGTTTTTTCCACCACAATGCCGTGCTCGGCCAGATACTTGGTCACCAGCGCTGCCGGAATACCGGTTTCTGCAAAGTTGCCGTCAATATCCAGTCCGGGCGTAATAATGGTTGCCTTGATCGGATCCAGCATATTGAAATTTTCTGCCAGATCGCCAAAACCGTGCCAGTCATCGCCTGACTCCAGAATCCAGTCTTCCTGAAAACCAATGCCTTCAGACACCAGGCGATTCGGTCCCCAGACTTTGAACCACCAGTCATTGCGACCGTACTCAGAAGCCACCTTGCGCATGGCGCGCCGAAAATCCATGGCTTCGCGAATACTTTCCTCAACCAGCGCGGTACCTCCCGGTGGCTCCATCATGGCAGCCGACACATCACATGACGCGATAATCGCGTACTGCGGTGACGTAGAGGTATGCATCAGGAACGCTTCGTTGAAAATATTGCGATCGAGTTTACGCGTCTCAGATTCCTGCACCACGATCTGCGATGCCTGTGAAATACCCGCAAGCAGCTTGTGCGTGGAGTGCGTGGCAAACACAATGGCTTCCTGACTGCGCGGCCGTCCGGGGCCAATCGCATGCATGTTCGTGTAGAACTCGTGGAATGCCGCATGCGGCAGCCACGCTTCATCAAAATGCAGCGTATCAACAATACTGCCCAGCTTTTCCTTGATCATTTCCACGTTATAGATCACGCCGTCATAGGTACTTTGCGTGAGTGTGAGAATGCGTGGTGTCTTGTTCTTCAGTTCGCGAGCAAAGGGGTTGGCCTCGATCTTCTTCTGAATGCTTTCCGGGTCGAATTCTTCCAGCGGAATCGGGCCGATAATACCCAGGTGATTGCGCGTTGGACGCAGAAACACCGGTATTGCACCTGTCATAGTAATCGCATGCAGAATCGATTTATGACAGTTGCGATCGACCACAACCACGTCATCTGCAGCCACGTTGGCATGCCAGACCACCTTGTTGGACGTGGACGTACCATTGGTCACGAAATAACAGTGATCCGCATGAAAAATGCGCGCAGCATTGCGCTCGGATTCGGCCACGGGACCGGTATGATCCAGCAGCTGACCCAGCTCTTCTACGGCATTGCAGACGTCAGCGCGCAGCATGTTCTCGCCAAAGAACTGGTGGAACATCTGCCCTACCGGGCTCTTCAGAAATGCCACACCACCCGAGTGACCGGGACAGTGCCAGGAATAGGAACCATCCTGCGCATACTTGACCAGCTCGCGGAAAAACGGCGGTGACAGGCCATCCAGATAGCTTCTGGCTTCACGAATAATATGACGTGCCACAAACTCCGGCGTATCTTCAAACATATGAATGAAGCCATGCAGTTCACGCAATATGTCATTTGGAATATGCTCGGACGTGCGCGTTTCCCCATACAGATAAATGGGAATATCCTCGTTGCGAAAACGCAGTTCGCCAATAAAGGTCCGCAGATTGCGAATGGCATGTGCCACGTCTTCACGCGAGTCCACATCGAACTCTTCGTCATCAATGGACAGGATAAAGGCACTGGCACGACTCTGCTGCTGGGCGAACGAACTCAAATCGCCGTAACTGGTCACGCCAAGTACTTCGACGCCTTCGGCCTTGATGGCGTCAGCAAGTGCGCGGATGCCAAAACCCGAGGCACTCTCGGATCGGAAGTCTTCGTCAATAATGACGATAGGGAAACGAAATTTCATCCGCTACTCCTGGGGGGCTGATCAACAGCCTGATTATGTTCTTGGAAGTGTGACGCCTTGTTGACCCTGATATTTTCCACCACGATCGCGATATGACGTTTCGCATACCTCGTCGCCCTGCAGGAACAGGAACTGCGCACAACCCTCACCCGCATAGATTTTGGCAGGCAGTGGTGTGGTGTTGGAGAACTCAAGCGTCACATGGCCTTCCCACTCGGGTTCCAGCGGCGTCACGTTAACGATAATGCCGCAGCGGGCATAGGTACTCTTGCCCAGGCAGATCGTCAGGATTTCGCGCGGAATGCGGAAATACTCCACCGTGCGGGCCAGCGCAAACGAATTGGGAGGAATGATGCAGACATCACCCTTGAAATCCACAAACGATTTTTCATCAAACTGCTTGGGATCCACAATGGTGGAATTGATGTTGGTAAAAATCTTGAATTCGTCTGCGCAACGCACGTCATAGCCGTAGCTGCTGGTGCCGTAGCTCACAATTTTGCGCCCTTCTACTTCGCGGACCTGGCCGGCCTCGAAGGGGGAAATCATGCCGGCCTGCGCGGCCTGACGAATCCACCGGTCATTCTTGATACTCATAGACTGTATCTCTCTGCTGGGAACTGTCCCAAAGGGAAAAGCGCCATTGTAGCCCCTGCAGGTGCAGGGGAACAGGCATTTTTCATCAGTCTCGGAAAAAGCGGCGGTAGATCAGTTCCACCCCGTTGACCGTGCCAGCCTTGATGTCGGCAGACAGGTGACGGAACAGTCGGTAGCTGCCGCGCACCACAGTGCCCGTCCCCGCCATGGCCTGTTCCACGCTCACCGTCATACCATTCTCGAACTTCTTGCTCGCCACAAAGAACTGCTGGGCCAGATCACTGGAAGACTCCTGGTTCACGCTGGAAGCCACGGATTTCTCGGGCAGGATGGTGCCAGACTCGCCAATATTGCCCGACCGGATGGAAATATCATCCAGACCCAGCTTGCGATAGAATGGCTGGCCGCCCCCCACAATTGAGGAACCGACAGAAAACAGCAGGGCCGCATCACTGCCGCTGCTATCGGGACCACGTCCCATCAGCAGCCACGAAAGTTTTTCCACTTCGCTGACATCCGGATAGGAAACCAGGTCAATCTTCGGTTTCTTGGCCGTACCAACCACCTTCACTCCAGCTTCCACATCCAGGCCTGTGCGCAGCGCCTCAATATCAAGAATCGGATTTGCAATATTACCCTGGAAGGTAATACGACCTCGACGAATCTGCAGACGCTGGCCATAGGCTTCGATCGCCCCGCCCCGGGTCCGGAAGGCCCCAACGCCTGTCAGCTGATTTTTCTCCTGAATCACATTGAGTGAACCCACCAGACCGGAATCCAGGCCCAGGCCAACGATATAGAAACGCTTGCCCAGATCCACGGTAAAGTCCAGACTCAGGTCCATAGGAGATTTTTCCTCCACAACCTTGGTCTGACCCGGTTTCAACACAATCACATCGCCATCCACCGCAGGCACACTACCCAGAATGTCCACACTGGCCCAGCCCGCGTCGGCGGTGACCTTGCCTTTGATATCCACCTTGGGTAATGGTGCATCAATGGCGACATCTCCACTGATCATGACGAACCGGTCAGAACGCTGAATAATCGGATAATGATCGAATACAACGCGGAAGTCACCTTTGCTGGTGTTCAGATTCCACTTGCCGGTGATGCCCAGCGAACCATTCTGCGCTTCGACATTATCATCAATCCATTTTTTGGTCCGCCACTCGTTGGCCTTGATTCGGATAATGGAAGGGAAACGCAGCGTATTGATGACCACCTGGTTGTCACGCAATGTCGCTTCCAGCGTACCGTCAAGCAGGCGGATGCCATTATCGATTTCCACGATCTTGACCTTGGATCCGGAGATTTTGCCGCTGGTGCTCCACTGTCCGTTGGCGCGAGACTGTGCCGTAACGTTCAGGGCAACCGCGCCCCCAAGATCCAGCATATCGCCCGTCAGCGGACCCATCCAGCTGATGTCTGCCAGATTGCCGTTGAGTGTGACGCGCGAACCGCCATTCAGATTAGGCGACAGGCCATTGAACGCGATGCTGCCTGTACCTTTCAGATTACCCTTGTTCTGGGTATCAAAGGCGATATTCAAATTGGCCACGCTGCTGCTTTCACCCGTCTTGTTGAAATTGGCAGCGACCAGCATATTGGTCAGTCCCAGCGGAATCGGCGTGGCTGCAGGAATCATGAAATCGCCGCTGACGCGCTTGAGCGCAGTCTTGCCGGTCAGCGCACCGTCAAAGGCCAGATCCCAGTCAAAATCCAGCACCAGCGAGGTTTCCTGCTGTGTTTTCTTGCGACGGTCAATAATGCCTGCGTTCGCTTTCTGCTCTTCTTTTGATGCCGGGTCCGCCAGCTTCTGCATATCACGAATGAATTCAGGACTCAGCACAAAGCGGCGAATGGAACCCTTGGTCTTCCATTGGCCATTGCTGCCGCTGGTGCCTTCCTGATTGATGGCAATGGTATGTTTGCCGGGCAGCCCGATATTGATCACAGACGGACCGGCCTCCCAGGCAGGTTTGCCGCCTTCAGCGGCAGGCGCAAAAGCCAGGTCCCACGGTTTTTCCTGTTTAACCGTGATACCGGCATGCGCGACATCCAGAACAGACAGCGTACCGCGCCAGCCTTCGGCGCCCTGATCATTTTTATCCCAGGCGCCATTGGCCGCAATATGAAAGTCCAGTGGCGCCTTGCCGATTTCACGCGATTTACCCTGCGTGAATTTGCCCTTCAGATCCACATCATGCTTGCTGACCATGCCTTTGACGGTGCCGTCCAGATTCACGCTGCCAGGCAAGCCGGGCCAGAACGAAGACAGTGCCGGGGCATCCACGTCCAGCGTCAGCACACTGTCGGCTTCGCCGAAGCTGCCTTTGCTGCGAATCTTATTGCTGCCCAGGGTCAGATCAATATTGGCTGCAGGCACGCGGAACGCATTCAGATCGATACCAGCGCTGCCCTCTCCGCCCAGTGTCAGGTCGCGTATCGCCAGATCCACGTTACCAGCCAGTGGTTTGTCGTTCCAGACACTGCCTTTGTCGAACTTCCCTTTTACCGTCGCAGACTTGATGGACGTTGGAGAGAACATGTCCACATCTGCCGTCAGATCCGAGCTCAGCAGCGTTTTCGGTATGCTGTCACCCATCAACTTGCTGACGGGCAATGCATTGGAATTCATATGAAAATGAATACGATCCGATTGCTCATCGCCGCCTTTGGGTGACACCAGCGCATCCAGCTGCAAGGCTGAACCGTCACGCAGCGCAAGGTCTGCCTTGGCATCGCGCAATAAAAGCGGCGTTGCCATATCCAGATTCACGTCTGCATTCAAATGTGATTTTTCCCCGGTGGCCGAGGCTTTCAGGGCATAGCCATCGCGCACTTCAGCGGTCTGTTGCGGCACGATGTCAAATGCAATCGTATCAAAATCCAGCGGTACCGGTGTCTTGAACGGCAGCACACCCTTGCCGTCAGTACGGTGAATATGGGCCGAACCCGTTAACATCTGTTTGAAGGCCAGATCCCAGTCTGCATCCAGTGTAATATCACGATCGGCCGCTTTATCAGCTGCTTCCGGTTTTTTACCCTCGGCCACCTTTTTATTCTTTGCCGCGTTCTCAGCCGCTGCCGTCTCCAGCGCTTTGGCGGCGTCCTGCGCGGCCTTGCGGGCAGCCGCCGGATCGTCAGACGCAAAGGCCTTCTGCAGATTCATGAGATACTGCGGATTGATAACCAGATCCTTGATCTGGCCCTTGGTCTGCCACTCGGTATCCGTTCCACTGGATTCACCTGGCAGAATCTGTGCACTGCGATTCTCGGGCAGGTCCAGCAGGAATTTCGAAGCCGTTGTGGCCCATTGCATGGGATGCTCGCCATCCGCCGGCAGGAATGACAGCGACATGGGGCTTTGCTGCTGCAGACGCAATTCCGTATGTCGCAGACCCAGATCATTCAGAACGCCTACCCAGCCTTCCTGACCACCGGGAACCTTGTTCCAGCCGCCGCGCACATCCAGTCCGAAAACCACAGGCGCCTTGCCCAGCCCACGACTGGGTTCTTTGGCGTACATGCCATATACCTGGGCGTGATGATTGACCACACGTCCATCCACCACCGCGTTCACCAGCGCACTGCCCGGCAAGTTAGGCCAGAAGCTGTCCAGCGCCGGTGCATTCACATCCAGATAAAGCTGGCTGGCATCTTCACCAAAACCGCCATGCGCCAGAATCCGGTTATTGCCCAGTGTCAGATCGATATCGGTGTCGCGCACCTGCAATTTATCCAGATTCGGAGGAATGCTGATATCGGCCTGTTCTTCCTGCTTTTGTTTGTCGAAGACACCGGCCAGATGCACCTGGCTTTTGAGGGTACCGGTCAGTGGCTTGTCGTTCCACATGCTGCCCTGATTGAACGTCGCATCAATATTCACATCTGAAATTTCGCGCTTGCGCGGCAGCGTATCAGCGGCGAAGGCAATCCGGCTGTTCAGCAATGATGGTGGCAACGAACCGCCAGACAGCGATTTGATATCCAGATCGTGCAACTGAAGATTACCCGTCAGTCTGTCGGTGCCCTCTGCCTCACCTTCCTTGGTAGCAAAATCAGCATCCAGGCCGGAACCATCCGTGAGTTTTAGCTGCACATTGCCGTCGCGCAATGGAATTACATTTGCCATTGCCAGATTCAGCTTTGTGTTCAGACTGGACTTTGGACCTTCGCCCTGCGCTGCGATGGCCAGAACAGAAGATTTCTCGTCCAGCTTCGTTTCGTTCAGATCAATACTCAGTGTCTGGAAATCCAGGGGAACTTTCTGCGCCAGCGGCACGAAGCGGTCTCCGGAAGTGCGGCGCACATTGATCTTGCCTTTCAGTCCCTTTTCCGTCGTCACATTCCAGTCACCGTCAAATGTGATATCGGGGAAACTGCCGGCAGTCTTTGCAGCAAGCGCTTTGGCAGCGGCGGCCTTCTCTTTTGCAGTCGCCTCTTTCTTCGCGGCATCGGTGGCGGCTGTCTTGCCGTCCGATGCACCGGCAGCCGGCGTATCCGCAGCGGTCAGCTTTGTGATTTCATCAATCAGTTTGTCGCTGACCACCAGATTGCTGAATGAGCCGGACGTGCTGATGCCATTGGCATTGCCGCTGGCTTTTTCCAGTCTGAGCGCCGTTTCAGGCGCACCTGGCAACGTCAGGCCAAGCTCACCGGGTCCCGCTGACCAGGCAGTCTGTTCGCCCAGCGCATTGGGATTGAACAGGAACGGCAGCGCGTCACGCCCCTGCACGCGAATTCCCGCATGCGTCAGATTCAGCGTTGCCAGTTCGCCTTCCCAGCCTTCTGCACCAACATTGCCATTGGCGTCATTATCGCCCTCAGTGCCATTGGTGCCATCGGCCAGCTTATGCCATTTGCCATTGAGCTTGAGCGCCAGATCCAGCGGCGCCTTGCCCAGCGATTTGAAGTTGCCCTGATCGACTTTGCCGCTGATATCCAGCACATGCGAAGCAATTGTGCCGGCAAGGGTACCCGTCACTTTTGCGGTGCCATTCACGCCGGGCGCCAGCTCCGCAAGCTTTGCCGCGTCCACATTCAGGCGCAGCACACTCTCGTCCTTGCCAAAACTGCCGGACGTACTCACACTGTTCTGACCCAGTGTGAGATCAATATCAGCCTTCCGAATATTCAGGCGATTCAGATCAATGGCAGTCACGGTTGTTTCTACTGCGGCCGTTTCTTCACCGCGTTGCTTGGCGCGCTCAACCGCATCTTCACCCGACTCAGTCACAATGGACTTGCCCTCGGCCTCGGCCTTGCGTGCCGCGGCCGCCTTGATATTGTCGCGAACCGCCTCGCCCACTTTGCCATGATTGACCAGCTGACGCTGCGTAATCACGCCTTGAGAATCAATATCGATATCCAGATCGGCAGACAACGGTTTACCCTGGAAGCGACTGTCGCTGTCCACGTTACCTTTCAACTGCAATCCCTGCAAATTGGAAAGTCCCTGAACGTCTGCCACAAATGTCATATCGGCGGTCAATCGGGAATCGGCCGCACCCTGCTGTCCTTTGATGGTCAGCTGCTGGCTGGAGAATGAGCCGGACAATCTATCCGATTTACCTGCGCCCTGCTGCTCCTTCTTGTCCATTTTCAGTTGCAATCCGGAACTGTCACCCAGCTTCAGATTCACATCTGCCATATTCAACGGAACACCATCGCCCATCAGACCCAGGTTCAGATTCGCATCCACCTGTGCACCCTGACCGCTACCCTTGAGCGCGACGCCGAGCTTTTCCAGATCACCCGATACTTTTGTGTTCAGATCAATCGTGCAATCACGCTGCTGCAACGCACCGGTCAACACGCCACCAATCTGTACAAACTGGCTCAGACAAACTGGCGACTGCCTGTTCTGCGTCGCCAGGTTCGCATTCAGATCCAGCTTCATCGGATACGGACTCTTGATGGATTCAATCTCCAGCGTCCCGTTCAGATCAGCTTCGGTTTGCGGATGGGAAACATGCAGGCTTTTGAGTGACCCCTTGGCATGCTGATCAATGATCAGCAAATCCGCAAGACTGAAATTAGAGAGTCCCACCGGCAGGCCCGAACCATCAGGCATTTTCAGGGCAAAATTGCCCACATCCAGACGGTCCACCTGAATGCCCACCGGAATGCCCGGCATTTCAAAAGGTTTGGCATCTTCCGGCTGCGGCTCCGGTGTTTCGATGGGCAGCAGTTTCACATCCAGATCGGCCACGCTCATCTGCTCAACACGCAGTGTACGTTTGAAGAGCTTGAGCCAGTCCACTTTCAGGACCGCTTCCTTGCCGGTAATCTTGATTTCCGGCGTATCAATCAACAGCTTGTCCAGCGCAATGCCACTCCACAGCGTACCGCGCACATTGGTCAGTTCACCGCCAACCTGGCTCATCACGGTATTGAGCAGCCAGCGACTACCCGGATTGGTTCCCATGAACCAGAATACGAAGGCGCACAATGCGATCAGAACGGTGAGCAGTATCGGCTTCCAGCGCAGATACCAACGCAGATATTTCATTTTCATCAGAATGCCACTCCCAATGAAAAGTGCAGGCGCAGACTGCGGTCACGCTGACCATAGGCCAGATCCAGAAACAGCGGTCCGGCAGGTGTCTTGATCCGCGCCCCTACGCCATAACCAATATTCAGCCGCATATCACCGAAAGATTCCGCCGCATCGCCGGCATCCACAAACACACCCATACCAAAGCGATCATCAAAATAACGCATGTATTCCACGCTCATGACCGCCAGTGCACGGTCACCCACGACCGCATCGCCGGCAGTCTTGCCGATGGCATTGTATTTATAGCCGCGAATGGTGCGCGCGCCGCCCGTGCGATAGCCGAAGTCATCGGGAATTCGCATATCCTTGGCGCCGAAAACCTGACCCACCTCACCGCGAAGCGTAAAGACATCACGTCGGCCAATGGGCCACCATTGCTGTGCCCGCAAGCCTGCGCGACTGAAAGGTTCGCCTTTATCCAGCGTCACACCGGCACCCAGGCCCAGGGCAATCAGATTGCCTTCACGCGGATCATATTTGCTGTCCACATCCCGGCGCAGCAGATCCCAGGTTGCCACCATCGAAGGCAGGCGATAGCGTTCCTCACCTTCGCGCTTGACCGAATCATAGGCGGCCAGCACCCCCCAGTTGGATTCATACTCCACGCGGCTGGCTTCATCCAGCTTGAATTCCAGCTTGCGTTTCCAGCCGATGGCATAGCGCATCACATCTTCATTCTGGATATCTGAATGGCGGAACATGACACCCACACTGTCTTTACTGCCATCCAGATTGGGGGGCAGATGAAAATCCAGATAAGCGCGTTGGAGTTTGGCATTAACGGCAGCGCCTGTTTCCATAATCAGCGGCTGATTGAACACCACGTTCTGCTTGTACAGAATCTCGGCGCCAGGGCCGACAGAATCATCAAAACCCAGCGAACCCGCCAGTTGCCGCGCTGGCGCTTCGTTCACGCGAACCGCCACCGGCAGTTCTGCCGAGTCCTGCGTGTAGATCTCATCACCAGGCGGCTTTTTCAGCGTCACAAAGGCGCCACGAAAGAAATTGGTCGATTGAATCTGCTGCTGCCAGGTGTCGAGCTGATCCTGAGAGAAACGCTGTCCTGGTGTGTATTTGATGTAGCGTCGAATAATGCTGTCCGGCACCCGGCGCAGGCCGATGACTTCGGTGTGACCCAATGTCACGGCGGGACCACTGTCCACGGTGGTCTCCGTCTCTACCGTAGAGGTTTCCGGATTGACCACGGCCTGGGAATGCGTCATGCGTGCCAGATAAAAGTCGTTGGCAGCCACGCCATCGAGCATGGAAGACTTGGAATTGCTCCATTGCTCGTTGATGAAATCCTTGCCTACCGGCAGACCCCAATCCTTGCGCAACTGCGCCACCCGGTCTGTAAATCGTGGGGTGGCAATACTGCCGGTAAAATTATTGGTAACCGATTTGACCTTGGAAATTTCACCAGGATCGATCGAGATATCCCAGGTTTCCCCGCCTATGTCTTCGCCCACTTCCAGCGTCACGTCGGGGGCAAAATAGCCGCGAGTGGCAAGCGCCGAAATCACGGCTTCACGGGCCTTGCGACGAATCCGGTCAGCTTCACCGGAGTCCTGATCATCTGCCATGCGAACCACGGCAGACAGCCCTTTGTTCACGGCATCCAGCGCCTCCGGGCCCAATCCGCTGGGATCAACAATCACTTCCGGCTTTTGTGCCGAAACCTGACCGAAGCTGGCCAAAAATAATACAGTTGTAAGAAAACAAACCTTTTTCAATCGCATCGGTCCACTTGAGCGTCTCTATTTCTTCAGGTTTTCAACCACCACGGAAGGGAAGCGGCCGGCCATGTCTTTTGGCAGCGTTGCCACGGCCATGGCAACGCGACGAGCCAGATCACGATACAGCTTTGCTGCCTCGCTGCCCGCATCTGATACAACGGTTGGCGTACCGGCGTCGGTCTGTTCGCGGATACTGCGCGCCAGCGGCAAGGCGCCCAGCCACGGCACCTCAAGTTCGGCCGCCATGCGCTTGCCGCCATCCTCCCCAAAAATAGCGTCGGCATGCCCGCAATTTGAGCAGATATGCATTGCCATATTCTCTACCACGCCCAGAATGGGGATATTCATTTTCTGGAACATACGCAGTCCCTTGCGCGCATCCAGCAGCGCGATATCCTGCGGTGTTGTCACAATAATGGCTGCCACTACCGGCACCTTTTGCGCCAGTGTCAGCGCAATATCCCCGGTTCCTGGCGGCATATCAACAATTAAATAATCGATATCGGGCCAGTTGGTCTGACGCAGCAACTGCTCCAGTGCCTGTGTCACCATGGGCCCGCGCCAGATCGCGGGTGAATCCGCTTCAATCAGAAAACCTATGGAATTGACGGACACGCCATGCGCACGTAGCGGCTCCATAGTTTTGCCATCATTGGATACAGGCTTCCCCGAGACACCCATAATCAAAGGCTGGCTGGGGCCGTAAATATCGGCATCCAGAATACCCACCCGGGCGCCGGACTGAACCAGCGCAATCGCCAGATTGGCACTGGTTGTACTTTTGCCCACGCCCCCTTTTCCGGAGGCTACGGCAATAATATTTTTGACCGTCGGTATTGGCTTTAAGCCACTTTGCACGGCATGGGCCTTGACGGCGTCGTTGAATTGAAGCGTGACACGCTGCGCACCCACCGACAGGGCGGCCTCTTCAAGCTGCTGAGCCAGTGCAGCTTTGCCTGCTGCGTCTGTGATGTAGCCTGGCTCAACCCGTATTACCGCTTCGGACCCCGTCACCGTAATATCGGACTCCTTCAACGTAGGAACCACTGGCAATCCGGTATCAGAGTCTTCCACAGACCGCAATGCATCCAGAAGGGTTTTCGAGGACAGACTCATTTCAGCTCGCTGCAATTAGTGATATTTATAGACGTAATTGCCTTAATGATAACGTTTTATCAGGGGCTACATTGTTAAAATCTGTGTTGAGTGGGCAACTCTTTGGCTTGCGAAAGCAGCGCTGGTGCTGATATGCACCATATACGGCAAACGGCCGCAGATAATGAAATAACTTTCTACGTAAATCTCAGGAAAGATCAGCGGGCAAATTACAAATGCAATTGGGAAACAAGTGATTCGAATCTTTGGGAAACAAGCGCGATGCGAATCTTTGTTCCATTGCTTGGGGGACACACTTTTGCCTTGGTGTTCAAAAGGCTTGCGTCTCTGTCTTTTGGGGCCCTGGCCCAATGGCCGCTCCCCCACGTGCCGGTAAATGGTTGAAGCGATCGTCTCGGCCATCGCAGCCGCCACGGCCATCGCAGCCGTCACAGTCATCGCCACCACGGAATCAGCTGAAACTTTCTGAGGAAAGATTTGTAATCTTCTCTTGAATTTCTCCAGAAAGACCCTAACATAGAGAAAACAAATCAAGCAAAATCAAATGCTTGTGTACAATTGAACACGATTGGTACACATTTGTCAGTCCCTCTTACAAGGATTTCACCCTACATGAACAATTTTCTGGACCGTTTTATCAAAGCACTGATTTTTGGTGTCGTCACCATTGCAGGGCTTGTCATGGCTTCAGTGTTCCTGGTCTCTGCGGCCATCGCGGTGGGTCTGTTCTATATTATTGCGAAAATACGCGGCAAACCCTTTGTCGCCCGCGAATACTGGAAAACAACCTCCAACCGCGCCCGCCAGACCCAGAACGAATTCTCCCAGCGATTCAAACAACCTGGCAATTTCTCGAAAAAACCTGATATCACAGACGTGGAGATGCGGGAAATTAAATGAGCCCGTAGTCAGTGAGCCGGAAAAGCCCTTTTCGCACATCGCAAAATGGGCTTTTTGCTTTTTCTGCATACCAGGACCGCGCCATACCTCAAAACAGAAAGCATCCCCTGTTCGGTCTGCAGACCGGTTTCACATGACATTCGCGATATTACGAGTACAATTCAGGTCTTATATAAGACTTGAATTTTTCTTCTTGCGGGTCTCATGTCCAAACCCTTATCGGCGGCACCCTTGCCCGCCTCCGCTGCTCCTGAAGTCTCGCTGACCGATCTGTTTCGTGGCTTCGCCAAAATTGGCCTGCTGGGCTTTGGCGGCGTCGGCCCAATCGCCCGTCACGTTATCGTGCGTGAACGCAAGTGGCTGAGCGAGAAAGACTATGCCACTCTGCTGGGAATCGGCAAAGTGCTGCCCGGCGCCAATACCGTGAATGTGGGCGTCATGCTGGGTGACAAATATCACGGCGTGAAAGGATCTGCGGCCGCGGTCTGCGGACTGATGGTCCTGCCACTGCTTGTACTCATTGTTCTTGCCGTCGTCTACCAGTTTCTGGATCAGAACCCCTATTTCAATGCCGCCCTGCAGGGCTCGGCCTGTGCTGCAGCCGGCATGGTCATTGGCATGGGATTGAAGATGATCAGCAAAATTGAGCTGCGACTTCACCACATTATTGCTGTGCTCATCACGATTGCACTTGTGGTTATGCTGAAATTTACCCTGCTGCAGGTAGTTGCTGTCATGATGCCACTTGCCATCATCGCCAATTTTATGATTGCGCGACGCCAGGGGCACAAGCCATGAGTGTGCTGCTTGACCTGTTCCTCACCTTCAGTCGCATCTCCCTGATCGCCATTGGCGGCGCCAACGCCGCCATCCCGGAAATCCGTCTGGCTGCGGTTGATCACCATCAGTGGATGAGTTCCGACACCTTCACTCATCTGTATGCCATCGCCCAGTCCGCGCCGGGGCCCAATGTCCTGATTGCAAGCATCATCGGCTGGCATGTGGCGGGCATCACTGGCCTGCTGGTGGCCACGCTGGGCATGGTGCTGCCCGCAGCTATCCTGGCTTTTGCCATCGGACGTGTGCTCGCGCACTTTACGCATCGCCGGGAATACAAGCTGGTGCAGGATGCCGTGGTACCCGTTGCAATCGGGCTGATCATTGCAAGTGGCATAGAACTGTCCCTGTATTCCGCTTATGAAACACTGACCTGGCTGATGGTCATCGCCACCGTGGCATTTGTATACTTTACCGAAGCCAATCCCATGTGGGCACTGCTGACCTGCGCCATTGGCGGGGTGGTCGCCTATCAGGCAGGCGTGATGTAACCCGGCTGCCCGCCAATTCGCCGTCAGGCATCAATATTCGTCTAAAATCAGTCTTTTCCCCCTTTTTTGTACTTACATTGCAACTTATGTCCCGCACGATTTTTGTTACCACGGCTCTTCCCTACGCTAACGGTTCGTTCCACATTGGCCATATCATGGAATATATCCAGGCCGACATCTGGGTTCGAAGCATGCGAATGGCCGGGCATACCGTGCATTTTGTCGGGGCAGACGACGCACATGGTGCGCCGATCATGCTCAAGGCAGAAAAGGAAGGCATTGCGCCGCGCGATCTGGTGGCACGCTACGCCCAGGAGCGCCCCCGCTATCTGAACGGTTTCCATATCCAGTTCGATCACTGGCACAGCACCGACAGCGAAGAGAATATCGAGCTGTCGCAGGCCATTTATCGCCAGCTCAAGGGCGCCGGTTTCATCAGCACGCGCACCATTGAACAGTTCTATGACCCGGTCAAAGGCATGTTCCTGCCTGATCGCTACATCAAGGGTGAATGCCCCAAATG
This sequence comes from Pseudomonadota bacterium, assembly GCA_023387815.1. Classification (GTDB taxonomy): domain Bacteria; phylum Pseudomonadota; class Gammaproteobacteria; order Burkholderiales; family Burkholderiaceae_B; genus Advenella. The sequence goes on from JAEWHK010000067.1 coordinate 32,222, forward strand.
CCATGCGCGCGACCAGTACGGCGACTCCTGCGAAGTCTGTGGCGCAGTTTACGCCCCCACAGACCTGATC
>JAEWHK010000005.1 GCA_023387815.1 Pseudomonadota bacterium
GCTTTCAGCAATATGAGCGCCGTGATTCACGCTGCCGGCGGGTCACTGCACAGTATCGTCAAGCTGACGCTGTTTCTGACCGACCTGAATCATTTCGGCATTGCCAATAATGTCATGTCAGAACTCATTCCCGAGCCGTTCCCAGCCCGCTCTACAGTCGAAGTCAGTGCGTTGCCCAAGGGCGCACTGTTTGAGGTGGAAGCCATTATTGTCGTCTGATTTTCCGACTTGCCTTATCTTCCGGTTACATGACTGCGACTCCCGCGAAAGCTGACGCATCCGGCGCTCTGGGCAAAAAGTTTGCCGCACTGGGACTGCACAGTGATTTCGATTTTGTGCTTCATCTGCCGTTGCGTTACGAAGACGAAACGGCGTTGCATGCCATCGGTTCACTGTACCCTGGTCAGCTGGCTCAGGTTGAAGGCATCGTGCGCAAGTCTGAAGTGCAGATCCGTGGTCGCAGACAGCTGGTTGCAACCCTGGAAGATGATTCGGGGCAGCTCGCCCTACGTTGGCTGCACTTTTATCCCAGTCAGATAAAGGCAGTGGAAGAGGGGCGTCTGATCCGCGCGCGCGGTGAAGTTCGTGGTGGCTCTTTCTGGGGCTTCGAAATGGTTCATCCCAAAGTGACCCGGGCCGGTGCTCCGTTGTCCGACAGACTCACGCCGGTGTATCCTGCGACTGAAGGACTGAATCAGAATCAGATACGCAAGGCAGTGAATGCAGCACTGTCGCGCGTGCGGCTGGATGACACCCTGCCCGAAGCAATTCAGCGCAAATATCATCTGATGCCTTTCGCAGAGGCCATTACACTTTTGCATAACCCGCCAAAAGAGGCAGACACCGCGTCCCTGATAGAAAAAACACATCCTGCCTGGGAACGCATCAAGTTTGATGAATTGCTGGCGCAGCAACTGGCCATGTCGGTGGCCCGCGCGACGCGTCAGAGCAAGCGCGCATATGCCATGACGGGAAAAGACTCGGGACTGAGACAGAAACTGATGGCGCAAATCGGCTTTACGCTGACTGCGGCACAGGAAAAAGTGTGCAATGAGATTCTTGCTGATATGCGACGCGACTATCCCATGCAACGATTGCTGCAGGGCGATGTGGGCAGTGGTAAAACTGTTGTCGCAGCCATTGCCGCTGCGCACGCCATCGATCAGGGTTATCAGGTAGCGATTATGGCGCCGACCGAGATCCTGGCTGAACAGCATTATAGAAAACTCAGCGCCTGGTTCGGACCTTTGGGCATACAGCCCGGATGGCTGGCCGGCAGTCTGACGCCGAAGAAAAAGCAGCAGGCGGCCGAACTGGTCGCCAATGGCACTACGCGACTGGTGATCGGGACGCAGGCGCTGATACAGCAACACGTGAGCTTTCCTTCACTGGGATTGATTGTGGTCGACGAGCAGCACCGATTCGGAGTGGGGCAGCGCCTCACCCTGGCACGCAAGGGAGAACAGGAAACCATCGCGCCGCATCAGCTGAGCATGAGTGCGACTCCTATTCCGCGTACGCTGGCCATGACGTTTTTTGCCGACCTGGATGTTTCGGTGATTGATACCTTGCCACCGGGTCGCACGCCTGTTACCACCAAACTCTTTGCAGACTCGCGCCGTGAGCAGCTCCTGGAACATGTTCATCATGCCATTCAGGAGGGCAGGCAGGTATACTGGGTGTGCCCGCTGGTAGAGGAAAGCGAAGCGCTGCAATTGCAGACTGCGACGGATACCTTTACCCGGTTACAGAAGGAGCTGCCGGATTTGCGTATTGGTCTGCTTCATGGTCGTTTGCCCACGCAGGAAAAGACAACGGTGATGAGTGCGTTTAACAATCATGAACTGGATTTGCTGGTGGCCACCACGGTTATTGAAGTGGGCGTTGATGTGCCGAACGCTTCACTGATGATAATTGAACACGCAGAAAGATTCGGGCTTGCACAGTTGCATCAATTACGCGGCCGTGTCGGGCGGGGGCAAAGTGAATCACTCTGTGTTCTGCTGTACCAGGCGCCGCTGTCTGCCGTTGCCACAGCAAGGTTAAAGGCCATGTACGAAACGCAGGATGGCTTTGAAATTGCCCGTCGTGATCTGGAGCAGCGCGGTCCGGGAGAGTTTCTTGGGCTCAGACAATCGGGGATGGCCTTGCTGCGTTTTGCCGATATTGATCAGGATGCACCGATAGCAGATCAGGCGCGTGAAACGGCGCAGCAACTTCAAACGGTCTACCCGGAAGCGGCTGCGGCTCATCTTCAACGGTGGGCCCGACAGCGCGCAGATCTGCTCAGGGTTTGAAACAAGCATACCTGACTGCGCAAACGGGCGTGAAACGCTGGAAAATGCAGTTAAAGAGATAGAAGGGGCAGAGAGATGCCCTTTGGCGGGAAAACCTAGATCATTGACATTAATTTTTTGCGGAGCCTGGTGTGACGCTTACCGAACTCAAATATATTATCGCCGTTGCCCGTGAACGCCATTTCGGCAGAGCGGCAGAAGCATGCTTTGTGAGTCAGCCAACCTTGTCGGTGGCAATCAAAAAGCTGGAAGACGAACTGGGCGTTGCCATTTTTGAACGCGGTGGCAATGAGGTTGGTGTCACGCCTATCGGCCTGCGTATCGTGACGCAGGCCCAGAAGATTCTTGAAGAAAGTGCCAATCTCAAGGAAATTGCCCGACAGGGCCATGATCCGCTCACCGGTCCCTTGCGCGTTGGCATCATCCATACCATCGGCCCCTACCTGTTGCCCAAACTGATTCCGCTACAGTTGCAGCTCACGCCGCAGATGCCCCTGATTCTTCAGGAAAGCTTTACCGTACGTCTGCTGGAACTGCTGCGACAGGGCGAGATCGATTGCGCGGTTGTGGCCCTGCCTCTGCCGGAAGCGGGGCTGGAGATTCGTCCCTTATATGAAGAGGATTTTATTGCCGCTCTGCCTCGAAACCATCGCCTGGCGAAGGAAAAGGAAATTGACACCGAGATGATGAAGCAGGAAACCATGCTGCTTCTGGGGGCGGGGCATTGCTTCAGGGACCAGGTTCTTGAAGTCTGCCCAGAGATGTCGCGCTTTTCCGCTGCCACTGACGGAATACAACGCTCCTTTGAAGGCTCATCGCTGGAAACCATCAGACACATGGTGGCTGCCGGACTGGGAATCACCTTGCTGCCGATGACTGCGATGCCCGAAAAGCCGCCGTCGCAGGATGACCTGGTTCGATATGTGCCGCTGAAGCATCCCGTGCCCAATCGCGAAGTGGTTCTGATCTGGCGTCGCAGTTTTCCCAGACTCCAGGCCATTGATGCCCTTGCTGACTGCATTTATCAGTGCGATCTGAACGGGGTGCGTATGTTGCGGGGGAAAGTGCGCCATACCTGACCGGCGTGGAATCCGCAACGATCAGGGTTTACCTTGACGGTTCAGGCAAAGCTAGCCCGAATTCAGAAAAAAATGCGAGAATAACGGCGTTAAACGTTTCGACGTAACCCTAATCAGTGGAGTACTAGCAATGAAATCTCTGAAAGCATCCGCATTATTCGTGGCTCTTTCCGCCGGCATGATGATGTCGACACAGGCGATGGCTGCAGATACCATCAAAATTGCCGCAGTCGGCCCCGTTACCGGCCCTGTTACCCAGTATGGCGACATGGTACGTGAAGGTATCCGTACTGCGATCGAGTCAGCCAATGCAGCCGGCGGCTACGACGGCAAGCAGTTCGAAATGGTGGAAGTGGATGATGCCTGCGAGCCCAAACAGGGCCCGATCGCAGCCAATAATGTGGTCAACAAGAAAATCGGTTTCGTAGTTGGTCCCGTCTGCTCCGGTGCGACTGTTGGCGGCGCGTCCATCTATAACCAGGAAGGCGTGGTCATGATCACACCTTCAGCCACTGCACCAAACGTGACGGATGGTAAAAATTTCGATTTCGTGTTCCGTACGATTGGCCGCGATGACCAGCAAGGTCCAGCCGCCGCGAAATACATTGCCGAAAGCATCAAGCCCAAGAAAGTGGCTATTCTGCACGACAAGCAGTCCTACGGTCAGGGTATTGCCACTTCGGTTCGCGACAACCTCAAAACCGCCAATGTTGACGTTGCGCTTTTCGAAGGCATCAACGCAGGTGAAACAGATTACTCTTCTGTCATTACCAAGATGAAATCTGCCGGTGTTGATTTTGTTTACTACGGTGGTTATCACCCCGAAATGGGTCTGCTGATGCGCCAGGCATCCGAGCAGGGTCTCAAGGTGAAATTCATGGGTCCTGAAGGTACGGGTAACCCTGAAATCAATGCGATTGCCGGCGATGCTGTAGAAGGCATGCTGCTGACATTGCCCGCTGATTATTCAGCACTGCCAGAAAACAAAGCTGTTGTAGAAGCGTTCAAAGCCAAAAAACGTGACGCATCCGGCGCGTTCCAACTGACGTCTTATGCCGCGACACAGGCGATTATCGAAGGCATCAAGGCGACGAAAAGCACCGAACCTGAAGCGGTCGCCGAATGGCTGCATGGCAACACCGTCAAATCAGTCATTGGTGATCTGTCGTGGAACAAGCAGGGTGACCTGAACACATTCAAATTCGACATTTACACATGGCATAAAGACGGCAGCAAAACCGCTGTGAAATAATTGCCGTGTAGTGAATGAGCTGTTGCAGGACAGGTCGGCCAGATAATAGGTTTTATTGTGGCCAGCCTGCCTGAAAAAGGCGAGGAAACGTGATGTTCCTCGCCTTATTTTTTGGCAAAGTGACCTGCCGCTGGCGTACCAAAGGCAGACACTCAACGGCTAGTCGATACGACGTGTGGTTTGCGGATCGAACCAGTGCAGATGATGACGTGCATCAGCACCCACATTCACGGTATCGCCGATCTTGTAGGCGGAAGAGGGGGAGTCGTGAACATCGCAACGAATCACCACAAGGGTGTCGCCTACGCGACCGTGTATCAGTTTTTCTGAGCCAAGAATCTCTACCATCTCCACAATCATAGGAATGCCTGGCTGATCCAGCACCACATGTTCGGGTCTGAAGCCAAGGATGGTTTCCTTGCCACGCGCACGATCGGGAACCTGTACCGCCGGTATATCCATTTTCTGGCCATCGCGCGTGGTGATTTCACCGTTGGCGCTGACCGACACCGGAATCAGATTCATCGGAGGAGAGCCAATAAAAGCAGCGACGAACGTGGTTGCAGGCTTTTCGAAGACCTCAATGGGTGTGCCGATCTGTTCTGCCACACCCTTGTTCATGACGATCATACGATCGGCCAGTGTCATGGCCTCAACCTGATCATGCGTCACATAAAGACTGGTTGTGCGCAGGCGCCGGTGCAGCTTCTGAATTTCCAGCCGCATCTGCACACGCAGCTTGGCGTCCAGATTAGAAAGTGGTTCATCAAAAAGAAAGACCTTGGGCTCGCGCACAATAGCACGACCCATGGCAACGCGCTGACGTTGACCGCCCGATAACTGGCGTGGGCGACGATCCAGAAGGTGGCCCAGTTCCAGGATACCCGCCGCCTGCTGAACGCGTTCATCGATCTGCGCTTTGGTCATCTTGCGGATCTTGAGACCGTAAGCCATATTCTCGTAGACCGACATATGCGGATAGAGGGCGTAATTCTGGAAGACCATGGCGATATCGCGCTCGGCAGGTTCCAGTTCATTGACCACCTTGCCATCAATCCGGATTTCACCGCTGGTGACAGATTCCAGTCCTGCCACCATTCGCATCAATGTGGACTTGCCACAACCGGAAGGCCCGACGATCACAATGAACTCGCCGTCCTGTACGTCAACGTTGACGCCATGAATGACGGCGACATTTCCCGGATAGGTCTTTTTGATATCGTTAAATTGCAATGTTGCCATTTTATAAATCCTTTATTTCTCGGTATCCACGAGACCCTTGACGAACCATTTCTGCATCAGGATCACGACCAGGCCAGGCGGTATCATCGCCAGTATTGCCGTGGCCATCACGATATTCCAGTCTGTCACGCTGTCGCCGCCGCCAATCATGGTTCGAATACCCACGACGATCGGTGTCATGTCATCGGTCGTTTTCATGACCAGAGGCCATAAGTACTGATTCCAGCCGTAGGTGAACTGGATCACGAACAATGCTGCTATGCTGGTTTTGGACAGCGGCAGCAGAATGTCACGGAAAAAGCGCATTGGGCCGGCGCCGTCAATACGGGCCGCCTCAATCAGCTCGTCGGGTACGGTGAGGAAGAACTGTCGGAACAGAAAGGTCGCCGTGGCCGAGGCAATCAGCGGCAGGGTCAGGCCGGCGTAAGTATTGGTCAGACCCAGACCTGCGACAACTTCAAATGTAGGCGATATCCGTACTTCTACCGGGAGCATGAGCGTGATGAAAATCATCCAGAAGAAAAGCATGCGGAAGGGAAAGCGAAAATAGACCACCGCAAACGCAGAAAGCATCGATATGGTAATTTTGCCGACGGCAATCACCATGGCGATGACAAAACTGACCCACAGCATGTGTCCCACGCTGGTGGGCGCTGAGCTGGACCCGCCGAGCAGGGCGTTTTTGTAGTTGTCAATAAAGTGGCCACCTGGGAGCAATGACATAGGTGCATTGGCAACCTCCTGGGCAGTCTGCGTAGAAGCAATGATCGCGATATAGAGTGGAAAGGCAACCACAATCAGACCCACGATCAGAATGACGTGAGCCATGATGTCCAGAGCAGGGCGTCGTTCAATCATCGTCTATCTCCTTAATACTGAACCTTGCGGTCAACGTAGCGGAACTGGATGATTGTCAGAACAATCACAATTAGCATGAGGATGACCGATTGTGCGCCGGACGAGCCATAGTCGAACGATTTGAACGCAGTTTTGTAAACGTTGTAGACCAGGATATTGGTTGATGTTCCCGGCCCCCCTTGCGTCGTGGTGTCGATAATGGCAAAGGTGTCGAAGAACGCATACACAATATTGATCACCAGCAGGAAGAACGTGGTTGGCGACAGCAGCGGGAATACGATGGTGCGAAAACGTCGGAAAGGACTGGCGCCATCAATGGCCGCAGCTTCCAGCAAAGACGTGGGAATTGACTGCAGACCGGCCAGGAAGAACAGGAAATTATAGGAAATCTGTTTCCAGACCGCGGCCATGACAACAAGAATCATGGCATCTGTCCCGTTCAGTCTTGGGTTCCAGCTGATTCCCAGATTGGTCATGTACACAGCCAGGGTACCGACAGCGGGAGAAAACAGGAAGGCCCACAGCACCCCCACCACTGCAGGTGCGACCGCGTAAGGCCAGATCAGCAACGTTTTATAGGCACCGGCCGCACGCACGACACGATTGGCCATCAGGGCCAGAATCAGCGAGACGGCCAGTCCGATAACGGCGACCAGACCAGAGAAAAGCAGGGTGACCCAGAAGGAGGAGTGGTAGGTGCTATTGCTGAACAGACTGGTGTAGTTTTCAAACCAGACAAACTGCTCGTCACCGCCAAACGCCGATTCGATGAAGAAAGACTGTTTGATGGCCTGGCCTGCCGGCAAAAAGAAAAAGACAAACGTAATAAACAATTGCGGCGCCAGCAGAAGATAGGGCAGCAGTTTATGGTTAAAAACAACGCGTTTTTCCATGAGAGAATTCCGATGCAGGTCGTGAGTGCTTATACATCCGGTCACCTGCGGTAGACGGACCCGACGGAGCCATGAGTCCAATATTGTAATGCCGGTCGCCGAATGGTCGACAGGCCGGACGCCACTGCACCCCAAAAAACCAAATGTGCTTCATATGATTCGCGGACGGCGACTATTTCATTTGAAGCATGAATGAACAAAGGTAAAACAAAAACAGCGGGAGCAATGCTTTGCCCCCGCCGTCTTCAACCGCAAAAAGCGTTACTTGTTGCTGTTTTCAAAACGTACCAGCAGGTCGTTACTGCGTTTTTCCATATCGGCAACGCCATCCTTAATGGATACTTTGCCACCAAACATGGATTCCATGACGCCTTCTTCGATATCGCGGATCTGAGGCAGGAAGCCCAGACGGACACCACGGGATTGCGCCGTTGTTTCAACATTCAGCTGCTGGAACGGTACGTCTGTACCAGGGTTTTTATCGTAGTAGCCAGCTTCTTTGGTTGCTTCGTAGGCGGCTTTGACGACTGGAACGTAACCCGTGTCCTGGTGCCATTTGGCGGCAACTTCAGGTTTCGTCAGATAGTGGAAGAAGGCCGTAACGCCTTTGTACACTTCAGGAGATTTTTTGGAGAATACCCACAGAGAGGCTCCGCCAATCACACTGTTCTGAGGTGCGCCTTCGACGTTGTCATAGTAGGGCAGTTTGACGACGCCGAATTTGAACTGGCCATTTTTCAGGATGCTGGCTCGTGTGCCGCTGGAACCGGTAAACATGCCGCATTTGCCGGAGGTGAACAGCGCATTGGCTGCGTCGCCACGTCCGCCATAGGTGAACGTGCCTTCCTTGGACATCTTGCTCAGGAACTCAAAGTGCTTCATGAACGCGTCGGAATGCAGATCGATACGGGCATCCAGTCCGCCAAAGCCATTGTCTTTTGATGCGTAAGGAACGTTGTGCAGGGACGCGAAGTTTTCAATCAGAACCCAGGCAGGCCAGGAGGTGGTGTAACCGCACTCTACGCCCGCTTCCTTGAGTTTTTTTGCATAGGCTTCAATGTCAGCGTAGGTTTTCGGACCTTTTTCAGGATCGAGGCCCGCTTTCTGGAACAGATCCTTGTTATAGAACATAACCGGTGTGGAGCTGTTAAATGGCATGGAAACCAGTTTGCCGTTGGTATCTGAGTAATAGCCGGCAATGCCTGGAACAAAGGCTTTGGGATCCAGCGGATTGCCCGCCTTTTCTGCCATTTCCTGAACAGGCTGAATGGCGCCTTTGGAGAACATCATGGTTGCCGTGCCAACTTCAAACACCTGAAGAATATCGGGTGACTGGCCGGCGCGATAGGCCGCGATACCGGCGTTCATGGATTCACCATAATTTCCTTTATAGGTTGCCTTGACGACATAGTCTTTCTGGGAGGCATTGAAGTCCTTGACGATGTCGTTGACACGCTCTCCCAGCGGTCCTTCCATGGAATGCCAGAAAGTGACGTCTGTAGCCGCATGGGCGCTAAGGCTGGCAACCGACAGAATGACGGCCAGAGGTAAGGTGCGAAAGGTAAAGCGCATTATTGATTTCTCCAAGGAAATAAATGCCCTGTGATACAAAATGGGGCAGTAATAGACCGCATTATAATATGACTCGTTTGTTACAGAATAGTGACTATCCCTAACCCCGCCTCGGGCAACAAATTTTGCCAATAACTTCAATAAAATCGGCCGTTTGCTTGTGTTTTTGTCCGAATTGGCGTATTTTGCCGTGCGCGCTGGTGCATTCGCAGAGTACAATTGCTGACCATGAAAAATTCACTGACTATTGCATTCATTGGTGGCGGCAATATGGCCGGCGCCATGTTGGGCGGGTTGCTCGGCAATCTGTGCCAGCCCGACGATATCCTTATTGTGGACCCCAACGAAAGTATCCGGTCCCAATGGGAGCAGCAGGGCGCAAAAACGGCCGCCTCGCCTGGCGACATTCTCGGGTCTTATAAAGTCTGGATCTATGCTGTCAAGCCCCAGGTTATGTCGCAGGCCATTGTCGCTTCCCGAGCGTTCCTGCAGAAGGACACGCTCGTGATTAGTATTGCTGCCGGTCTCACGACCGATTTGCTCTCCGGCTGGCTGGATGAGCAGACTCCGGAACAGCAGACGCGCCTGATTCGGTGTATGCCAAACACACCGGCATTGATCCGCGAAGGCATTACCGGCCTTTATGCCTTGCCCGATGTTCCGGCAGCAGACCGCGATCTGGCCGAACAGGTTATTCGTTCTGTGGGCGAGGTCATCTGGGTAGAGCAGGAATCGCAACTTGATGCCGTCACTGCCCTGTCTGGTAGCGGACCGGCCTACGTGTTTCTCTTTATCGAAGCACTGACCGAAGGCGGTGTTCGTCTGGGACTGTCTCGAACTCAGGCAGAAACGCTGGCTCTGGCAACGCTCAAAGGCGCCAGTCTGCTGGCCCATGGATCAGAAGACACACCTGCGCGTCTGCGTGAGAAAGTCACGTCTCCTGGCGGTACCACGGCGGCAGCCCTGGCCCGTTTTGAGCAGGGGCAGTTCGCAGAATTGGTACAGTCAGCAATGCAGGCGGCCAGCGACCGCGCTGCCGAAATGGCAAGATCGGCTGCGGCCGATTCGGCCAGTCATTCCTCTGAGAAGAAGTAACCGTTATGAAAACCGCAAAATTTGAAAAAATGACTCCGACCCAGACACTACTGGCCATTGCCATCATGTGTCTGATCATTATCTCGTCCAACATTCTGGTCCAGCCACAGTTTCACATCAATGACTGGCTGACCTGGGGCGCCATCAGCTATCCGGTCTGCTTTCTGGTCACAGATCTGCTCAATCGGCGTTTCGGTCCGCAACGCGCTCGCCTTGTTGTCTATATTGGCTTTTTCGTTGCGGTGCTGGCATCCTATTTCGTGGCCGATGCCAGAATCGCCATTGCTTCCGGAACAGCCTTTCTGACCTCTCAGTTGCTTGATATTTTTGTCTTCGACAAGCTTCGCAATAAATCCTGGTGGAAAGCGCCTTTCATCGCGGGCTGGATGGCAGCCATCATCGACACATTCCTGTTTTTCGCGGTTGCCTTTGCCGGCACAGAAGTTCCATGGGTAACTCTGGCCACCGGTGACGTGGGCGTCAAACTGCTGATCAATGCAATGCTGCTGGCCCCGTTTCGCGTGCTCATGTGGAACATCGGTCGTCCACGCAGTGTTCAGGCCTTATAACCAGCGGCAACGGAGCCGGGCCGGGAGCGCCATTCTCGCGATCCCGGTTTTTCCGGCAGTAAAGCCGGTTATCCAATAGAAGCAAAAGCACGTCGCGGTGCCCGTAAAGCAGGCAATTCGTGGCGGCACGGGGAGTACATCATGCAGGACTTTCTGCCTCAATTCATACAGCAGCTCATCAACGGGCTTTCGCTTGGCGCCATCTACGCGCTGATCGCTATCGGTTATACGATGGTGTATGGCATTATCGGCATGATCAATTTTGCACACGGGGAAATCTATATGATTGGTGCCTATGTGGGATTGGTCACGCTGTCAGCGCTGGGAATCAATCATGGCATTCCTATACCGGTAGTGATTATTGCCATGCTGTTGATTTCAGCCGTTGTTACCGGCTTTTATGGTTACGCCGTTGAAAAAGTAGCCTACCGGCCGCTAAGAGGAAGTCCGCGTCTGGTGGCGCTGATATCGGCCATTGGTATGTCCATCTTTCTGCAGAACTGGGTCGCCATTGGTCAGGGTTCCCGCGATATGGCTGTGCCCAATCTGCTATCGGGCTCTATTCAGTTCAGCCTCAATGGCGATTTTGCCATTACGCTGACCTATTCACGACTCATGATCATGGGCGTGGTCTTTGTCCTCATGGTAGCGCTGACCCTGTTCATTCGCCACTCTCGCATGGGCCGGGCTTCACGTGCTTGCTCTCAGGACATGCATATGGCCAGTCTGCTGGGAATTGATACCAACCGGGTCATTTCCTTCACTTTTATTCTGGGCGCCGTTCTGGCTGCGGTGGGCGGCGTACTGATCGCTCTGACCATCGGTAAACTCAATCCCTTCATCGGCTTTATTGCGGGTATCAAGGCATTTACTGCTGCGGTACTTGGCGGAATCGGCAGTGTGCCTGGTGCCATCCTTGGCGGACTGCTGCTGGGCGTGGCCGAAACGCTGGCCGCCGCCTACATCGGATCGGAATATAAGGATATTGTGGCCTTCGGACTGCTGGTACTGATTCTATTATTCAGACCCACCGGGCTGCTCGGTAAACCAGAGGTGGAAAAAGTATGACGAAAAACCTCAAAAACGCGGTGATTGCGGCGCTGGTGGCGGGTATTCTGCTGACGCCCATTTTCGGACTCGGCCTGACACGTCAGGGTATTACGACAACGGTCATACCAGACTGGTCCGTGGTGCTGATTGGTATGGCCATTGTATTTGTTGTGCAACTGGTCAAGCCTTTGATTTTCAGGGGAAGAAAGACGCCGGCAGCAAGAAAGCTGCGCTCTGACCGGCAGGCAGTGATTGGTCAGAAGACCATGTTCGCACTTTTTACCCTGATGCTGATTATTGCGGTTGTCTGGCCGTTCTTTGGCGATCGGGGCCAGATTGACATTGCGACGCTGGTTCTGATTTACGTCATGCTCGGCCTGGGGCTGAACATTGTCGTGGGCTTTGCCGGGCTGCTTGATCTTGGCTTTGTTGGATTTTACGCTGTGGGTGCCTATACCTACGCCTTGCTTTATCACTGGGCTGGCTGGGGCTTCTGGCAGGCGCTGCCACTGTCGGGCCTCTTCGCTGCCATTTTTGGCTTCGTACTTGGCTTTCCGGTGCTGCGACTGCGCGGAGACTATCTGGCCATTGTGACCCTTGGGTTCGGAGAAATCATCAGGCTGCTGCTGACCAATCTGACAACCGTTACCGGTGGTCCTGACGGTATATCCGGCATCCCCAAACCCTCTGTTTTCGGTTATGAAATGGTGCGCAGTGCGCCGGAAGGGCAGCAGACGTTTCACCAGCTGATGGGCTGGAAGTTTGCCACGGTCGATGTGGTCATCTACCTTTATCTGATGGCACTGGTACTTGCTGTTATCACTTTTGTGATTTCGGCACGGCTTATCCGCATGCCGGTCGGCCGAGCCTGGGAAGCGTTGCGTGAAGACGAGGTCGCCTGCCGCTCCCTGGGTATGAATCCCACAAAAATCAAATTGTCGGCCTTCACGCTTGGCGCGATGTTTGCCGGATTTGGCGGTGCTTTCTTCGCTGCAAGACAGGGTCTGGTCAATCCGGAATCGTTCACTTTTATTGAGTCTGCACTGATTCTGTCGATTGTGGTGCTGGGCGGCATGGGTTCACAGATTGGCGTCATCCTGGCGGCGATTGCCCTGACCGTGTTGCCGGAACTGGCACGTCAGTTTGCAGAATATCGCATGCTGATTTTTGGTCTGGTGATGGTGCTGATGATGATCTGGCGTCCGCAAGGGTTGCTGCCTGTTAAACGGCCTCATGTGGAGATTGGAAAATGACGTCAACTGTTTTGCGTGTTGATTCCCTCAAAATGCGTTTTGGCGGATTGCTTGCCGTTGACTCTGTCAGCCTGGATGTACAGAAAAACGAGGTATTCGCGATTATCGGCCCCAATGGGGCGGGGAAAACGACGGTCTTCAATTGCATCAGCGGCTTCTACAAACCGACTGAAGGCTCCATCACCCTGAATGATAAGCCGCTTACCGGTTTGCCTAGCCACAAGGTAGCGCAGCGCGGTCTGGTGCGAACCTTTCAGAATGTACGACTGTTCAAGAATCTGACAGTACTGGAGAATTTGCTGGTGGCCCAGCATACTCTGCACGAATCGAATTTCCTGTCAGGGTTGCTCAATCTGCCGTCCTATCGAAAGGCTGAGCGCAAGGTACTTGAGTCAGCGCTGTTCTGGCTGGATTTCATGGGGATCAGGGCGTATGCGAACCGCGAAGCGGGGACACTGGCCTACGGTCACCAGCGCCGGCTGGAAATTGCCCGCTGCATGATTACCAAACCCGTGCTTTTGCTGCTTGACGAGCCGGCCGCCGGGCTGAACCCACAGGAAAAAATCGATCTCGCGGGGCTGATCAATCGCCTCAGGAAAGAGTTTGACCTCTCCGTTTTGCTGATCGAACACGATATGAGTCTGATTATGGGAATTTCTGACAGGATTCTGGTCATGGAACACGGCAAGCCAATCGTAACCGGTGTTCCCGATGTTGTCCGCGCCGACCCCCGCGTCATCAAGGCGTACCTGGGAGAAGAATAAGATGCTGAAACTGGACAATGTGAGCACCCATTACGGAGCGATCCAGGCGCTGGATTCGGTTTCGATTGAAGTGAATGAAGGCGAGATCGTTACGCTGATTGGGGCAAACGGGGCTGGAAAAACCACGCTGCTGATGACCGTCTGCGGTAATCCGAGAGCGTCGTCGGGCACGATTTCGTTTCTGGGAGAGGATATTACCAGCGAACCGACCTCGGTCATTATGCGCCGGGGTATTGCTGTGTCTCCCGAAGGTCGTCGGGTATTTCCGGATCTGACTGTCCTTGAAAATCTGAAAATGGGTGGATTCTTTCTCTCACGCGATGAGATCGCCGATGGTATCGAACATGTTTTCGGCCTGTTCCCGCGCCTGAAAGAACGTGCCAGTCAGCGTGCCGGCACCATGTCGGGTGGTGAACAGCAAATGCTGGCTATCGGTCGCGCCCTCATGAGTAAACCGCGTTTACTGCTGCTGGATGAGCCCACGCTGGGTCTGGCACCGCTTATCATTGCGCAGATATTCGAAATCATTCAGACGATACGCGAAGAAGGGGTAACAGTCTTTCTGGTAGAACAGAATGCGAACAAGGCGCTGAAAGTGGCAGATCGCGGCTATGTTCTGGAAACCGGCAAAGTCGTTCTTGCCGATTCCGGCGCGAATCTGCTTGTCAACGACGCTGTCAGAAAAGCCTATTTGGGCGCATAATAACCCGGCGCGAATATAAAAAAGGCACGACGGCTGCTTGCGCCGGCTCGTGCCTGATACTGAACCCGACCTGTTTACTGAACTCTGCCTGCTCCTGAATCAGGCCTGTACCGGCTGTCGCTCGTGAGGAGATCCGGTCAGGTTGCTCAACCAGATCCGATTGTCGATCTTATGACCGAGGAAGATCGTCCTGGCTGGAAGCCGCAGAAGACTCACCGGCTGCAACTTCAGGTGTGACAGGTGCTGCGGCAGGGGCCGGTGCCTTCGCTAGCGCCGGTTCATCCGTTTTCGACGGAAGCGATAAAGATAATAAACCCGCTTTTTCTTTGGCGCGCTGATGGGCAGGGCGCAGGCGGATGGCCTCCAGAAATGCCTTAATATTGTGCAGATTGTCGCCAATGAGTCCGCGCCCGTGCAGCGCCTGCAAGGCAAAGCCCATTTGTATATCGGCTGCACTGAAATTGCTGCCGCAGAACCAGCCTGTGTTGCCCAGCTCGCTGTCGATATAATCGAGCTTCGTATTCAGGTCGGGCATGACAAAGCTTTCCAGCGTGGTATTGACTGTTTTCTTTACGATAGAACGGGCAAAGAACGGTACGCGGGCATTGGCCATTTTGTTAAGTACCAATGTCAGCAGTCCTGGCGGCATGAGAGAGCCTTCCGCGAAATGCATCCACTGCGAATAGCGCAAATAATCTTCGGAACAGATGGGGGGACGCAGAGCACGCGTATCGTAGCGGTTAAGCAGATATTCGATAATGGCACCTGATTCGATCAGCGTAAAGCCATTGTCAATCAGCACCGGCGCCTTACCCAGGGGATGGATGGACTTGAGCGAGTCCTGGGCACGCATGGTTTCAGGGTGACGCTCGTGACGCTCAATCTGGTAAGTGAGTTCAAGTTCTTCCAGCAGCCAGATGATGCGAAAAGAACGTGAGGCTTCCAGATGGTGTAATGTGATCATACCTTTCCCATGTCAGTGAATTGATAAACAGTCTGCAGTTTAACAAAATGTCAGGATCGCTGCCGAGACTGACCATCGGCGTATCCGGCTGAACATTCGACCTTACAGCAGCTCGCGGATTTTTTCAGTCAGTTGTTCTGGTGTTTCGCTGTCTGAAGCCAGGAATCGGGCATGGCCGTCTTTATCAAAGATATATATTCCCCGGCCGTGCATGACCTCATACGAATCCGGGTTGCTGGCGTCTTTGGGTTTGCTGATCTGATACGCCACACGATAGCGGCGCGCGACCGAGGCAATCTGGTCTTCGGTGCCTGTGAGTCCGATCGCGCCATTGTTGAACGCATTCACGTAAGCCTGAAGGACGTCGGGAGTGTCCCGATGCGGGTCGACACTGATAAACAGAATCTGGACGTCGTCGGCGCGTGGCCCAAGCTGGTGCATCACATCAGATAACTGGGCCATCGTTGTGGGACAAATGTCAGGGCAGCTGGCATAGCCAAAAAACAGCATGACCACCTTGCCTTTGACCGAGTCCTGTGTGATGGTCTTGCCTTCGGTGGCATTCAGCGAAAATGACAAGTCAGGCAAGTGATTGGAAATCGGATATACCTTGCTGGGTCGTGACGCTGCGGCAGTACCCGGGACTTCCGGCATCGTCTGTGCGCTTGCCATGGACATGACAAAAACACTGGCCATAGAAAGCAGAAGAGAGGCACTGACAGGCCGGGTCAAAACACGCATAGTCAAAATTCCGATACTGAAAATCAGTTTGCTGCGGTCTGAACCAGCCCGCTGTGACGCAGCAGCGCGTCCGGGCTCGGTCCTCGACCGCGAAACGCTTCAAAAGACTCAGCGGCAGGACGGGAGCCGCCCACTGCAAGAATCTGTTCCTTGAAGGATAGACCGGCCTGCGGGCTTAAGGTTCCATGTTCTTCATCCGCCAATTCCTCGAACAGACTGTAGGCATCGGCAGAAAGAACCTCTGCCCATTTGTAGCTGTAGTAGCCTGCGCCGTATCCTCCTGCAAACAGATGGGAGAAATTGTGAGCGAAGCGATTCCACGATGGTGGCATGATGACCGACACTTCCTGTCGAACCTGATTCAGAATGTCCATGACCGCCTGAATGGACAAGGCATTGTCACGTGTGTGGATCAACATATCGAAAAGAGAGAATTCGATCTGACGAACCATCTGCATGCCGCTCTGGAAGTTTCTGGCTGAAAGCAGTTTATCGAAAAGTGCGCGATCGATTTGCTCGCCTGTTTTCCAGTGCACGGCCATGCTGCGAAATACGGGCCATTCCCAGGTAAAGTTTTCCATGAACTGCGAAGGCAGTTCGATCGCATCCCACTCAACGCTGGCAAACGGTGATGCCGCTGGTTCATTCACTTTGGACAGAAGCGCATGCAGCGCGTGTCCTGATTCGTGAAACAGCGTAATCACATCGTCATGCGTGAGCAGTGCGGGTTTGTCACCCTGAGGCGGTGCAAAATTGCAGTTCAGGTACACCACCGGCATGATGCTGAGCGCGTCGGTGACGTGTCTGCTGCGTTCACTGTCCACCCATGCGCCACTCTGTTTGCCTTTTCGGGCATAAAGGTCAGTGTAAAGATAACCAATGGGTTTGCCATTTTCCTGCACCTCGAACACACGCACGTCGTTATGCCATACCGGTGCATCAAACGGCACGAGTTCAACATTGAACAGCTGGCGTATCACACCAAAAAGGCCTTTCATGACATTGGCTTCGGTCAGATACTGCCGGATTTCTTCATCAGAATAGGCATAACGAGCCTGGCGAAGCTGTTCGGATACAAACGTATAGTCCCAGGGTTGCAGCTCGCCCATCTTCAGTTCTTTTTCTGCAAACTGCCGCAGTGTTGCGACATCCTGCACCGCAAACGGACGTGCCTTGGCTGCAAGATCGCGCAGGAAAGCAATGACTTCGTCTGCCGATTTCGCCATGCGTGTCTGCAGGCGCATCTGGGCAAAGTTGTCATAACCCAGCAGATGGGCATCTTCCAGGCGCAAGGCCAGCAGTTTTTCGATGACCGACGAATTATCGTAACGGGAATCACCCAGTTCTGATGCCAGCGTCGCGTAGCCACGATAAAGTGCCTCTCGCAGCGTGGCATTTCTGGCGTACTGCATGACCGGCAGGTAAGACGGCATTTTCAGCGTGAAGCGCCATCCGGCCTGTGCATTATTCGCGGCTGTTACTGGTTTGTTATTGTCAGCGTTCTGTTCAGTGGCATGCCCCTCAGCGGACGTATCGCGCGATGCCTGTGTCATACCAGCTGCCTGGTCTGCGGCTTCCGCTTGTGCCTTTTCCTGTTGTGCTGCTTCCTGGGCAGCCTGGGCAGCAGCGTCGATGACGTCCTGCGGCAAACCTTCCAGCATGGCTTCATCGGTGACCTGATAGTGCCAGTTGTCCATGGCATCCAGTGCGTTCTCGGAGAATTTCTGGGAGGTCAGTGCGATTTCTTCGTTCAGGCGGGCATAACGCTCGCGTTTCTCGCCTTCCAGTTCCACACCACTCAGGCGAAAATCCCGCAGTGCCAGTTCGACGATGCGCTTACGCACAGGGGAGTATTGTGCAAATTCGGCGCTTTGGGAAATGCGCAGATATCCGTCGAACAGTTCGCGATTCAGGCCGATCCAGCTTGAGAATTCGGTGATGGCCGGCAGCATGCGATTATAGCTTTCACGCAGTGCCGGACTGTTGATGACCGAATTCAGGTGGCCGGTGACAGACCAGGCACGCCACAGACGGCTGGATAGGGCTTCCATTGGCTCGATGAAACTGTCCCAACTCGGCTTGGCATTATTGCTGATCAGCTGTTCGATTCCAGAGCGCGTCTCAGCCAGCAGCTGGCTGATGGCGGGCTCGATATGTTCGGGCCGAATGGCAGCGTAATCAATCAGCTCTGTAATGGGAGCCAGAAGGGGATTGACCGAAACGTCCTGTGCGGGGATATCCTTGCGTTGAGTCATTATGATGCCTGCTTCTGCGCATTCTGTTTTTCGGCAGCGTACACGGTGTTGAGCAGCAACATGACAATTGTCATGGGGCCGACGCCGCCGGGTACGGGGGTAATGGCCGAGGCAACTTCACGTGCAGATTCGAAGTCCACATCACCGCGCAATTTGCCATCTTCTCCACGATTAATACCTACGTCAATGACAACAGCACCTGGCTTGATCATGTCGCCTGTCACCATGCCGGGCTTGCCGGTGGCAACAACCAGAATGTCTGCGCGCCGTGTCTGGGCACCCAGATCACGGGTCTTGGAATTGCAGATGGTTACCGTTGCGCCCGCTTTCTGTAGCAGCAGTGCCATGGGTTTGCCCACGATATTGCTGGCACCCACCACAACGGCTTCGGCGCCGCGAATAGTGACCTGCTGGTCTTCGAGCATTTTCATGACGCCATAAGGTGTGCAGGGAATAAAGGTCGGCTTTCCGATCATCAGTGCGCCGGCATTGCTGACATGGAATCCGTCGACATCCTTTGCGGGCGAGATGGCTTCGATGACGGTATCGGGATTGAAGTGCGCCGGCAAAGGCAGCTGAACAAGTATGCCATTGACCGACGGATCGTTGTTCAAAGTCTGAATACGCGCCAGCAATTCGGGCTCAGTCAGCGTGGCAGGGTAGGTCTCTACCGAAGACGTCAGGCCGAGCTTGCGAAACGTGTTGGTCTTGTGGTTGACGTAAACCTGCGATGCCGGATCGTCTCCGACCAGAATGACAGTCAGGGAAGGAACAATTCCATTTTCCTTCAGGCTGGCCAGTTTCGGTTCGAGTTCCAGCTTGAGTTTTTCGGCCAGCTGTTTGCCATCAATAATACGTGCTGTCATGTTGTTTCAACTATCCTACTTGACCAATGCCACTTTCATCAAATCTGCCACTGTCGTGACTTCGAGTTTTTCCATGATGTTGGCGCGATGGGCTTCCACGGTTTTGATGCTGATGTTCAGGTCATCGGCAATCTGTTTATTGAGCCGGCCAGCCACAATGCGCTCGAGCACCTGCTGTTCACGGGCCGTCAGGCGTCCGATCAGCTCTTCGTGATTCTTGCGAGCCTGCTGCTCAGAGGCATTGCTGACGGCCTGCTCAAGCATGCGTGCAATGATTTCGCGAAGATCCGCCTCATTGAACGGTTTTTCCAGAAAATCCACGGCACCTTTCTTCATGGTTGAAACCGCCATGGGAACGTCGCCATGACCAGTAATAAATACGACCGGAATCGTGGCCTTGCGAGCCACCAGCGTTTCCTGCAATTCCAGACCGGACATGCCGGGCATACGGACATCGGCAATAAGCACGCTGATCGTATTCGGATTGTAGTTCTCGAGGAATTTCTCGGCGCTGTCAAAGGCAACGACCTGATAGCCATTGGCCTCAAGAAGCCAGCGCAGCGAATCCCGCACGGCTTCGTCGTCGTCTACGATATACACAATGCTGCTTGAGTTGTTCATACGGTTAATTCCTCTTTGATAGGTGTTGCATTGGGCTCTTGTGGAGCGCATGGCAGAGTGAAATGAAAGAGGGTGCCTCCTTCAGGGTTCGCCTGTGCCCATAATCTGCCGTGGTGCGATTCGATGATGGTACGGCATATGTTTAATCCCATTCCCAGACCTTCCGATTTGGTACTGAAGAAGGGTTCGAAGAGACGCTCGGGTTCCTTGATGCCGTGACCACGATCCGTCACAATAAATTCGACCAGCTGATTCTGCTGTTTGATCTCAACAGTCAGCAGATCGTGTTCCGATTCGTTCATTGCCTCAAGTCCGTTCTTGACCAGATTAAGCAGAACCTGCTCGATCAGGATCGGATCAGCCAGAACCTGAGGAATACCTTCAGGAATCATGGCCTCGATACGAATCTGCCGCTTGCGTGCATCAATCTCTGCAAAGTCCAGGGCGTGTTCAACGATCTGTTCTACCGGAACTCGTTGACGACGCGGTTCACTGCGCTTGACGAATTCACGGATCCGGCTGACGATTTTACCTGCACGTTCCGCCTGGTTTGCTGCTTTTTCCAGCGCGGACAGAAGTGATTCATTCGTGGCCCGGCCCGATTTGAGCATGGCGACAGCGGCCATATTGTAATTGGCGATCGCAGTAAGCGGCTGATTCAGTTCATGCGCCAGAGAGGAGGCCATCTCGCCCATAGTAGTGAGCCGACTGGTCAGCTGGATTTTTTCCTGCTGATTGCGCGATTCCTCTTCGTGCTTGCGTCTCTCGGTAATGTCGCGAGCCACCTGCAGACGAACGCGACGTCCGTCGGTCCAGACCAGCATGCGATGCTGAACCTCGAACCAGCTATTGACACTGGGTGCGTACTGTTCGATGGAGTCTTCAGTAAAGCGTCCGCGCCGTCCGGCCAGCAGCTCTGCATGGCCCTGTGGCTGAGAACCAAAAAGACGGCGGTATGTGCGGTTCGCAAACAGCAGTTCACGTCCGCTGACTGTATCGGCTACTACTGAAATGGCGTCGTCCAGTCCTTCCAGCACTGTCATGAAACGCTCATGGGCAGCGGCCAGCGCTTCCCGTACCCGTTTGGGTTCGGTAATGTCGGTCATGGACGTCATCCAGCCGATCTGTTCGCCGTTGGGATCGCGCAAAGCCGATACATACATGCGGGAGGTAAAACGTGAGCCGTCCCGGCGCTGTGCTTCCACTTCCAGCCCGGTGCTGGGCGTTTTGCCCGACATGAGAATGTCCAGGGTGCGCTGGTGTTCGTCGTAGCGTCCGGGCACCCAGTAGGGAAACGGCGTACTTTTGCCCAGCAGGTCGGCTTCATTCCAGCCCATCATTCGGCAGAACGCCGGATTGACATAAGCAATACGTCCCTGCATATCCAGAACGCGCATGCCGGTAGACATGGAATTTTCCATGGCGCGACGAAAACTCGTTTCTGCCTGCAGCGCCGCTTCGGCATGTGAGCGAAAACGCGTATAGCGCCATAATGCAAGCAGGCTGATAATGATGATCAGGGAGAGGGCGATGACAAAGAAAAGCAGTCGCTGCTGCCGGGTTTCTTCGTCCATGGTGATGAACATGATGCTGTCACTGTGCATTTGCTGCAGCCAGAAAAATCCGGCCATAACCAGCAGATACAGGACAAGTACAAAAACGGGGGTGATCCAGTACAGGCCGCGTTTTTTGAATTTTGCGCTATCGTAGAAAGACGAGGTAAGCAAAGATTTGCTTGGTAATTCGGGCATGCTCATGATCACAATTCATAATCCGGACATTTTAAAGGAGTTGAATGTAAATTCACAGCAACTGACCGCGTATTAGTATTAAAAGAGTACTCAAAGCATGTTGCGCTGCAATGTAAATTTTACATTATGAAATTCAATATCATTATATAAAATATTTCTTGTCAGAGTGCGACTGCTCTTTTAGAATAAGGGACTATCAGGAGAGCGACCAAGGGTGTCGCTTGCCCTCGACGCCGAAAATGGTATGGTCACACAATACAATGAGTGCGCTGACCAGCATAGAAAATCGATATGGAGAACTCAATGTCTACGAACGATAAAGCTCAGACAGGGAAGTCCACGGATGTGGACAAGGTTGAAACCCAGGAATGGCTCGATTCACTGGAAGCTGTGCTGGACAGGGAGGGCCCGGAGCGCGCGCACTTTCTGCTTGAAAAACTCACGGATCTGGCACGCCGGTCCGGTTCCAACATTCCTTATTCTCCAAATACCGCCTATGTGAACACCATACCACCTGGGCTTGAACCGCGTCATCCGGGCAATATGTCCATGGAAGAGCGCATCCGATCTTATGTGCGCTGGAACGCCATGGCCATGGTGGTCAAGGCCAACAAACACAACCCCGAAGACGGTGGTGATCTTGGCGGTCACATCGCCTCATTCGCCTCACTGGCAACCATGATCGGTTGCGGTCAGAATCATTTCTGGCATGCAGAAAGTGAAGATCATGGCGGTGACCTGGTGTACTTCCAGGGACACTCCTCTCCCGGTGTTTACGGCCGGGCCTATCTGGAAGGACGTCTGACCGAAGATCAGCTGGATAACTTCCGTCAGGAAGTGGGTGGCAAAGGTCTGCCATCGTATCCGCACCCCAAACTGATGCCGGAATTCTGGCAGTTCCCAACCGTTTCCATGGGTCTTGGCCCATTGATGGCCATTTACCAGGCCCGATTCCTGAAGTATCTGCATGCCCGTGGCATTGCCGATACCAGCAAGCGTAAAGTCTGGGTATTCTGCGGTGACGGCGAGATGGACGAACCCGAATCCCTGGGCGCAATCAGTCTGGCCGCACGCGAAAAACTGGACAATCTGATCTTTGTCATCAACTGCAACCTGCAGCGTCTTGACGGCCCTGTGCGCGGTAACGGCAAAATCATTCAGGAACTCGAAGGCGAGTTCCGCGGCAGTGGCTGGAATGTGATTAAGCTCATCTGGGGCGGATACTGGGATCCGCTGCTTGCCCGTGATAAAGAAGGCATCCTGCGTAAAGTCATGGAAGAAACTGTCGATGGCGAATACCAGGCCTTCAAAGCAAACGACGGTGCGTATGTTCGCGAACATTTCTTCGGCAAGGATCCGCGCCTGCTCGAAATGGTCAGCCGCATGAGCGACGAGGAAATCTGGCGCCTGAATCGTGGGGGTCACGATCCCTACAAAGTGTACGCCGCGTTCGACGCTGCGCAGAACACTGTCGGCCAGCCGACCGTCATTCTGGCAAAAACCATCAAGGGCTATGGACTGGGTGCAATCGCTCAGGGTCAGAATCCCGCGCACCAGCAAAAGAAACTGGATATCAATTCCCTCAAGGATTTCCGCAACCGCTTCAATATTCCAGTCACGGATGAACAGCTGGAGAATCTGCCGTACTACAAACCGTCGGAAGATTCGGCAGAAATGAAGTACCTGCGTCAGCAACGTGAAAAACTGGGCGGTTACTATCCACGTCGTCGTCCTCAGGCCGACGAGAAACTCAAAGTGCCGGCGCTTGACGTATTCAAGGCGGTTCTTGATCCAACCAGCGAAGGCCGTGAAATTTCCACCACGCAGGCCTTTGTCCGCTTCCTGAATCAGTTGTTGCGTGACAAACAGCTGGGTGAACGCGTCGTGCCTATTCTGGCTGATGAATCACGTACTTTTGGTATGGAAGGTCTGTTCCGTCAGATTGGTATTTATGCACCGGAAGGACAAAAATACACGCCTGTCGATAAAAACCAGGTGATGTACTACAAGGAATCTGCAAACGGACAGCTCTTGCAGGAAGGGATCAACGAAGCGGGTGCCTTTGCGTCCTGGATTGCCGCGGCAACGTCCTATTCGACCAACAACCGCATCATGATTCCGTTCTTCATCTATTATTCGATGTTCGGATTCCAGCGCGTGGGTGATCTTGCCTGGGCCGCCGGCGATATGCAGGCGCGCGGCTTCCTGCTTGGTGGTACGGCTGGTCGTACAACCCTGAATGGTGAAGGTCTGCAGCACGAAGACGGCCACAGTCACATTCTTTCTTCTACCATCCCTAACTGCGTCAGCTACGATCCAACCTTTGCTCACGAAGTGGCAGTGATCATGCAGCACGGCCTCAAACGCATGGTGGAAAATCAGGAGAACGTGTACTACTACCTGACTCTCATGAACGAAAACTATCCGCAGCCTGGTCTGAAAGAGGGCGATGCGGAAGGCATTATTAAAGGCATGTACAAACTGCAGTCGACCACAGGCGGCAAACATCACGTGCAGTTGATGGGCTCCGGCACCATCCTGCGTGAAGTCATGAAAGCGCAGGAACTGTTGCAACAGGACTGGAATATTTCTTCTGATGTCTGGAGTGTCACCAGCTTTACCGAATTGCGCCGTGAAGGTCTTGATGTTGACCGTCACAATCTGCTGAATCCGGATGCCAAACCGCAAGTTCCGTACATTACGCAACAGCTGGAAAGCACAGACGGTCCGATTATTGCTTCGACCGACTACATGAAACTGTTTGCTGACCAGGTGCGTGACTTTATGCCAAAAGGCCGTACTTACCGTGTACTGGGTACCGACGGCTTCGGACGTTCAGATTTCCGCTACAAACTGCGTGAGCACTTTGAAGTGGATCGCCATTTCGTTGTGCTGGCTGCTTTGAAGGCTTTGGCCGACGATGGCGCCATCGAGAAGTCAAAAGTGAGCGAAGCCATTCAGAAATATGGCATTGATATCAACAAAGCCAATCCTCACCACGCATAAGGCAGATCATCATGAGCAATGTAATCGAAATCAAGGTTCCGGACATTGGCGATTTCAGTGAAGTCGAAGTCATTGAAGTGCTGGTCTCACCGGGCGATAGCATTACCGAAGAGCAAAGCCTGATCACGGTTGAATCCGACAAGGCTTCCATGGAAATCCCTTCGTCGGCCGCTGGGGTGGTCAAGGATATTGCCGTCAAAGTTGGCGATAAGGTTGCAGAAGGCAAGGTCATTCTGACGCTGGAAGCAGAAGGTGGAAAAGAGGGTAGCAGTGATGCTGCATCTGCCGGCTCCGAAGGCGGCAACAAAAAAGCCGATGCGGGTGATGACGCAGATGAACCTCAGGAACGCACGCCGGGCGCAGATGATCCGGCACAGCCCGCCGGCAAGGATGAGTCTGCCGAAACAGAAGGCAGTGCAGATCAATCTGCTGGCGGCAATGGCGGTGGTACTATAGAAGTGACCATCCCCGACATTGGCGATTTCAGCGAAGTGGAAGTTATTGAATTGCTGGTTTCACCTGGTGATAAGGTAACGCAGGAACAAAGCCTGATCACAGTGGAATCAGACAAGGCCTCCATGGAAATTCCATCGTCAGACGACGGAGAGGTCGAAGCGGTGCTTGTGAAAGTCGGCGACAAGGTCAGTAAAGGTACGGCCATTGTCAAGCTGAAATCTGCGGGTAAAGGCAAGGAAGAACCTGCCAAGGCACCGGCAGCACAGAAATCCTCACCAGAACAGAAGTCGGCTTCGGGCGATTCTGCTGACGACAAGGCAGAGGGGGCACCCGCCGCTCAGGCCAAAGCACCTGCCCAGTCTTCATCGGGCAGCAGCCAGACACGTGTGTCACCCACGGCGGCTTTTGGATCTGCCGTTTCCAGCCGCAGCCTGCCGCACGCGTCCCCATCGGTTCGCAAATTTGCCCGCGAACTCGGAGTGGATCTGACTCAGATTACCGGTACAGGTGAGAAGCAGCGCATTACACAGGAAGACGTGCGCAAGTTCGTCAAGGCAGCTCTGTCCGTTGCGACCAGTACCTCTTCTACTAACACGGCCACTCAGGTGGGTGGCGGTGGACTGAGCGTTCTCGACTGGCCGAATATCGACTTCACGAAATTTGGTCCGGTAGAAAGCAAACCACTGTCCCGCATCAAGAAAATTTCGGGCGCCAATCTGCATCGCAACTGGGTCATGATTCCTCATGTCACCAATAACGAAGTGGCCGACATCACTGATCTGGAAGCCTTCCGCGTATCCATGAACAAGGAATACGAAAAGGCCGGGGTCAAGTTCACGATGCTGGCATTCCTGATCAAGGCGGTGGTATCCGCCTTGCAGAAGTTTCCTGAGTTCAATGCCTCACTCAG
Source organism: Pseudomonadota bacterium (assembly GCA_023387815.1). Taxonomy (GTDB): domain Bacteria; phylum Pseudomonadota; class Gammaproteobacteria; order Burkholderiales; family Burkholderiaceae_B; genus Advenella. Next base: position 26,198 of record JAEWHK010000005.1, read on the forward strand.
CGGCGACAACCTGGTACTCAAACAGTACTATCACATCGGTTTTGCGGCCGATACACCGAACGGCCTTGTTGTGCCAGTGATCCGCGATGCCGATAAAAAACCGGTCAGCCAGATCGCCAAGGAAATGACGGAACTGGCAAAACTGGCGCGTGATGGCAAACTGTCTCCCTCACAAATGCAGGGTGGCTGCTTCTCCATCAGTTCGCTGGGCGGTATTGGTGGTACGGATTTCACACCGATCATCAATGCACCGGAAGTGGCCATCCTGGGTGTCTCCCGTTCTTCCATGCAGCCCGTATGGAATGGCAAGGAGTTCGCACCACGATTGATGCTGCCTCTGTCGCTGTCCTATGACCATCGTGTGATTGACGGTGCTGCTGCAGCCCGCTTCAATGCCTACCTGGCCGCAGTGCTGGCGGATTTCCGCCGCGTTCTGATCTGACGGGAGAAACACATGAGTCAAACTGAAATCAAGATTCCCGATATTGGCGACTTCGATTCCGTCGAGGTGATCGAAGTGCTGGTCGCGGAAGGCGATACCGTCAAGGAAGAACAGAGTCTGATCACCGTGGAGTCTGACAAGGCTTCCATGGAGATTCCTTCTTCTGCGGCAGGCAAGGTTGTTTCCATTGCCGTCAAAGTGGGTGACAAAGTGTCCGAAGGTTCAGTCATTCTGACCCTGGAGGCTGCCGCTGAGGCGGCATCCGAAGACAAATCGTCGTCTGCTGCTGATGGCAAAAAAGCGTCAGCAGCGGAAAACACCAAGGCAGAAGAGAGCGACGCGTCAGCGAAAAAAGCTGACAAAGCGCCTGCCGCGAATCAGGGACAGGAGAAATCGGCCAGCGACAAAGCCGATGATGCGTCGGCCAGGAACAAAGGCGATTCCGAATCCAAAGCGCGCTCCCGCGATCCCCATGAAGGCGGCGAGGCCAAATATTCACCACCGGCTTCTGCACCCGCAGACGGATGTGATGTGCTGGTGCTGGGTGCCGGCCCTGGCGGTTACTCCGCGGCTTTCCGAGCGGCTGATCTCGGACTGAGCGTAGTGCTTGTAGAGCGCTACGCAACATTGGGTGGTGTTTGCCTGAATGTCGGATGTATTCCTTCGAAAGCACTGCTGCATAACGTCGCAGTGCTGGAAGAAGCCAAACATCTGTCTGCCAACGGCATCACCTTTGCGGAACCCACCATCGATCTGGACAAGCTTCGCGCGGCAAAAGACAAAGTGGTGTCCACCCTGACCGGGGGGCTGACTGGCATGGCCAAGGCCCGCAAGGTAAAAGTGATTCAGGGCGTGGGAACCTTTGCCGATGAGCATCACCTGACGGTGAAAAAGGATGATGGATCGACAGAAACCGTCCCGTTCAAGCACGCTATCATTGCCGCAGGCAGTCAATCCGTCAAACTGCCATTCCTGCCGCAGGATGAACGGATTGTTGACTCAACCGGAGCATTGCAGCTCAAGAGTATTCCGAAGAAAATGCTGATCATTGGTGGTGGCATTATCGGTCTGGAAATGGGTACGGTGTATTCGGCTCTGGGGGCACGCCTGGACGTAGTGGAAATGCTCGATGGTCTCATGCAGGGCGCAGACCGTGACCTGGTTAAGGTCTGGCAGAAAAAGAATGAAGGCCGTTTCGATAACATCATGATCAAGACCAAAACCGTGTCAGCCGAAGCCAAGCCTGACGGCATCTGGGTCAAATTCGAAGGCGACGCGGCACCGGCCGAACCGCAGCGATATGACCTGGTTCTGCAGGCAGTGGGTCGCTCGCCCAACGGCGCGAAAATCGGTGCCGACAAGGCTGGCGTCAATGTCACGGATCGCGGCTTCATCGAAGTGGATGAACAAATGCGCACCAACGTTGCTCACATCTTTGCAATCGGTGATATTGTTGGCCAGCCCATGCTGGCTCACAAGGCGGTCCATGAAGCCCATGTAGCGGCAGAAGCCATTGCCGGTCAGAAAAGCTATTTTGATGTTCGTGTCATTCCATCGGTCGCCTACACCGATCCGGAAGTGGCCTGGGCAGGTCTGACCGAAGAAGAGGCGAAAAAGCAGGGCATCAAATACGAAAAAGGCGTATTCCCCTGGGCAGCATCCGGCCGCGCCATTGCCAACGGTCGTTCCGAAGGATTTACCAAGCTGCTGTTCGATGCCGAGACGCATCGAATTATCGGCGGAAGTATTGTGGGCACCCATGCCGGCGATCTGATCTCAGAAGTGGCTCTTGCCGTTGAGATGGGCGCTGATACGGTAGATATCGGCAAGACGATTCATCCGCATCCGACGCTTGGAGAGTCTGTTGGTATGGCAGCCGAAGTGGCGCACGGTACATGTACGGATCTGCCGCCGGTCAAACGTAAATAAATCCGGCAGTCTAACTGGGGCAGCAATGATCCTGTTGCTGCCCTTGTCTGAACACCCTTATTTTCGGTGAATGCCGAAATACAGGGTGTTTTTCATTTTGATGTCTTAAAATTCTGCTTTCAGGAATTTCAAATTCATCATGTCTGCAGCTCCTACAAGTACGCATTCACTGGCCGACTGGCTGGTCTATCTTGAATCCCTGCATCCCAAGCCCATTGAGCTGGGCCTTGAGCGGGTCGCCCAGGTCGCGCAGCGGCTGGAGATCATGCAGGATAGTGGTGTCAGAATTATCGTTGGCGGCACTAACGGCAAAGGATCCACCTGCGCCATGCTGGAAGCCATCTATCTGGCAGCTGGCTACAAGACAGGCATGTATACCTCTCCGCATCTGATTGATTTCAACGAGCGCATCCGTATCCGCGGAGAGTTGGCGACCGACGCGCAGATCGTGGAACAGCTGGCGAAAATTGAAGCCGCAAGAGGTGACATCACGCTCACCTATTTTGAATACACAACCCTGGCTGCGCTGCTCCTTTTCAAGGAACATCAAACCGAAGTGGCCATCCTTGAAGTGGGACTTGGCGGGCGGCTGGATGCCGTCAATATTGTTGATGCCGATTGTTCAATCATAACCAGTGTGGACATTGATCATACGCAGTGGCTGGGCGATACACGGGAAAAGATCGGCTGGGAAAAGGCACATATTTTCCGCAAGGACAGACCCGCCATCTGCAGTGATCCGCAACCGCCGGAATCGGTGGTGTCTTATGCACAGGAAATCGGGGCCGATCTCTGGCTGTTTGGTCGGGATTTCAATTATTCGGCAGACAAGCAGCAGTGGGCTTTTGCCGGCAGAAACCAGCGCCGAAATGCACTGGCTTACCCAGCTCTGCGCGGCGCAAATCAGTTGCTGAATGCCTCTGCGGCGCTTGCGGCTATCGAAGCGCTTCGCGACCGGCTTGCCGTACCTCAGCAGGCGGTTCGCCAGGGACTGATTCAGGCCGTATTGCCTGGTCGCTTTCAGATTATTCCGGGACAACCTACCGTCGTGATTGATGTGGCACATAATCCGCATGCAGCAGCGGTACTTGCCCACAATCTCGATAGCATGTCCTTTTTTCCCTATACCCACGCAGTGGTCGGTATGGTTAATGATAAGGACTGTGATGAAGTCATCAGGAAGTTTGGCCGTAAGGTGGATTATTGGTATTGTGCCAGCCTGCCTGGAGATCGCGCGCGCACTGGCTCGGACATCGCCGAGCGTATCCGCAAGCTCGTGCCTGCCGACAACGAAGGCTTACCAGTCATAACCGTTTACGATTCTCCTGCGGCGGCCTTTGATTCTGCAAGTTCAAAGGCGTCCGAGAATGATAGAATAGTCGTGTTTGGCTCGTTTTTAACCGTCGCCGCCGTCTTGCAGCATTTGGGGCGTCCAGCCGTCTGAGGTATGGCTTCATACAACAAGCTGAAGCTTATCTTCATCATCAGTCAGGAATAAGTTATGGGTTTATTCAATTCACAAGATAATAATCGGCCAGGACAGCGTCGGACCCAGTCCGATCAGGATCAGGCCAATGAACTGCGCGTGAAGGCAAGGAATCGTCTGATCGGTGCGATCATTCTGGTTCTGGCAGCCATCATCGTCGTCCCGATGGTACTTGATACCGGGGGCAAAGACACAACGCCAGCACCGGCCCAGAAACCGCCTCTCGTATCGGGCGGTGGCAGTGATAACGGATCCTTGTCTGTGACAACGACACCTGGTGTTGAATCCAGTGGTCCGAGCTCAACTTCACAGTCTGCCAATACTGATGGCAGCATACCGGAAACACCGCCGGTCAATGGTTCCGTTGCTTCCGGCACGGCACAACAGCCTGACTCAACGGAAACAACACCGGACGCCAGCGGTACACAGGATGGGGAAGTACCGGGCACAACGCCGGTTCCCGATCCCAATCAATCCATCGCCTCGGGTACGGCGAATCAGCCTGTAACGCCTGAAGCGCAGGCCGAGCAGGAAAAACGTGAAGCTGCGGCACAGGCCAAGGCACAGGCCGATGCCAAAAAAGCGGCTGAGCGCAAGAAAGCGGCGGCTGCAAAAGCGGCAGAACAGAAGAAACAAGGCGGCATCAAGGACAGCAACCGTACTGATGACGGTGCGCGCGCCCTGGCCATTCTTGAAGGACGTGAACCCGAGCCCGCCGAAAGAAGCAAGCCCAGGGTAACGTCCGGCGACTATTCACTGCAGATTGCCTCTTACGGTTCCTCAGATGATGCACAAAGCCGCCGCAGCAAACTGGCTTCCGAAGGCGTATCCAATGTCTACGTTCAGAATTCTGTGGTCAATGGCAAGCAGATTTATCGACTCCGTGTAGGTCCATTCAAGTCGCGCGAAGCAGCACAGGCTGCGCAAACGCGCCTGCGGTCTCTGGGTTACGACAACGGTTTCATTTCGTCGAACTGATCTGCCTGAATCCAAGTGACCGAATTTGATTACACCTGCCTCGGGATCATTTTTATCTCGGGGCTGCTTGGTTTAATGAGAGGGTTTCTCAAGGAAGCCTTCTCATTAATCGCTTATGCCGCTGCATTTATTGGTGCAATCTGGTGGGGGCCAGTGGTTTATCCGTGGCTTATGCAATACATCAGCAATGCGCTCATCAGCATGGGCATCGGTTATGCGGTGATCTTCATTGCCATATTGCTGGTGGTTGGTCTGGTCAATGTCACACTGGCAACGCTGATCGATGCCACCGGACTGGGTCCGGCGGATCAGGGCCTGGGGATACTGTTTGGTATTGCACGAGGCGTGATGATTATTCTCATCCTCGTCGTACTGGCTGGCTATACGCCTTTTCCCAAGGAACCGTGGTGGGTGAATGCGAAGTTTTCCCCCATGGCTGTCTTGGCCGTGCATGAGATCAAGATGCGTCTGCCGGACAGTATCGGATCGTTTTTGCCTTATTAGTACACTTCTCGTTTTCACTCTCTCTCTTCATTTTCAGGATAGGCTTTATATGTGCGGAATTATCGGTATCGTCGGGCGCGGTCCAGTGAATCAACTGGTCTATGACAGCCTGCTGCTACTGCAACATCGCGGTCAGGATGCGGCCGGCATTGCCACCGCTTACGGCAATCACTTCAACATGTACAAGGCTCATGGCCTTGTCCGCGATGTTTTCCGCACTCGCAATATGCGCGATCTGCCCGGTCATTCCGGTATCGGACAGGTGCGCTATCCAACAGCCGGTTCCAGTGATTCGCTGGAAGAGGCACAGCCATTCTATGTGAATGCGCCTTTTGGTATCACGTTTGCACACAATGGCAATCTGACCAACTGGCGGGAGCTGCGTGAGTCCCTGTTTAAGGTCGATCAACGCCACATCAATACGAATTCTGATTCCGAAGTGCTGCTTAACGTGCTGGCCCACGAACTTCAGTCAGCCGCCAAGGGAACGTCGCTGGACCCTCAGAGCATGTTCGCTGCCGTTCGCGCAGTGCATCGCCGGGTAAAAGGGGCGTATTCCGTTGTGGCTCAGATCGCCGGCTACGGTCTGCTGGCATTTCGTGATCCTTTTGGTATTCGTCCGCTCTGTCTTGGAAAATTTGAATCCGAATTGGGAACAGAATGGATGGTTGCTTCGGAATCAGTCGCGCTTGAAGGCAGCGGTTTTGATTTCGTTCGTGATATCGACGCCGGTGAGGCAGTGTTCATAGACCTGGATGGCAACGTACATGAACAGCAGTGCGCAGACAATGCCATACTCACGCCGTGTATCTTCGAATACGTATATTTTGCGCGCCCAGATTCAACCATTAACGGTGTAAATGTCTACAATGCCCGACTCAAAATGGGCGAGTATCTGGCCGATAAGGTGGCGCGTCAGTTGCGCCTGAGAGAAATTGATGTAGTCATGCCAATACCCGATTCATCACGACCTGCGGCAATGCAGCTGGCATCGAAACTGGGACTGGAGTATCGGGAAGGATTTATCAAAAATCGCTATGTAGGCCGAACCTTCATCATGCCAGGGCAGGCCGTACGCAAAAAGTCTGTTCGCCAGAAACTGAATGCCATGAGTGTTGAATTCAAGGATAAGAACGTGCTGCTGGTTGATGACTCCATTGTTCGTGGTACGACCAGCCGGGAGATTGTGGATATGGCCCGTGCCGCAGGCGCGAAGAAGGTATTCTTTGCCTCCGCTGCGCCACCGGTCTGTTTCCCGAACGTTTACGGCATCGATATGCCAACGCAGGATGAACTGATCGCGAACGGAAGAACTGCAGAGCAGGTTGCCAAAGAGATTGGTGCCGACGGCCTGGTCTACCAGGATCTGAACGACCTGAAGGCAGCGATCAGTGACATCAATCCCAAATTGACGCAATTTGAATCGTCCTGCTTTGACGGTAATTATGTGACGGGCGATGTGGATGAAGCCTATCTGGAACGCCTGCGTATGACGCGCCATCAGACCAAGGAAGGGCAGGCGGTAGGGGGATTGCAATTCAATATGGGCTACGCCGCCAACGCCTGATATCCATTCACTTTTGAATTTTTGACCGCAGTGTTTGCGCCGATGCATGTCGGGGTATATAATTGACTTATCATCTATTGGTAAGTCACCTATGTCCACGACCAAAAAATCTGAAAATCTGCATCCTGCCGCCAGGGAAATCCTGACACTCTGTGGTCATTTGAACCGTCAATGGCGACGCGCCGTTGACCGTCGCCTGCAGCCTATGGGGCTGACAGAGGCAACCTGGCTTCCGCTGCTCTTTATATCCAGGGCAAAGGCACCGTTACGACAAAAAGATCTGGCTGCCTTGCTGGGGCTGGACAGTTCCTCGGTCGTACGCATCCTGGACGGCCTGCAGACTGCGGGTTATATACAGCGACTTGAAGGTACCGACAGGCGGGAAAAACTCATCCATCTGACTGATTTGGGAAAAAACACGGTCTCAACGGTAGAGCAGGTCGTGCACGCGGGGCGTGTTCGGCTATTCCGCGACATGGACAGCGCACAAATGATAGCGGCCAGTTCGGTGCTGCAGCAGCTGGTGGGTACCGTCGAGTCACTGGGCAGTGATCTGTGGGGCACAACAGACGATCATGACTGATATCACAGGAGCTGCAGATAGATCGCTGGTCCCGGATAAATCCGGAAGAGCAAATGGCACTGCAATGACACAATCCACACAAGCGAAAGCAAGGCCTGAAGGCGCATCGTCATCCGAGTACACATCAGCACCGGAACACATATCAGCGTCGAAACAATCATCGACATCTGAAAATTCATCAATGACTGCCAAAACGGCCACATCAGAAAAGTCATCGGCATCACTAGCGGCATCCTCAACAAACAAACAAACGCGCACACGAGCTCCCTTGTGGCTGCTGGTGTTTGTGACGCTTAGCGGCACACTTGCCATGCACATGTTTGTTCCTGCACTGCCGGATGCAGCGGCAGATCTGGGTGCCAGTACCAGCACCATGCAAATGACCATCAGTCTGTACATTCTGGGTCTGGCTTTTGGTCAGCTGGTTTATGGGCCGCTATCCGATGGGTTCGGACGCCGGCCCCTCTTGATTGCAGGTCTGTCCATCTACGTGCTGGCAGGTATTGCTGCAGCCGTATCACAGAATGAATCGACGCTGATTTTGTCGCGCCTGTTTCAGGCCCTTGGCGGCTGTGCGGGTCTCGCACTGGGCCGTGCCATCGTGCGGGACTCAGCTGTGGGAGACACTGCGGTTAAGGATCAGGCTTTGCTCAATCTGATCATGATGGCGGGCCCCGGGCTCGCACCTTTACTGGGATCGGTGCTGACATTGCATCTGGGCTGGCGCAGCGTTTTTGTTGCGCTGTTCCTAATGGGCCTGGTCACGCTGATTTCTACGTGGCGTTTGTTGCCTGAAACTGGTACACCCACAGGAAAAGTCAGTCCCGGCGCGCTGGCGCATGACTACAAGTCGTTATTGAAAATGCCTCAGTTTCTGGGTTACGCGTTTGGTGGCGGTTGCGCCACGACGGCGCTATATGCCTTTATTGCCGCAGCACCATTCATCATTACAAGAGAATTGCAGCGCCCGCCTGGCGAAGTAGGTATCTACCTGGCCTTGCTGATTGTGGGATTGTCTGTCGGTAATGCAGCGACGCGACAGCTTATCGGGCGCTATTCGCTGGAAAGATTGTTGATTGGCGGCAATGCCCTAAGTGCGGTCGCTGCCGTTACGCAACTGGCTTTGGTGCTCGCCGGACATCTGCATATTGTGACGGTGATGGTATTTATGTTTCTCTTTGCCGTGGGTGCAGGTATCGCGAGCCCGGCTGCACTGACCAAGGGTCTGAACGTGGACCGGCATCTGGTTGGATCGGCCGCGGGTCTTTACGGATTCTCGCAAATGGCCATCGGTGCGGTGTGTACCTCTCTGGTCGGGCTTGGTGATGATCCTGCGCTTACCGCGTTCACTGTGCTCTCCTGCGCCGCCATTCTGGGCCAGGCCGGCTTCTGGTTCGGCCTGAAACAGGACATGCGCCAGGCACATAAAGTGCTGGGCTAATGGCAATACCGGTAGGTATGCCAATGATGGGCTGATGCTCCTGGCTGCGTCAACAGCCGGTCGGCTCGACCCGTCAATCGGATCAGGCGAACCGAGAGCGTTGCCGCGTCCGGCCGAAGAGGGCGAAAAGACTGAGGACCAGCAGGAAGACAAACAGCAGCAGTGCCCACAGCACATACTCGACGCCCAGCACACTGACTTTTGCATCCATGCATGTAGCATAGATACCGAAAAGCCATGGCACCGCAGCATCGAGCCCGGTTGTTTTGGACATGAAAATATCAGCAAAGGTGCGGTCGCAGGATACCATCTGTGAAGCGACTGTGTGCTGATACCAGGCAGCGATTATTCCTGCGCCAGACAGGGCGACTGTGAATAACGCTGCGAATCGCTTCAGTACGCCTGGAAGAAAATTGCCCACCAGACACAGGATGGCGATGACCAGCAGAATCAGCCGCTGCAAAACGCACCAGGCGCAAGGCGGCATACCAAACACATGCTGGCTGACAAGTGCGACACCCAATGCGAGCAGGCAGAGTACGGCAATAAGATTCAGGCGAGACTGGGTCATAGGGTGGTCCGGGAATAGGTTGAAGAAATATCGGCATAAAGGCGCATGATCAGTTCATGCGCGCCGTCCCACATAATCTGGACACCGATACAGAGCAGGATGAATGCGGACAGTCGCATGAAAACGGCTGTCCCTGATTTGCCTAGACGGGCAAGAAAACGGGCGGCAAAGCGCAGGCAGAAAAACAGGATGGCGCTAACGCTTATAACGGCCAGGATCATGCCTGTCACGCTCATGACGCCAGCCGCAGCACTGATGAAATCAAAAGAGGCGCCGACCGTGATGGCTGCAGAGATACTGCCGGGGCCGCAGGCAATCGGGAACGTGAGTGGGTAAAAAGCGCTGGCTTTGACCTTGTCCTGAGAATAATCTTCCACCAGTTTTTCGTGCGCATCGGTGTCGGGATCTTTCGCATTGACCAGTTGCCATGCGCTGGCCACCACCAGCAGACCGCCACCGACCCTGACGATTGGCAATGAGATGCCAAAAAAGCGCAGCACCATGTTGCCGAACAATGCTGCAAGCGTCAGCATGATGAAAACATTGATGGCAATGCGTTTTGCCAGGAGCTTGCGCGTGGCGCTGCTGGCGCCCTCGGTCATGGTCAGAAAAATGGGCGCAACTGCTGGCGGGTTGACGATAGGCAGCAGGGTAGCCAGAACGAACAGAAAGCTTCGGCTGAAAATCAATAGGTAATCGTTGATACTCATTGTCGGCTACGGTTGTACTGTCAGATTATTGATTGCTGTGAGCAAATCACGTTTGAATTGCATTTGGGTGCGAGGATTGTCCAGCGCACTGCCACCTAGAATGAAAATATCTTCAACACGATCACCCAGCGTCATGACTTTGGCCATTTGCAGATTGATCTGGTGACGCTTGAAGGTGTTGGCAAGTGCATAAAGAATACCAGGACTATCCATGGCTGTAATTGATAGACGCCAATACTGACTGTTCTCGTCCGGTAAAAGTTCAATAATCGGCACTAGCGGGAAGGTGCGTGAACGGCGCACGTTTGCGCCCACCACATATCGGTTACGGTTGAACTTCAGCGGTTCATCCTGATCGGGCAGCGGTTCGTTCAGGCGATTTCGCAGACCATGCTCTATCAGTGGCACATTGGACCGGATATCGGCGTCGATGGCAGCACTATCAACGACAAAACTGTCCAGTGCGTAACCCTGTCTGGTGGTATGGATTCGTGCATCCAGAATATCAATACGCTGTTCATAGAAATACGAGCAGATCTGCTCAAAAAGGTCAGGGCGGTCATTCACATATACCATGACCTGAATGCCTTCATTGTTTTCCGTAGGTCGTGCGCGAACCTCGGCGCCTACCTGCGGAAGCATGCGGTAAAGTAGCCTGGTGTGCCAGGCAATATCGCGCGCTTCGTGCCGTAAAAAGTAGGCGACGTCCAGCGTGTTCCAGAATCGATCGCGATCCTCATCGCTGATTCCTGAAAATCGTACCAGCGCCATGGCTTCATTTTTCCGCTGGGTCAGCACCGATTGCCGGTCAAAAACGCGACTGCCAAGGGCCAGCAGTGTGTAATTGTACAGATCCTCCAGCAGCTTGCCTTTCCATGCATTCCATACTTTCGGACTGGTGCCTCGAATATCTGCGACGGTCAGCAGATACAGAGCGGTCAGCCTCCTTTCCGTGCGCACAATATCGGCGAACTCCTGAATGACCGAGGGTTCCGACAGATCGCGTTTCTGGGCAAACGATGACATGGCCAGGTGTTGCTCTACCAGAAACTCGACGAGTTGCCGGTCTTCGGTCTCCAGATTGTGGTCTCTGGCGAACTTGCGCACATCGATGGCACCCAGAGTGGAATGGTTGCCGCCACGACCTTTGGCAATGTCATGAAACAGGGCGGCCACATAAAGCAGCCAATGACGGTCCATATCAGCAATAAGCCGACTGGCCAGGGGATACTCCTGGGCGTGTTCCGGCATGGTAAAGCGACGGATGTTTCTGATCACCATCAGCGTATGCTGATCAACCGTGTAGACATGAAACAGATCATGCTGCATTTGCCCGACGATCTTGCGGAACACCGGAATGTACTGAGGCAGAATACTCAACATGGTCATGCGTCGAAATGCATGGACGATGCCGGTGGGCTGCTGCAGAATCTGCAGGAAAAGCCATTTGTTCACGGGATTGCGCCGGAACTGGGCATCGATCCGATGGCGTGAACTCCAGATCAGTCTTTGCAGCTTGGCTGACATATCGTTGACTTCGGGGTGCTGCTGCATCACCAGGAATGCCTTAAGCAGCAGCTGCGGTTTACGTTCGAAGGCATCGTCGGCAACCAGATCTAGCTGCTGACCGACGCGACAGAAGTCTTCGTCTATCATCACGCTGCAGTCTTTGACCGGAAAGAAATGTTCCCGGAAGCTCTGCATCATGATATGGCTCATGAGATAGACAATTCGCGCTGCCCAGTAATAGCGCTGCATCAGGACTTCGCCAGGCCGGCGCGCATCTGTTGCCCGGATTTTATAAACCTCGGCCAGCAGAGGCTGGGTATGAAACAACAGACGATCGTCGCGCTTGCCGGCGAGCATATGCAGGTCGATACGCAAACGTTTGAACGCCTGCTCGGCTTTTGCACATTTGGCCGCTTCGTCGTGCGTCATGAGGCCGCCGCTGACCAGATCCCGCCAGCTGCCGGAAAGACCCGCCGCACGGCTGATCCACTGGATGGTCTGCAGATCGCGCAAGGCGCCTGGAGACTCTTTGCAGTTGGGTTCCAGGGAATAGGGGGTCTCGTTGTAGCGCGCGTAGCGCTGCTGCAATTCAAGTTGCTTTGCCAGAAAAAAGTCCTGTGGACTCAGCTGTTCGCGAAAGCGTGCTTCCAGCGTGTTGACCAGCTTGCGGTTACCCAGGATATAGCGCAGTTCAAGCAAGGCGGTTTCAATGGTGATGTCACCGGCACTCTCGCTCAGGCAATCGTCTATGGTACGGACACTGTGGCCGATATCGAGACCCAGATCCCACAGCGCAGAGACAAAGCGCTCGAGCATGGGTTTTTCATCTTCCTGTGGCGGATGCGCCAGCAGAATGAGCAGGTCAATATCTGAATAGGGATAAAGCTCGCCGCGGCCATAACCACCGATGGCGCACAGACTGGATCCGCCGGGCAGAGGAAAACTGGCAACGAGATCCCGCATGGCCTGGTCTGCCTGTTTGCGCAGGGTTATCAGCAGCGTATCGGGTCTTCCGCGAGAGGCGCGATAGGCTTCCAGAGCCTGGGCCTTTTGCTCGTTCAGTCGATTTCGAATCGCGATGGCCGGGCTGACGGTGTTCATGGTGTTCCTTGGAGCAGCGCGGGGCCTGAATGGACTCAGGGCAGACTCTTGACAAACGCCGGCGGCGCGGGCATGCCCGGAGAGCGGGTGAGGATATCATAGCCGCTATCGGTCACGATCAGCGTGTGCTCCCATTGCGCGGACAGACTGTGGTCACGCGTTACAACGGTCCACTGGTCTGCCAGTACTTTAGTATCCCGGCGGCCCGCATTGATCATGGGCTCAATGGTGAAAACCATGCCTTTTTCCAGTCTGACGCCTTCACCGGGTTTGCCGTAGTGCAGCACTTGCGGATCTTCATGGAAGCGCTGGCCAATTCCGTGCCCACAATACTCCCGCACGACCGAAAAGCCGTTACCTTCCGCATGCTTCTGGATGGCGTGGCCGATGTCGCCCAGCGTTGCTCCGGGCTTAACCTGTTCGATGCCCAGCCACATGCATTCGTAGGTGATATCGGTCAGGCGACGGGCCAGAATGGAGGGTTCGCCTACATAAAACATGCGACTGGTGTCGCCAAACCAGCCATCCCGGATAACGGTGACATCAATATTAAGGACGTCTGAAGCCTTGAGTTTTTTGTCGCCGGGAATGCCATGACAGATGACATGATTGACGGATGTACAGACGGCACCGGTAAAAGGAGGGTAGCCGGGCGGCTGATAGCCGATGGTGGCCGATTCAACGCCGATTTCATTCATGAAATCCAGGCAGATCTGATTGAGTTCTCCGGTTGTGACTCCCGGTTTGATGAAAGGCGCGACATGATCGAGCACCCTGGCCGCATCTTCGCAGGCCGTTCGCATTGCTTTAATATCTTCCTGATTCGTCAGAGTTGCCATAAGTGCTTGAGTAAATAAGTAAAATAATAGTAGAATTATAGGCTTTCCCGGATTTGTTTGCCGAGTCTTTGCCTGGTTGTGGTAGTTTTACTGTACAGCCTGGTTGATTTGCTGACTATATGTAGAGAGTTAATGCGTAGAGAGTTAATGCGTATAAAGCGCGCAGAAACACAATGCGTAGGAGCACAACGCGGGAAACAGAACGGGGTGATGAAAACCCTGTTTCTGAAGCTGTTGTTTATATAGCGTTTTTTGAATAGCGCGCCGTTTTTCCTAGGGTGTTGATTATATACAACAAAATCAATATCAAAGCGGTGCAGGAACCTAACCCTCTGGAGTTATAACATGTCTTTAATGCGTGAAATGCTTGAAGCTGGTGTGCACTTTGGCCACCAGACCCGTTACTGGAACCCAAAAATGTCTCAGTACATTTTCGGTCATCGTAACAAAATCCATATTATCAATCTTGAAAAAACGGTCGCCAGCTTCCTGGAAGCGCAAAAATTTGCGCGCCAGACTGCAGCTCGCGGTGGCAATATCCTGTTCGTTGGCACAAAACGCGCAGCCCGCGAAATCGTAGCAGAAGAAGCTGCACGCTGCGGTATGCCTTTCGTCGATAGCCGCTGGCTCGGCGGTATGATGACCAACTTCAAAACGGTCAAAACGTCCATCAAACGTCTGAAAGACATGGAAGCGGCTGTTGCTGATGGCAGCAAAGAGCGCATGAGCAAGAAAGAAGCTCTCATGTTTGATCGTGAACTGGACAAGCTGAACAAATCCATTGGTGGTATCAAAGATATGAACACGCTGCCTGACGCGCTGTTCGTGATTGACGTCGGATACCACAAAATTGCCATTCAGGAAGCCCGCACACTGGGTATTCCTGTGATCGCTGTTGTAGATACCAACCATTCTCCTGATGGCATTGATTACATCATTCCTGGTAATGATGACTCTGCCAAAGCCATCGCTCTGTATGCCAAAGGCATTGCAGATGCGGTCCAGGAAGGTCGTGAGCAGAACCTGAACGGTGTGGTTGAAACCATCGTTGAAGGCGAAGAAGAGTTCGTCGAAGAAGTGCCAGAAAGCAACTAAGCTTTTCCGGCAGTCCAATGCGTCCGTCCCTGACGGGCGCGTTCGCCACAAATGCAGCCCCGATTGACGTCAGCATGTCATCCGCTGCTGCTACCCTTATCAATCTCAGCGGCGCCGGCTGGTTCCGCGCCGCTGATCTTTCCTGCCCGGCAGGATTGTTTACTAAATTTAACTGGAGTTATCATGGCTGAGATTACCGCCTCAATGGTCAAAGAGTTACGCGAAAAAACTGACGCCCCCATGATGGAATGCAAAAAAGCCCTGTCAGAAGCTGAAGGGGATATGGCACGTGCAGAAGAAATCCTGCGTGTCAAACTGGGCAGCAAAGCCAGCAAGGCGGCTTCACGCGTGACAGCAGAGGGCCTGATCGGTCTTTACGTCGCTCCTGATGCCAAAACCGGCGCCGTGGTTGAAGTCAACTGCGAAACAGACTTCGTTGCCAAAAACGAAGACTTCATCAACTTCGTCAACAGTGTTGCTCAGCTGATTTCCGAGAAAAACCCTGCTGATGTAGCCGCTCTGGCTGAACTGCCAATGGGTGAGGGCACGGTTGAATCCACACGTGCTGCACTGGTTGGTAAAGTGGGTGAAAACATGGCAATTCGCCGCTTCACACGTTTCGAAACCGAAGATCAGCTGGCCAGCTACGTACACGGTGGCCGTATCGGTGTTCTGGTTGATTTCAAAGGTGATGCAGAAGTCGGTAAAGACCTGGCTATGCACGTTGCCGCAACAAAACCCAAGGCACTGGATGCGTCCGGCGTTGCCCCTGCCGATATCGAAGCAGAACGTTCTGTTGCTGAGCAGAAAGCCGCAGAATCCGGCAAGCCTGCAGAAATCGTTGCAAAAATGGTTGAAGGCTCAGTAGCCAAATTCCTGAAAGAAGTGACACTGCTGAACCAGCCTTTCGTTAAAAACGACAAACAAAGCGTCGAACAGATGCTGAAAGAGAAAAAAGCCGGTATCAACCGTTTCTCTCTGTTCGTCGTCGGTGAAGGCATCGAGAAAAAAGTGACCGATTTCGCAGCGGAAGTTGCCGCAGCGGCAGCCGGAAACTGATTCTTCGAATCGACTTCCCTTCGCGCAGTCCTGTCAGCCCTTTTACCAGCGCAGGACCGCAGCGTCATTTGCCGGACAGCAGGCCATGCCTGTCTGTTCGTCCCAAGAATCCCCTTTTCAGGGGATTCTTTTTGAATTCCGGAATTGTGATTGCCAGAGTGGTTACAATAGCGTGTCAATTTTCTAAGGTAGTTCGGCCATGAGCAGCAAATATAAGCGTGTGCTTTTAAAACTTTCGGGTGAAGCGTTAATGGGCGAAGATGCCTATGGGATTAACCGCGCGACCATTAACCGGATGACGGGCGAAATCGCCGAAGTCTCAAAAATGGGTGTAGAGCTGGCCATCGTTATCGGAGGCGGCAACATTTTCCGTGGTGTGGCCCCCGGTGCCCAGGGCATGGATCGCGCCACAGCCGATTATATGGGTATGATGGCAACCGTCATGAATGCGCTGGCCCTGCAGGACGCGCTCAAGGCACATGGCGTGGTGACCCGGGTTCAGTCTGCGCTCAATATTGATCAGGTCATCGAGCCCTATATTCGTCCGAAAGCGTTGCGCTACCTGGAAGAGAAGAAAGTTGTGATCTTTGCCGCAGGTACGGGCAATCCTTTCTTCACAACCGACACGGCAGCTGCGCTGCGTGGCGCCGAGATCGGTGCAGAAATCGTCCTGAAGGCAACCAAGGTAGACGGCGTGTATTCGGCCGATCCCAACAAGGACCCCACTGCAACCCGTTATTCACGGATCAGTTTTGACGAAGTGATTACACGCCGCCTGGAAATCATGGACGCCACCGCATTTGCGTTATGTCGCGATCAGAAACTGCCCATCAAGGTATTCTCCATCAATAAAACCGGTGCGCTGGCCCGCGCAATTTGCGGTGAAGACGAAGGCACACTGGTTCACGTATAAAGGAAAATCATGAGTATCCCCGAAGTACAGAAGTCGGCCGAAAGCCGCATGAACAAGTCGCTGGACACGCTGAAGACAAATCTGGCCAAAATTCGTACTGGCCGTGCCCACGCAGGTATTCTCGATCATGTCACGGTCGACTACTATGGATCACAGGTGCCGGTCAGTCAGGTGGCAGCTGTTAACGTGATCGACGCAAGAACACTCAGCGTTCAACCCTGGGAAAAACAAATGGCGGGTCCGCTGGAAAAGGCCATTCGTGAGTCTGATCTGGGCCTGAACCCTGTTTCCATGGGTGAAAATATCCGTGTGCCCATGCCAGCCCTCACTGAGGAACGCCGTCGCGATCTGGCAAAAGTGGTGAAAAGCGAAGGCGAAGACGCCAAAATCGCCGTGCGTAATTTGCGTCGCGATGCCAACGACAGTTTCAAAAAACTGCTCAAGGACAAGGAAATCTCCGAAGACGATGAGCGTCGCGCTCAGGATGTTATTCAGAAACTGACAGACCGCTTTGTTGCCGAAATCGATAAAATCGTGACGCAGAAAGAAGCTGAAATCATGACGGTCTGATTTGCGGGCCCTTTTTCCGGTACCGTTTTATAACTGAATAGATCACCTCATGAGTCAAAGTTCCACACTCTCTGTGCCCGATACCGGTCATCTTCCCAGACATATTGCCATTATCATGGACGGGAACGGGCGCTGGGCCACCAAACGTTTCCTGCCGCGCACGGCAGGGCACGCCAAAGGCGTACAGGCGGTGCGCCGCGTCGTGGAATATTGTGGCAGCAAAGGGATTGATTATCTGACGCTGTTTGCGTTCAGTTCAGAGAACTGGCGCAGACCCAAAGAGGAAGTCACGCTGCTCATGAAGCTGTTCGTACAGGCGCTGGAAAAGGAAGTGTCGCGCCTGAACAGCAACCAGGTCAGATTGCGGGTGGTCGGCGATCTCTCGCCGTTTGAGCCGTATTTGCAGAAGCTCATCCGCGAGGCCGAAGCCACCACCAGTGCCAATACCGGTTTGACGCTGACCATCGCAGCCAATTACGGTGGCCGCTGGGACATTCTTCAGGCCATGCGTGCCATGATGCAGGACGAGCCCGGCCTGGCCGGCGATCCCTCAGCCATTTCAGAAGAAAAGCTCAGCAAATACCTGTGCATGAACTGGGCGCCAGAACCGGATCTGTTCATTCGAACCGGTGGCGAAAGCCGGATTTCCAATTTCCTGGTGTGGCAACTGGCCTACACCGAACTTTATTTCACTGATTGTTACTGGCCCGACTTTGGCAGCAAGGACATGGATCGCGCGCTTGAGTGGTATCGTGGCCGTGAACGCCGCTTTGGGCGCACCAGTGCCCAGATTGCTGACGAGTCTCCATTTGCCTGAGGGAGGGTACATGTTACTGCAGCGAGTCGTTACCGCCGTTGTTTTATTGGTCGTCCTGCTGCTGGTCAGCGTGTTTCTTCCACCAGTCTGGTTCCGGCTGTTTATGGCGCTCTCAAGTGCCCTGGTCATATGGGAATGGTTACGCATCGCCACTTTGACCTCCCGTACTGCCGCAGCAGCTGCCGGGGTTTATTTTATTATCGCAGCTGGCGTGGCGATCACTGGTTTTGATGATGCCCTCGCAACCACAGGCTCTGCTGTGGCAGCCTATCCCTCGCGCGCTGCCTGGATTGATCCGCTGGCGTCTGTTCTGGGCGTTCTGGGCCTGCTATTCTGGACCATCATGGCCCCGCTGAGTCTGAGTCACGCGGATACGCAGCGCTCGCCGCGCAGTCTCATCAGTCTTGGCGCCGGTATTGTTGTGACTGCGGCCAGTGCACTTGGTCTCTCCATGCTGCATCAGCAATACGGAGCCTGGTTCATTTTTTCTTTTCTTGGCGTCATTTGGTGTGCCGACACTTTCGCCTATTTTGGTGGGAAACGGTTCGGCGGACCGCGGCTGGCCCCTACAATCAGCCCAGGGAAAACGCGTTCCGGCGCGCTATGCGGCCTGATTGCGGCGGTGGCCTGGATCGGGATCACGCTTTTCATCGGAGACAGTTTTGCGGCCTATCTGCATCAGTACGTTCCTGCTATTCTGGTGCTCCTCGGTGGCGCCTTGCTGGGTATCTATTCCATGATCGGCGACCTGTATGAGTCTTTGATCAAACGACGTGCGTCAGTCAAGGACTCCAGCAATCTGCTTCCCGGGCATGGTGGTGTGTGGGATCGGTTCGATTCCATCCTGTCTGTAACACCCGTCGTGCTCTGTCTGTGGCTGTTTATCCGCCATTTTTACTAACGGCGTCTTCGATCGTCTCTTTTCCCGGAACAGAAGGTTCATGCAGAATATTACGATTTTCGGAGCAACCGGCTCGATTGGTGACAGTACGCTGGATATCGTGCGACGACACCCGGATAAATTCACCATTTACGCACTCAGTGCACAACAGCGGATGGAAAAGCTCGCCGCCCTGGCTGTCGAGTTTGCAGCCAGCGTCGTTATCGTGCCCGACGTTGCTGCCGTGGATGTTTTTCGATCTCACTGGCCTCATCATCTGGCGCTGCCTGAAATTCGGCTCGGCGAAAAAGGCCTTTGTGAAACAGCCCGGGATCCGGAAACCGATTGTGTGGTGGCGGCCATTGTGGGGATCGCGGGGCTGGCTTCGGCATTTGAGGCGGCGCAGGCAGGAAAACGTATCCTGCTGGCAAATAAAGAGGCGCTGGTTGCCGCAGGTTCTCTTTTCATGCAGACTGTCCGCAACCATAATGCCGAACTGCTGCCAGTGGACAGTGAGCACAATGCCATTTTCCAATGTCTGCAGAACGGACGAGATAAATCCCAGATTCGACGCGTGATTCTGACTGCATCGGGCGGTCCCTTTCGCGAAACACCACTGACGCAACTGGCGGACGTGACACCAGAGCAGGCCTGTCGCCACCCGAACTGGAGCATGGGCAGGAAAATCTCTGTGGATTCGGCTACCATGCTGAATAAGGGTCTGGAGGTAATTGAGGCGCATTTCCTGTTCGATTTGCCGGCCGAACAGATTGATGTGGTCATCCATCCCGAAAGTACGATCCATTCCATGGTGGAGTTTATCGATGGTTCACTGCTTGCCCAATTGGGCAATCCCGATATGCGTATCCCCATTTCCTACGTCATGGGTTACCCCGAACGCATTGAGAGCAGCAGCCCTGTTTTTGATCTGCGCAAACTGCATCAACTGAATTTCTCGGTGGCAGACCATGAGCGCTTTCCCTGTCTGCGGCTGGCCTTTGAAGCACTCAGGGCAGGGCAGGCCGAGTGTATTGCGCTCAATGCCGCCAATGAAATTGCCGTCTCGCATTTTCTTGAGGGACGGCTGCGGTTTACCCAGATTGCAGATATCATCGCCCGCACGCTGGACTGGCAAAGCGGGCAGTCCGGCTCAGTCAACCATATTGATGATGTTTTTCTTCTGGACCAGGAAGTGCGTGAACGCGCCCGCCAATTTCTAACGGCCTCTGTCTGAATACCATGCTTTCCAGTATCGTTTTTTTCATTATTACAATCAGTATCGTGGTGGTTTTTCACGAGTTGGGCCATTATCTTGCGGCTAGACTTTGTGGCGTCCACGTAGAACGTTTTTCTCTTGGGTTTGGAAAGGTCTTGTTTCGTCGCACAGACCGTCGGGGGACCGAATGGGTCGTTTCCGCGTTGCCCCTGGGCGGCTATGTGAAACCGCTGGCGGAACCCGAGGCCGCCGGCATGCAGTCGTTGCGACGCGGCGCAATGAGTGAAAAGAATCCATGGCAGCGCATGCTGATATTTGCGGCTGGTCCAGCCTTCAGTCTGTTACTTGGCATATTGATATATTCCGGTATGTATATGGTGGGCAGTCATGTTCCCGAACCCATTCTTGGTCAGCCGGCAGTAGGCACACCCGCACAAGTTGCCGGGGTGCGCAAGGGGGATCGTGTACTGGCGCTGGATAATAAAGCCATACAGTCCTGGACAGAGATGCAGCAGCATTTGCTGGAACCAATGATCCTTGGTCAGTCTGTTGATATGAAGGTTCGTCATGCAGACGACAGCATTCAGGATCTGACCGTGGCGCTGCAGCCTGCGCCGGACAACCTGGAAAATGTGAATCTTGCGGAAAGAAACGGGCTCACCATTGACGCACCCGCGCCAAGTGCAGCCCAGGTCATCGCAGGTGGAGCAGGGGAGCAGGCAGGGTTACGCCAGGGCGATACCATCCTGCGCGCCGCGGACAGCCAGTCTCTGGATGCCCGTTCCTTCATCGATATCATTGAAAAAAGTGTAGATACACCCGTTCCTTTGGACATTCTGCGCGATGGCAGACATTTATCCCTGACTGTGATACCGCGGGCAACCCCCGAGTCTGATGGCACAGTGAAAGGCAAAATCGGCGTGGCATTGCAGTCGAACCTGCCCATGACATTCGTGCGCTACGGTTTTTTTGACAGTGTCGGTCTCGCGACCACAAAAACGTTCGACACCGCGTGGTTTTCCGTCAGAATGCTGGCCAGAATGGTTACAGGCCAGGTGTCGTGGAAAAATATCAGCGGCCCGGTAACAATTGCAGATTATGCCGGCAAATCAGCCAGTCTGGGTATTGGGCGGTTTATCGAGTTCGTTGCACTCATCACGATCAGCATCGGGGTACTCAATCTGATACCCATTCCCGGGCTGGATGGGGGGCAAATGCTGTTTGCATTTGCTGAAATCATTCGCGGTCGCCCCTTACCGGCGTTTGTGCAGGAGAAAGGACTGGCATTTGGCTATATGCTTTTACTTGCCTTGATGGTGGTCGCCTTTCTGAATGATGTTATGCGAATCACCGGGTAACAGCTTTCAAACAGCAGCCTGATGGCATTCAGGCCGCTAACGTATTAACATACAAGGAAATTTGCTGACAAGTCGCCGGGTTCTGACATACAATTTAGCGCTTATGCATATCCGTATCCACAAGGAAAGTCCGAATGTCTTTGAGACAGCCTAGTTCAATGAAAAAGAAGGCGATACCGGCTCTGGTCGCCATGCTCCTCCTTCCGCAAGCATCTTTCGCATTTGCGCCCTTTGTGGTGCAGGACATCCAGGTAAAAGGATTACGCAGTACCGATCCTTCCACGCTGTTCAATTATGTACCAGCGCGTGTCGGCAAGCAGTTTACCGAAGCGCAGGCCACAGATTCCGTCAAACGGCTGTATGCAACGGGCCTGTTCAATGACGTGGATATCTCCACACGCAACAATATCGTTTACGTGAATGTTGTTGAGCGGCCGGTCATTACCTCGGTCACCTTTGATGGCATGAAGGCCTTTGACAGCAAGACCATTACCGAATCACTGCAGGGTGTGGGATTCGGAGCCGGACGTGCCTACGACGAAGCGCTGCTTGAGCGCGCCCGCAATGAAATCAAGGCCCAGTATGTTGCCAAGGGCCATTACGGTACCGAAGTCAATTCTTCCATCACGCCACTGCCAAACAACCGTGTAGGTATCAATTTCGCCGTACAGGAAAGCGGGATTTCGCGCATCCGCGACATTCATTTTGTCGGTAACGAGGCCTTTTCCGAAGGTACTCTGCGCGACCAGATGGACATGACCACACCGGGCTATATGACCTGGTACACGGGGTCAGACAAGTATTCCCGTGAAAAACTGGACAAGGATACCGAATCAATCCGCAAGTACTATATGGATCGCGGCTATCTGGACTTCAACATGGATGCGCCGCAGGTCAACATTACACCTGACCGTGAAGACATCAACATCAATCTGACGGTGAACGAAGGAAAGCCATACAAGCTGCGCAAAGTGCAGCTGGCCGGCAACCTGATGGGCCTGAATAACGAACTGCAGGCACTCATCAAGCCTAAAGTCGGTGAAACCTATAGCGAAGAACGCGCCAAAGAAACCACAGATGCCATCAAGAGTTATCTGGGCGGACTCGGCTACGCTTTTGCCAACGTCAACGCCAATCCTGTTCCAGACAAAGAAACGCAGGAAGCCGATCTGACATTCTTCGTGGATCCAGGCCGTCGCGTCTATGTGAACCGAATCAATATTGGCGGCAACACACGCACACGTGATGAGGTCATTCGCCGCGAGATGCGTCAACAGGAAGCCGGCTGGTATGACGAGACTCGTCTGTCACAGTCCAAAGACCGCGTCAATCGTCTGGGCTATTTCAACTCCGTTGATGTTACGCAAATGCCTGTACAGGGTACAGACGATCAGGTTGACGTCAATGTAGACGTCAAGGAAAAACCAACTGGTCTGATCAATCTGGGTGTGGGCTACGGTACGTCCGACAAGCTGTCATTTACTGCAGGAATCAGTCAGGAGAACGTTTTCGGCTCTGGTACCGATCTGGGACTGCAGCTGAACACCAGCAAACGTTATCGTAATATCAGCCTGACTCACACCGATCCTTACTGGACAACCAGTGGTATCAGTCGTACGACATCGCTTTATTACCGGACCGAACGTCCGCTGAATTACAACGTAGAGCAGGACGAAGATTCCTACCGGACCCGTACCATTGGTCTGGGCATGAACTTTGGTGTGCCCATTTCCGAAAACGATCGCATCATCATGGGTGCGACCTTCGAAAACAGTAACATCAAGCTTCCAAGTACCGATTCCGGTTACCTGATTCCACAGGCATACCGAGATTTTGTTGAGGACTATGGCAGGTCTACCAATACGGTCCTGCTCAATCTGGGATGGCGCAAAGATACGCGTGACAATGCACTGGCTCCGACTCGCGGCTATCTGAGTTCTGTTTCCGGTACACTGGGTGTGGGTGATCTGAAATACTATATGCTTAGCGGCCAGCAACAGTATTATCTGCCCCTGGGCAAAGACTACACGCTGGCGTTCAATCTGAGTGCAGATTACGGTCGTTCTCTGTCCAGTGACAAGCCATTTCCCGTCATCAAAAACATCTACGCCGGGGGTATCGGTTCTGTCCGCGGCTATGAAGGCGCCTCTCTGGGCCCTCGTGACGTTGTGAGCGGCGATTATCTGGGGGGGTCGACACGAGTCGTTGGTAACGTACAGTTATATCTTCCTTTCCCAGGTACGCATAACGATCGCACATTGCGCTGGTTTGTTTTTGCCGATGCTGGTAAGGTGGGCACGTCAGGCAAGGCATCATGCACTACCGGTAACGATAATGAAGGTGGTCTGGTTGAAGATCCTTGCGGATGGCGGTATTCGACTGGTGTCGGTCTGTCCTGGCAGTCTCCGCTGGGCCCGCTGGAAATTTCCTACGCGCATCCGATTCGTCCGAAACCGGGTGATAACAAACAGAAATTCCAGTTCCAGATCGGTACATCGTTCTGATTTTTGTCTTGCGTATTCTGCTGTAACATATCTGCACCCGCGTGACGCGGGAATGCAGATGCCAGCGGCCGCTTTTTAACGCTATAATCAATTTTTTCTCTGAAGGTTAATGTATATGAGTTTTAGCTTGGCAAACACGAAGTTCAATAAACGCACAATTGCCCAGTTGCTTGTGGCTTCTGTGCTCGGCGTTTCTGCATCTTCTGTTGCATTTGCGCAAACCGCAGGCAAAGCCGCAGACAAGAAATCCACGACGTCAGGCAGCACCGCGTCGGCTTCTCAGAGCGCGCCTGTCAGCAACATTAAAATCGGCTTCGTCAACACAGAAAAAATCCTCCGCGATTCGGCACCTGCCAAGGACGCGCAGGCCAAAATCGAAAATGAGTTCAAGAAGCGTGACACCGAACTTCAGAAACTGGCCAGCACCTTGCGCAGCAAATATGAAAGTTTTGACAAGAACGCGCCTGTGATGTCCGATGCGGATCGCACCAAGGCTCAGCGCGAACTGTCTGATCTTGATACCGATCTGCAACGCAAACGTCGCGAATTCCAGGAAGACTTCAACCGTCGTCGTAACGAAGCGTTTTCCGGCATTGTGGAAAAAGCAAATGCAGCAATCAAAAGTATTGCCGAAAAAGAGAATTACGACCTGATCGTTCAGGACGCGGTAACTGTCAGCCCACGTATTGATATTACCGATACCGTTATTAAAGCGCTCGATAGCGGCAAGTAATCATGAAGCAGGCTCCGGACACTGTTCACACGGTAACGCTGGATCGCCTGCTTGCTGCAGCCGATACGCAGGGACTGGAATGGGAAATTTACAACCCGCAGGGCAGGCCCATGCCGGAGATTTCCGGTATCGCTTCCCTGAACAGTGCGACTGACCAGTCCCTAAGCTTTCTTTCCAATCCGAAGTTCTTCGGACAACTCTCTACGACAAAGGCGGCGGCCGTCCTGTTGCCCGCTCGCGCGCTGGAACATCTCCCGGAGCAGACGCCATTTATGGTGGTTTGTTGCGAGAACCCTTATCTGCTCTACGCGCGCCTGAGCCAATGGTTTGAAAAGCAGCGCCGTGCCGGCATTCCTCGCTCAATCCATCCTACGGCTGTCATTCACGAATCTGTGCATCTGGGAAATAACGTTTCCATTGGGGCGCATGCCGTCATTGAAGAAAACTCGCATATTGCAGATGGCGTGACTATCGGTCCGGGATGTATTCTAGGTCGTAATTGTCATGTCGGTGCAGACAGCCTTTTACATGCGCGGGTAACGTTCTATGATGACGTCCGTATTGGAGAGCGCTGCATTATTCATAGCGGAGCAGTGCTGGGCGCCGATGGTTTCGGCTTTGCGCCCGATGCCACCCACGAGGCGGGAGCCTGGTCCAAAATCGTACAGTTTGGCGGTGTGGTGGTTGGGAACGACGTTGAAATCGGCGCAAATACGACGATTGATCGTGGCGCCCTGGACGACACCATTGTTGGCAACGGCGTCAAACTGGATAATCTGATCATGATCGGCCACAACGTGCAGATCGGCGATCATACCGCCATGGCGGGTTGCGTCGGTGTCGCGGGTTCTACGGTGATTGGCAAGCGTTGCACCCTGGCGGGAGCTGCCATGCTGGCGGGACACATTACGCTGGCCGATGATGTGCATATTTCAGGCGCTTCGGGTGTTATGTCCGACCTGACCAAACCGGGGCGCTACACAGCTGTATTTCCCTTGGCTGAGCATTCTGTCTGGCAGAAAAATGCCGCAGTTTTGTCTCAGCTTGCACAATTACGTCGACGAATTCGCGATCTGGAAAAGGCCTAATATCTGTCCTCCGACGGGGCTGGTCGCTATTTGCCGACGAAATTGTCTAAAATCTGGTTTATCCCAATACGTATAACACTTTCTTATTATTACAGGATTACTCATGCAAGTTGACATTCAAAGCATTATGGCGCGGCTTCCCCATCGCTATCCGATGCTACTTGTAGACAGAGTCCTGGAAATGGTGCCTGGTAAAAGCATTGTCGCCATCAAGAACGTGACAGTCAACGAGCCATTTTTCAATGGCCATTTTCCCGGGCGTCCCGTGATGCCGGGCGTGCTGATCATTGAAGCACTTGCCCAGGCCGCTGCCATCTTTTCCTTTGCGGACGAGAATGGCTGCACTCACGACATATCGCGCAAAGCCTACTATCTGGTTGGCGTCGATAACGCGCGTTTTCGCAAGCCTGTGATTCCGGGTGATCAGCTCAAGCTTGAGGTTTCTGCCGATCGCATCAGCAAAGTCATCTGCAAATACAGTGCCCGTGCTACCGTAGATGGTGCAGTGGTCGCAGAAGCGGCCATCATGTGTGCCATTCGTGACCTGGACGAACAATGAGCGATCTTATTCACCCTACAGCCGTTATCCATGACGGAGCAACATTGCATCCCTCCGTCAGGGTAGGCCCATATTCAGTTATTCATAGTGGCGTTTCCATTGATGAAGGAACAGTTGTCGGCGAGCATTGCGTCATCGACGGCCTGACCCGGATTGGCAAAAACAATGTGTTCTACCGTTTCTGCTCCATTGGTGGAAATCCGCAGGACAAGAAGTATGCCGGCGAAAAAACCTCGCTGGAAATCGGTGACGGCAATACCATTCGGGAATTCGTGACCATCAATACCGGCACTGTGCAGGATGTGGGTACCACCCGGCTTGGTGATGACAACTGGATCATGGCCTATGTGCATATCGCCCATGACTGCCAGATTGGCAATCACACGATACTGGCCAATGCCGTGCAGCTGGCCGGACATATCCATATCGACGACTGGGCCATCGTGGGCGGCAGCTCTGCCGCGCATCAATACATCCACATCGGCGCTCACTCCATGACGGGCGGCATGAGTGCCATCCGTCAGGATATTCCTCCCTACATTCTGGGAGCAGGGCAGCCTTACCGGCCTGCAGGCGTTAATACGGAAGGCCTGAAGCGTCGCGGTTTTACGCCCGAGCAGATTCACGCCATCAAGGATGCATATAAATTGATATACATGCGCAAACTAACGTCTGCTGAAGCAGCGGAGGAAATTGCGCGCTATCAACAGGACCATCCGGACACGGCCAGTGTGCTGGAACCCTTTATTACATTCTTTGAAACGGCATCGCGCGGCGTCAGTCGAGGATGAGCCTTAGCCTGTCTGTTGTGGCGGGAGAGCCCTCCGGGGACCTGATTGCTTCCCGCGTCATACGCGGACTTCGCCAGCGTGATCCACAGTTGTCGGTGTCCGGCATTGGCGGACCCGAAATGGAGCATGAGGGCACGAAGATTCTGTATCCCATGGACGATCTGTCTGTCTTTGGTTATGTGGATGCCCTCAAGAATCTTCCTCGCCTGATTCATACCCACCTTCGCTTTCGGGCATCGGTTCTGAAACAGCGTCCGGACGTCTTTCTTGGCGTTGACGCGCCCGATTTCAACCTCCGGCTTGAATCGCATTTGCGCAAGCGCGGCATTCCCACCGTCCATTTCGTGGGCCCCTCCATCTGGGCCTGGCGCTACGAACGTATTCATAAGATCCGCGAGGCGGTTTCCCACATGCTGGTGTTGTTTCCGTTCGAAGAGGAAATCTACCGCAAGGAAGGAATACCGGTCACTTATGTGGGTCATCCGCTGGCTGCACAGATTCCCGAAAACCCCGATAAGATCGCCGCGCGCCGGCGATTGGGCATCGAAACCGAAGGCCGGATTCTGGCCATTTTGCCGGGCAGTCGCGCCTCGGAGATCGCACAGCTTGCCCCCCGGTTTCTGCAGGCTGCTGCGCAATTGCAGAAAGACGATCCATCACTGCGCTTTATTGTCCCGCTGGTCAATGCAGCGCGCGAGGCGCAGTTTAACGCCATTTTGTCCGAACATCCGCTGCCTAATCTGCAGTGTTTCCGAAATCGGGTAGCCGATCATCCCATTGCCTGGGACATTATGGAGGCTTGCGATGCTGCGCTGGTAGCCAGTGGGACTGCAACGCTGGAAACGGCCCTTTTCAAGCGCCCCATGGTCATTTCCTATGTGCTGACGCCGCTGATGCGGCGCCTGATGGAATGGAAATCCGGTCAGGATGGCCCGACGCTGCCCTGGGTGGGACTGCCTAACGTATTGTTGCGTGAGTTTGCCGTACCCGAATTGCTGCAGGAAGCGGCAACACCGGACAATCTGGCCAGGGCTTGTGTGAAGGCGCTGACTGATACGAATTATATTGATGAGACACAGGCGAAATTTCGCCAATTGCATCGTGAGCTGAGCCGGGATACGGCAGCGCTGGCGGCGGAGGCTATTCTTGCGACGGCGCGCGGCTGAACGACTTCTCTTTGGCGATTTGCCCATGCCCAGAATGACGGCCGGTCTGGATGAAGCGGGGAGGGGGCCGCTGGCGGGCGACGTCTTCGCTGCAGCCGTCATCCTCGATCCGGATCGCCGTATTAATGGGCTGGCCGATTCAAAAACCCTCACTCCCGCCAAGCGAGAGAGCCTGGCGCTGCGAATTCGCGAAAAGGCACTGGCCTGGTCAATTGCCAGTGCCAGTGTGGCAGAGATAGACCAGCTGAACATTCTGCAGGCGACCATGCTGGCCATGAAGCGGGCCTTTGAGGGGCTGGGCGTTTTCTGTGTGGACCAGAAGGCCGAACTGGTATTGGTGGATGGCAATTGCGTACCAAAGGGATTGAGCGTGCCATGTCACGCCGTGGTACGGGGAGATGCTTTACACGCCTGCATTTCCGCAGCGTCGATACTTGCCAAAACGGCTCGGGATGCGCAACTTGTGCAATTGCACAATATGTATCCCGAATATGGCTTCGACCAGCATAAGGGCTATGGCACGGCGCTGCATCTTGCCCGGCTCAGGACCCACGGGCCGTGTCCCATTCACCGTAATTCCTTTGCGCCAGTCAGAAGTTTGCTGGTTTCCCCGAAGGACGAAATTCTAATTTGAACATTGTATGAAATTGACACGTTGCTGAAGCATATTGCAAGTACAATGTGGGCGTAATAGCTTGCGGGGTAGTCCCGACATGAAAATGATATGATGGAAACAAAATTTACCCCTATCGCGCCCGATGCGGAACTGCCTCATCGGAAAATCATTCGCAGCTGGCTTATTCCCATATCCCAGCAAAATACGTTTCGCGCGTTCGTTCTGCTCTTCACCGATTACACATTGCTTCTGGCCTTGCTGGCAGGCACCATCTTTCTTTCTGCCTGGTGGCTTAAGCTGATTTGTGCACTGGTCGCTGGCTTTATGATCGGCCGGCTGTTCATTATCGGTCATGATGCCTGCCACCAGAGTCTGACGCCGCATCGCAAGCTTAACAAATGGATAGGTCGGATTGCCTTTCTGCCGGCCGTGTCTCCCTATAGCTTGTGGGATGTTGGCCATAATGTGGTTCACCACGGATTTACCAATCTGAAGGGCATGGATTTCGTGTGGTGCCCGAAAACAAAAGAAGAATACGATGCCATGTCGCCCGTAAGACGGTTCATGGAGCGTGTTTATCGTGGCCCGCTAGGCGCAGGCATCTACTATATCGTCGAGATCTGGTGGAATCGCATGATGTTTCCAAGCAAAGGTTACATGGGTACACAACGCAAGGTGTTCTTCTGGGACGGCCTGCTTGTGAGCATTTTTGGCCTGTTGTGGCTGGGCGGCGTGATCTTCGCGGCGCACGCTACCGGGCAGTCGGTGCTGATGCTGGTTGCGTTCGCGTGGCTGATTCCACTGCTTTTCTGGTTCTATATGATCGGTTTCGTGGTTTACATCCAGCATACGCATACGCGGGTGGTATGGCATGATAACCGTGCGGTCTGGGCCAAGGCGCAGCCGTTTGTATCCACCACTGTGCATATGATGTTCCGCTTCAAGTTCGGCGCCCTGATGCACCATATCATGGAGCACACGGCGCACCACGTGGATATGAGTATTCCCTTGTACAAACTCAAAAAGGCGCAGAAAACGCTGGAAGACATGCTGCCCAGCCGGATTGTGGTGCAGATGTTCAGCTGGTCCTGGTATTTCCGTACCATCCGTGCCTGCAAACTCTACAATTATCAGGAACGTTACTGGACCGACTTTCACGGCAACAAATCACCCGATGTCGTGTAACTTCCCGATAGGTCGACAGGCCGTAAGCGCCTGAAAATACGTTACTATCCCTGCTGTTGAGCAGGGATATTTTTTTATGAAACTGATTCAGTCCAAAGACAATTCGCTGGTACGCCTCGCCATGAAGGTGGCCGCGGGACGGGACAAATCCCGTCTGCTGCTCGAAGGCGTGCATTTGTGCCAGGAATGGCTGGCCCGCTATGGTGCGCCGGAAACGGTGCTGGTGCGAGCCTCAGCCATTGGGCAACCCGATGTGGACCACCTGATTACCCAAAGCCAGTCTGGCGAACAGATTGAGCTTGCTGACACTGTGTTCAATGCGATTGCTACCGTGCCGGCTCCGCAGGGCGTTATGTTCATTGCACAGCGTCCTCAGCCGGAAATGGCAGACCGGTTTGCCACCACGGCGCTCTGGCTGGACCGGATCCAGGACCCCGGCAACCTTGGCACCATTTTGCGGACGGCTGCGGCCGCAGGCATCAGGCAGATTCTTTTATCCACTGGCTGTGTCGCTGTCTGGTCGCCCAAAGTGCTGCGCAGCGCCCAGGGTGCACACTTTGCGCTGGATATTCATGAAAATCAGGATTTTACGCAGATTTTGCCGCGGCTGGATATGCCTGTACTGGCGTCTTCGCTGGGGCCGGATACGCGCAGTCTGTATGATGGGTCGCTGCCTCGGCATTGCCTGTGGGTCATGGGCAATGAAGGGCAGGGGGTAGACCCGGCCGTGCTGGACGCTGCTGACCAACGCATTTTCATCCCACAGTCTGACGCCGTTGAATCCCTCAATGTTGCGGTGGCAACGGCCATCATCCTGTTCGAACATCGGCGTCAGCATTCTGCCGGTGCTTGATCGGACACCTTCGTCAAGAGCCTGCTCCCTTAGAAAGCCCGCTTCTGAAGAGAACCGGCTCCTGAAGAGAGCCCTTCATGCATAGGCCTTTACCTGAAAAGATGCCTGTTGCGCTCAATCAGTAATTGGCTGAGGAGTGGGATTTAAGTCCCAGTATCTGGATGACGGTCGTGGAGATCTCTTCGATGGACTTGGTGGTTGTGGATAGCCACTCGATGCTCTCGACCCGCATCAGCCTTTCAGCTTCGGCCACTTCGTAAAGACATTGTTTAAGAGACGCGTATTTGCTATCTGGTCTGCGCTCGTTGCGTACTTCCGCCAGCCTCTCTGGCTGGATGGAAAGGCCAAACAGCTTGTTACGGTATGGGTGAAGTGTGCTGGGCAGTGAACCACGCTCAAAATCTTCAGGAATCAGCGGGAAATTGGCCGCCTTGATGGCATATTGCATGGCCAGATAAAGACTGGTCGGTGTCTTGCCGCATCGGGAAACACCTACAAGAATCACGTCGGCCTCTTTCAGTCCATGCACAAACTGCCCGTCATCATGCGCCAGCGTGAAGTTGATGGCTTCGATCCGGTTACGATACTGCTTGGAACTGGCGCTCAGGTGCGACAGCCCGATAGTGGGGCGTGATTTGGTTTCCAGTGCCGCTTCCAGCTGGTTGACGCAGGCCCCAAAAATATCCAGAAAAATGCAGTTCGACTGCTGCACCACGTTCAGAATTTCCGGTTTGACCAGCGTACTGAACAGGATAGGAGGCGAGTTTTCAGCCAGCGCCGCCGCATTGATTTTCTCGGCCACTTTGGCGGCTTTTTCCTCGGATGTGATAAAGGGTTCACGTAACAGCGTGAAATCAAAATCGGCACTGAACTGCGAAAGAACCGAGTGACTGAAGGTCTCTGCAGTAATGCCTGTGCCGTCCGACACAATGAATACCGTGCGTTTTTTTGGGGATTCTGACATCTGTGATTTTGGTCCTGTGAGTGAGGAAAAAGACGGTACAATCATACTACCGTGTGCCTGGCCAGTGTTTGCAGGCTTATTTGCTCAGGAAACGGCCCTGAAGGGTTCTGTTTTCTAAGCAAATAAGCTTTCATTTTAATCTAAGGGTGACTTAAATGTCGTATGTTGTTCCATTCGAGAAACTCCGCATGTCGGATGTTGACTCTGTCGGCGGGAAAAATGCCTCGCTGGGCGAAATGATCAGCCAGCTGGCCAATGCAGGTGTTCGTGTGCCTGGCGGTTTCGCAACCACTGCCGATGCCTTTCGGGACTTCCTGAAAAGTTCCGGGCTGGACAAGCGAATCGCTGATCGTCTGGCTTCGCTCAATCCGGAAGATGTACGGGAACTGGCCCAGGCTGGTTCTGAAATCCGTGGCTGGATTACCGAAGCTCCGTTTTCTCCTGAATTCGAGAAAGCCATTCGCGACTCCTTCGCCAAACTCGACGAAGATGGTAAAGGGACATTTGCTGTGCGTTCGTCCGCAACTGCAGAAGACTTGCCCGATGCGTCTTTTGCCGGACAGCAGGAAACGTTTCTGAATGTCGCCGGCATTGATGATGTGCTGGATAAAATCCGTCACGTGTTTGCTTCGCTTTATAACGACCGCGCGATTTCCTACCGTGTACACAAAGGCTACGCACATGCAGATGTGGCATTGTCTGCAGGTATTCAGCGCATGGTTCGCTCCGACAAAGGAAGCGCCGGTGTCATGTTCACGCTGGATACCGAATCCGGTTTCCCTGATGTCGTTTTCATTACTTCATCTTATGGGCTGGGTGAAACGGTCGTACAGGGTGCGGTCAATCCTGACGAATTCTACGTTTACAAAACCACGCTTGAGTCTGGCAAATATCCCATTGTTGGTCGCCGCATTGGTTCCAAGCTGATCAAAATGGAGTTCAATACCGAACGCAAGCCCGGTGAAAATGCAGTCAACACCGTAGACGTACCGGTGTCCGAGCGCAACCGTTATTCCCTGACCGATGACGAAGTGATTGAGCTTGCCCGTTACGCGGTCATCATCGAGAAACACTACAACCGTCCCATGGATATCGAATGGGGTCGCGATGGTATCGACGGCAAACTGTACATTCTGCAGGCGCGCCCCGAGACCGTGAAATCCCAGCAGTCCGGCAACGATGTACAGCAGCGCTACAAGCTGAAAGCAACTGGTAAGGTTCTGATCACCGGTCGCGCTATCGGCCAGAAAATTGGTTCCGGTAAAGTACGGGTGGTTTCCGATATCAGTCAGATGGATCAGGTTCAGACAGGCGACGTTCTGGTTACCGATATGACTGACCCGAACTGGGAACCCGTCATGAAACGCGCCTCGGCAATCGTGACCAATCGCGGCGGACGTACCTGCCACGCAGCCATCATCGCGCGTGAACTGGGGATTCCTGCCGTGGTCGGTTGTGGCACTGCCACCGAAGACCTGAAAGAGGGAGCAGAAGTGACTGTGTCCTGCGCTGAAGGTGACGAAGGCCGCATCTACGACGGTTTCCTGGAAACGGAAGTCGAAGAGGTACGCCGTGGTGAAATGCCCGAGATTCCCGTCAAGATCATGATGAACGTGGGTAATCCGCAGCTGGCTTTTGACTTCTCTCAAATTCCGAATGGCGGTGTGGGTCTGGCACGTCTTGAGTTCATCATCAACAACAATATCAATGTTCACCCCAAGGCGGTGCTGGATTATCCGAACATTGATCCCGAACTCAAAAAAGCCGTGGAATCTGCCGCTCGTGGTTATGCCAGCCCACGTGCTTTCTTCGTCGAAAAACTCGCTGAAGGCATTGCCACAATTGCGGCTGCGTTCTACCCCAAACCGGTCATTGTGCGTCTGTCCGACTTCAAGTCCAATGAATATCGCAAGCTGGTTGGCGGATCCCGATACGAGCCGGAAGAAGAAAATCCGATGCTGGGTTTCCGCGGTGCATCGCGTTATATTGCCGACGACTTTGCCGAGTGCTTCCGCATGGAATGTGAAGCCCTGCGTTTTGTTCGCGACGACATGGGTCTGACCAACGTGGAAATCATGGTGCCGTTTGTGCGTACCCTGAATCAGGCGGACAAGGTCATCAAACTGCTGGCCGATAATGGCCTGAAACGCGGCGAGAATGGTCTGCGCGTGATCATGATGTGCGAAGTGCCATCTAATGCCATTCTGGCCGAACAGTTCCTTGAGTATTTTGACGGCTTCTCTATCGGTTCAAACGATATGACTCAGCTGACTCTGGGACTGGATCGTGATTCCGGTATGGAATTGCTGGCTGCTGATTTCGACGAGCGTGATGAAGCGGTACAGTTCATGCTGCAGCGCGCCATCCAGGCATGCCTGAAAGCCAATAAATATGTCGGTATTTGCGGCCAGGGCCCCAGCGATCATCCTGATCTTGCCATCTGGCTGAAAGAGCAGGGTATCCTGACCATGTCGCTGAATCCGGACACGGTCGTGGATACCTGGCAGAAACTGGCCAAGTAAGCGTCAAACGGCGTCTTCAGCCACCTGCGGCCCTTCCCGGGTCGCATATGCTGAACATGCCTGATGTTGCCTTATTCGCGGACACCTTTTCCCATAAGTTGCGGGGCAGGGGTGTCCGCTTTTTCACGCCTGCCTGTCTTCTTACGGTACACTGGGGTTTTACACGTATCAAGGAAAACGCACGTGAGCGAACTTATCATTGAAGATGTTACTGAAGGTAGTGGCGAAGAAGCAAAAAGCGGACAGCAGGTTTCCGTGCACTATACGGGCTGGCTCAAAGACAATGGCCAGAAATTTGATTCCAGCAAAGATCGTGGGCAACCCTTTTCTTTCCCTCTGGGTGCCGGCCATGTGATTAAAGGCTGGGATCAGGGTGTGCAGGGCATGAAAGTCGGTGGTGTACGCAAACTCACCATTCCGGCCGAACTGGGCTATGGCGCCCGCGGCGCTGGCGGTGTCATTCCTCCGAATGCCACGCTGGTTTTTGAAGTGGAACTGCTGGGCGTTAACTAATTTCTCTGGGATCCGGTCCCGGTTCTGTTCTACATCATCTTTCGCAGGAGAGCGATTATGTGGATCTGGTTTGTGGCAAGCACAATTGCACTCATTCTTGAACTGCTGACCGGCACCTTTTTTCTGCTGCTGGTGGCTGTTTCCGCCGCAGCAGCCGGCGTTGCCGCCTGGATGGGCATCGATGTGCCCTGGCAATTGCTGTTATTCAGTGTGATCGCCATTGCCGGTTATTTTATTCTCAAAGCTAGCGGTATTATCAAACGGGGTTCGCATATTCCGGCAAGTCGCAATACCGACGTGAACCTGGACATTGGTCAAACCGTGTTTGTCTCCGAATGGACACCCATGAGAACGGCGGTGGTACAGTACCGCGGCGCGCAATGGCAGGTCCGTCTGGACCCCGACGTTACCGAAGCACCCGTCCCGGGTACGTATCGCATTGTCGATGTCGATGGTATCGTCTTTTTGCTGACCCCTGTCTCCCGCAGAGACAGCGCACCCAGTCAGTCACTAGCAAACGTGGCTGATTCTGCAGCCGTTGCGAAACCGGTCAATCCCCCATCCCGGTAAACCAGTCTTTTATTCAGGAGCTTTATCATGGATCCGTCAATCATCTTCCTCGCGATACTGATCATACTTGTACTGGTTTTTCTGGCTAAATCAACGGCGATCGTGCCGCAGCAGCACGCCTGGATCATTGAACGCCTGGGACGCTATGATCGCACGCTGTCACCGGGTCTGCGCTTTATTATTCCCTTCGTAGACCGGGTCGCGTACAAGCATTCACTCAAGGAAATTCCGCTGGATGTTCCAAGCCAGATCTGCATTACGCGCGACAACACACAGTTGCAGGTTGACGGTGTCATTTATTTTCAGGTGACCGATCCCAAGCTTGCGTCTTACGGTTCATCCAACTATATCTCGGCAATTACCCAGCTGGCACAAACGACCTTGCGTTCTGTTATCGGACGTATGGAGCTGGATAAGACATTTGAAGAACGGGAAGCGATCAACAGCACCATTGTTTCATCACTGGATGAAGCAGCCACCAACTGGGGTGTGAAGGTCCTGCGTTATGAAATCAAGGATCTGACACCGCCCAACGAGATCCTGCGTGCCATGCAGGCGCAGATTACCGCCGAAAGGGAAAAACGGGCGCTGATTGCCGCATCAGAAGGTCGCCGCCAGGAACAGATCAATATTGCAACAGGTGAGCGTGAAGCCGCCATTGCCCGATCCGAAGGTGAAAAACAGGCGCAAATCAACCAGGCAGAAGGTGAGGCCGCTGCCGTTATTGCCATCGCTGAAGCCACAGCGCAGGCGATCTCTCAGGTTGCGCGTTCAATTGAAGAACCCGGTGGCATGGCTGCCGTGAACCTTCGGGTTGCTGAAAATTATGTCGATGCGTTCGGCAACGTGGCCAAGAAAGGCAATACGCTTATTCTGCCGGCCAATCTGGCAGATATCGGCGGTCTGATTGCCTCGGCCATGACGGTTGTGAAATCCACAGGAAATGGTGGATCCTCAAAGGCCGATTTAGCGGAGGATCTGCTGGATCCGTCCAGACGGCGCTGATAAAACAGTAAATAGATCACGTCCTGCGTTCGCGCAGGGCGTGATCGAATTCATAAGCATTACGCATTAAGCGTCACGCATTACGAGTCTCGGCGGTGCGTGTCATGTTTCATGATGCGTTCTTTTTCGCGCTGCCAGTCTTTGTCGCGGGCGCTGTCCCGCTTGTCGTGCAGTTTTTTGCCTTTACCCAGGCCGAATTCCAGCTTGATCTTGCCATTTTTAAAGTGCAGGTTCAGTGGAACCAGCGTATAGCCCCGGATTTCTACCTTCCCGATCAGCTTGTTGATTTCATTCTTGTGTAACAGCAGTTTACGGGTACGCGTGGCATTGGGATGAATATGCGTTGAGGCAGTGGCCAGGGGGCTGACGTGCATGTTCAATAGCTGCAGTTCGCCGTCGCGCACAATGACGTAACTCTCGCCCAGCTGAACCCGGCCGGCACGAATAGACTTGACTTCCCAGCCTTCAAGAACGATGCCCGCCTCGAAGCGCTCTTCAATGAAATAGTCGTGGGTTGCCTTGCGATTGTCGGTAATGCTCATGTTTGATTTTATAAATGGGTTAGACCCGTTAAAATAGGGTCTGTCTGATCGCGCAAAACGCAATGATTTTACGCAATTGTAATTGAATCAACCTGCTTGTGCTGCTTGTTGTTTACACTGCAGGCGTATTTTGCCCACATCACCTGTTTACTGTCTGCCCTAAAAATACATGTCTACTACCGTTCATCGATCTGTTCTGCTTCCATATTCTGCCGCCAACATGTTTGACCTGGTTGCTGACGTAGAGAAATATCCCGAGTTCATGCCATGGTGCGGCGGTGCTCAGGTGCTGGAAAAAGACAGTGAAGGCATGACAGCCTCCATCATGATCAGTTTTGCAGGTCTCAAGCAAAAATTCACCACCCGCAATACCCATCAATATCCAAACAAAATTCATTTGCACCTGGTGGACGGCCCGTTTTCGGCACTGAACGGTACCTGGGAGTTCATCGAGCTTGCGCCCGATGCCTGTAAGGTACAGTTCGCCCTGGATTATGCCTTCAACAGTCGATCTCTGGAAATGCTGGTAGGGCCGGTTTTTAACCGTATCGCCAACAGCTTCATTGACTCGTTTACCAAAAGGGCAGAGCAGGTTTATGCCTGAAAAGACCATCTCTGTGACGCTGTGCTACGCACAATCGCCACAGGACATCAGACTGCGCGCAATTCGCGTGCCTGAGGGGTACACGATTGCCCAGGCAATAGCGCATTCGGAAATTTGCCAGGAATGGACGATTGAAGAATCCGAGATAGCCGGAACGGGTATTTTTGGCATACGGCAACCTGATGATTACGTCCTGCAGGACGGGGACCGGATAGAACTCTACCGCGGCCTTACCTTTGACCCCATGGAATCACGCCGGCGTCGCGCTGCGCATCGTAAAGCTGGCATACTGAAACGCAAACATCTTAAGAAAAGTAAAGTCGCCTGGCAGGAGTATATGGACACATCAATGGATGTATCCGGCGACGACAATAATCAGGAGAAAGAATGACAAGCCCCGTTCTGTTTGAAGAAAAAGCCCTGGCACGCCAGGGACGATACGGTATTGCTACGCTTAACCAGCCAGCCAAGCTCAACAGCCTGTCGCTGGAGATGTGCGAGTTGCTGGCGGCGCAATTAACCCGCTGGGAGCAGGACAATGACATTCTGTTCGTGATTCTGCAAGGGGCTGGAGAAAAGGCATTCTGCGCAGGCGGAGATCTTCATCAGGTCTATGCGAGTATGCAGGAAAACGCCGGCAAGGCAGCTGCTGAGAATACCTATGCAGCCCGTTTTTTCGATGTTGAATACCGGCTGGACTATCAGATTCATACCTACAGTAAACCCGTTATCTGCTGGGGACACGGCGTTGTCATGGGCGGAGGAATGGGCCTGATGGCCGGTGCGTCACATCGAATTGTGAGCGACAGTTCCAGACTGGCCATGCCCGAAGTCACTATTGGACTCTTTCCGGATGTTGGCGGAAGCTGGCAACTGAATCATCTGCCGGCCCGTCTCGGACGTTTCCTGGCGGCAACCGGCGCCATTCTGAATGCATCGGATGCACTGTTTACCGGACTTGCCGATGACTGTGTAGCTCATGCAGACTGGTCAAGTGTGCTTGCCGATCTGGAGCAGATCGACTGGTCGCAAAATGAGGGCAGGCAGGCACTGGATCAGCGCATCCAGGATGTGTTTTCGAAACATAGCTCGGCTGATCATTTACAGGTGGGGCCATTGCGTACTCATTTTGATCTGCTTCGCCGTATTTGCGCCAATCGTGAAACGTCCGCGCTGTATC
Organism: Pseudomonadota bacterium; assembly: GCA_023387815.1. Classification (GTDB taxonomy): domain Bacteria; phylum Pseudomonadota; class Gammaproteobacteria; order Burkholderiales; family Burkholderiaceae_B; genus Advenella. The sequence continues at coordinate 65,161 of JAEWHK010000005.1, forward strand.
GCGCCATTGCGGAACTGGCCAGCCATGAAGACGCCTGGCTGGCGAAAGCAGCCCATACCATGTTGAAGGGCTCAGCGCTGTCTGTGGCTCTCGGTCTGGAACTGCAGGAGCGGGCACGTCATCTGTCATTGGCACAGGTCTTTCAGCTGGAATACAAGGTGGCAGTCAATTGCTGCGCTCATGGTCAACTGCAGGAAGGCATACGGGCGTTGCTGATCGACAAGGACAAATCTCCCCAATGGCAACCCGCCAGTATTGATGAGGTGAGCGAACAGGAGCTGCAATCCCTGCTGGCCAGTCCATGGGCAAACGATCAGAACAATCCCATGGCTGTCCTGCAGTAAGAACAGGCTGCCTTATGCCCGATGCCGGCCTGAGGTCAGGCCAGCGCGGGTTTATCCAGCGCGTACGGAATAGGCAACAGGGTAATGTCCGGTCCTTGCTGGTCGCCCAGCGATAGCTGGTTGTGTTCGGCAGCTTCCAGCCGAACCTCGAAAAGCAGATACAACCGGTCTCCCAGTTCGGCGACATTCACAATCTGACCACTGGGTTCTTTGGTATTTTCACGATCCATGATATCGCTTCCCGGCGTCACCTTGCTGCCGGGCGCGTTGCAGAAACCATTGAGCATACGGCGCTTGAGTTTCCCCCTGTAATGGCTGCGTGCCACCACTTCCTGACCCGGATAGCAGCCCTTGGTAAAGCTCACGGCGCCGATGGCATCCAGATTGATATCCTGCGGAATGAACATTTCCTGGTTCGCCGCCTCAACCCAGGGAATGCCTGCCAGAATATCCAGCACCGCCCACTGTTCCGGAATACCTCTTCCAGCCTGATCCAGGCTGAACGAAGGGTCGGCAATGATCAGGCCCCGAAGCACACCATTAGTGGCGGGTAAGCCAATTTGCAGTTGATTTCCGTTTTTGATGACCTGCCAGGGTTCAGGCGTCTCCAAAGCAGGTGAGCCGTCAAAATCATTGCTGGCCTGCTTAGCCGATTCGCTGCCCAGCCAGTAACCAAATACATCCAGTCCGGTGTCTTCAATCGTGACTTTTGCGCGCAGCACAAACATGCGCATCCGTTTGATAAAGGCATCCGCAATATCACTTCGAATCATCAGTTGATAACTGGCCGGATCGCCACTTTCACCAGGTGCAACATGCCAGAAAATAAAGCTGGCCAGCATTCTGCCCTTGGCCGTACAGTAGGCGGACAGACGGGCCGTCGAAGGACTCGCCGCATTAACGTCCTGGGTGATCTGACCCTGCAGAAACGATTCGGCATCGGCACCACTGATGGACAGAATACGATAATCAGGCAACGCGGTCGTATACAAAGCACTAGTCTGGTCTGCAACACTTATATGCATCGTTTCAGGAACAAAAACAGACATGACGAAATTCCTATTCAATACGTCGGCAAGCCAGGATAGAAAGGCCCCGCTTGCCAACTGATTCTCATGACTGACATCGTAACGCACTGAACTTTTTTTTTCCGGCTAAACACTGAAAGCAGCATGGATTCCCGGGATGACCGGGCACCGGCAACAGCCTGCGCCTGATACAATAGGCGCTCGGCAGCGGCTTCTAGTGGCGTATCAGTCTCTCATTCATGAAACTCTTTAAATATATTATTTTTTCGTTCTTCATCTGTGTTTTGCTGCTCGCCGCCGGATTGGCAGGCAAGGTTTGGTACTGGATGAAATCGCCTGCACCCATGTCGGCCGAAGTCATCGACTATAACGTGCCGCGCGGCAGTACGATTGCGACTGTCGCTCAGAACATGGCCGCTGCGGGCATTCAGATCGAGCCATATCTGTTTGTCATGTATGCACGCTATACGGGTCAGGACAGACAGCTCAAGGCGGGCGCCTATGAAGCCAAAAAGGGCGATACGCCGGTTGATCTGCTCAGCCGGATGGCGGCAGGACAAACCAGCAAGAGCCAGTTTCAGATCATAGAAGGCTGGAGTTATCGTCAGATCCGGCAGACGCTCAAAGCGAATCCCAATATTGCCCAGACGCTGGACAAAATGAGCGATACCGAGATACTGAAGGCATTGGGTGCCCCTTATGACAGTCCTGAGGGACTGTTCTTCCCGGATACCTATGTCTTTGTCCCCGGAGATAGTGACATGGATATTCTGCGACGAGCCTATAGTGAAGGGCAGAAGCGCCTGGCTGCCGTGTGGGATGCGCGGGACAATGATCTGCCACTCAAAACGCCTTATGAAGCGCTCATCCTGGCCTCGATCATTGAAAAGGAAACCGGCCATGAACTCGATCGCAACCGGGTGGCGGGCGTGTTCATTAACCGGCTGGAAAAGAAAATGCTTTTGCAGACAGACCCCACGGTTATTTATGGGATGAAAGATGCCTACCGAGGCGTAATTACGCGCAATGATCTGACGACGGATACGCCCTGGAATACCTATACCCGGCCCGGGCTGCCGCCCACCCCCATTGCCAGTCCTGGGCTGTTGTCGCTGCAGGCTGCCGTCCATCCTGAGCGCCATCGGTTCCTGTATTTTGTGTCGCGAGGTGACGGCACCAGTGAGTTTTCAGAGAATCTGCGCGGCCATAATCGCAACGTCAACACCTATATCCTTAAGAAAGGTACACAATAATGAAGGGTTTTTTTCTTACACTGGAAGGCGTGGACGGTGCCGGAAAAAGTTCACACATTTCGCATTTGCGAGAGCTTTGCGAGTCTTTCGGAAATGAGGTCGTCATGACGCGCGAACCCGGCGGGACTCCTTTGAGCGAAACGCTGCGCGCCATGCTGCTTTCCGAATCCATGCATATGGAAACCGAAACCCTGCTTATGTTTGCCGCCAGACAGGAGCATATCCTGTCCGTCATTCGCCCGGCGCTCGCATCGGGTAAAATCGTAATCAGCGACCGATTTACCGATGCGACCTATGCCTATCAGGGTGGCGGACGCCATTTTCCGGCCGAACGCATTCGTGTCCTGGAAGAGTGGGTGCAGCAACAATTGCGACCTGATCTGACCATCCTTTTTGACGTGCCACTGAATGTGGCCAGAGAGAGACTGGAAAAAAGCCGCGACCCGGACCGCTTCGAGCGCGAGGATGGTGGATTTTTCGAGCGGGTGCGCAATGCCTATCTGAGCCGGGTCAATGAAGAGCCCGAGCGGTTCTTTGTGGTTGACTCCAGTCAGCCCAAGGAACAAACCAGACAGCAGCTTCAGGACATGCTTACCACTCGCCTGCAGCAGCACAAAGAACAGGGATAACAGACACGATACATGACTGCAATCACAGCATTTTTTCCATGGCAGACCGAAAAAGCCGGTGAATGGCTGAGTGACCGGGCGCGCTTTGCCCACGCCTGGCTGATTCACGGGCCGCCGGGAATCGGCAAACTGACTTTTGCCCGAGCCGCTGCGGCCAGCCTGTTGTGCGAACACCCCGTAGGGGGCATTGCCTGTGGAAAGTGTGAATCCTGCTCCTGGATTGCCAACGATGCGCATCCGGATCTGCGTCTTGTGCTGCCCGACAGGCTGGCCCAGGAATATGGCCTGCAGGACGCCGCCGCGTCCGGTACCGACAGTGGCGATGGTGCAGGAGCAAAAAAAGCATCCGGAGAAATCCGCATCGACCAGGTCCGTCAACTGGATGCCTTGCTAGGTGTTACTACACACCGCAGCGGCATGCGGGTAATCATCCTGTTCCCCGCAGAGAATCTGAATACGGCCTCGGCCAATTATCTGCTCAAATCGGTAGAAGAGCCGGCGCCTGGTACGGTATTTCTGTTCGTCTCACACGCCCCGGACAAGGTGCTTCCCACGTTGCTCTCGCGGTGCAGACGGCTTGGCCTGCCAACGCCGCCGACAGAAGCCAGTCTGGCGTGGCTGCAGGCGCAATCTCTGTCGGCAGAGCAGGCCGACCTGTGGCTGCACGCCAGTGGCGGTGCCCCGGTAGGTGCACTTGCGCTGAGCCAGTCCAGTACCGAACCCGTCAGTTACTGGCTCGGGGCCTTCGCACAAAGTCTGGCCGACAGAATCATGCCTGACATGGCCGAGTTTCTGGCAAAACTGGAAAAACTGCAGGCCGAAGAGTGGCTGGGGACGTTGCAGCGCTTTTTCACAGATCTGATGCTGTTCAGCAACGGACTGCCACTACGTTATTTTCCAGGCTTGCGGCCGTTCACAAAGGTCATTGCCGAGGGCCTCAGTACACAGAAAATCAGTCAGACAGCAATCTGGCTCGCACAGCAGCAGCGAATTGCAGACCATCCGCTCAATGCCAGACTGTTCATTCAGTCTGTGCTGCAGCGCGTGTGCGTGACCTGCCTGTCAAAAAACGGATAAATGGAAATAGCTTATGTATGTTGATTCACACTGCCATCTTGATTTTCCTGAGTTGCAGGAGAACCTGGATACGATTCTGGGAAATATGAAGCGTAACCAGGTAGATCATGCCTTATGCGTCAGCGTCAATCTGCCGAACTGGCCGCGGATCGTGGAACTTGTGGAGAGTCACGACAACCTCTGGGGTTCGGTGGGCGTGCATCCCGATTACGAAGATACGCCCGAGCCCGACGTCGAGTTGCTGTGCCGACACGCACAGCATCCAAAAATTGTGGCTATTGGCGAAACGGGTCTGGATTACTACCGACAGGAGGAACCGCTGGACTGGCAGAGGGAGCGGTTTCGCGTCCATATACGCGCTGCGAATGCGGCAGGACTACCCTTGATAATTCATACGCGTTCGTCGGCGGAAGATACGCTACGCCTGATGCGTGAAGAAAAGGCATCTACCTGTGGTGGCGTCATGCACTGTTTTACCGAGAGCTGGGAAGTCGCCCAACAGGCCATGGATGAGAATTTCTATATCTCGCTTTCGGGCATTGTCACGTTTAAGAATGCGGCGCAGCTGCACGAGGTTGCCCGACGCGTACCCCTGGACCGCCTGTTGATTGAAACAGATTCACCTTACCTTGCGCCCGTTCCTTATCGTGGCAAGCTCAATGACCCATCCAAGGTCATTCATGTTGCGGAAAAAATTGCAGAACTCAAAGAGATCTCCGTTGAGGAAGTGGCACAAGCATCTACAGATAACTTTTTCAATTTATTCAAAAAGATACAGCGATAATTTGTTATATTGGTTTAAGTTTGACGAAAATATTCGCATATTTGGTTGATTTGCAATAAATATATTAATTTTCATTGAGTTAGGAGATATATATAATGTATTACTTTAATAGATTCTCAGTCGTGAAAAAAAGTTTGATGGCTGCGGGCCTGGCGGTGGCTGTGAGCGCCTGCGCCGCAGGTGGTGGCAGTGGGGCTGACAGCGGTTTCTGGAACGATGTAAAAAATGACCGGGCAAGTGCCATTACCCAGGATATTTCCCAGGGGGCAGATCCCAATGCCGTTAATGAAAATGGTGAGCCCGCGCTGATTCAGGCAATCAGAGACCAATCCCTGAGCGTTTTTGACACACTGGTCGACAATCCGAAAACCAAAGTGGATGCGGTAAACCGGACCAACGAAACGCCGCTGATGTATATCGCCATTATTGGTGATGTGCCACGTGCGAAAAAGCTGGTTGCACGCGGTGCCAAGGTGAATCGCCTGGGATGGACGCCTTTGCATTATGCTGCCTCCAAAGGCCATACTGACATGGTCGAGTATCTGCTGGGCAAAGGTGCCTATCCGAATGCGCCGGCACCGGATGGCAGTTCACCCCTGCTCATGGCAGTGACCTCTAAGAATGCGGATGCGGTACGTGCGTTGGTGAAGGCCGGTGCAGACCCGCGCGCAATCAATCAGAAGAATGTCAGTGCACTGGATATGGCCCGGAAAATGGGCAACAACGACGTTATTCAGGCACTTAACGCAAAATAAGGAGTTGCGATGATCAGCAGGAATACGAGCTTGCGTGGAGCCCGTTATAAAACGGCCTTGCTGGGTATCGGTGGTTGCGTGCTGCTCATGACTGGGGCGGCCGCGCACGCCGAACAGGCATACTGTGATAGTCCGTGGCTGCGGCCCAACGCAAGATTGTCGGGATCCGTCGACGGCGCCACAGCCCGGTTCACGGTGACGGTGAACTCGGTGAATCGACAGGGTGCCGGACAATGCACGGCACAGCTGACGGTTGATGCTGATGCGCCGATAGCAGGGCAGAGGGTGAAGGGCACCGGGCCATTTACCCTCACGGTCAGTCAGGGAAGATCCACGCTGAATGGCTCGTTTGATGCGTCCGGACTCATGAATACCAATATGAAGACGTCGGTGCAAAGTGCGCTCAATGGGTACTTTCTGAAACCGGCAAATACGGTAACACCAGGTGAAACGCTGCCTCCCGTTTCGGGTAATTCCAACGTCAATCTGACCATCGCGTTGCAGAATGGCATACCGTTGAATCAGATAAACGTGAGTAACGCGACCATTTCCACCGGCCCCCGAAAGGTCGGTAAATTACAAAGCCATACTACCTCGGTCGGGACGCTGCAGTGTATGCCTGTCACCTATACGGCCACGACATCCAGTGGTAACCTTAGCGGTGTATCAGCCAGCAATGCGAACGCGGCGAAATCCGGAACTGGCCAGGTGACTGACTGGTACTGCCCGGAGAAAGGACTGACTATGGAATCGGTGATCAGCCGTAGTGGTAAAACCTCACGCGTTGTTATCAATTCGGTTCAGTGAGTTTGATAATCTGATTGATCTCTTGATTCGCTGACGGGCACTCGTCCGCCCGAAAAGAGGGGGAGAACTATCCGCGTCGCTGTCCCCCTTACAATTCTGCTATTGTCTGAAACACACATTTAATCCGTCCCTATTTAATTATTCGTTTATAAAAATGGGGACAGATTAAATTCCCGTTACACTTGTGCTTTATCTGATCACGTTTAGGAGATGATTTTGAGCCAGGATTCAAGCAGCAGCCCTCAGCACGCCTTACCTTCCTATCTGGATTCCAGCGATCTGGGAGCATGGGGAATTTATCTGAAGCAGGTAGATCGCGTGACTCCCTACCTGGGGTCGCTACAGCGCTGGGTCGAAACGCTCAAACGTCCCAAGCGTGCACTGATTGTGGACATCCCTGTAGAACTGGATAACGGCACCATTGCGCATTTCGAGGGCTATCGGGTTCAGCACAATACTTCTCGCGGACCAGGTAAGGGTGGGGTGCGCTTTCACCAGGACGTGTGTCTGTCGGAAGTGATGGCACTGGCGGCCTGGATGTCCATTAAAAATGCTGCTGTCAACCTGCCATATGGCGGTGCAAAAGGGGGCATTCGCATTGATCCCCGCAATTATTCAAAAGCAGAACTTGAGAAAGTGACTCGCCGCTATACCAGTGAAATTGGCGTGATCATTGGCCCTTCCAAGGATATTCCTGCGCCGGATGTCAACACGAATCCCCAAACCATGGCCTGGATGATGGATACCTATTCCATGAACGTAGGCGCGACCGCGACGGGTGTGGTCACAGGCAAGCCAATCTCGTTGGGTGGCAGTCTGGGACGTGTTGAAGCGACCGGACGCGGCGTTTTTGTGGTCGGTTGCGAAGCAGCCAGAGATGTGAATCTTCCTATCGAAGGCGCGCGCGTCGCCGTTCAGGGTTTTGGTAACGTTGGTGGAACCGCCGCACGTCTGTTTTTTGAAGCAGGCGCCAAAGTCGTAGCTGTTCAGGACCATACGGGTGCCATCAAGAATACCAATGGAATCCAGGTACACGAGCTTCTGGCGCACGTAGAAAAACACGCCGGCGTCAAAGGGTTCGCCGGGGCCGAGGAAGTAGCCATTGATGATTTCTGGTCGGTGCAGACTGATTTCCTGATTCCTGCCGCGCTGGAAAATCAAATTGACGCTCGCGTCGCCAATCTGGTGAATGCAAAAATCGTGGTAGAGGGCGCTAACGGTCCGACAACGCCGGAAGCCGATGATATCCTGACAGAAAAGGGTGTCTATGTTGTTCCCGACGTGCTTGCCAATGCGGGCGGTGTGACGGTGAGTTACTTTGAATGGGTGCAGGACTTCTCCAGCTTTTTCTGGACAGAAGACGAGATCAACCATCGGCTGGAGCGCCTGATGCGTGAAGCTTACCGAGCGGTGTCCGAAGTGTCGAAACAGCACTCTGTCACCCTGAGAACGGCGGCGTTTATTGTGGCATGCTCCCGTATTCTGGAATCACGCGAAGTACGAGGCCTCTATCCCTGATCTGGTGGCTTATGCTACTATTTGATCTCAGTGGAGATGGCTATCCTCCCGGGCCTGGCCCGAACTGCTGTCGATCAGACAGATAATGATACCTGCGCAGCTTTCACCTGCGGCCGTAACGGCTGCAGGAAAGTGACCGCGGGTTTTTTTGTGCCCGCAAAATCTTCAACAATAAACGGGGTTCGGCGTGCTTCAATCCATTTTCATGATCAGTATCGGTGCTTCCTGCGGAGCGATTTTACGCTGGCTGCTCGGCCTTGCACTGAACAGTACCTTTCATCATATCGCCATGGGAACACTGGTTGCCAATCTGAGTGGTGGTTATATGATCGGACTTGCGTTAGGCGTGTTCGCGGCGATTCCCAGTATTCCGGCTGAGTGGCGGCTTTTGATTGTGACCGGATTTCTGGGGGGATTAACCACCTTTTCGTCTTTCTCCGCCGAAGTCACCGTGCTTCTTCACCAGGGAAAAATCCAGTGGGCCATGCTGGAAATCGCGCTGCACGTGATTGGATCCTTGTTGATGACCACATTTGGCCTGTATACGGTCACCGCGCTGACGCGACTTTATGAAATGCGTTAAAACGCGCTGTCCGGTTCAGCCAGCCAGGACTGAAGCAGGGACTGGGCGCACCACAGTAGTGAAAAGGGCGGGCGACCTATGACCGCCCGCTGCCAGACTGGCAGCTTATTTTTTGTCGTCGCCAAAGCCAAATAGAATTTTTCTGGCGGCCTCATCATTCGGCGGCTGCCCCGGATTGACCTTGTCGACGAGGGCATAGGCACGCTTGGTTGCTTCACGCGCAGCAATCGCATCAAACCATCGCTTCAGGTTCGGGAAATCATTGATATTCTGTTTTTGCCGTTCATAGGGTACCACCCAGGGATAGCAGGCCATATCAGCGATGGAATAATCGCCAACAATAAATTCCCGGTCCTGCAGACGACGATCGAGAACGCCATAGAGACGAGCGGTTTCCTTTACGTAGCGATTGATCGCGTATTCGATTTTCTCGGGGGCATAAACTCCGAAGTGATGATTTTGTCCCGCCATGGGGCCCAAACCGCCCATCTGCCAGTTGAGCCATTCCAGCGTTTGCGTTTTGAGTCGCAAGTCTTCGGAAAGAAATTTGCCCGTCTTTTCGGCAAGATACTGCAGGAT
>JAEWHK010000037.1 GCA_023387815.1 Pseudomonadota bacterium
GGAACCCACCGAAGCACTTGCCCTCACCGGTTAAGGCAGTAGGAATCCCCTTCCTTTAGGGAGGGGAGGATGTCAATTTTCTGTCTCAGCGGGAATCCATTTGTCGGCCAGCTTGTCGTATTCTTTACTGGCTTTCAGCAGATGCATCCACTGGTCGACGTAAAGCTTGAAGCGCATATCGTTTTGTGCAATCAAATAGCCCATCTCGGCGTATTGCAGTGGTTGCTCGGGATTGACAGCACATAGTTTCGGATTCAGTTTGCTTTGCACTCGCGCTTCGGCTGCTTCGGTAACGAATGCATCCGCCTTCCCACTGGCAACTTCATCAAAAATGGTCAGATTGTCCTTGTGCATGGTCAGCGTTGCGTTGGGCAGCATGGTGCGCGCAAACTTTTCATTGCTGCCACCGGGGTTGGCCACGATGTTGACTTCCGGCCGATTCAGCGCATCAATGCTCTGATATTTTTCCTTGTCCTCGCAACGTACTATCGGCGTTTTCCCGTTAACCATATATGGAGCGCTGAAGAAGGCCTGCTTCTGTCTCTCGGTCGAAACCGAAATGCCGCCTGCACCAATATCACATTTGTCAGATGTGAAATCGCTCATCAGATTTGCCCACGACGTTTTGACGATCTTGACCTCGGCGCCCAGTGTGCCTGCCAGCGCGTTCATCAGATCGATATCCAGTCCTTCAAAATGACCATCCTTGTCAAAGCTGAAAGGTTTGTAGTCGCCAGGAGTACAAACGCGCAAGGTCTTGCTGTCCATGACCTGCTTGAGGGTGTCTGGCGTATTCTGTGCCATGGCTGAGAAGGGAAGGGTACAAAGCAGCGTCGCCAGCAGGCGTTTTTTCATGATGATTCTCCGGATGAACAATTGGGAAAATCACAAGTGTGGCTGAAGTTTTCACTTCGGGCAATCGGGCTTATCCCATATGCGGTTAAACTGCGTGCGTCATCATGAGCAGGGCGGCGGGGATTCCGGATATCCTCAGACCACATTGTGTGGGTTTTCCTTTGCCTGCCGATAGCATTCCTGATCGCGATAGAATCCCCGATCGAATTGTCAATTAAACCAATCTCATCACTGACCTATGCGTTCCCTGCCCTGGCTTACCGGCTTTGCACCCATCCATTCAGCGCATATTACCCATCTTGTGCTGGGCAGCTTCCCTTCGGAAACATCGCTGGCTCAACAGCAGTACTATGGGCATCCCCAAAACCAGTTCTGGCGGCTGATGGGCGCAATCCTAAACGAACCGCTGGCAACGCTGCCGTATGAGCAGCGGGTGAAGGCACTATTGCGAAACCGGATCGGGTTGTGGGATGTGTATTCCGGCTGTGAACGCAGCGGCAGTCTGGATAGTGCCATTCGTATGGGTGAACTCAATCCCCTGGACAGCCTCTTTGAGCATGCACCCGATATCCGTTATGTCGCGTTCAATGGCAAGGCCGCGGCCAAAGCCGGATTGCCTCATATCCCGGAGCATGTGCATACTGAAACGCTGCCATCCAGCAGCCCGGCGTATACGCTTTCATTCGACAAAAAATTACAGTTGTGGCAACAGTTCTTTGGCCTGGAGCGCCGCAAAGAGGGCTGACCATATAGCTGTAAACCCGTAGTGATATTCACGAAGGTGGAATGCCTGCACCGCTCTGATACAATACTCCGGTTCGTCGTTGTGATTACATTTTTTGTTACAAATTCCATTGCCGGGAATACCTCTATCGGGAATTCGCCCTCAGGAACGTTCATCAACGGCCGCGGCTCTCATGCGCCCGCGCAGTCAGCAACATTCAACGCGGCATAACGACAATACAGATGTAATATCCAATCCTGAATTGTTCTACCTACTGAAGAAAAAAACCAAAGGAGTGTCACATGAGTCTTTCGCGTCGCCATATATTGCAGGCCGCAGGTTTGTCTGGTCTGGCTACCGTTTTTCCCGGAATCAGCCTGGCGCAGAATGCACCGAAGCCGGAAAAAACCGATGTCTCCATCGCCGTAGGTGGTAAAGGGCTGGTTTACTACCTGCCGCTCACCATTGCAGAAGAAAAAGGGTTTTTCAAGGAAGAAGGTCTGAACGTCAAGATCGCCGATTTTGCAGGTGGTTCCAAAGCCCTGCAGGCGGTGGTTGGTGGCAGCGCCGATGTATGTTCCGGCGCGTTTGAGCACACAATCAACCTGCAGGCCAAGAAACAGTTTTTCCGTGCATTCGTGCTTCAGGGTCGTGCACCCATGATTGTACTGGCCGGTAACAAAAAGACGCTGCCAAACTACAAATCGCCAGCCGACCTGAAAGGCAAGAAAATCGGCGTTACAGCACCCGGTTCCTCAACCAATATGCTGGTCAGCTTCTTCCTGTCCAAGCATGGTCTGAAAGATTCTGATGTGTCCATCATTGGTGTGGGCGGTGGTGCCGGAGCGGTCAGCGCCTTGCGTGCTGGTCAGATTGATGCACTCAGCAATCTGGATCCCGTCATCAGTCTGCTTGACGAATCGGGTGATATTTTCAGCATTGCCGATACCCGCACACTGAAAGATACAGAAAGCATTTTTGGTGGCCCTATGCCCGCCGGCTGCCTGTATACTTCACAGAAATTCATCGATGCCAACCCGGGTTCGGTCCAGGCGCTTACCAATGCCATGGTCAAAGCCGATCAATGGATTCAGAGTGCAGGCCCTGACGAGATCATGAAAACCGTCCCCAAAAATTACCTGCTGGGCAATCCGGACGTTTACAAGCTTGCGCTTACCAAAAGCTTCGAAGGTCTGTCACCCGATGGCCGTATCGATCCGAAAGGGGCAGAAACGTCTCTCAAGGCACAAGCCGCCTACATTGCCGGTTTCAATGCCGAGGCCATCGACCTGTCCAAATGCTGGACCAACGACTTCACTGATAAATCTGTAAAAGCCTGATTCCATGACTGATGCTGCGTTAAGCCTGGAAAATATTACCTGCACTTTCGTGTCCCGGGACAACCGGGATGCGAAATACACCGCGGTGCGAGATGCTACCTTGCATATTGCACCCGGTGAGTTCGTATCCGTTGTCGGCCCCACTGGCTGTGGCAAGTCCACGTTGCTGAATGTGGGCGCCGGTCTGCTCTCTCCTTCCTCGGGACAGGTGCGGGTGTTTGGTCAGCCGCTGACAGGTATCAACCGGCGTGCGGGCTATATGTTCCAGGGAGAAGCGCTGCTGCCCTGGCGCAATGCGCTGGATAATGTCATGGCGGGGCTGCAGTTTGCCGGCGTTTCCAAGCAGGAAGCCAAAGAACGCGGCATGGAATGGCTGCGTCGAGTTGGTCTGTCACAGGCCGAATACAAGTATCCGCACCAGATGTCGGGCGGAATGCGCAAGCGCGTCATGCTTGCACAAACGCTGATCCGCGATCCCGACATCATTCTGATGGATGAGCCGTTTTCGGCGCTCGATATTCAGACGCGTCAGCTCATGGAAAACGAAGTACTGGATATCTGGATGAAGCAGCGCAAGGCCGTGCTTTTCATTACGCACGATCTTGACGAAGCCATCGCCATGAGTGACCGTGTTGTGGTCCTGTCGGCCGGACCCGGCACCCACATCATGGGTGAGTTTCCCATTGATCTGCCGCGTCCTCGTGATGTGGCAGAAGTCCGTACCCATCCTCGCTTTGTTGAACTTCACCAGGCTATCTGGGGCGTACTGCGCGAAGAAGTGCTCAAGGGTTACGATCAACAGAAACGGAAGTAATATGTGGAACGCCATTAAACCGACAGCCAGGAATTATCGCGTCTGGCAAATTCTGATTGTGATCGTGCTGCTGGCATTGTGGTACGTCATATCTCTGAACGATACTGCAGCATTCTTTTTCGGGCAGCCACTGGGTGTTGCCGAAGTGATCTGGAACTGGTTCATCGGCAATGCCGATATCTATCGGCATTTGTGGATCACGCTGGTTGAAACGCTGCTGGCCTTTTTCATTGGTACGATTTGCGGCATGGGCTTTGGTCTGTGGCTGGGTCTGTCGCGCACCGCGAGTCTGGTTCTGGATCCGTTCCTGACAGCGCTCAACTCCATGCCGCGTGTGATTCTGGCGCCCATCTTTGCCCTCTGGTTCGGTCTGGGTATCTGGTCCAAGGTTGCCCTGGCATTTACGCTGGTGTTCTTCATTGTGTTCTTCAATGTCTTCCAGGGCATTCGCGAAGTCAGTCCCACTCTGCTGGATAACGCGCGCATGCTGGGCGCCAACAGGCGTCAGCTGCTGCGTCATGTTTACATCCCTTCTGCGACAAGCTGGGTATTTTCCAGTCTGCATGCGTCAGTCGGTCTGGCTTTTGTCGGTGCCGTGGTGGGTGAGTATCTGGGCTCAGCCAGCGGTGTGGGCTATCTGATTCTGCAGGCCGAAGGCACTTTCGATATCAATACCGTGGTGGCCGGCATTATTGTGCTGACCATCTTTGCACTGATTCTGGATGGCCTGGTCAGTATCACCGAGAAATACGCCCTGACATGGCGTCCGGTGGCGGGCGAAACAGAAAAGCTCTAACATTCCAGGGGCCCGCGTCTTTCGGGCCTTCCTCCCTGCCCAAAGCCAGGCCAGGCATTGCGTCCGGATATTGACCTGTTACTTATCAAACCTCTGGGCCGTAAGGGAAGTTTTCTTTGAACCACAGATACGCATGACACATCTTGTTGTTGTGCCAGGAATCGAATGATGACAAAACAGATCAGAATTGCAGCCATCCCCGGTGACGGAATCGGCAAGGAAGTCATGCCCGAAGGACTGCGCGTCCTGCAACAGGTTAATGATAAGTTCAATCTGAACCTGAGCGTGACGGAATTTGAGTGGGCCAGCTGCGATTATTACGAAAAGCACGGGCAAATGATGCCCGATGACTGGTTTGATACCCTCAAGTCATTCGATGCCATTTATTTCGGTGCGGTCGGCTGGCCGGAAAAAGTGCCGGATCATATTTCTCTGTGGGGATCGCTGCTGAAATTCCGCCGGGAATTCGATCAGTATGTGAATTTGCGGCCCGTGCGTCTCATGCCGGGGGTGCCGTGTCCGCTGGCAAATCGCAAGCCTGGCGATATTGATTTCCTGGTGGTACGGGAAAACACAGAAGGGGAATACTCCTCTGTCGGCGGCAAAATCTTCGAAGGTACCGACAGGGAAGTGGTGCTGCAGGAATCCGTTTTTACGCGCAAGGGCGTGGACCGCATACTGAAATACGGGTTTGAACTGGCAAGCAAGCGTGAGCGCAAAACACTGACCGCCGCCACCAAATCCAACGGTATTTCGATCAGCATGCCTTACTGGGATGAGCGCGTCGCCGAAATGGCCAAACAGTATCCGGATATCAAATGGGACAAACAGCACATTGATATTCTGAGTGCGCGCTTTGTGCTGCAACCGGACCGTTTTGATGTCGTGGTGGCGTCCAACCTGTTTGGTGACATTCTGTCCGATCTGGGTCCTGCATGCACGGGCACAATTGGTATTGCGCCCTCGGCCAACCTCAATCCTGAACGTGATTTTCCTTCCCTGTTCGAACCGGTGCATGGTTCTGCGCCCGATATCTATGGCAGGAACATTGCCAATCCGGTAGCCATGATCTGGTCCGGTGCGATGATGCTGGAGTTTTTTGCCGGTGACCATCCGCAAGCGCAGGCTGCGGCCGACAGTATCATGCGTGCCGTGGAAGAAACACTGGTCAATGGCCCCAAAACCCCGGATCTGGGTGGCAATGCCGGAACAACCGAAATGGGTAAGGCAATTGCAGAGCGGGTGGCCAGCGAAAGCTAGCAGTCACACTCATTATCAGCCTACCCATTTGCAGGCACCGCCTTGAGTGCACATTTATCGCCGGATCCCCGTATGTGGGGGCCGGCGATTTTTTCTGGTATTGTTTGGTAGTCGCACCGCTACGCAATTACGCGCAGCATCCACTCGTCAGTAAAACCGTTAACCTCAATTTGGTATGAACAGCAAACCCGTTATTTCCATTGGTGCCCTGGGGGGCACGATCAGCATGACCGGCAAACCCGGAGAGCAGGGCGTCAGTTCCAATCTGGGCGCCAAAGAACTGGCGCAGTCAGTGCCTGGTCTGGATCAGGCAGCAGAACTCAGGTTGCATACGCTGGCCAGAATTGGCAGCGGTTCTATACGTTTTCAGCATCTGTTCGATACGCTGGCCTGGGCACAGGAGCAGATTGAACAGGGTGCGCAAGGCGTGGTCATCACGCAGGGGACAGACACGCTGGAAGAAACGGCGTTTTTGCTTGATCTGTTCTGGACTCTGCCGCAACCGCTAGTGCTGATGGGCGCAATGCGCAATCCTCAAATGCCAGGTGCAGACGGAAGCGCCAATCTGCTGGCCGCTGTACAGGTCGCTGCCGCGGAATCGAGCATCGGGCGTGGTGCAGTGGTTGTGATGAATGACGACATTCATGAAGCGCGGCGCGTGCGCAAAGCGCATACCACGCATGTCAATGCATTCATCTCTCCGGTCTTCGGGCCTGTCGGCGTGGTACAGGAAAACGTGGTCCGTTATTTACGGGAAACGCCCGCGGCGCCGCGACTGCCGATTCCCGGGGCTTTCAGCGGGAAAGTGATGCTGCTGGAACACAGTCTTGACGACGACCCCGATATGATCACATTTGCAATGGAAGCAGGGTATGCCGGCATCGTTGTGGCCGGGTTTGGTTCCGGTCATGCGTCCGAGCGGATGCGGGATGCGCTGGTCGATGCGGCGGCGCGTGTTCCGGTCATCATGTGCAGTCGTACCGGATCGGGCAGTACGACAACATCGGTTTATGGCTATAAAGGCGCAGAGATTGATCTGCAGCAGCATGGCATTCTGATGGGCGGCTGGCTGTGTCCGCGCAAGGCGAGGCTGCTGCTGTGCGCTGCTGTCTGGAATGGTCTGCAGCGGCAGGCGCTGCAGGAATTGCTGGCAGCCTGGTCCCAGTAAACGGCACCCAGTAAACGGCGGTATATTTCATCTGAAATTTCGGGAGAGCAACACATGTCTTATCGGTATCTTGGTAAAAGCGGGCTCAGAATTTCTCCACTCACCTTGGGCACCATGATGTTTGGCGGCGCGACGGACGAATCACAGTCGCATCGCATTATTCAGGACGCCCGGGAACGCGGTATCAACTCCATTGACACGGCGGATGTCTACAACGCCGGCGAGTCCGAAAGAGTGGTAGGCCGTGCACTCAAAGACAATCGTGATTTCTGGGTGCTGGCATCAAAACTGGCCAATCCGGCAGGCGAGGGACCAAATGAACGCGGCATGTCACGCAAGTGGATTTTTCAGTCTGTTGAAGCCAGCCTGAAGCGACTGGGCACCGACTATCTCGATATCCTCTATATCCATCGCGAGATTCCGGATGAACCGCTGGGCGAAGCCATCCGCGCCATTGCCGACCTGATTCGTCAGGGCAAGCTGCGGTACTTTGGGGTTTCCAACTTTCGCGGCTGGAAAATAGCCGATACGGTCAGACTGGCTGATGCGCTGGGTATCGATCGTCCCGTTGCCAGCCAACCCTTGTATAACCTGGTCTCCCGCCAGGCAGAGGTGGAACAGCTGCCTGCAGCTGCCAACTATGGCATCGGTGTGATTTCCTACAGCCCGCTGGCTCGTGGGGTACTGACAGGCAAATATGCAGCCGATGCGCCACCACCACCGGATTCCCGGGCGGGTCGGGGCGACAAGCGCATACAACAGACCGAGTTTCGGGTGGAATCCTTGCAGGTCGCACAGAAAGTCAAAGCCCATGCCGAGCAACGCGGCGTGTCGGCAGCCGATTTTGCGCTGGCCTGGGTGTTGAACAACCGCTATGTGACCTCGGCAATTGTGGGACCCCGTACCTTTGAACAATGGCAGGCCTACCTGAAAGCGCTGGAATATCGCCTGACAGAAGACGATGAAGCATTGATCGATTCCCTGGTTACGCCCGGGCACGCGTCTACGCCAGGTTACAGTGATCCGGGCCATCCGGTCAAAGGCCGTGTACCCTATCCTGCCAGCGAAGGTCCGGGAGACTTCAGCACGTACGCGAAGCCTGCCGGTTCAGATCAGCCTGATAACCGCCAGGGAAACGCGAGGTAACGAAAGACGGGATAACGCAGGTCAGAATGACGCAGGTCGGGATGACCCAGGTTCCCGCGCGCCGTAACCATTCAGGCTGTTTTCTGGAAAATGGTTTTCGGCGCTTTTCCGAAGTAGCGGGTGAAGGCTACGGAAAAATTGTTCGGGTATTTGTATCCCACCTGCCATGCGGTTTGCGCAACCTGCTGCCCTGATTCCAGCAGGGTATACGCCTTGCGCATGCGCTGTTCCAGTACCACGCCTGAAGGCGTATTGTCGTAAAGGTAACGGAACCCTTCCTTCAGTTTGTGCTCATTGATGCCGACCTGTGCTGCCAGATACTGGTTGGTCAATGGCAGATGCAGCTGGTGCGCAATAATATCCCGCGCACGTTCCAGTCGCTCGACATCATCCGAAGAAAAGCCGGCGGCTAATTCTGTTTCTACCGGAGCCAGTTCCTTGAACTGTTCTGACAACAGGCTCAGGGCGTGGATGTGCAGTTCAAGCTGATGCGGATTTGCCTGGTCCCGCGTTGCTGCCTGCATATACCGGTTGATGGCGGCGGCATGTGCCATAGTGGCTCTGCTGGAACTGAAAAAGCCCACACGTTCAAACGGCGCACTGCCCAGAATTTTGTCGGCACGGGCTTCGCCGACATATTTGCGCAGCGTAGGCGCACTGATGACCACCCTGAGCTGGGCCACTGGCTGTTTTTCCTCGTAGCTGCGTTCGCCGCGCAAGGCCTGGAACGCGGTAATGGTGGTGTGTCCCGACTTGAACAGAACCTCATTGGTATTTTCGCCGCGGTAGGTGGACTGGCCTTGCAGACCAACCGTGACCACAAGAACACGCCCTTTATGCGGACCTGAGGATTCTTCCACCAATGGCCGGTCCGGGTGGTAATGCAGCCTTCCAATCAGAATGCCTGATTCAAGCATGATCGATTCCGAATAGCAATTGCCGAGTTCTTCCGGCAATTGCGTCCTGACATGACCGTCGTCCAGTGGGCGCAGGGTACGCAACTCGTCGGCTGTCAAACGGCACGGACATTTACGCATCTCACCTCCGTAGGAACTTTTCCATATGAATTGCTCCCGATTTCATAGAAAACAATGAAAATGATTCTCATTCCGGATGATACCATTTTTCCTCATGATCGACGACACCAATCGATATTTTCAAGTGTGATAAGGATCAAGGGAGAGAGATGTCATGGAAGAAAAGCCATCCCGCCAGATAGGGGTGTGCCTGATCAGTCAGGACCGACAATTGCAGAGGGAGCTCGAGCAGGTCGTCAGTCAAGTCAATGGCTGGCTGAGCCGGCAGGGTAGCGCTGACGAGTTGTCGCTGCAAAAACCGGTTCAGCAGATACTGATTCAGGCCCGACAGTACCTGGGCGCGCAGGGATCACGCCAGACCCATCAACTGGAGCTGCAGTGTTTCCCCTCGATGCAGTCGGCCCGGGACAACCTGAAGCAGAGCACGCTGACCACGGAATGCTTTTTCGCGGATTCCCGTGCAACCAACTGGGATCGCAGCAAGGATCCTTTTTGTGAGCTGTTCTCAATGCAGTCGCAGGCACGCGTGTCGCCATCGTCTGCTGTTCTTTTCTGCGATCAGGCGAATCTGGCCGAATGGATGCTCACGCTGGGCGGAAATCGGCTGATACGCATTCCCCATGCCAGCCAGAGTCAGCGCCAGGCCGATCTTTTGCGTCTGTTGCTGGATCATCTGGAGCATGCACATTTCAATCGTCTGCTGGTTCGCACCACCTATCCGCAACCCGGTCCCGTCACGCTGGCTCAGGCCGTGCATCAGATGATGTGCGAGCGCTGGAATCACAACTGGGATTTTCATTTTTTCACCGGGTCTATGGTTGCCGGGTTTATCGATTCCATGCAGGCGCTTGCAGGAGATTCGGATATTGGTGTTTACAGTGGATGCAATGAGCACTCGCTGGCCGTGAGCGCGATAGCCGGCTGGCAAATGTACGGCCGTGCTTATGTGATCACTGTGACTTCAGGCATGCTCGATGAGGCGCGGGGAACGCTGGACAATCTGCGTCGTGCGGGAGCGCCGGGTATCGTGATCTGTGCGGAATCGCCGGAAACCGTGTGGTACGCATTCCAGGGAACGTTGAATGCGGACAGTAACGGTCATGAGGTAGTCGCTGCAAGAGGACTATGGCACCAATTCCTGCG
Source organism: Pseudomonadota bacterium (assembly GCA_023387815.1). GTDB lineage: Bacteria > Pseudomonadota > Gammaproteobacteria > Burkholderiales > Burkholderiaceae_B > Advenella. The sequence goes on from JAEWHK010000037.1 coordinate 10,284, forward strand.
GGACTCGAGCCAGCTGCAGGCCTGCGTGTCGGAGGCGTTTCACGCACTGGATTGTCAGCCGGCACCGACATTCATCTTCGCCTCGCAGGCCGCACTTGAGTCCAGAACGCCGCTCGCGGAACCGTTACCGCAATCCGTTTGCGTGCCGGTTCCGGATAATCTGATGAACGAAGCGCGGCGGCGTGAGCACCTTAAGCAGGCCGTTGCCGTTCTCAACAGCCATCCGGCGCCCATACTCTGGCAATGCGGAAGGCTGACGCGTTCCCAATGCCAGCGAGTACTCTCAATCGCCCGGCGGGCCGGCATTGCCCTGGCCGATAGCATTATCGCACCAGGCTCCATTCCGGCCTGGTGCGAGGGCACGCGCGTGGAGAACTATCTTGGCCCCTTGTCCATGTACGGTTTTACCCGTCGCGTCTACGAGTTTCTTGAACAGGATCATGAACTGCAGTTTCAGTCGGCTGATGTCGAGGCTGTATCCAATAGCGACGTTTTGCAACGCCGTCGTGGTGCTGACGGACAGACGGATCAGCCGCTGACGCCCTGGCTGTTTTTTCTCAAGGGCAAGGCTGACCAGTCGGCGACCCCCTATTCAGAAGGGCGCCTGCGCCGCAGCTTTCGTATCGCGCAAGTCAACCGCAATCCCGCGCATATGGCACCGTTCTGCAATCTGCCGCTGGAAATGAATCTGGATGATTTCCTGGATTATGTCGAACCCCGGATCGCGACGGATCCTCAAATCCTTGCCTGCCGGCGTGCACATCTGCAGCAGTTGCAATCCGCGCCCGAGGTCATGCCCAGTGACTGCATTGAGACGCTGCCCATGACGCCCAACTACTTTTTTCTTCAGCTGGGACAGCTCATTACGAGCCTAATCAGGGATCAGGACTATCGGTACACCGGCGTTTACGACGTTGGTCGCTGCAGCCTTTCGGCGATTCGAAACATTCCCCGAACGGATCCGGGATTCTCCGGCTGGTACGGACGTGCCCTGATGGGTGACGGACTGATGGCATTGCCCTATCTGGCTGTTCGCAACCCCCACAACCTGCTTGCCTTTATCGGTGATGGCGCGCGCGCCCTGGTGCCTGATATTGAACAGCGCCTGGCCATGTGTGCAGCGTCGTCTCCTCATGCCGCGGCGCGCAATATCAGTATTTTTTATTTGAACAATGGAGTCCTTTCTATGATACAGACCTACCTGGATAAACGCTATGCGTGTAACGGCAATCGCCAGGTAAACGTGCCCCTGCCTGCAGGCAGGGACGGCATGCGGGAGCTGACCGGCGGTGTACACCTGAACTGCGAGACCATTCAGTCCTTCTGCCCGGAATCCATGGCAAAAGCACTCACGATACCCGGCCGGATCAACTTTTTCGACGTCGTTCTGGGTCATAACTCTGAAGGCGACGGCCTGAGTCTGGTGTCTGAAGAGACCTGGAGTCGCCGGCCACTGGAGAAAAACGCATGAAGTTTGGTTTCATTGCCCATCCCACTTCAGTGCCGTTGTTGCATCAGGTCAAGGTGATCGATCTGGCGGGCAGAATGCTCAGGGAACAGGAAGAAGGTTATGCATCGACGCACTGGACCCGACATAATCTGGTGCCGTTCGCGGAATTCACGCGCATTACCAGTGCCTGCGGCGCAGAATGCGAAGGCATGATTCAGTTTATGCCGCTGACTGCGGAACAGATGATTGCCCAGCCGCGAAAAATCGCGGAGCGGGTGCTGGAAGGGGTCAACGCGCTGCATCAGGATGGCGCCGCGCTTGTTGGTCTGGGAGGCTTTACTGGCATTGTCGGAAACCGGGGGTTGCAGATCCTGGAGCGCGCGGCGGTGCCGGTTACTACCGGCAATTCGCTGACAGCATACGCGGCCTATCAGAATCTGCTCGAATGCATGGCACGACTGAATGTGAGCCCCGAACAGGCACAGGTCGTGGTTGCCGGCTACCCGGGTTCCATTGCCCAGGCGGTTGCCCGTCTGCTGCTCGACAAGGGTTGTACCTTGCATCTGGTTCATCGTGGCACGGCGAATAATCTGCCTGACGATCTTCCATTGCAACGTGCAGACCAGGTGCACTACCACGCCGGGATCGATGAATGCTATGACATGGCGCGTCTGTTCGTCACGGCAACGTCCAGCGGCGGCGTCATTGACCCCGGTCGATTGCTTCCGGGCTCGGTCGTGATAGATACCGCTCTGCCGCGCGATGTTCTGCCGGGCGCCGACAGGCGTGACGATATTCTGGTCATTGAAGGGGGACTGGTATCTGCCACGTCTGATGTCAGTTTCGGCGCCATGGCGTTTGGCCTTGATCCCAAACGGAATCTGAACGGATGCATGGCAGAAACAATCATCCTTGCTCTGGAAGGCAGGGCCGAACCGTTTTCCATTGGCAGGGAGCTGCCGGTTGACCGGGTGCTTGAAATCGGTGCGCTGGCCGCACACCACGGCTTTTTACCGACACCCATGGTATCCAATTCAGAAGCCGTCAGTGATTCGCGATTTGATGGTCTGCGGCAATATCATCTTGCAGCACAGGCCGTTGAGACGAACGATTCGCTGACGCCAGTGGATCTTCGCAAAAAGGTGCTTGAAGATTTTGGCAGGCATATCAATCCGATGTTGCGCGAGTTCTATCAGTTCAATCATGTAGAGCGTGTTTTCGTCAAGGGTGAAGGGTGCTGGCTGACGGATCTGGACGGAAAGCGCTATCTGGATTTTGTCGCCGGTTACGGGTGTATGAATACGGGCCATAACCATCCCAGGATATCCGAGGCGCTCACTACCTACCTGCAACAGCAGTATCCCACTTTTGTCCAGTACATTTCTGCGCCATTGCAGGCAAGCCAGCTGGCGCGCCGCCTTGCTGAACTGGCACCCGGTGACATGCAGCATGTGTTCTTCAGCAACTCGGGAACAGAGGCGATGGAGGCAGCCATGAAACTGGCATTGGCAGCCAGTGATCGCAAGGTCATCCTCTATTGCGGCAATGGCTATCACGGTAAAACGCTGGGAGCCCTGTCAATCACAGGCCGCAGCAAGCATCGCAAGCCGTTCGAACCGCTGCTGCCGCGTTGCGAGCAACTGCCTTTCGGTGATATCCCGGCGCTGCAGGCCCGTCTGGCACAGGGCGACGTGGCGGCTTTCATCATGGAACCGATACAGGGTGAGGGCGGTGTGATCGTGCCACCAGACGGTTATCTGGCTCAGGTCCGGGAACTGTGCACGCAATACGAGTGCCTATGGGTGCTGGATGAAATCCAGACCGGTCTGGGGCGCACCGGCAAGCGTTTTGCCTGCGACTGGGAAGGTGTGGCGCCCGATATCATGGCGCTGTCCAAATCGCTGTCCGGCGGCGCGGTGCCCATCGGCGCCACGCTATCGACAAGGGAGGTCTGGCGCAGGGCCTACGGCACCATGGATACCTTTGCATTGCATACCTCCACCTTTGGCGGCGGAAATTTTGCCGCGGCCTGCGCCATGGCTGCGCTGGATGTACTGGAAGAGGAAAAACTGGCAGACAATGCCGCCCAGGTGGGCCCCTATCTGCAGCGTCGCCTGCAGCAGCTGGCCGACCAGTACGGTTTCATTCGTGAGGTGCGCGGACGCGGCATGATGATTGCCATTGAATTCTGCTGCGACATGGCCGGCGGTACTGAGGCCCTGGTGCGGGAGATGGCAAGCCGCATGCCTGCCCAGCCATTCATGACCTACCGCATGATGTCCGATGCGCTGCATTATCACCTGCAAAAGGCGATGAAAGAACTCGAAAGCAGTCTGGAAGACCTGTTTGTCTTGCGGTTCATGACCCGCCTGTCGCAGGAGCATGGCGTTCTGACTTTCGTGACGGCAAACAACAACCGCGTCATGCGCATACAGCCCCCACTGACATTGACCATCGAAGAGGCAGATTTCTTTGCAGATGCCTTCACCAGCGTATGCGCAGACATGGCCACATTTGAGTAATTCGGGCCCTATTCAAAACGAATAGATATTTCTCCTATATGCATATGAATGGATCCATCTAAGGGGTTGTTTTGCTCACCCATAAAGGTGAGAATAAAAATGATTCGTATTTAAATCAAAAGGATTGTGAAATGGCAATTTCGGCTATTGTTGAGCCCGGCGAAGCATTGACCAAAGAGGAGATCGAGCGTTACAGCAGGCATCTTCTGATTCCGGACGTAGGCGTGACGGGTCAGCGTCGGCTCAAAAATGCCCGTGTGCTGGTCATCGGCGCCGGTGGTTTGGGATCCCCGACACTGCTTTACCTGGCTGCGGCCGGGGTGGGTACCCTGGGTATTATCGATTTCGATCGGGTTGACGAGTCCAACCTGCAGCGTCAGGTCATCCATTCGGTCGATACACTGGGTGAGCTCAAGGTACAAAGCGCCCGGCAGGCCATTGCCCGGCTCAATCCGCTGGTCAGGGTTGAAACCTACAGTGATCGACTGGAGCCGGACATGGCTGTCTCGCTGTTTTCCAAATATGACCTGATCCTTGATGGCACGGATAATTTTGCGACCCGATACCTGGTCAACGATGCATGCATTCTTGCGGACCGGCCTTATGTGTGGGGATCTATTTTCCGCTTCGAGGGGCAGGTGTCCGTATTCTGGGAGAATGCGCCTGGCGACAGAGGTGTCAATTACCGTGACCTGTATCCGGAGCCTCCTCCACCTGAACTGGCGCCGTCATGCGCCGAGGGTGGCGTGCTGGGTATTCTGTGCGCGTCCATCGCCTCGATCATGTCAACCGAAGCCGTCAAGCTGATTACGGGTATTGGTGAGCCGCTGCTCGGTCGACTGGTGGCCTATGACGCACTGTCGATGGAATATAGCGAACTGCCCATACGACGGCTGCCTGGGCGTCAGCCCGTTACTGAGCTGGCCGATTATCAATATTTTTGCGGACTGACTCAGCCGGCCGAACCGGCAGCCCCGGTTCCCAATATCACGGTCAAAGAACTCAAGGCATTGCAGGATGCCGGCGAGGCGCCGGTCGTGATCGACGTGCGCGAGCCGCATGAGTGGGAGATCGTCAGAATTCCCGACACGGTGCTGTTGAGCAAATCTCCAGGCGTGGCACAGGAGATCATAGAGCGCTACGGCAGGGAGCAGCCCCTGGTGCTTGCCTGCCGCTCGGGAGCCCGCTCTCGCGCCGTACTGGAAGATCTTCAGAAAAATGAACGCGGCAATGTGCGCAACCTGGAAGGCGGGGTATTGGCCTGGGTACGTGACATAGATCCTTCGCTTGCCGCGTATTGACTGCATAACTCGCAATTAACACATCATGGCACTCATTATGAATACGGCTGTTCTGGAACAGATCAGACAGCACGCCCGCGAAACGCACCCTGTGGAGTGTTGCGGCATGCTGGTGGCGTCTGCTGGAAGCAGGCATGTCACCCGATGCATTCCTATGCGTAATCAGGCCGCTTCGCAGGTGTACTTTTCCTTCGATTCCTCTGAACATTTCCGCGTGCTTTTCGAACTGGAAAAGCGCGACGAGGAATGCATTGGCATTTACCACTCGCACACGGCAAGCCTGGCCAGGCCCAGTCGTGAAGATATTGAATTTGCCAACGATCCAGGCATGCATTATCTGATTGTTTCAACATGGGATGAATGCCATGTGCCGGTCAGAAGCTTCCGGATTATTGAAGATCGCGTCTTCGAAGAATCCATACATCTAATCTCGCCATCGCTGCAAAGCGCAGCCTGAGTGCCGCCCGGTGCAGGCCGGCGACACATGGCAATCTTCATTCACCTATTCGACAAAGGAAACACGATGTCCATATCCATAACGATTCCAACCATTTTGCGCCCGTTGACCAACGGAGAGAAGAAAGTTCAGGCTCAGGGAGAAACGGTGGCCGACATTATTCAATTCCTGGACACGCAGTATCCAGGTATCGGTGAGCGTCTGGTGAAGGACGGCCAGGTTCATCGCTTCGTGAATATTTATGTCAACGAAAACGATATCCGTTTTTCAGATGGACTTGAAACCAGAACGCAGACCGGCGACAGCCTGACCGTACTGCCCGCCGTCGCAGGAGGCTGATCGCGTCATGCAGAAGAGGACTGGCGGGTCAAATCAATTCATCACCTGGAGAATGCATTAACCATCATGGCAGAAACAATTCTGAAAGAGCAGGATGTCAGCTGGCAAATGGGTACCGTACCCGAAAACTGGACAGAGCTGGAAACCAGTGTTTCCAGACAGGCGCAGCTGCTTGGCATGTCGCAGCAAAAGCAGCAGGGCGATCCGACCGACGCGCTGTGCACACTGCACCATCCCAGGGCCGGCAGTGTACAGATTGACATGATGTCGTCTGCACCCCTGAACAGCGCGTCCGTGACGGAATCAACGCTTCAGGCAGCCTGCGGTCTTATGTCGGTACATGGACGCGCCAGTGGCGGTCCCAAACCGCTGGGGATTCCTTACCTTTCTGTACTGACAGGCGCCATTTCACTGCAGGCCGGTCTTGCCGGTCTGCTTGGGCAAATGAACGGGGGGCGCTTCAACCGGATCGAAATTTCTGCTCTTGCTTGCGGCCTCCTCAGTATCAGTCAGTATCTTGCCGGTGCCAGTGTGAGTCAGGACCCCGAGCAGATCGCACCTGGCAGCACCGATCCTGCGCTTCGGCCACCGTTTGTATCGGCAGACGGTTTCGTGTTTGAAATCGAGACGCTCGATAGCGCGCCCTGGCGCAGATTCTGGGAGATACTGGGTCTGGATGCCGCAACTGCAGGGCGAGCCTGGACTGCATTTTTACTTCGATACGCCAAGGCGATTTCTCCGATACCGGAAGCCTGCCTGCAGCTGCTTTCCCGACTGTCTTATCAACAAATTCGCAGCGCTGCACAGCAGGCGGGCCTGGCGCTGGTTCCCGTTCGCACAGTCTCAGAGCGACGCGCAGATGCGGATTATCAGCGCGACGTGACGGCTCCCTGGAAGATTACGTCGACCCCTCAGATCCCGAATCTTCAGCATGGTATCCGCCCTCAGGATCTGCCTTTGCAAGGGATTAGGGTGATCGAATCGTGCCGTCGCATTCAGGGACCGCTGGCAGGTCATATGCTTGCCATGCTGGGCGCCGAGGTGATCCGGCTTGAGCCGCCTGGCGGTGATCCCTTGCGCGCGATGCCTCCCGTATCCGACGGATGCTCGGTGCGGTTTGATGCCCTGAACCATCTGAAGCCGGTGCGTGAAGTCGATATCAAAAGCGCACAGGGCCGCCAGCAGATATTTGAATACGTGCGCGAGTCTGAAGTGTTTCTGCACAACTGGGCGCCGGGTAAGGCAGCGCAGTTGCAGCTGGATGCAGCAGACATGCACGCCGTCCGCCCCGATCTGGTGTATGCGTATGCCGGCGGCTGGGGTGATGGCAACGTCATGGCGCCGGGGACGGATTTTACCGTGCAGGCATGGTCGGGGGTGGCATCAGCAATTGCTGCCACCAGTGGCATCCGGGGCGGCTCACTCTTTACGGTACTGGATGTGCTGGGCGGCGTGATCGCGGCGCTGGGTACAACATCCGCATTGCTCAGGCGCGCCATCACGGGAACGGGATGCAGCATGGAAAGCTCCCTGCTGGGTGCTGCCGATTTGCTGATGCAGACGGTGCCTGAAGACAGGACCGCAGCGCAGCGTTCCACGATCCTGCCCACTCGGGATGGGCTGCTTGCGGTCGAGTGCAAAACCGCAGGCCATCAGGATGCGTTAAAGAAAATGCAGTCCTTTTCACACACTGGCGCAGCGGACTCGCAGCACGCGAGGCTGGCGGCCCACGATTCTACCGAAAGCTGGCTTGCGCGCCTGCAGCAGGAAGGGATTCCCTGCAGCGTTGTCGTCAGCGATCTTGCCGGCATGGCGGCCGATGCGCAGCTGTCCGGTTATCTCAATCACAAGTCTTATTCCTCAGTCAATTGTCCTTGGAGGTTCATATGAATTCAGCAGGTATCATCGATCTGGTTCCGCAAGCACTTCGTCGCCAGTGGGCAGAGGAATCGCTTTATCCGGATAAACCTGTTTTTGAACTGTTCTGCGAGAAGGCAGACGAGACACCGGACAAGCTGGCGATTCTGTCGCGCGAGCGTTCCGTGACTTATCGCGAACTGCGAGAGTCTGCGCTGCGCCTGGCAGCCGGCTTGCGCGACATTGGTATCCTGCCTGGTGATGTCGTTGCCTACCAACTGAGCAACCATTGGGTCTGCAGCGCGATTGATCTGGCCGCAGCGGCACTGGGTGCCATTGTGGCACCTTTCCCGCCAGGTCGGGGCAAACTGGATATTCAGTCCCTGTTGCGTCGCTGCGATGCGCGTGTCGTGATTGTGCCGGAACGTTATGCTGACACTGCGCTGTGCGAGATCATAGAGTCGCTGCGGCCAACCCTGTTGTCCCTGCGTACGCTGGTTGTACAGGGTGAAGCGCGGGAAGGATGGGTGACGCTCGATTCGCTGCTCGCCAGTGAACCCGCAGAACGCGCTTCTCTGCCTGAAGTTGATCCCGATGCGCCCGTCAGGCTTCTGGTTTCGTCAGGAACAGAATCGGAACCCAAGCTGGTGGCTTACTCCCACAACGCATTGGTAGGCGGACGCGGACGTTTTCTGCAGCGAATCAATCCCGCCGATAGTGAATTTCGTGGACTATATCTGGTTCCTCTGGGATCGTCCTTTGGCTCTACGGCGACCTTTGGCGTCCTGTGCTGCCTGGGTGGATCTCTGGTTGTATTGCCACGTTTTGACGTGGCCGAGGCCATCGCGGCCATCGCGCAGTTCAGGCCGACATTCATTCTCGGGGTTCCCACCATGCTGCAACGAATAGCAGCGGATCCGGCCCTGGCAGATATAGACAAATCCAGTCTCAAGGGCCTGATTGTAGGTGGTTCGCTGATTGACGAAATGACGGTCAGGCGTTGCAGCACGGCGTTCGATTGCGGATTCATCAGTCTTTATGGTTCGGCCGATGGCGTCAACTGCCACAATTGTCTGAGCGATCCATTAGAAGTGGCGTTCAACAGCGTGGGCACGCCGAATCCGACCGTGTGCGAGATACGCATTACCAGTGATGAAGGCAAGGAAATGCCGAAAGGAGAAATCGGCGAAATCCTGGCTCGCGGCCCTTTAAGCCCGATGCAATATGTGAACGCGCCCGACCTGGACGAGAAATACCGGAATCCGGAAGGATGGGTCAAGACGGGCGATCTGGGCTATATCAATAAGCAGGGCCATCTGGTTCTGGCCGGTCGCAAGAAAGATATCATTATCCGCGGCGGCGCCAATATCAGCCCGGTTCAGATCGAAGGTCTGGTCATGCGTCATCCCGATGTCGTGACCGTTGCGTGCGTGCCGGTTCCTGATCCGGATCTGGGTCAGCGCGTCTGCCTTTGCGTCACGGTACGCCCCGAAGCCAGCCGCTTTTCGCTCAAGGAGATTACTGATTATCTGCGTGAGCAGGGACTGGAAGTCAACAAGTTGCCAGAGTATCTGAAGTTCTACCGAAGCCTGCCACTGACGCCGGCCGGGAAAATCGACAAACGCGCGCTGGCGCTGGATGCGGCGGCCATGGTCTCACCGGAAAGGCTGTCAGCATAATGAATACCATGACTGAACCACTGGATAATCCGGTGGCCTATCTTTGCCAGCGTGTAAGACAGTTTGTTGATACGCAGATTATTCCCAATGAAGCGGTACTGGCTGCGGGCGACGATAAGGCGACCACGCTGGCTGCAAAACTGTCGGCGCTGGCGCGTCAGGCCGGACTGTTCGGCAGTTTTTATCCCAGAGGGCATGGCGGCACGGTAACGCGCCTTGCCGATTACTTGCGTATTGCCGAGGAAGAGGGGCGATCCGAATTCGGGCCTGCGATTCTGGGTGCGGATGCAACGCTGGATGCCCACATGTTGTTCTGGCATGGCAGTCCCGAGGTACGTCAGCGTTACTTCGAGCCTCTGGTAAACGGTGAGGCCGTGTGCAGTTATGCGATGACCGAACCGGACAGCATCGGATCCATTCCCGATACCATACGCTCTCGTGCGCAGTGGAAAGACAAGCACTGGGTTCTGAACGGGAGAAAATGGTTTGTTTGCCGTTCCCTGCAGGCAGATTTTGTGACGGTGGTTGCGCGCACGTCCGACAAGCCGGTAGAGCAGGGTCTGTCCATGCTAGTCGTACCCGCCGACGCAGAAGGTTTCGAACGGGTGCGGGCACTTCCGGTACTCGGGCGTGACCAGGGGCAGGGAGAAGTGTCCTTTACCAATGTGGTGGTGCCCGCCGATCATGTTCTGGGCGTACCGGGGCACGGCATTAGCATGATGCAGCAACGGCTGGGTCTGGGCCGTATCCTGCGCTCCTGCCAGTGGCTGGGGATGGCGCAGCGAAGCTTTGAGCTGATGTGTGAACGTATTCATTCGCCCCGCGGTGTGATGGCCCGGTTGCCGGAAAAGCAGCTGGTTCGCGCCCGCGTCTGCGATGTTTACCGTCACCTTGCCGCGGCACGGGCACTGTTGCTGGATGCTGCGCAAAAATTTGATGACCGCATCCCGAATTCGGTTGAAGTCAATGTGGCCAAGCTTGCTGCCGCAGATGCATTCAGCGTGGCCACCGACAACGGCATTCAGATCATGGGAGCCGAAGGTCTGAGCGACTGGACACCTTTGTCGGGCTTATATCGGCACGCCCGGGCGACGCATATTCTGGACGGTACTGATGATGCCCTCACCAGTTCCGTGGGGCGAACCATCCTGGACAACAGTCGTAATCCGTCCGCGTTTGATAGCCATTTTCCCTCTGTCCTGAGAAAGGCAGGCGCTCATGACTGAAAGTGTCAGAAGCCCGCTTTCTACACCAGAGATTGCCAGTGTTCTGACGCTTGCAATGGGCATGCCGATGATGGTTTTTTATGGCATTGGCGTACTGGGCCCGCAATTGATTCGGGATCTGGGATTGTCGCAGAGTGAGCTTGCCTGGCTGACCACGTCCTCTTTTGGTGTCGCTGCTCTGGTATCGCCCTGGGCGGGTGAAGCCGTGCAGCATCTGGGCATGAAAAAAGGGTTGATGGGCCTGTTCCTGCTGGTTGGCATTTCATTTTTCCTGATGGCCGTTCTGCCCGGTTTCCTGGGTCTGGTGCTGGCCATGCTGCTTTGCGGACTGGCGCAGTCGCTGGCCAATCCTGCCACCAATATGGCCATTGCCAAACTGGTTCCTGCCGGCAGAAAGCCCACCATGGTCGGGATCAAGCAGTCGGGTGTGCAGATTTCTGCCCTTGTGGCCGGACTTGTCCTGCCCTTTTTCGCCTTGTGGATAGGGTGGCGTGGCGCATTGGCGATCTGGGTGCCGCTGGCGCTTGGTATGCTGCTACTGGTCAGACGCAGAATTCCGGCAGCGGACACCGTTGCGACAGGCCTCAGGCTATCGAACCTGACCCGTCCAAACACATTGCTGGCATTGCTGATGGTCATTCAGTTGTGCGCCGGCCTGACACTGTCCGCCTACATCACTTTTTTTGGCGTGTACGCACACGAACTGGGTATTTCTGCAAGAATGACCGGCACCATGGTCAGCGTTTTCGGTGTCATGGGTATCGTATCCCGCATCGGACTGACTCCACTGGGCAGTCGCTTGCGCGATGAAGCCCAGTTACTGGCTGTCCTGTTCATCCTTGCCAGTCTGGCCGTGTATGTGTCGTCACTGGCGACGCCCAGTCAGCATTTTCCTTTATGGCTGGGTATTGTGGGGCTGGGGCTGACGGCGGTGGCAACCAATGCGATTGCCATGAGTATGCTGATGCGTGACGAACGCTTCGGCAAAGTGGCGCCATCGGCCGGTATGTTGTCTGTCGGTTTTTTTGGTGGCTTTGCCCTGGGTCCGCCGTTATTCGGCCTGTTGCTGTCTTCACCCCAGGGCTTTGGCGTTGCCTGGTTTTTTCTGATGGGCACTGCCATGTCGGGCGCCATTCTGTCTCTGGTGTTGTGTCGCATCCGCGCCCGTGGTTGTTCCAATGACGTCCGCTGATACGCTGGCACTGACCGGGGAACGTCGCAAGCTTGCACAGCGCGTTTTCCGGCATATGGATGAGATCGCGGGACATTGCGGTTCCCGGTTCCCGTTATTTTTGCGTTCCCATGATGCGTGCTGGAAATTATCCACCCGGGGATCATGGATGGGGGGATTCTGGGCCGCCCTTTGGTGGCGTCGTGCAACCGCACTGAACAGTACGGACGCCTATGCCACGGCACGTCAATGGACTGTACAGCTTCAACCCATGCTCGTTGAAGACAGTGTCAATCGCGGTTTTGTTTTCTGGTATGGGGCGGGCATCGCCTATGAATCCGAACCGGATCCTGTGTGGAAGCTGCTGTCAGCTAAAGCGTGTGCGCAATTGGGCGCCGCATTCGATGAGGCATTGCGTATCTATCCGCTGGGGCAGGGGATGGGCGCGGGACCGGCAGGAAATCATCTGTTGAACGTGGATTCGCTTGCCGGCCTGCTGCAATTGATGAATCACCACGGAAACCCGGAAGATCAGGCTTGTGTCAAAGCGCATCTTGACACCTGCGTTGGCCGATTGATGCAGGATAGTGGAATGTGGTACAGCCAGATCAGCCTGGCCGCTGATCGTGCCTCTGAGGAGCACACAGGGGTGAGTTCAGCACGTGGCCAGGCCTGGGCGATGCTGGGTCTGGCGCAGGCTGTCAAATACTATGGTGAGCCCTATCTGGCAGCAGCACTGCAGACCTGCAGATGGTGGGTGGAGCAGCAGACTGCCGAACCTGTCATGTCCAGAGGGTCGGAGCAGTCTGCCACGCCCGAGGCTGTTCCATTAGCGGATCCCTGCGCATCGGCAATTGCCTGCGTGGCGCTAGGGCAGATGCACGTTCACGCAAAAGGGCACGAATGGCTGCGGGCGGCGGCACAACGCGAAAGGGTCCGGCTCGTGAGATCATGCTTCAGCGGATATGGCCTCTTTGCCGGTCATCTCTATTCGATTGGCCCTGAAGAAGAACAGATTGTCGAAACGCCATGCTCTCTTTATTTCCTGCTCGAAGCAATCATGGCAGACGAGAGGGACTGACGCCATGTTGTGGTTATCCAGGCAATGATCAGCGCGCCCGTGACAAGCGCGCCCAGCATGCCGGCATAGCCGGTACGGTCGATCAGGATACCTGCGATGGCGGGTACCAGCGTTCTGGTCAGAATAAACAGGCTTGACTGTATACCGTAATCCAGCGCCTGCAGACCGGGGCGAACAAAATACATCATGACGCCAAAGACCAGACCGGATGCTGCACCTACGGCGATCGCGAGCAGGAATGCCGCGCCCACCAATGCGCCTGCCGGCGCGCCGGTGGCAACCAGCAGCAGGATCAGCAGCAGCGTTGCGACATTGAGCCATGCAAAACCAGGCAGCATCCGTGTCATTCCGTATCGCTTTGTCAATCTTGCGGCCACCAGACTGGCAAGTGCCGACAGGATACCACCGGCAATACCGACGATCATCGCAATCTTTCCGGCCGACAGACCGCTGTCAAGCAACAAGGGTTTCAGGTAAACCCACGCAGCGCCAACGAAGGGGAAATAAAACAGCATCAGGATGGCCCATTTGCCATGTCCGGGAAGGCGGAAATACGCCTGCCAGGTGCGCCAGCCAGTGCGGCCGGGTGCCCGTTGCCCGGGAGTGCCGGAGACGGGCTGAAGACGTTGGAAGGCAAGCAGAATGAAGCCCGATGCGATGGCCACGGCCATCACCTGCAAAGGCACGGCCCAGCCATGACGACTATATAAAAAAAGCATGATGCCGCCACCGGCAATCGCGCCCAGCGACGTTGCTGCAGAACGGATTGCGCCGGCGCGCAGCCTTTCTGATTCCGGCAAATATCGAATCGCCAGCGAATTGACCGGTACGTCGGTCCAGGTACCCATCAGGTTGATGCTCAGCGCCAGCATGAACAGAACCGACCAGGGTGTCGTCTGCAGCGTGATGCCGGAGAACAACAGCAAGAGGAGGGCATAGATCAGTGCAAGAAGCATTCCCCAGCGACGGTAGCCTGTTTTCCCCAGGGGGTATCGGTCAACAGGTGCGGCAAGAAGAAACTTGAGAATGGCAGGCAGACCGGCAAGTTGCAACAGACCGATATCCGTTGCGGACCAGCCATGCTGACGCAGCACCAGAGGCAGACCGACGTAAAGATAAACGACTGGCGCAGTCAGGGTCAGATTGATCCAGCCAAGCAACAGTTGCAACCGCAGATATCCTGATTGCGCAATACTGGATTCAACACCTGCGCTGTGGGTCCCGCCATGCATCTGTGTTTCCGTTGCGGACATCGGGCTGGTCATGGTTTGGTTCCTTTATAAAGCCAGACGGGCGTCATGGGAAAAGCGATTTCGCCCAGCGACTGGATTTGAGTAAAGCCGGCATCGGCAAGCAGCCTGCGCATCTGGTCCTGCGCCGGAATAAAACGTCCACGCAACATCATGGACGCATAAAAGGGCAGCACGCGGGATGCGACCCCTGCATCGCGCGGAACTTCAGCATGGGCAATGTAAAGTCTGCCGTTGCTGTTGAGCGCCGCGAACATTTTCTGCAGGGTTGCCCTGGGATCACGCAGGAAATGCAGTACGCAGGAACACCAGATGAGGTCGTAACCGCTGCCAATCTCATCCACTTCAAGATCGGCAGACTGCACGCTGATTCTGTCTGCCAGGCCGGCATTCGCTATCGTGGTTTTGGCGACCGCGGCGATGGCGGGCAGATCACAGACGGTTCCTGTCCATTGCGGCAAATGGCGGGCAAAGGCAATACCAATATGTCCAGGTCCGCCACCCAGATCCAGAAACCGGCCTTTGGCAGGAAGCGACGAAGCCAGTTGCATACGTTTCAGGATCGACGGGACGCTGACGGCCCGCTGCTCCTGACTGATTTGTTGTTCGGCCGCTGTGGCCCAGTTGGTCTGCGTGGCTTCTCCGCCCTGCATGATTCGATCGCTGCGGCCGAACCGCAGGAAATCTTCGAACTGGGTGCCCGCGTGGCGCAATACGCGCAGACGATAGTTCAGTGCCATCCTGCAATCCTCAGGCGAGGAGGACACCAGATACCGTCTTGCCAGGTCGGTACATGCGTACTTCCTGGCCTCGGGCCTGGTCTGCTCGGGTTCATCCCTGAACAGCAGTGACATGCTCCACAAGAGATCGAACCAGACCGATACGGGGCCCGTTTTCATGTCCAGGACATCGGCAATTTCATCCACAGACTTTTCCGTCTGCAGATGATCGAAGAGGTTATGACTCAGCGCCAGTTCCAGGGCACTGGCCTGTACCGGTGCGGCAGCAATATTCCAAAACGCCTGGAGCGCGTGCGGGCTTGAAAAATTCATTCTTTTCCTTATTCAAAGACGCCACGTGAGCCGCATGCCCACTTCTCTTGGCGGGCTGTAGACGGTCACAAAACCATTCTGGTAGCCGACGGCATCGTATTTTTTAT
Source organism: Pseudomonadota bacterium (assembly GCA_023387815.1). GTDB lineage: Bacteria > Pseudomonadota > Gammaproteobacteria > Burkholderiales > Burkholderiaceae_B > Advenella. The sequence goes on from JAEWHK010000037.1 coordinate 25,776, forward strand.
TGGCAGCGTTCTTGACGTATGCGGCCACTTCCCAGTTTTTGCCCGCATAGCCGGCTGTGAGATTGATCAGCCCGTAGCCGTTACGTTTGTAGTTGTTGGCTGCATCCAGATAGACTTTGCCGGTTCCCACCAGGTCCGCCTGTGCGTACCAGCCTTTTGAAGAGGTGTAGCGGATGCCTGCGTGACCGCTAAGGTCGGGCGCGAACGGGTTGCGCTTGCCGGCATAATCGGCACCACTGTCTGCGAAGCGATTAAAGCGGGTGCGGTTCCAGGCCAGACCCGCATTCACACGCCAGCCTGGCGCCACCAGGTAATCGACGTCCAGCTCCACCCCTTTTGAATCTGCAGAGGCGGCACTGGTGATATACATCATGCCGGGTGATGGCATCTGCATCACCTGCATGTTTTTCACGTTCATGAAATACGCCGCCAGCGAATACCGGCCCCGCTGATTATCAAACGAGCCCTTCAGCCCCGTCTCATACGACAGGGTTCGTTCCGGACTGTAAGGCATGAAATCGACTGCCGGCGACACGACATTGAAGCCGCCGGTACGGACCCCTTTGGCGACGCTGACATACCACTGATGATTCGGGCTGTACTGATACTGCAGTGCGAGCCTGGGTGAAAAATGGGTCCAGCCCTCGCTCATCTTCTGGCCTGCCGGCGTTCGTATGGAGACGTTGTTACGCTCAAGACGTCCGCCCAGCGAGACGCTCCAGGCATCGTTCAGCGGCACGTTCCAGTTGGTGAACAAAGCAAGAGAACTGCCTTTTTGTCCGACGTTCAGATTACTGCTGCCGTTCATCAGCTTCGATATATTCACGACATCATTGTCCTGCTTATCCGCAAAGACACCCACCAGCCAGTCTGACTTGCCGGCCTTGCCCTCCAGGCGAAATTCCTGGGACAAGGTGCGAAAATGATGATCACGCCCAACATGCAGCACATCGGGCGGCATGAAGTCTGTATCCTGCTGCACCCGGTCACGATAGTCGTTATAGGCGGTAATGGAACGCAGCGTGAGGCCAGAGTTCAATTCGTGCGAAGCATTCAGGGAAAGGGTCTGGCCGCGCGAACGGTTCCAGCCTTTCGTTCCGGAAGCCACGGTTTTTCTTTCGGCAGTCGGACTGCCCCACAGAGCGGACCCATCGTGAAACTCCTGGCGGGAATAGCGCAGCGTGATATCGGTCGCGGGCGAGGGTGTCCAGCGCAGACCCAGGTTCAGATTGCCGCGTTCCCTGCGGTCGTCTTTTCTGTCCGTGTAGGTATTCCGGATGAATCCATCCTGTGCCGACCAGCTGCCCGAAATGGAGCCATATAACGTGTCTTCGATAATCGGCTGGCTCAGGGTAAAGCTGCCGCTGCGTTTTGAACGACTGCCAAACTCGCCGGAAATGGCGGCTCTTGGCGTGTTGTCCATGGGCTGGGTATGTATTGAAACCACCCCGGCCTCGGCGTTGCGTCCGTAAAGTGTGGATTGAGGACCGCGCAGCACTTCAATACGGTCAATATCCAGAAAACTGTTTTCAAAGCCTTGTGCGGTCAGCGTGGGGACTCCATCAACAAGCATCAGCACAGAGGTGGAAAAGGTATTGAAATTTGCGGTCAGGCCGCGCATAACCGGCGAGTTCAGGCCCGACTGTCCAAAGGGTTGAAAGGACAGACCGGGTACGCGCCCCTCGAGCTCTTCCATGCGCTGGATGCCGGCCTGTTCAATATCCAGTCCATCCAGAACAGCAACACTGGCCGGCACCTTCTCCAGGGACTGGCTGACTTTTTCTGCGGTGACGGTGATGGGCGCCAGTCGGGCTGGCTGTTCTTCCTGTGACTGCCCGACGGCTTGAGTGGTTTGAATGGCTTCAGTGGTTTGCGCGCAAGCCGGTACGTATACCGACCATCCCGTTAGCGCGGCCAGGGCCAGTGTACCGACCCCGCGATAATACATTTCTTTTTTTTCCATGATACGCATAAACAATTAACGTTCCAGTGACTGTTGTCATCAGACTGAAATTGTAGGTTTTAAATAAGAATGAGTCTTATTTAATGCGTATGAATTCTGGAGTATTTCGTATGCTATCGACGGGGGAGACAGGTGGGGATGGGTCTTGCGGGCGCCGGTGAATGAGGTTCACCGGCCTGTACCCTTATATTTGGACGTTAATGCGCCGTGATTATTACAGCAGAACCAGGCTCAGGAGCCATACCGTGATCATGCCGACCACACCCTGAATCAGCGTTGCGACAGTCTGGGCGTAATAGGCGGTGGAAACGCGCATACGGCTGAACTGGGTCACCACCCAGAAGAAGCTGTCGTTTGCGTGTGAGACGGTCATGCCGCCAGCACCGATGGCCATCACCGTCAATACGCGACCCATTTCACTGTCCAGGCCCAGCTGGCCCAGCATGGGTGCCACCAACGCCGACGTGGTCACCAGCGCGACCGTTGTGGACCCCTGAGCGGTTTTCAGGGCGGCCGAAACAATGAAGGGCATGAACAGGCCGATACCCATTGCCGACAGGGTCGTACCAATATAATCACCCAGCGGTGTGACTTTCAGAATGGCGCCGAAAGCGCCGCCTGCGCCGGTGATCAGCAGAATGGGTGCGGCGCTGGTCAGGCCTTCAGCCACATAATCATGAAACTGCTGGCGCTTGCCATTTCCCTTGAGCAGAAACATGGCAGAGATCATGCCTGCGAGCAGGGCAACTACCGGGTGTCCAAGAAACAGCAGGATGTTGGCAAACAGTCCTTCGCCCATGGGTTTGCTTGGAAAGGCGACAACCGAGCCGATGCAGATCAGAATGATGGGCAGGAAGATAGGAGTGAACGCCTGTGTCGCGCTGGGCAGCACGCCATATTCCTCGCGGGTTTTCATCAGGCCCTGATTGGGTGTGGTGGAAACGACCGGCGCTTCCAGCTCAATGTCTTTTTTCAGAAAGATGTTGGCCCAAAGCAGGCCGGCCAGTGCTGTGACGGCCGCAACAACCAGACCTACCAGAATCACCAGTCCCAGATTGTCGCCCAGTCCCAGATTACCGGCGGCCGCTATGGGTCCGGGTGTGGGTGGCACAAATGTATGCGTGGCGTACAACCCTGTGGCCAGCGCAACACTCATGGCGATGAGCGATACATTCATACGTTTGGCAATGGCTTCTTTCAGGGAATTGAGAATCACGTAACCTGAGTCGCAGAATACCGGAATGGAGACCAGATAGCCGATTACGGACATGGTCAGCGTCGGGAAACGGTTGCCTAGCATTTTGATGATGGTGTCCGCCATGGTAATGGCGGCGCCGGTTTTTTCCAGAATCACGCCGATAATGGTACCCAGCACAATCACAATTCCGATACTGCCCATGATGCCGCCAAAGCCTGTGGTGATGTGCTTGACGATATCCAGCAGTGGAACCTGATACATGAAACCGCCGATAAAGGCGGCCGCAAGCAGGGCAAGAAATGGATGAAGTTTGAGTTTGGTGGTTGCCACAACGATAAGTGCAATCAGTATGGCAAGAATGACGACCAGGTACATGTCAGTAGTCCTAAATCAATGTCGATGGGAGGTGGAAATAAAATATTGCTGATGTTCGGGGCGATTGTATCTTAAAAGTTCCTGAATGCACCTTCGGATGGGGTCGGATTATTTCGTTTGGCATAAAGAGAGCGCAGGCCATAAGTCATAATCCATTACGCATTAATGGTTGATCATCAGCCATCAGCTATTACTGATTAACCATTAGGTCTTTGTCTTTCACGCATTTTCTATCCCAAGAAAAAATAAACAGGCTTTAGAAAAAGTCGCTTGCTCCGGGCAAATCAAATCTTCAGAATAGGCCTTAACTTTGGAGCAGGAAAATCATGACAGATGGAATAAAGAGCGAGAACGTAGGGCAGCTGCAGCTGATTCTTGGCATGGCTATGTCCGGCACGATCGGGCTTTTCGTTGTGTGGTCAGGACAGAATCCCTTCAATGTCGGATTCTGGCGCTGCCTGATTGGCGGGCTGTGTCTGCTTGCTTTTTGCTTCGCCAAAGGCTATCTGAACCTGCGGCACGTATCACGAATGCAATGGTTTCTTCTGGCTGCCAGTGGTGTGGTGCTGGTGCTGAACTGGGCAGCATTGTTCGCTTCGTATATGCACGCAGGTATTGGCGTGGGCACCGTGATTTACAACACTCAGCCGTTTTTTCTGCTGCTGGCTGGCCCCTTGCTGTTTGGTGAACGCATCACGGCCAGGCAGGTGATGCTGGCCGTGCTGGCTTTTGGTGGCGTTGTGCTGATCGTACTGCCGGCGCTCACGGGCATTGAAGTCGATCTGCTTTTTCTGCAGGGTGCCGGTTTTGCGTTGTTGGCGGCATTGCTTTATTCCGGGCTGACTGTCACGACCAAGAAACTCAAGGGGATCAAGCCGCAAGTGGTGGCCATGTGCCAGCTGGGTGTCGGTCTGGTCTTTCTTGCGCCGATCATGGCGTTCGACCAGTTACCACAAACGTCATTGCAGTGGGCCTGCGTTGTAACTATGGGCGTGTTTCACACTTTCCTGATGTACATCCTGATTTATTCGGCCTATCAGACGCTGCCGGTCAGCAAGATTGCCATCCTGTCTTATGTGTATCCCGTGGTTGCTGTTATTGCCGATTATTTTGCCTTCGGCCATCAGCTGGGAGGGTGGCAATGGCTGGGTATCATCATGATTCTTACGGCCGGGGTGGCCAATGCGCGTAACACAACAGTGAAGACGCCGGTGGCAGCACCGGCCGCGACCCGAAAATGCGCGGACGTTCACAGTTGAAATAAATCAGGGCTGCGAATATGCTGCCTCCGATTCCGGGCTGGATTCAATGTGATTATCTTTCAGAAAAGCCGGGTGACTGGGGATGCTGGCGCAGCTGGAAGCTGGCGGCTTCTTGTAGCAACCAGGTACGAAATTTTTGTGCGCCTTCGGACAGCCCTGCAAGGGACGGACCCAGAAGGTAGTAGCCCAGTTCCGATCGCAGCAGGGTGGGGTCCAGCGGAATCAGCCTGCCGTCAGTCATGAAGGGTTCCAGCAGAACCAGTCTGCCCAGCAGCATACCCTGATGGGCCAGCGCAGCATCCACGGATAGCCCTGAATCGGTATAGGTAATGCGGTATTCCGGCAGCGTGGCCTCGGGCGCTTTCGCATGCAGCCACTCGCGCCAGGTCACATCCTGATCATCTCCGCCCAGCATGCCCCGATCGGCAATCAAGGGCAGACGTTCAAATTCACCGGATTCGATTAACGGTGCCCATGCTGGATATTGCCTTGGGGTGCACACGGCCTGATGAACTTCCTTCATCAGCGTATCGCATAGTGGCGTTTCGTAATTACCTTTGCCATAGCGGATGGCCAGGTCCAGATCATCGAAAGTGAAATCGATCAGCGTCGGCGAACTGTCAATGTCCAGCCGAACAGTGGGGTGCTGGCGAAAAAAGCCGGGCAGTCGCGGATTGAGCCAGAAGCGCGCAAATGAGGGCAACACGCTGACCCGAACCAGCAAGGGGTCGCGCGGGTGATGAAAAGAACCGGCAAGCAGATCGAAACCTTGCGAAAGTCTGGGCAAGGCCTCTTTGCCGTAGGGTGTTAGTACCAGACCGCTGCGTGATTGAATCACGACGCGCTGTCCCAGGTAGTGCTCCAGCTGCTTGATCTGCTGACTGATGGCTGACGGCGTGACGTGCAGCTCCCTGGCGGCCAGCGCCATGGATTTGAGTCTCGCCGTGGCCTCGAAGGCCTTGAGACTGTTCAAAGGAGGTAGCGGCTGGCGGGTTTTCAAGAGATAACTCGTGATTGAGCGGTTATAGGGCGGTTACCTGCATACATTGTATGAGCAAGTGTCGCTAATGACGTCTGCAATTGGACAAACCTGCAAACGTGTTGCGTAAAGCTTACGCAAACCACAGAAAAAATGCCTCGGTTCAGCGCTGAAACGAGGCATTTGAAGGTGTGGCCGGGTGGATAAAAATCGATCCGGTTTTTCTACCGATACGATAAGGACAGTTTACACCGCGTTCTTGAAGTCGCGATCGGCCCGATCGAAGTTTTCGACGACAGACTGTGCAGGCGCTTTGGTCATCAGCGACACAATCACAATCGTAATCATGCCGGCGATAAAGCCAGGAACGATCTCATACAGTTCGCTGCCACTGTACTGTTTCCACAGAACGACTACCAGCGCGCCCACAACCATGCCTGCCAGTGCGCCGGCCGCGTTCATGCGACGCCAGAAGACGGACAGAAGAATAACAGGTCCGAATGCTGCGCCAAAGCCTGCCCATGCATAGGCAACCAGACCAAGAACACGGCTGTCGGGATCGGACGCAATCCAGATGGCAACCAGAGAGATGACCAGAACCATCACACGACCAATCCATACCAGTTCTTTCTGTGATGCAAGAGGACGAATAAAGCCTTTATAGAAATCTTCTGTAATGGCGCTGGAGCAAACCAGCAACTGGCAGCTGAGGGTACTCATAACGGCGGCCAGAATCGCAGAAAGAATCACACCTGCAATCCAGGGATTGAACAGGATCTGTGCCAGTTCAATGAAAATCCGTTCGCTGTTTTTGGTGACTTCGCCAGCCTGTTCAGGATGCAGTTGAAACCACGCAATACCGAAATAGCCGACAGCAACCGCACCGGCCAGGCAGAGAATCATCCAGGTCATGCCGATACGGCGTGCGGCTTTGAGGCTTTTAACGGAGTCGGCAGCCATAAATCGGGCCAGAATATGTGGCTGACCAAAATAGCCCAGACCCCATGCAGCAGCACTCACAATGGCAATGAAGCTGCCACCTGAAATCAGGCTGGAGTAATTTTTGCCTGCAGCAGCGGCAGCCTGATCCATGGTAGCCATAACGGACGACATATCACCCAGACCGATCAGCACCATGATGGGTGTCAGGATCAGTGCGAAAAACATGAGTGAGGCCTGAATGGTGTCGGTCCAGCTCACTGCCAGGAAGCCGCCGATAAAGGTGTAGATAATGGTGGCACCTGCGCCCAGCCACATGGCAGTGGTGTAGTCGACATGAAAGAGGCTTTCAAACAGACGGGCACCGGCAACAATACCGGAGGCACAATAAATGGTGAAGAAGAACAGAATAATGGCTGCAGCAACCACTTTCATGATGATGCTGCCTGCACCAAAGCGATGGTGGAAATACTCAGGCAGCGTAAGCGCATTGTTGTTGTATTCAGTGTGCATGCGCAATCTGCCTGACACCAGCAGCCAGTTGAAATACGCGCCGACCGTGAGTCCGATGGCGATCCATGCTTCGGAAAGGCCGGCCAGATAAATGGCACCGGGCAATCCCATGAGCAGCCAGCCGGACATATCGGATGCCCCGGCAGACAGTGCAGTCACAAAACTGCCCAGGCTGCGACCACCAAGAATGTAATCGTCAAAATTACGTGTTGAAAAGTATGCGATAAATCCGACGGCGAGTACCACAATCAGATATATGGCGAACGTGATGACCATTGGGTTAATGTCACTCATTCCTCGTTCCCTGTTTTTCGTGAGTTGAAAGCCCGGATTGTACGGAAAACGCAAGACGGTGAATATCAGGGTTAACTCTTAATGATCCAGGTTAACTTTATGATTTTATGAATATATTATTTTAGATGGGAGCAGGAAATAAAGCGGGTTAACCCGTCATTCGTGAATTATCATTCACTCAATGTCCCTTCAACGTCCGTCAACAGTCGTCTTTTGCGGTCAAAAGCCAGAAAAGTCAGTTTACGCTACAGCGTTGCTTCCGCGGGTTCCAGGGTTTGCGGCGACAGGCGTTCGCGTAATTCATAATCGATGATCAGATCGTCGGCATCGCCCGCTACGTCTGGTCGCAGCCCCATCCACGAGCCCAGTCCCAGGGGTGATGCCTCACCCAGGCGTACACCCTTGACCTCTTCTTTTTTCAGCACCACGACGGCATCCCAGTTCAGTTCAATGCCGATATAGTGACGCAGCCAGTGCGTCAGCTGCCTGGCCTTGCGGGTGCCGGGCATGAATTCATCGAACTGTTTGCGCGAGAGCGGTCCTAATGACAATCGAAATTTATGCTGGGCATCCCTGACAGAGCTTCCCAGAATGGTGTCCTGACCCAGACCCATTGTGCCGTTCAGACCCAGCTGCTGTGACGGATCCAGGGCAATCCATTGCGGAACGAATTCCCTGAGGCTGACATCAATGCCAAAAAAGGTTTTGAGTATCTGGATAATGCCTTCAGGATTGCGCGACTGGCGTACCAGATGTCCGGCAAAAAAATACTTGGCATGATCCATAATGGAATCACGATGTCGGAGCGATTCGTGTCCCTGATTGATCAGACTTGCAATATGGCGACTGAAATTTTCTTCGGGTCGGTCAAGGCTGACCGTGCTCTGCGCATCGGCCCAGGCCCGATAGAACAGGGCAATAAGCCGATGATGAAAAATATCGGCGAACGCAGACAGGGTGTGATCGCGATGGTGCACAATCCGCTCGCGTACGTACTCTGTCAGATGCAGTGGTAGCGGCCCGTTGGGACCGAAAAGCCCGTAGCTCAGAATGGAAACAACTGGCGGCCCATCCTTGTCACGATCAACATCGCATATGGTGGAGGGCGCAAACGCCATCGAGGGTTCCTGACGCAGGCGTATCGGCTCGCGCGAAGGCAGCGAGTCGCGACCCAGTGGCTTTCTGGTACCGCTGCGCGCATCAAACCAGCGCAGTACATGGTAAAGACCATAGCGATAGGGATCAGCTTCCAGCTTCTGCCAGAAATCAGGAGGCAGTGTGCTTGCCTTATTGACGGGTTCCGACGGCGTATCCATGCTTGTGATTGATGTACCTGTTATTTCGATTCGCGAGTCATCTGGCTGAACCTTGATGTCAGTTGTGATCATCATTATCGGTTTCATCCAGTTTACCTGAAAGCGATGCAACAGGGAAACCACAGGAAGCATTGCCGGCTGCTGCGATTTTACATTTGGCAAAACTTTAAGGTTCGAAATCCCTGCCATATACACGTAACATACAGGGCAGCATTTCAAGGGCAGCATTTAACAGAGAACCGCCATTCACGGGCAGGTCATAATTTTCTGCTAGGCTCTTCCAATCACAAATGACAGCAAGCACAACCAACAACTATGTCTGAAATCAACCGCAGCGATTTATTTGGAAAACTTGATACCCTGCTGTACCGCTCTCTGGAAGGCGCCACAGCATTCTGCAAACTTCGTGGCAATCCGCATGTGGAACTGGTCCACTGGCTGCATCAGATCATGCATGAGCATGACAGTGATCTGCAGAAAATCATCCGCTATTTTGAAATGGGCACAGAGAAGCTGGAACGCGATATTGTGGCTTCGCTGGACGAATTGCCTCGTGGTGCCAGTTCGGTCTCGGATCTGTCTGAGCATCTGGACAATGCCACAGAACGCGCCTGGGTGTATGGCTCGCTCAAATATGGAGATGCGCGGATCCGCAGTGCACATCTGATTCTGGGTATCCTGAAAACGCATTCCCTGCGCAATGTGCTTTACGGCATTTCAACTGAATTTAAAAAAATCACGCCGGACGTACTGGCAGATAATCTGCCGGCCATTGTGAAGGACTCGGTGGAACAGGAAGATAGTGCGGCGCTGAGTGACGGTGGTGCCTCTCCGGTTGCAGCCGCAGGCGGCCAGTCGGCCTTGTCCAAGTATGCCGTGGATATGACGGCGCGCGCACGCAATGACGAGATCGACCCGGTATCGGGTCGTGATGAAGAAATTCGCCAGATGGTCGATATTCTGATGCGACGCCGGCAGAACAATCCGTTACTGACGGGTGAGGCAGGCGTGGGCAAGACGGCGGTGGTGGAAGGTCTGGCGATTCGTCTGGCCAGCGGAGATGTTCCGCCTTCGCTGCGTGACGTGTCATTGTATCTTCTGGATATTGGCCTCTTGTCTGCCGGCGCCAGCATGAAAGGCGAGTTTGAGTCGCGGCTTCGGCAGGTGATTGATGAAGTGCAGGCCAGCGAAAAGCCGATAGTGCTGTTCATCGATGAAATTCATACGCTGATTGGTGCGGGTGGTGCAGCGGGAACGGGTGATGCAGCGAATCTGCTCAAGCCGGCTCTGGCGCGCGGCCAGTTGCGTACGATAGGCGCAACCACCTGGGCCGAGTACAAAAAATATATTGAAAAAGATCCGGCGCTGACACGCCGCTTTCAGGTTGTGCAGGTACACGAGCCAGCAGAAAATAAAGCGCTGATCATGCTGCGCGGACTGGCCGGCAGACTGGAATCCCATCATCAGGTATTGCTGCTGGATGAAGCCATTGATGCTGCCGTACGCCTGTCACACCGTTATATTCCTGCGCGACAGTTGCCGGACAAGGCGGTGGCATTGCTGGATACGGCTTGCGCACGCGTGGCGGTCAGTCAGCATGCCCAGCCTCCTGCAGTGGAAGATACGCGTCGCAGGATTGAGCATCTTCAGATAGAACGCGATATCGCACAGCGCGAATTGCAGGTCGGGGTGGGCAGTGATGAGCGTATCGCCGGCATTGATCGCGAGCTTGAAACGGCGCGCGCGACCCTGACTGAACTGGAAGCCAACTGGCAAAGCGAGCAGGCCCTTGCGGCGCGGTTGTTCGAATTGCGTCAGGTGTTGCGCAACGAGGAAACCACTGAGGAACTGCGCGAGCAGACCCTGACCGAACTCAAAGACGTGCAGCAGCAGCTTGAAACCCAGCAGGGTGAGGCGCCGCTGATTTTTCCTTCCGTTGACGCCAATGCGGTTGCGGCAGTCGTCGCTGACTGGACGGGCATCCCGGTTGGTCGTATGGTGCGGGACGAAGCCAGCTCGGTATTGCAGTTGTCAGACTCAATTGAAAAACGCGTGATCGGTCAGCGTGACGGACTGGATACGATTACGCGACGCATACAGACCTCGCGCGCGCGTCTGACCGATCCGAACAAACCGGTAGGCGTCTTTCTGCTTTGCGGCCCAAGTGGGGTGGGCAAGACTGAAACGGCGCTGGCGCTGGCCGAAACCCTTTATGGCGGAGAACAGAATCTCATCTCCATCAACATGAGTGAGTTCCAGGAAGCGCATACGGTGTCTACGCTGAAAGGCGCACCGCCTGGATATGTTGGCTACGGCGAAGGCGGAGTACTGACCGAGGCAGTCCGCCGACGGCCTTACAGTGTGGTTCTGCTGGATGAAGTTGAAAAGGCCCATGCCGATGTGCATGAGATTTTTTTCCAGGTCTTTGACAAGGGCTGGATGGAAGACGGCGAAGGTCGATACATTGATTTTCGTAATACCGTCATCATTCTGACGTCGAATGTAGGCACGGACAGAATTGTGGACCTTTGCAAGGATCCGGATCTGATGCCGGATGCTGAAGGTCTGACCGGGGCATTGCGTGAACCCTTGCTCGGCGTATTCCCGGCAGCCCTGCTCGGACGCCTGGTCGTGGTGCCGTATGTGCCCTTGTCGGATGATATGCTGGGCCGGATCGTGCGTTTGCAGCTTGACCGGATAGGTGCGCGCCTGCGCCAGAATCACAATATTGATTTTGAAGTCACAGACGCTGCCGTTGCGCAAATCGTGAGTCGCTGTACGGAAGTTGAATCAGGTGGACGTATGGTGGATGCGATTCTGACCAACACCGTGTTGCCCAACGTTAGTCAGGAAATTCTGAAAAGCACCATTGATGGACGAACCCTGGGTCGCCTGTTGCTGGATGCGAAAGACGGCGAATTCGTTTATCAGTACGACCAGGTATGACCAGATAAATAAAACCGGCTTCGCAGTTGAAGTAAAACCGTTTAAATAAAACCGGATCTGCATTTGAATATGCCCGCATTGATCGCGGGCATATTTCATTTGTCGTTGTTGTTTTCTCTGTCCTTGTACCCGGAATGGGCGGCGCGACGCAACGTTTCAAGAATGTTATCTTCCTTGTGACTGTCCAGCGCCGTATCCTTGCTCAGCGTAGTCGGGCTATCATCGCTGAAAATCGTCTGCCGGTCTTTTTCCGCGCCATCGCTGGGCAGGGTATCCAGCGGATCGCCATCGATGGATGGATGATGCAGACCTTCAGGTCGCAGCAATTCCACCGGATTATGATGATTGCGATTCGTGGCCGACTCCATTTCGAAAGGATGTCTGTCATCCGGGTTTGCGCCGCCTACGGGCAGAACGCCCGGACCGATAAGCAGATCCTTGAAGATGTCATCGGGATTTTCAGGTGGCGCAGGGGGATTCTCTTGCGGTGCAGCCGTCTCCGGCGCGCCCTGGGCGGTATCGAATCCGTGATTGGCATCGACGCCCTGCGAGGCATCGGGATCACTACGCGGGGCCGCCACACTGCCTGGCATGGGGGCCACGGTGGTATTGGGAACGACAGCTGGTGGTGGCTCGCGATTGATCGGTGTGCCCAATGGATGCTCGGCCGGCTGCGATTCTGATAGCGGTTGTGATTGTTCCGGCGCCTTGTAGGCCGGATGCCAGGTCGGCAGCTGCGACGGATCATCAGAGACAGGCTCATTCATCCTGGGTGTCAGGGCATCGCCTGCCAGGCCGGCAACGCCCGCCGCACCGCCTGTGAATGCGACAGCATCATAAGGCGAAGCGCTCAGCTCGCTATTGTCTGCTTTTACTGGCGAAGCGTCCTGTTTTGCAGGCGCGCTGGTCATCGCGGGCGCACTGGCCATTGCAGGTGAGGCGTCCACCGCAATCAGATAATCACCAATCAGAATCCGGTCGCCGCCCTGCACAGGGCTTTCCTGGGACAGGCCCAGTGGCGTATCGTTTACGCTGACGCGGCCCATGCTGCTCATATTCAGAATGGTCGCTGACGAACGCGACTCATCGATCCGGATGATTGCCTGAAGGCTGCTGAGTTCACCTGAGGTATCTGCCAGGTTCAGATCATTCTGTTCACCGCGACCAATTGTGCCGCCTGGGGCCTGTAACTGACAGGTGAACGATGTTGCGTTGTTCTGATTTTGTACGGTCAGTTTCATGATGGGTTCTGCTCCTTGACGGGTACAAGCAGGCTCGCCCCCGTCGTGTCGCGCACGCCTATTTTGTCAGTGGACGTATCGGAGAGATACTGCCGGCGGGCCGGGTCGTTGTTGACGCAGAGCCGGTAGCGCCGACTGGCTGATGCTGGGCCTTTACGCGCTCAAATACCGGTCCCCATGACGGATGTGATTGCTCGGCGGGAACCAGTGTAAAGTTGGGATTTAGTGTCAGTATTTTTTCAAACGTGGTTGCACAACTGCGTTTAGCCTCTATAAGACATTCGCTGAATGCTTTATATTTGAGGGCAGTGGTATGCAGTCGTACAGAGCCGCTGTTCAGTGATGCCGTGTCGTTGACCTGAGTGATGACGGCCTGATACTGACCGGCCATAAAGCTTTCACGAACGGGTCGGATCTGTGCTTCTTCTGTAGAGGTCAGTTCGGTCGATTCGGAATCTCCCCACAATGAACATCCGGACACAGCAACGCTGGCGGCCAGGATGCCGGAGAGTAGAAACAGGCGGGAAACGGAATTTTTTTTGATTTGAGACATGTCTGTGTAATAGAAATAATTGATAATGCAGGCTCTCTGAAAAGCGGGATTACGTATGAAATAGTAATACGTTCAGATGACAATAACATGTTCGTTATGTGGCATACAGCTTAGGAAAAGTAAATTGTGTAACAAACAGGTAACTTTAGAAAAATACTGTTTATTTTGACTACATGTGGAGCAATTTCAGTAAGAGTATAGGCTTTTGCACATGGTGTTTTCGACTGTCATAAAAACACATTGAGAGGACATAGCAAATGACATTTTTTCAAAACAAGATCATGCGATTGGGTGCTGCAGGCCTGCTTGCCACAAGTGTACTTGGCGGATGTGCATCGACTGAATCGAAAATGGCCGTGCCCTACGTTGTAGAGCTCAAGGCCGACAATCAGGTGAATCCCAACGCGAGCGGCAAGGCTTCACCCGTCAAGGTAACGGTATTCGAACTCAAATCCACGAATGCCTTTGATACTGCCGACTACTTTGCGCTGATGAAAGATCCGCGCGCGGTGCTGGGTGATCAGATGCTGGAAGTGAATTCGCGCATCGTCAAACCCGGCTCAACCGAAGAAATCAAGGCATCAGGCAATACCCAGGCAAAATCACTGGGCATCGTGGCTTCCTATCGGGATCTGAATAACAGTCAGTGGCGTCTCGTGGTGGATCTGCCAGAGGCCAAAAGCACCAATTTTTATAAGTTCTGGCAGTTCTCGCCCGATGAAAAACGTATACGCATTGACGTGCAGCGGGCTGCCGTCAGCGTCAACAAAACAGAACCAAAATAAACTGCAGATTGTTTTATGAGCATAAGAGATAAAGTAGTCTGGTCCGAGGGCATGTTTTTGCGCCCTCATCACTTTCAGCAGTTCGAGCGATTTCTTGAACACAATCTGCGCGTGCGGGTTGAAAGTACCACAAGTGTGTTTTGGGGTTTCCACGACCTGGATATCGATATCGATGCCCTGGCGCTGGGCAAGGTAGCACTCAAGAAAGCCACGGGTCTTTTCCCTGATGGCACACCCTTCAGCTTTGATGCCGAATCCGCCCCCTATGCCCTGGAAGTGCCGGCAGGCACGCTGGACACCCGCGTGTATCTGGCGATTCCACGCGTTCGAGAAGGCGCTGAAGATGTCGTCTTCGAAGATACGCCTGATTCGCTGGCCCGCTATACGGTACGTGAAGAAGAGGTCGCCGATACCTGTGAAGTATCGCTGGGAACAGCGGTCGTACAGGTCGGACAGCTGCGTTTCCGGCTGATGCTGGAGTCCGATTTTGGCGACGAATGGATCGGCATGCCGCTAGGCTGGATTACGGAACGAAGCTCAGACAACAAGGTGGTGCTGGACTTCAATTACATTGCGCCGATTCTGTCGAGTCATGTCAGTTTTGCGCTGACCAGTTTTATTCGCGAAATCTTCGGTCTGCTGAATGCGCGCAGCGAATTGCTGGCGAATCGTCTGGGTCAGCCCGGTCGCGGTGGTGTGGCCGAGGTCTCCGAATTTCTCATCCTGGAAACCATCAATCGCTATCGCGGTGCGCTGTGGCATATGATGACGCTGGGCAATCTGCATCCGGAACGCATCTTCCATGATTTTCTGATGCTCGCCAGTGATCTGGCAACTTTCACTGCACCCGGCAAGCGCATGGAGCAGTTCCCGGATTACGTTCATGATAATTTGCGCCTGAGTTTCGAGCCGCTGATGGAAGTGCTGCGTCGGGCGCTCACCACCATTCTGGAAGAACAGGCCATCCGTATTCCTCTGCACGACAAGGGCCAGGGACTGCGGGTGGGTCAGGTCACCGATCCGCATCTGCTGCAGTCTGCCGACTTTATCCTGGCCGTACATGCCGATATGCCTGCCGAGCTCACGCGCTCCCGTTTCCCTGCCCAGGTCAAGATTGGTCCTGTGGAGCGCATTCGGGATCTGGTGCATCTGCAGCTGCCTGGCGTGACGCTCAAACCGGTAACCAATGTACCGCGTCAGTTGCCCTACAGTGCAGGACATATATATTTCTCCCTGGAAAAAACCGGCGATATGTGGAAGCAGCTTGAACGCAATGGCGCGCTGGCACTGCATCTTGCAGGTGAGTTCCCGGGGCTGACACTGGAGTTCTGGGCTGTCAGAGAAGATCGGGATAGATAAACATGGCTGAAAATTACGCCGGGACGTCCATCGGGCCGTGGTCAAATGCCGCTGCCGGTACAGAAGCGGGCAAGCTGCGCCCGGATGATTATGTGATCAGTGGCTCCAATACGCTGGTGGCAGCAGCCAATCCGCTACTGGTACTGATTCCGCAAATTCGCAATACGCGTTCGCATCCGTCTCCCATCCAGTTGCGTGAACATCTTGTCGATGAAATCCGTCAGTTCGAATTGCGTGCCCAGCACGCCGGTATTCGCAACGAAACCATTCTGGGCGCGCGCTATTGTCT
Source organism: Pseudomonadota bacterium (assembly GCA_023387815.1). GTDB lineage: Bacteria > Pseudomonadota > Gammaproteobacteria > Burkholderiales > Burkholderiaceae_B > Advenella. The sequence continues at coordinate 41,788 of JAEWHK010000037.1, forward strand.
GTGCACGGCACTGGATGAAGCAGCGGCACTCACGCCCTGGGGCGGCGGTGGCATGTGGTCAGCCAACAGTCTGCTGGTGACCTTTCATAATGAAACCTGGGGTGGAGAAAAGTTCTTCCAGCTTCTGGCCAAGCTCTCGCAGAATCCCGCACAGCATATCGATCTTCTGGAACTGCTTTATTACTGCCTGGTCCTGGGCTTTGAAGGGCGCTATCGGGTGGTGGACAATGGCCGCTCGCAATTGGAAACCCTCAGGCAGCGCCTGCTGCTGATTCTGCGCAATGCGCGCGGTCAGTATGCGACGGCACTTTCGCCACACTGGCAGGACGCGCCGATTCTGAACAAGGTGCGCCGGCTGCCCATTCCGCTGTGGGTCTTTGCCGTGCTGGCCGCGGCTCTTGGCTTTTTGTCATTCCTGGGTCTGCAATGGAGCCTGGGCGACCGCTCTGACAAACTCTTTGCCGATGTCATCAAGATCAAACCGCCGACCGTCCAGATCAGTGCGCCGCAGGTCAAGCGTGAGCCGGTCAAGACAGACAGGATTGCTCCATTCCTCGCGCCTGAAATTCGCGAGAACCTGCTGACCGTGCGCGATGAATCTGACCGCAGCGTGATTGTGCTGCGCGGCGATGGCCTCTTTGAGTCCGGTGCCGATTCCATTCGTTCACAATATCTGCCGGTGCTGTCACGTGTTGCCGATGCGCTCAATGCGGTGCAGGGGAATATTCTGGTTACTGGCTATAGTGACAATGTGCCGATCAAGACAATCAAGTACCCATCGAACTGGGAATTGTCGCAGGCACGTGCCGACGCCGTGAAAAAACTGCTGGATGAACGCCTGAACGATAAAGTACGGGTACGCGCCGAAGGACGCGGTGAAGCCGATCCGGTTGCGCCTAACGACACACCGGAAAATAAAGCGCGCAATCGACGCGTGGAGATCACCTTGCTTGTTTCCCCCGTTGCTCCGGGCGCCTCAGCCCCCGCAGACCCGTCTGCGATGCCTGAAAGGGGAGCTAACCGATGATCAGCCGTTTCTTCAGTTTCCTTTTCAGTCGTGGTCTCTGGGTCTTTTTGGGCCTGATCGTTATTTCATTCCTGATATGGACCGTGGGCCCCAGCCTGTCGGTCAACAATTGGTATCTGCTGGATTCCCCGAAGGTGCGGCTGTGGGTCATTGGCACGATCTGGGCAATCTGGCTGCTGCGTATCATCTGGCGCAAATGGCGCGAGGGCAGACTGAACGCGCAGTTGCTGGGACAGTTGCGCAAGCCCCGTCCGGAAGCCGAACTCAAGGACATGCCCGAGGAAGAGCGTGCCGAGCTCAAGGTTCTCTCGGAACGATTTGATGAAGCCATTACGCTGCTGCGCAATTCGCGTTTCGAAGCGGGTGAGAACAAATCGCCGCTGGCGCGGTTTTCCAAACAATATCTGTATCAACTGCCCTGGTATGTGTTCATTGGCGCGCCAGGTTCCGGGAAAACCACAGCACTGGTCAATTCCGGTCTGAATTTTCCGCTGGCCGACCGCTTTGGCAAGGTCGCCCTGAAGGGGATAGGCGGTACCCGAAATTGCGACTGGTGGTTTACCGACGAAGCCGTGCTGCTGGATACGGCAGGTCGCTACACCACGCATGAAAGTGACCCGACAGGCGACGAGCAGGAATGGAAAGGTTTTCTGAACCTGCTGACCAAGTATCGCGGCCGCCAGCCGATCAATGGCGTCATGCTGACCGTCAGTGTGGCCGATCTGCTGAGCGCAACCGATACCGAGAGGGTGGCGCATGCTGCCGTGCTGCGCCGGCGCCTGCAGGAACTGCGCGAAGAACTTGGTATCCAGTTTCCGGTTTACGTACTGGTGACCAAGACGGACCTGCTCTCGGGGTTTGAAGAATACTTTGCGACATTCAGCCGCCAGGATCTGGATCAGGTCTGGGGCTTTACCATTCCGTACGAGCAGGCGCAGAAGCCCGACTTCAAGCTGATGACCGCCTTCGATACGGAATATGAGCTGCTGCAGAAACGGCTTTATGAAGCGCTGCCCGATGTGCTGGCGGCGGAACCGGATGAAACGCGACGGGCACTGGCTTACCTGCTGCCCCAGCAGTTTGCCGGACTGCGTCAGGTCCTGGGTCACTTCCTGAGCGATGTGTTTTCCAGCTCCAAGTTTGAATCGGTGGTGATACCGCGCGGTATTTATTTCACCAGTGGTACGCAGGGCGGTCAGACCTTTGATCGGGTCACCGGCCAACTCAAAAAATATCTGAAGATTGAAGGTATCCGCGATCAGGGCTCCAGCATTCCGCTGGAATCCGGCAAAAGCTACTTCCTGCATAATCTGCTCAAGGATGTGGTGTTCCCGGAGGCCGCGCTGGCGGGCCTGAACCTCAAATGGGAACGGCGCTACCGGACCATACAGTGGAGCGGCTATGTCCTGCTCACGGCCATTCTGGCGGTCTGCCTGCTTGCCTGGCTCAACAGTTACCGCAATAACCGGAATTATCTGGATTATGTCGGCGACAAACTGCCGGGTTATAACAAGCTCAGCCAGGATATCAAGATCACGGAATCCGGTGATGTGCTGGGTCTCATGCCATTCATGAACGCGACCACCGAGTTGCCGGATGGCGAAAATTTCCCCGTTAACGAGCCGCCAGTCTGGAATACCTTCGGGCTGTATCAGGGCAGCAAAATCGCCGCTGCGGCCAACAGCATTTACGATGAAACCCTCAAGCAGGTGCTCCTGCCTCAGGTGTCGCGTCGTATTGAAAATGCCCTGGAGAATGCGCCTCCGGATGATCTTGAGTATTCTTACGAAGCGCTGCGCGCCTATCTGATGATGTACGATCCGGATCATTACGATCCCTCGTTCCTGCAGTCCTGGGTGCTTTCTGATATGCAGAAAATACTGCCGGCAGGCTATACCACCCAGGATTATGACCAGCTCAAGATGCATATCAACAGACTGTTCAATAATGGGGTCGTGTCGTCTCCGTTCCCCAAAAATGACGGGTTGATCGAACGGGTGCGGGGCGCGCTGGATCGCCATGCACTGTCTGAGCGCGTCTACAGCCGCATGCTGCGCTTGCTGTCCGGTCAGCAACTGACGCAAAGTACCTTCATCACGCTCGGTGGCGCCGAGGCCTCCACGGTTTTTTTTCGCAAAAGTGGCAAGCCGCTGAACGAAGGCATCCCCGGTCTTTACACCTACAACGGCTACTGGAACGTCTTCAGCAAAAGTGTTGAAAACGTCGCAACACAATTGCGCGAAGATGATACCTGGGTGCTCAACGTCAAGTCCGGCAGCTTTGCGGATGGCAGCAATCGCAAGCTGCTGGAAGATGTAAAAAAAAGATACTTTGACGACTATGTGCAGTACTGGGATAACTATCTGGCCGATGTCTCTGTGCGCAAACCGCAAAACCTGCTGCAGAGCATAGAGATTGCGCGCAGTCTGTCCTCAACCAACTCGCCGCTGGTCAAGTTTGTCAAAGGCGTGGCACTGGAAACCACGCTGTTGCGCGAAGACGAGCAGAACCAGCGTTCGCTGATTGATCGGGCGCGTGAACGCGTCAGTGGCTCCACGCAGTCGCTCGAATCCATGTTCGGCCCTACCGGTATCGATAATCCCATACGCAAGGATGCGACCGAAGAGAAGCTGGAAAAAATGGTCGACAATCATTTCGTGCAGTACCGTGAACTGGCCAGAAGTGCCGGCCAGGGTGTGCCCCCGCCCATTGAAGGCACGACGGGTCTGCTTAACGAGCTGTACACCTACCTGACGGCGGCGGACACTGCGCTGCGCAGCCAGAGTCCCTTGCCGCCCGGAGACGTGCTGACCAAGCTGCAGGCCGAGGCTGGCCGCGTTCCGCCGGCCGTGGGCGATGTGCTCACGGATCTTTCGGTAACCGCATCGCGCCAGGTGGCGGGTGTGCGTCAGGAAAAAGTGGGTGAAGATGTGAACGCCGTGCTGGGCAATTTCTGCCGTCGTTCGATTGCCGGCCGCTATCCTTTTGGCAATTCGTCCAAGGATGTGGCACCCAACGATTTCGCGCGGTTTTTTGGTCCTCAGCAAATGATGGATCAGTTTTTCAAGGAAAATCTGTCCAGCCTGGTGGATATGAGTGGCGGCCGCTGGCGCTTCAAACCAGGTATTGACGGCAACAAGGGCGGCGTAGCAGGTTTCCTGGATTCATTCGAAAAGGCGGCCGTGATACGTGATGTCTATTTTGCTGCCGGTAAAATGGAGCCTTCCTTCAAGGTGGCGGTCAGACCCATAGACATGGACCCGGAAATCACGCAGATGGTGATGGAAGTGGATGGGCAGACGCTGACGTATGCGCATGGTCCGCAGGTGGGAATTACCATGGAGTGGCCCGGCAAGCAGGGGAGCAACCAGGTCAGCATCAGTCTGCAGCCGCAAATGGGAACTTCCGGCATTTCAGCCTCAGGGCCATGGGCACTGAACCGACTGCTGGACCGCGCCAGCCAGCGCCAGGGGCGTTCGCCAGAGATCACCGTGGCCACATTCAATATTGGTGGTCGCAGCGTGACGCTTGAGTTTGCGGCGTATTCGGCCAAGAGTCCCTTCCGCCTTTCCGATATGCGCAGTTTCCGATGCCCGGGAAGGGGCTAGTCATGAGCGGGATCAGTATCGATCAGCTCTCAGATTCTCTCGGCTGGTACGGCAAAATGCCATCCAGCGGAGATTTTGTCCATCGTCGCCTGAATCAGTCCATCATCGGCTGGTGGCATCGGTGGCTCAGTTCCGGGCTGGTTGCCATGCACGAGTCTGTGCTGCTGTCGGCCGAACAGGAATATCTGAGCGCACCGATATGGAATTTTCTGATTCCGGCCTCTCTGGGTTGTGATGTGGTGCAGATGGGATGCCTGGCGCCCAGTCGTGATCGGGTGGGACGTGTTTATCCACTGATGGCAGTGCTGTATGTGCACCCCTCGCAATATGAATCGCAGCAGGTGGCCGGGTCGGGCCGGTTTTACGAACACATCGGGCGCAGTCTGCTTGCCGCTGTGGGGCACGGCTGTTCAACCGCGCAGTTCGAGCAGAATATTCAGGGTGCGCGCGGAACATTGACACAGATGCTGACAAGGGCATCCACCCAGGTCTCGGAAGATGATGGCAGCAGTGATATTCTGGATATTCTGAACGGCGGGCATGAAACACCGCCCATCGAGAAGCTGGACCAGAATGATTCGCGCTGGCCGCAACTGGCTTTCTGTTTCAACAGTGATGCACACAACAGTTACTGGTGGACGAACCAGGCCAATGGCGCAGCGCAGAAGTCAATGGTGCACGGCGGTGCGCTGAATATCACGCTGTTCAATTCGCTCTTCGTGACGCATACGAACTTTAGCCTGTAACGGTGATGGTTGCGGCTGACCGCGACGACACCCATAACAGGCATGACTTAGGGAAAGAGACATCATGGCGACAACGATTCAGGAACTGCAAGGCAATGCCGACCCTTCATGGCAGCCACTGGAGAAATCCAGTCTGTGCACAGGCAGCGCGACACAGGGACAACTGGAAGATCTGGTACTGGATCTGCTGCCGCAGCTCAAAGCGCTGCATGCGCAGCAGCGCATTTATGGTGCCTGGTCTTTGCAGACGGTTTTTCTGGATTCCGTGGGTCGTGCCATGCTGCTGCCGGGCGTGAGCCAGCCTTTTACCAAGAATGCCGCCGAGGCGATTCAGGGTAACGATGATTTTGCCGCGATCGAACTGCAGACAGACGACCCTGCCTGGCGCATTGGTCCCTGGACGGATGTGTATGGACTTGCCGCTGTACTGCGCACGCTGATCACCGGTCAGCCCCCGCAAAGCCCGGTACGACGCTTTGTGAAGGATACGCTGGAGCCGCTGGCCGGGGTCATGCCGGCAGGCTTCTCGCGCCAGTTCCTGCGCACGATTGATCTGAGCACGGTGCTGCAATCCGCCCTGCGCCTGCAGTCCGTAGATGAAATGTCGGGCATGATGGGTCTGTCTTCGGCAGCGTCAGCGCCGAGTCCTATGAGTTCGGCGTCAGCAGGTGCTGCGGGAGCAGGTTCTGCATCACCAAATGTTGCGTCGGCACGGGATGCGGCAGGATCGTCAGCCGGTCTGTTGGGCGGCGTTGCAGCGGCGGGAGGCGCCGGGCGGGCCGCGCCAGAACAGACAGCCCAGGAACAGGCCAGAGCGCAGCAGGAACAAGAAGAGCAGGCCAGGGCAGAACAAGCCAGAGTGGAGCAGGCCCGGGCAGAGCAGGTAAAAGCACAACAGGCCTCGCAGGAACAGGCGCGCCTGGAGCAGGAGAGGGTCGAGCAGGCCAGAGCGGAACAAGCCAAAGCGGAGCAGATCAGGGCAGAACAGTTAAAAGCGGAGCAGGCCGCACAGGAACAAGCCCGCCTTGAGCGGGAGAAGGCAGAACAGATTCGCGCAGAGCAGGCGAGAGCGGAAGCTGAACAGGCCAATGCCCGTTCAGCAAAAGCGGATTCGATCGCTGCCGGGGGCGTCGCTGCAACAGGAGCTGCTGCTGCGGCGGCTGCCAGTGGGGCGGCCAATGCCACTACTGCCAATGCAGCAAAAGATCCTCGGACGAATGAGATACCGGACGAGCGAACGGATGCGACAGCCCGCGATGGCGACGGGGGCAATCAGCCACCGGATTCCATAGACAGCAGAAAGCCTGTTGCACCTCCGCCACCGCCGGAAGACAAAAAGCGCAGTCCCGTGCTTCTGATTGCACTGGTTCTGGCTGCGGCAGCCGCCAGTGCCTATTTTGGTTTCAGCGACAAGTCGGACACCGAGTCGGCGCCCGCCACTGCGGCCAATCAGGAAGCAAATCCGTCATCCTCCGGCGCAGAGTCTTCAGAGAACCCGGCCGCAACGGGCGGGTCGACGGCTGCGGAGACCAGCAATAACGCGAATACCGGCGACGCGGCAACATCAGACAATGCCACAGCGTCTGGCGATGCAGCGACAGCAAGTTCGAACGCGGGAACAGCGGCCTCGTCAGAAGGTGGTGGTACATCTGCCACAGATAGCGCATCGCCCGCAACGGAAGCGGCAAGCGCGACAGGCGCCACGCCGTCGACAGCCACCAATAATCATCCAACGCCAGCCGATGGCACTGACGCAGCATCGTCCGGCAGCGATACGGCCAGCCAATCCACATCCGATGCATCATCGTCACAGCCAGCAGGGTCTGAGCCATCCGGCGCAACGCCAGAGACAGGGGCAACAGCCGGATCCTCTGAACCTGCCGCGTCCTCTGCGACTGGTGCAAGCCCCATGCCGGGCACCGAAGGCACCGGACCAGCGGCAGGCAACGCGTCTGACACTGCCGGTTCTGCTGCGGCAGGTTCGTCCGGCGATGGCGCCTCAGACCAGTCAACGGCAGCCAACCCCGCGTCTTCCGCTCAGGCCGCCGCAGAACAGGCGCGCGTAGACGAAGAAGCGCGGCGTGTCGAAGAGGCGACCAAGGCGGAAGAAGCCCGACTGGCTGCTCAAAGCCAGCAGTTACAATCGGGAACAGGGACATCAACGGGTACTGCAGCGGATACATCAACACAAGCCTCGTCCGCGGGTGCCCCCGATCAATCGGCGACAACCACCGATAGCAGTAGCACGACTGCGGCTTCAGGCAATACTGCCCAGCCCACGACAGAAGCCGATACCTCCGGTTCAGGCTCAACCAGCGCCAGCAGTGCTGCCGCGCCAGGCACAAGCAACGGATCCGCGGTAACGGCCGCGAGTGCAGGTGTAGGTACGGCAGCCGCGATTGCCGCGGCGGCCAGTCCTTCAGCCGGCAATACCCCGTCAACGGACACGTCCGCTGGGGTTGCTTCTTCTGCAGCCAGTCAGTCGACAGAGATGAATGCCGCGGACGCAGGGCGCGAAGAGGAAGCGGCGCAGCAGGCGAGAGAGCAGGCTGCCCTGGAGAAAGCCCGGCAGGAAGATGCGCGTCTCAAACGAGAGCGGGAGCGTCGCCGTGCGGCAGAAGCGCGCGCCGAGCGCGGTGAGGCCGGCACGACGCGCAATGCATCCAAAGGAACCGTGTCGTTTGTCATCCGCCCCTGGGGGAACGTCTTCATCAACGGTCGTTCACGTGGCGCAAGCCCGCCGTTTCGCAGTCTGCAATTGTCGCCAGGCACGTATCAGATCATGATTACCAATGGCGATTTGCCGCGTTACGTCAGAGTGATTACCGTCAAGTCCGGGGAAAATATCACGGTTGTGCATCAATTCCAGTAACATGGGGGTCTGATTAACCACTTAAAACGGGATTTGCACAGAATGAAAATTGGAGTTTTGCGCAGGATCATTCTTCCGGGAGCCTGTGCGGCAGCGGCCATGCTGATGCACACTCCTTCGGCAGTTGCGCAGAGTGCGGGCGGTTACAAGCCTGAATATTCGCTGTCATTTGTGTCGGATGAACGCATCGTCATTGGCCGCACTGCCAAACGGTGGCGCGAACTGGTCATGGAAAAGACCGAAGGGCGAGTTAACATCCGCATGTATCCCAATGCTTCGCTCATCAAGGGCGAGCAGACTCGGGAGGCAACCGCAATGCGCCAGGGCGTTGCCGATATGGCGGTTGCCACGGCCAGTAATTGGTCCGGCCAGTTCCGTGCCCTCTCCATTTTCTCCCTGCCTTTTTTCATCCCCAATATTGATGGGACAGCCGCACTGATTCGTGGTCAGGTCGGGAAAGTCATACGTGACAATATGGACAAGGCCGGCATTGTGACTCTGGCCTGGGGTTCCTCAGGGTATCGGCAACTGAGCAATGCGCTGCGTCCTGTGCAGGCGCCCGCTGATCTGAAGGGCATGCGCGTTCGGGTGGTAGGCCTGCCGCTTTTTATGGATTTTTTCAAGGCACTGGGGGCGGCACCCGTGCAGATGAATCTGAATGGCGTGGCGGATGCCTTTGAGAAGAAAACCATCGATGGCCAGGACAATCCACTTTCTGTTTTCACCGGATTCAAGTTCAATGAACTGGGCCAGAAGTATCTGACGCTTTGGGACTATCCGGCAGATCCGATCTTCATTGCAGTCAACAAGAACGTGTGGAATAACTGGTCCAAAGCCGATCAACAGCACGTGCGAGAAGCCGCGGAGCAGGCGGTTCAGGAGACTGCTCCCATCCTGACGGCACAGGCTGCCTCTGATACCGTCCGGAAAACGGCGCAGGAACTGACGAAAGCCGGAGTCGAAGTCACAACGCTGACGCCCGAACAAAAGGCCGCTTTCAAAAATGCGGCCATGAGCGTGCAGCAGAACTGGTCCGAGAGAATCGGTCAGGATCTGATTGATATGGCGCAGGCGGATATCAAACGCGGACCTAACCTGCCGCCGGCCAGTGATCCGGGCGCCGTGCCCGCTTCCGCCGTGCCAGCTTCTCCTAATCCCGAGCCACCCGCAGCAGAAGCGGCCCCTCCCAACGGGAACCAGGCCGCTACAGGAACCGCAGCAACTTCAGAAACGCCGGCTGCTTCTGAAACGCCTGCCGCTACAGATTCACCAGCGGCTGCGGAAACGCCCGCAGCTTCAGGAACACCAGCTGCTTCGGAGACACAGGATGCACCAGGGACGCAGGCTGCTGCCTCCGTCCCTCAATGAGCCATCCTAGGCAATGGTCATCAGACTGGCGTTACCACCGGCGGCGGCCGTGTTGGTGCTGATGCTCTGTTCATGGACCAGACCACTCACAGCATAGCGCTGGCCATGAATGACTTCATCAGACTGCAGACCCTGGGCGATGATGATGGGGCCTTTTCTTGCCGCCAGCTCCAGGTTCAGTTGCCGCAGCGTATCGCCATCCCCTTCAAACACGGCAGCATCAAACGCCGCCTGCGCAACTTTTTCCGGAGCCACATACTCAACGCGGGCGCGTTTGTCTGCGGGCACCGCTGCCTCGACCCAGTCGCGCACCGAAGGTGCTTCAACAAACAGGGCGCGGTTGCCGGTTTCCAGAATCTGTTCGAGCTGCAGGCGGGCGCCATCGGATGACGCAGGCCAGGCCAGAACCGTGCCCCGTGGTACCAGACGATAGACATTGGTCTCGCCGGTCGGGCCGGGCAACGCCGTACCTGCCGGATTCAGTCCGGGAAGGTCGATGCCGCGTGGCATATCATCATTTCCTTCAGACAGCAGGCGATACAGATAGAGCGGACCGCCGGCTTTGGGGCCGGTACCTGACAGGCCCTGGCCGCCAAAGGGCTGTACACCCACCACGGCACCCACAATATTACGGTTGACATAAATATTGCCGGCATGGATGCGATCGCAGACGCGACCAATGGTCTCGTCGATACGCGAATGGATGCCAAAGGTCAGACCGTAGCCGGTGGCATTGATTTTGTCGATCAGTGCATCCAATTCGGCGCGCTTGTAACGGATCACGTGCAGCACAGGACCAAAGACTTCGCGCTCCAGTTCGCTGATGTCATTCAGTTCGATGATGGCAGGAGAAACAAAGGTGCCATGTTCGGTTGTGCGATCCAGCGGCAGCTGCTCGACAACATGACCGGACTGGCGCATTTTCAGGATATGACGTTCGATGATCTGGCGAGCCTGTTCATCGATCACGGGTCCGACATCGGTAGACAATAGATCAGGGCAGCCCACAGACAGTTCCTTCATGGCGCCCTTGATCATGTTCAGAACATGATCTGCCGCGTCTTCCTGAATGCACAGCACGCGCAGGGCAGAGCAGCGCTGGCCGGCCGAATCGAAAGCTGAGTTGAGCACATCGTAAACAACCTGTTCAGCCAGGGCAGATGAATCCACAATCAGCGCGTTTTGTCCGCCCGTCTCGGCAATCAGCGGAATAGGATGACCATGGTTGTCCAGGCGACCAGCCAGTTTGCCGGCGATGATGCGTGCCACGTCTGTCGAGCCGGTGAACATCACACCGCGAATCGCGGGATGTGAAACCAGCTGATCTCCCACGGTTTCTCCCTGACCGGGCAGCAGTTGTACCGCTTCCTTCGGAATACCGGCCTCGTGCAGGATGGCAACCGCCTGGGCGGCGATCAGAGGAGTCTGCTCGGCGGGTTTGGCCAGAACGGTATTGCCGGCAGCCAGGGCGGCACTGACCTGTCCTGTAAAGATAGCCAGCGGGAAGTTCCACGGGCTGATACACAGCACCGGACCCAGGGGTCGATGACGGTCTTCGCTGAAGTTGTCCTCAATCTGATCCGCGTAGTAACGCAGAAAATCCACGGCCTCGCGCACTTCTGCAATGGCGTTGGGTAAAGACTTGCCGGCCTCACGAACGATCAGACCCAGCAGGGGCTGCATGCGAGACTCCAGCAACTGCGCGGCGCGGCGCAAGGCTTTTGCACGGTCTTCCACCGGTGTGGCCTGCCAGATGGGCGCCATGGCAACAGCCGCATCCACGGCCTGAGTGACATCTTCTGGCGTGGCTTCAATGACTTCGCCCACCACATCGCGATGATCCGCGGGGTTGAGCATGGGTTTGCGTCTGGCGGCCTTGTCTTCGTCATCGGAAGTCTCATAAAGCGTCGGCGCGGCCAGCCACGGTTGTGTGGCGCCGTTAAGCAGGGCAGCAGCCAGTGAACCCAGGCGATGTTCGTTGCTCAGGTCGATGCCGCTGGAGTTGCGACGTCCCGGTTCGCCGTCAATGTTATACAGATCACGAGGCAGCGGGATTTTGTCGTGCGGCGCGCCCAGCGGCTGGATCGCGCTGGCCACTTCGATGGGGTTGGCAATCAGGGTGTTGATATCGATGCTTTCGTCTCCGATCTGGTTGACAAAAGACGTGTTGGCGCCGTTCTCCAGCAGACGACGAACCAGATAGGCCAGCAGGGTTTCGTGCGTGCCAACGGGGGCGTAGATCCGGCATGGACGGTTGAGTTTTTTGCTGCCGACCACTTCCGAATACAGCGGTTCACCCATGCCGTGCAGGCACTGGAACTCGTACTGACCGGGGTAATAATTGCTGCCTGCCAGATGGTAAATGGCAGAAAGCGTCTGGGCATTATGCGTGGCAAACTGTGGATATACGGCATCGGGCGCCGCAAGCAGCTTGCGGGCGCAGGCCAGATAGGACACATCGGTGTAGACCTTGCGCGTATACACAGGATAACCTTCGAGCCCATCGAGCTGGGCACGCTTGATTTCCGTATCCCAGTAAGCTCCTTTGACCAGACGGATCATCAGGCGATGACGCGTGCGCCGTCCCAGATCGATCACGTAGTCAATCACAAACGGCGCCCGTTTCTGGTATGCCTGGATGACAAAGCCGATGCCGTTCCAGCCTTCAAATTCCCGCGTTGCGCACAGCGCCTCCAGCAGGTCCAGTGACAGTTCCAGTCTGTCTGCTTCTTCTGCATCAATGTTCAGACCAATATCGTAGGAACGGGCGAGTCGCGTGAGGGAAACCAGACGAGGCAACAGTTCGCTGATGACACGCTCGCGCTGTGCGCGGCTGTAGCGTGGGTGCAGGGCCGACAGTTTGATAGAAATGCCGGGACCTTCGTAAATGCCGCGGCCGCCCGAGGCCTTGCCGATGGCGTGAATGGCCTGTTCGTAGGATTCGTAATAGCGCTGGGCATCGGCTGCTGTGGTAGCCGCTTCACCCAGCATGTCGTAGCTGTAGCGGAAGCCCTCGGCTTCAAACTTGCGACTGTTGGCCAGGGCGGAAGAAATGGTCTGACCAGACACAAACTGTTCGCCCATCATGCGCATGGCCATGTTCACGCCCTGACGGATCAGCGGTTCGCCGCCTTTGGCAATCATGCGCGTGAGCGCTTTGGACAGATTCTGTTCGCTGTTGACGGCGACCAGTCTGCCGGTCAGCATCAGGCCCCACGTCGCGGCGTTGACAAACAGGGAGGGGGAACTGCCCATATGGGATTTCCAGTCGCCATGACTGATTTTGTCCCGGATCAATGCATCGCGCGTTGCCCTGTCTGGGATGCGAAGCAGTGCTTCAGCCAGACACATCAGGGCCACGCCTTCCTGGCTGGACAGGGCAAACTCCTGAATCAGACTTTCCACGCCGCCGCCGGGGCTCTTGTCTTTCAGTGATTTGACCAGTTTCAGAGCCAGTTCGCGCGTCTGTTCCGGTTTGACTATGGCTGCCTGATCCAGCAGCAAGGGGACACATTCCGGTTCGGGGCGGCGGTAGGCAGAGGTGATTGCCGCACGCAGCACCGATTGCGGCTGCACATCCTGACCGAACTCATAGAATGGCGGCTTGCGGCTGTCGCCGACCGGCACGACGGCGCTGTCGTTGTCGCTGCTGCCAGGCGTCAGGTGGCGCAATTCGTCTGGCGTCATACCGCGTTCAATCTGATCCAGGTAAGTCAGCAGCGCCTGCTTGTGCAGCCAATGGGGCGTACAGTTCAGTTTATCTGCATGATATTGAAGGCGATTTTTCAGGTCCGGATCGACCTTGATGCCGAGCGTGGTAGTCGTAGCCATGTGCAACTCGAATGAGGGTTGGATGAATGACGTTGAGCGTACCGAATCCGATGAAAAAAGAATATTAGGGTTAACCCTTTTATAAGAGGGTTAACCAATGGATTTTAGGGAATTATTTTCGTTTGATTCTGGTGGGAAGTCGAGGTTAACCCACGGTTTGCAACAGGGTGCCACCCAGCGAGCCTGCCACCAGCAGGCTGCCCGTCCAGATATTGGCGCGAAACAGCGCAAAACTACGATCCGGCTTTTGCAGATCAAAGGTGGAAAGCTGCCAGTAAAAGTGCGCGGCGATGGCCACCATGAACACATAGTACAGCCAGCCAAAGCCCAGCATGATGCCTGGGATGGTCCACAATACGACGGTCGCCGCATAAAAGCCAATCAGCCAGATCAGGCCCTGATCCCGGAAGCGCAGGGCGGTGGAGCGCAGACCCAGCTGTTCATCGTCCTTCATATCCGTGTAGGCGTAAATGGTGTCGTAGCCAATCTGCCAGGTCACCGCACCCATCCACATCAGGACGGCGGCCAGCGGCACCGTGTTCTGAGTATCCGACCAGGCCATCAGCATCCCCCAGTTAAAGGCGATGCCAAGCACAAGCTGCGGCCAGTATGTGAAGCGCTTGCACAGAGGGTAAATGAAAACGAGCGGCACCAGGGCAAGCGCAAGCCAGCGGCTGTAGCTGTTGATGAAAAAGAGCAGCAGGGCGGCGACGGCCAGCTGGGCGATCAGAAAGGCAATGGCCTGCTTCAGGGTGATCTGTCCGCTGGTCAGAGGACGAAAGCGCGTGCGCTCAACATGTTTGTCAAAATTCCTATCGCAAATGTCATTGATGGTGCAGCCCACACTGCGCATCAGCAGGGCACCCAGACAGAACACGACAAAACGCAGCAGGGTAGGAATGCCATACTGCGCCTGAATCAGCGCAGCAATGCAGGGTAAAAGTGTAAGCCAGGTGCCCACTGGGCGATCCAGACGACACAGGCGCGCATAAGGACGCCAGGACCGGGGCAGATAATGCTCTACCCAGTCATTGTGGCGGATGTCGTTCAGATCGGGGTTCGTGCTGGCCATAGGTGTAACAGAGTCGGGCTTGAGGTTTGTGTCGAGGCGACGAAAAAGGCAATTTTAAAGGTTTTGCCCGGTCGGGGCGACAATCGGGCGCGGACCGGGCAATTTCCGTGAGATCTTGTTGTGATCGGTCGAATTCTGTCTGGCTATCTCCTGTTCAGGCATTTCCTTTCATGGCAGTCGTGATTTTGGCCTTAACGATTGATGCTTGTGGCTACAATCGTTTTTTCCCTTTTTGATTTCTCAACTTTTTTGTAAGTCAGGCCGCTACCCATGTTCAGTTTCGACAATTCCCAGGGTTTTGAATCCGTTCCCGCCATGTACGACACCCTGGTCTCCCAGGCCCGTGCCCTGTTTGACGGGGAGCCGGATCAGATTGCCAATGCCGCGAACCTGGCTGCACTGGTCTATCACACGGTACCGGATCTGAACTGGGCGGGTTTCTACTTTTATGACGGTCGGGAACTTGTGCTGGGTCCCTTTCAGGGCAAAATCGCATGCGTGCGCATTGCTCTGGGCAAAGGTGTTTGCGGGACGGCGGCAGCCACGCGCGAAGCCCAATTGGTTCCTGATGTGAATGCGTTCCCAGGTCATATTGCATGCGATTCCGCCTCACGATCAGAAATCGTCATTCCCCTGTTTAAAGGCGACGAACTCATTGGTGTGTGGGACGTGGACAGTCCGCGGCCTGAGCGCTTTACCGAAGAAGACAGAGCCGGCATGCAGGCGCTTTGTGATGTCTGGCTGAAGGCGCGCAAGTAAATATACGGGAGAATAACCGCCGGTTTGATGTATGCTCGCGCTGCGCAGTAAGCCGTCGTTATTGCGTGCGCCTGTGTCGCCAACGGCGAAGCTTGCGGTCTTGCACTACGCACAGACAAACCCTTATTTGGTGTTTACGAATTGAAATGCCATCAGCCTGTCCTTAAAATCCCCGCATCGAATTGAATACCCATAAAGGATCAGAATGCCCGGTCAGATTGAATTGATCGCAACGGTACTGTTTGCGATTGCCATTGTGCACACGTTTTCCGTGCCATTTTTTGCCCGCCGCGCGCATCGGGGCGGGCCGCATTCGGGTCTGTGGCATGCCTTTTCCGAGGTGGAGGCCGTGTTCGGCCTGTGGGCTGCCATCCTCATCATCTTTATGGGCGTCACGGGCGGGCTGGACAGCGCTGTCAAGTACATGGACTCGCGCAACTTCACCGAGCCGCTGTTTGTTTTTGCCATTATGGTGGTGGCCGCCAGCCGGCCAATACTGGTGCTGGTCGGCAGCGTAGTCAGTTATCTGGCGCGCGTCATACCGCTGCCCACAGCAGTTGCCACTTTTCTGCTCACGCTGATCCTTGTGCCGCTGGCAGGCTCGTTCATTACTGAACCTGCTGCAATGACCTTGGCAGCGCTGCTGCTCAAGCGCGCGTTTTTCGATCACAGCAGCCACACCCGCTACAAGTACATGACGGTAGGTGTTCTGTTCGTCAATGTTTCCATTGGCGGCGTTCTCACTTCCTATGCGGCGCCTCCAGTACTGATGGTCGCTCATTCCTTTGGCTGGGACACGCTTTACATGGCAACCCACTTCGGCTGGAAGGCTGCGCTGGCGGTCGTCATCAATGCCGGCGTCCTCACATTCCTGATGCGTCGGGAACTGTTGATCGCGGGTGAACATGCCAAGGAACAGGCCAGAGCCGGTGGCGAAGCGCCTCGCGCAGCCATCCCCTGGGCCGTTATTCTGATTCATCTGGTATTTCTTGCCGGTATTGTGATTTTTTCTCACCATCCGGCCATTTTCATGGGGCTGATGATGCTCTTTGTGGGCTATTGCACGGCCTATGAACGTTATCAGGACAGGCTCATGATCAAGGAAGCCCTCATGGTGGCCTTCTTTCTGGCTGGCCTCATTGTGCTGGGCGGTATGCAGCAATGGTGGCTGCAGGATCTGCTGGCCGGCCTGTCGCCTACGCTGCTGTACTGGGGTGCAACGGCGCTTACGGCCATCACCGACAACGCAGCACTCACCTATCTGGGTTCGCTGGTGGAAGGCACCAACGAGGTCTGGCGGTATATGCTTGTTGCAGGGGCAGTCACAGGCGGCGGCCTGACCGTCATTGCGAATGCGCCCAATCCCGCGGGTTTTGCCATCCTTAAGGAATGTTTTCCGGATGAAGCCATTTCGCCCAAATATCTGTTCCTGGCGGCGCTGATACCCACGCTGGTCGCGGCGGCCATGTTTTTGCTGCCCGTGCAACTTCTGGGAAATACCGGCTTGTAAATTGCGATAAAATAAGGGGTTAATTTGGGGATACGTCCCGCTATTGGCTTTCCCATTCACTTCCCCCTGATTTTTTTGCGAGTTCGTTGTGCCTATTTATGCATATAAATGCAGCGCCTGCGGCCATGCCAAAGATGTGCTGCAAAAAATGTCGGATGCACCGCTTTCCACCTGTCCAGAGTGCGGACAGGAAACGTTTTCCAAGCAGGTCACTGCTGCCGGTTTTCAGCTCAAAGGCTCCGGCTGGTATGTGACAGACTTCCGTGGCGGCGGTAATCAGGGCAATACGGTCCAGGGTGCCGGCAAAAGCAAATCAGACAGCGGCTCAGATGCTGCTGCGCCGGCAGCGTCCGCGGCGGCCCCTGCCAAATCCACGTCTGAAGGCAGCGCGGCCTGATCGTGTCGCCTCCTGGCGCAGTTGCACGGCCTGTGTGATCTGCGCCGGCCTCAGCATTTATTCAAAAGTTAAAGATTCTCGGAGCATTATTCATGCGTACCTGCTATACCGGTCAAGTCAGCCTTGATCAGCTTGATCAAACTGTCACCCTTTTCGGCTGGGTCCATCGTCGCCGCGATCACGGTGGCGTGATTTTTATCGATCTGCGCGATCGCGAGGGCATTGCCCAGATCGTGTTCGATCCCGATAATGAGCAGGCGTTTGCAATTGCAGAGAATCTGCGCAATGAATACTGCATCCGTGTCACCGGTCTGGTGCGTCGTCGCCCAGAGGGTACAGCCAACAAAGAACTGGTGTCCGGTGAGATTGAAGTCCTCTGCCGCGAAGTCGAGGTGCTCAATCCCTCCGTCACGCCTCCGTTCCAGCTCGACGACGAGAATCTGTCTGAAACCACAAGGCTGACGCACCGCGTTCTGGACCTGCGCCGTCCGCAGATGCAGCGCAACCTGATGCTGCGTTATCGCGTGTCCATTGAAGTGCGCAAATATCTGGACGGCCTGGGTTTTATTGATATTGAAACGCCCATGCTCACCAAGAGCACACCAGAAGGCGCCCGCGACTATCTGGTGCCTTCACGCGTCCACGACGGCCAGTTTTTTGCCCTGCCGCAGTCTCCGCAGCTGTTCAAGCAGATGCTGATGGTGGCCGGCTTTGACCGTTACTATCAGATCGTCAAATGCTTCCGCGACGAAGACCTGCGCGCTGATCGTCAGCCCGAATTTACCCAGATCGACTGCGAAACGTCCTTCCTGAATGAAGAGCAGATTCGCGAGATTTTTGAAGGCATGGTGCGTCACGTGTTCAAGGCAGTGCAGAACGTAGACCTCGATGCTCAGTTCCCCATCATGACCTGGGACGAAGCCATGCGGCGCTTCGGTTCCGACAAGCCCGACATGCGCGTGCTTCTGGAATTTACCGAACTGACCGATGTCATGAAAGATGTTGATTTCAAAGTGTTTGCGACGGCTGCAACGCAACAGGGTGGCCGTGTGGTCGCACTGCGTGTTCCCGGCGGCGCGGCACTGTCACGCAAGGAAATTGACGATTACACCCAGTTTGTCAGTATCTATGGCGCCAAGGGTCTGGCGTGGATCAAGGTCAACGATCCTGCTGCGGGCCGCGACGGTTTGCAATCGCCCATCGTGAAAAATCTGCACGATGCAGCCATCAGCGAAATTCTGACACGCTCCGGTGCAGCGGCAGGCGACATCATCTTCTTTGGTGCCGACAAGGCCAAGATTGTGAACGACGCCATGGGCGCACTGCGCGTCAAACTCGGCCACAGTGATTTTGCCAAGTCTTCAGGTCTCTTCGAAGATACCTGGAAACCGCTGTGGGTGGTGGACTTCCCCATGTTCGAATACGACGAAGAGGAAGGCCGCTATTTCGCTGCACACCATCCGTTCACCAGCCCCAAAGACGGACACGAAGACTTTCTTACCACTGATCCATCCAAAGCCTATGCCAAGGCTTATGACCTGGTTCTGAATGGCTGGGAAGTGGGTGGCGGCTCGGTTCGTATCCACCGAGAAGAAGTTCAGAGCAAGGTATTCCGCGCCCTGAATATCAGCAACGAAGAGGCACGTGCCAAATTCGGCTTCCTGCTGGATGCGCTGCAGTACGGTGCGCCTCCGCACGGTGGTCTGGCTCTGGGTCTGGATCGTCTGGTTACCATGATGGCCGGCGCCGAATCCATTCGCGATGTGATCGCGTTCCCCAAAACCCAGCGGGCACAATGTCTGCTAACACAGGCACCATCACCTGTTGATGAGAAGCAATTGCGCGAATTGCATATTCGTCTGCGCAACAAAACCGTGGTGCAATAAAACGGCAGCAAAGAAAAGCCAGAATTCATTGAGTTCTGGCTTTTTTTTCGGGCCTCGCTCAGAAGGTACCCATCCACAAGACTATAATTTTGTTTTTCAGGAGAGAAAAAATGACAACTGAAGTACAAACCTCATTGGCCGGGCAGGTCGCTCTGGTTACCGGTGCTGCAAGTGGCCTGGGTCGCGAAATCGCGGAAACGTATGCCAAAGCCGGTGCGGCAGTGGGCATTGCCGATCTGAATCTGGAAGGTGCCAACAAGGTGGCCGAGGAGATCAATGCAGCCGGTGGCAAGGCATTTGGCATTGCAATGGACGTTACCGATGAAGATCAGGTCAATCAGGGCGTCAACGCGCTGGTGGAAAAATTCGGCTCACTGGACATTCTGGTTTCCAATGCAGGCATTCAGACCATTGAATCGATCGACAAATTCGATTTCAAAAAATGGAAAACCATGCTGGCCATTCATCTGGATGGCGCCTTTCTGACGACCAAGGCAGCCCTGCAGCATATGTACAAAGCCAAAAAAGGCGTGGTCATCTACATGGGTTCCGTGCACTCGCATGAAGCGTCAAAACTGAAGGCACCTTACGTGACAGCCAAACACGGGTTGCTGGGTCTGGCACGTGTGCTGGCAAAAGAAGGTGCGCCTCACAACGTGCGGTCTCACGTCATTTGCCCGGGTTTTGTGCGCACGCCTATTGTGGAAAAACAGATTCCTGAGCAGGCCAAAGAGCTGGGTATCAGCGAAGAAGACGTCGTGAAGAAAGTGATGCTGGCCGGCACCGTGGATGGCGAATTCACCACGCCCCAGGATATCGCCCAGACGGCATTGTTTCTGGCGGCATTCCCGAACAATGCGCTGACCGGCCAGTCTATTGTGGTCAGCCACGGCTGGTTCATGCAGTAACCGTCATGGTTGCATTGCCGGACTACGAACGCATCGCACTTGTCCTGCAGGGTGGCGGTGCGCTGGGGGCCTACCAGGCTGGCGTCTTCGAAGGCCTGCAGCAGGCCGGCGTGCAACCGAACTGGATCTCTGGCATTTCCATTGGTGCACTCAACACCGCGATTATTGCCGGTAATCCCCCAGAGGAACGTACCAGCAAACTGCGCGAATTCTGGGAAACCATCTGTCAGTCCAATAACGGCTTTGGCCTGTTTCCCTGGTTTGAACAAAGTCTGTTCCAGTTCAGCGACGCGACGCGCAGCAGCCTCTCAGCCATGTATGGACTATCAGCCATCATGGATGGTCAGAACGGTTTCTTCACACCGCGTCTGCCCCCGCCGCCACTTTTTACGCCCGGCACGGTAGAAAACACCGGTTTCTACGATATGTCCGAGCTGCGTAACACCCTGCTGCGCCTTTGCGACTTCGAGCTGATCAACAAGGGTCATCTGAACGTGTCGGTTGGCGCGGTCAATGTGCGAACCGGCAATTTCACCTACTTCTGCAATGACAGGCATCATCTGACGCCCGAACATTTCATGGCCTCGGGTGCCTTGCCACCGGCTTTTGCACCCGTGCAGATTGACGGTGAATACTATTGGGACGGCGGCATCATGTCCAACACGCCGCTGGGATACGTACTGGATGCCGAAGAAAATTCGGACACGCTGGTTTTCCAGGTGGATCTGTGGAGTGCTTACGGGCAGCTGCCAAACAATATGCTGCAGGTCTATGACCGGGTCAAGCAGATTCAGTATTCGAGCCGTACGCGTCTGGTCACCAACCAGTGGGCACGCATGCAGCGCATGCGCAGTGTCATGGCGCAGGTGCTCGAACAGCTGCCTGACACTCATACGCTGGATGAAGAGACGCTTGAAAAGGCCCGTGCCATTGCAGACAGCAAACACTGCAATGTCATTCAGCTGATATACCGGGATCGCGAATACGAAACCTTCAATAAGGACTATCAGTTCGGCATGAGTGCAATGCGCGATCACTGGAAATCCGGGCTCAGGGATATCTGCAATACCCTGACGCACCCCGAATATCTGGCCATGCCTGATAACGATATTTCATTTGTGACTCATGATATTCATCGCCCACAGGGGCATGTTTCCCGCAGGAAGAAATTCTGAATATTCAGATCGGGGCAGGTTCTTTCGCAGAGCAATATTGCAGCCGATAGAAAACGATAACCTGTAAAAACCGCTGCCAATAAAAAGCGTTGCCGATAAAGCCCGCAGCCAATAAAAACGGCGAGCGATAAGAAATCGCAAACGATAAAAACGGCAACGGAAAAGAAAACGGAACCCGAAGGTTCCGTTTCTGTTCTGGTGCTGTTTATGCCGACTCAGTGTCGCCCGACTATCTTCTCACTTCCAGGCGCTGCAAACCATCCCCGGCCATTACTGCTCAAACGTATTGCACTGCTTCAGATCGCCGCTGGCGAGACCTCGTTTGAACCAGGTCATACGCTGTTCAGACGAGCCGTGAGTGAATGAATCAGGCACGACATGTCCCTGCGTCTGTTGCTGTATCTTGTCGTCACCCACCGCAGACGCGGCATTCATGGCTTCTTCAATATCGCCATCTTCAATCACGGTGCCTTCTTTCTGCAGTTCATGGGCCCAGATGCCGGCAAAGCAGTCTGCCTGCAGTTCCACGCGAACAGACAGATCATTGGCCTGTCTTTCGTTCATGCTGCCGCGGGCCTGTGCTACTTTATCCATCACGCCCAGCAGATTTTGCACGTGGTGTCCCACTTCGTGTGCCAGCACGTAGCCCTGCGCGAAGTCACCTTGCACGCCCATCTGTGCACCCATCTGGTGGAAAAAACTCATGTCCAGATAGACTTTGCGATCTTCAGGACAGTAGAAAGGGCCCATGGCAGACTGACCTACGCCGCAGCCGGAGCGTGTGGCACCGCTATACAGCACCAGGGCAGGGGGCTGGTAGGTTGCGCCATTGGCCTTGAAGATGCCGGACCAGACATTCTCTGTGGTTTTTAGTACCTTGGAAATAAAGACCTTGTCCTCATCATTGGCCACGGGGGCGCCAGACTGCTGACTCTGCTGCGCAGGCTCCTGCATGATCTCTCCGCCGCCCAGAATCGCCATTGGATTGATGCCCAGGAAGTACCAGGCTGCCAGTGCAACCACAATGGTGCCGATGCCTATTTTTCCTCCGCCCAGGCGCATACCACCGCCGCCACGGAATCCACCCGTGCCGCGGCGGTCTTCCACGTTACTGCTTTGTTCCTGGTCATCTAATCGCATAATATTTCCCTCTCATGCAAGCATGCCGGATTCCGACACGCTGACTCTTTTTTATGAATGTGCTATGACTGCGTCCTGATTTTATACGGTAACCTGCTACAAAACCCGGCAAAACCCGTAACCGAATGCAAGATGTACATCGCAGCTGAAATAATCCCCGGGTGTCTTCCTGACATTCATTTTCCGGTTTTCACGGATAAAATAGGTATATGAAAAATATGCTGAATCCAGTTGTGAAAGTTGCGCAGTTCGCGCCGGAAGTTTCCTTTGTGAATCCTTGTCGCATCAGCGGCCGATACGTGCTTTCGGCCTGCACAAACGCGTACGCTTTTGCTTGTCGCGGGAGCGCGCATTACCATGGATGAAATTGTCCGCGCCATCACCATTTTTGCCATCCCGCTGGTTCTGGGCATCACGCTGCCCGAGGCGGCAAGAGGCTATGTGGCCCATAAGCTCGGAGATCGCACGGCGCTCATGCTGGGCCGGCTCACGCTCAATCCGGGCAAACATATTGATCCTATCGGTACCATTCTGGTGCCGCTATTGCTGATTGCGCTTAATACCGGCTTTGTGATCGGCTGGCCCAAACCCATTCCGGTCAACGAAGCGAATTTTGCGCAGCCCAAACGGGATAGTGTCCTGCTGGCACTGGCCCGGCCGCTGGCCAATCTGCTGATGGGAATTATCTGGGTCATTACCGCCAGAATACTGCTTGGTGCGGGCCTCATGGATTCCTATTGGTGGAAGGTGGCGCTTGCCGGGTTCCAGCTGAATATTGTCCTGATGGTGTTTAATCTGCTGCCTATCCCGCCGATGGATGGAAGCCGTATCATTGCCGGCTTTCTGCCAGCGCGTCAGGCAATTGCCTATATGCGGCTGGAGCCTTACGGGTTTTTCATTCTGCTCGGACTCATTGCCTTTGGCATATTGCAGGCGGTTCTGCTGCCCGTCATCGGGTTTATTCTGAATCTGCTGGCACAGCTGTTTCTGTTCGGATAAATGTTCGGATAAAAATAAAATGACCACACTCAAAGTCGTCAGTTACAACATTCATAAAGGTAAGTCTGCTTTCGGCAAACGGGTATCCCTCATGGACCTGCAAAGCGGCCTGACAGGGCTGGGGGCCGATCTGGTGTTTCTGCAGGAAGTGCAGGGTCGCAACACGCGCGTGGAATGTTTGCATGCGCAGCAGGATATGCTTGCTTCCCATTTGTCCATGGATGTCTGTTATGGCTGCAATGCGGTGCGCACCGATACGGATCACGGCAATGCGCTGCTCTCGCGCTTTCGAATTCTGGATCACGAGAACGAAGATATTTCCGATCATCGTCTGGAACAGCGCGGTGTGCTGCATGCCCGGGTCGAAATCGACGGCAGAATGGTTCACTGTTTTGTTGCTCACCTTGGTCTGTTTGCCGGTAGTCGTGGTCGTCAGGTTTCGGCAATCATCGAACGCATCAAACGGATGGTGCCTGATGATGAGCCCCTGATTCTGGCCGGCGACTTCAACGACTGGAACGAAAAACTGGCACCGTATTTTGATCATGAACTCGGCTTGCACGAAGTGTTTGCCAACAGCCCCCTGCGCGTGGACGCCGAATTGCCACGATTGAAAACCTCGCTGCGCAGCATGATGGACGGTCGAGGTCTGATGTCGGTAGACCAGCTTGCACCTCCACGAACCTTTCCCGCCATGTTCCCCTGGTTGCGTCTGGATCGCATGTATCAGCGCGGCTTTACCATTTTGTCGGCCCAGGTCCTCAAGGGCCGTCCCTGGACACGCATTTCCGACCACGCCCCCATCCTGGCGGAACTGGAACTGGAATGAATCGCGCCAAGGAACACGCAACCATGATAAAAAAAATCCTGATAGTCCGTTCGTCTTCTCTCGGAGATCTGGTGCATATGCTGCCGGCCATCTCTGATATTCATTCGCACTTTCCCGAAGCGCAGATTGACTGGGTTGTCGAAGAAAATTTCGCTGAAATCCCTGCCTGGCATCCGGCCGTGCACGAGGTGATTGTGATTTCCCATCGTCGCTGGCGTAAAAAATGGCTGTCGCGCGAGACCACAGTGGAGCGTCGCGCCTTCGTTCAGAATCTGCGTCAGCGAGACTACGACATTGTGCTGGACATGCAGGGGCTCATGAAGTCTGCCTGGGTGGTGCGCCAGGCAAAGGGACGTCGCCACGGTCTGGACTGGCACTCTGCAAGAGAGTCGCTGGCTTCTCTTTTTTATGACGAGCGTCATAAAGTTGAGTTCTGGCAGCCTGCCGTTCAGCGCCAGCGACTATTGGCATCGCTTGCCCTGAAATACACCTACATCGGTGCGCCCGATTTCGGCCTGCAGCGTTTCACCGACAATACGCCCATACAGGATTACGCGGTCATCATGCCCTCGGCAAGTCGCGACGACAAACTCTGGCCCGAGCAGGACTGGCTTGAGGTCTTTGGCATTCTGAAAGAGGCCGGTCTTGGTTTGAAACTGCTGGCGGGCAATGAAAAGGAAACCGCAAGGGCACAGGCGCTTATTCGGGATTTCGATAATGCCGAAGTTTTGCCACGAATGTCATTAACCGAAGTTGCTACACTGTTGGCAGCCTGCAGAATCATGGTTGGCCTCGATAGCGGTCTGACTCATCTGGCGGCGGCACTTGGGCGTCCTACCATCGGCATTTACAGCGCATCCACACCGGTACGCACGCCGCTGGAGGGTTCGGGCTTTACCGCCAGCCTGGGTGACCGCGGGGTACCGCCGACACGTGACATGGTCGTATCAAAACTGAAACAGGCTTTGCAGGCCTGATAGAAAGACTCCTTGTCCTTGTACCGGCACCAAGAATCACAACATGAATCGCTTCTTTTATACCGCAACCCTTAGACTGGCTTCCCCGCTGCTGCTGTGGTGGCTGCAGCGTCGTGCACGCAGGGCGGGCGGTGTCTGGGATATCCGCGGCGACGAGCGTTTCGGCCGATACGCGCAACGTGCACAGTCCGGCCCGCGCGATGAAGACGATGGCTATGCCGAAACGGTTTTCGGTTTTTCCAGGCCTGTCTGGGTGCATGCCGTCAGCCTGGGTGAGACACGTGCAGCCCAGCCGCTGGTTCAGGCATTGCTGGATCAGGGCCTGCCCGTGCTGCTCACGCATTTTACCGAGACGGGCCGATCTATCGGCGCCAAGCTTTTTGCGCCTGCCATCAATACCGGCAGACTGTGCCAGGCATGGATGCCTTACGATTTTCCGGAAGCAGTGCAGGGGTTTCTGAACTACTGGAAGCCGCGGTGCTGCATCCTGATTGAACGCGAAATCTGGCCCAATCTGGTGGCCGAAAGCAAGAAACAGAAGATCCCCGTGGTGGTGGCCAGTGCCCGTTTCTCACCGTCTTCCCTGAGGCGCGGCCAGTTATTGGGCAGCGTTCTGCGCAAGGCACTCACCAGTATTGATCTGATCCTGACGCAGACACATTTCGATTCTGCACGGCTGGCCGATATTGGCGTCAAGCGGACGCGCGTGGTCGGCAATCTGAAGTTCGATCTGCGCATTTCCACCGAACAGTCGCATATGGGGCAGGTGGCGCGCCGACATATTGGCCGGCAGGTCATTGCGATTGCAAGTCTTCGCGAGGGCGAAGATGAACCGTTTGCCCAGGCGATTGCACAGACCATCAAAACCCAGAAGGGCACAGCACCCGCCCCATCCGGCACAGGCCCGGCGGGCGCTAACGGCGAGTCTGTCAATCCCACGCCTCTGTTTGTGGTGGTGCCTCGGCATCCTCAGCGTTTCGATGAAGTCGCCAGTGTGCTTAAGGAGCATGGACTTGATTTCTGCCGACGCAGTGACATGCCCACCGACAGCCAGCTGCGTACGGTCGACGTGATGCTGGGTGATTCGGTTGGTGAAATGTTTTTCTTTTATGGCATGGCCGATGTCGCCATCGTGGCCGGCAGCTTTGCCGAACTGGGCGGCCAGAATCACATTGAAGCCAGTGCACTGGGTCTGCCCGTGATCGTTGGCCCGCATACCCGAAACTTTCAGCAGTCGGTTGAAGATGCCCTGACCGAAGGCGCGGCCCGGCGTGCCCAGACACCGGCCGAAGCAGTGGCGCTGGCTCTGAAGATATTGCAGAATCCCGAACTGCGCCTGGGCATGAGTCGTGCCGCCAAGGAATGGCTCTCCCTGCATGAAGGCGCAACCGACAGGATCATGTCGGCGCTGCAACCTTATTTGA
Source organism: Pseudomonadota bacterium (assembly GCA_023387815.1). Taxonomy (GTDB): domain Bacteria; phylum Pseudomonadota; class Gammaproteobacteria; order Burkholderiales; family Burkholderiaceae_B; genus Advenella. The sequence goes on from JAEWHK010000037.1 coordinate 68,316, forward strand.
AATAGATTATGTCGTTATTGCCAAGTGCTTCCGTCTTGCAGAAGACGCTTTATTCAGCTTTGCCGGATTTTGCCGGGATCGCCTGGGTTGAGCAGGTGGGCTCGACCAACGTCAACCTGATGCAGGAAGTCAGAAGTACCCAATCGGAAATGGGCCGGCCGGCGCTGCTGGGCGCGCATACGCAGACCAGTGGCCGGGGCAGGGCGGGGCGCAAGTGGCAGGATACACCGGGCTCCACGCTCATGTTTTCCTGCGCCTATGATGTATTTGTGCCACCTGCCCGTCTGCCGATGCTGGCTCCTGTGGCGGGCATCGTTGCCTGCGAGCAGCTGCGCAAAATCGCCGGCCCTGCCGTGCAGGATCGCCTGCTCATGAAATGGCCCAATGACATTCTTTATGACCAGGCCAAGCTGTCGGGGCTGCTGGTTGAATCCACCCGCCCTGCAAAACGCGAATCGCAGCATCACCATGTGGTGATTGTCGGCATGGGCATGAACCTGTCGAGTGCGGTGGAACTGACGCGGCATCTGGGCCGCAAGGTGGCCGACTGGACATCGGTACTGAGTGATATCAACGGAGACACCGGCCCCTCGGAAGACATTGCGCTTCTCGTGGCGCGAATCGCGCGGGCCTGGCGTGATGCTTTCGCCCAGTACGAGCAGCAGGGGTTCGAGGCCTTTATGGAGCGTCACCATCAGATTGACGCTTTGCACGAACAGGACGTCAATGTCGTGGTGGATGACCGGGTCGTGCTGTCCGGCCCGGCTCGGGGTGTCAACAATGATGCATGTCTGCTGGTAGAAAGCGATGCACGCCTGCACGCCATCACCATCGGCGATATTTCCATCCGGCCCAGGAATCAGGACTGAACCCATGTCTATTGTTCTCCTCGACGCAGGCAATTCGCGGGTCAAAGTCTCGGTTTTTGATCCATCCGGCACAGATACTGGCAATGAGTCGATGCGTACCTCGCCAGTACGTACCTTTACGCCCGATGCCCTCAATACGCTGGCCGATCTGGTAGCGAACCTGGCGCAGCCACCGCAACGAGCCATAGGCGTCAGTGTGACGACCGATGCCATCCGCCGGGAACTCGATGCCATTCTGGCGCCGTGCCCCATCGAATGGCTGACTCCCGGTACGCAATTATTGCGACTGAAAAACCGCTATCACAATCCTGCCGAACTGGGTCCGGATCGCTGGCTGGGTCTGCTGGGTATTCTCATGAGCCGCCCCGTGGACGGCCCCATGATGCTGGTCAGTTTTGGAACGGCCACCACCATTGATACCATTGATGGTCACGAAACCTTTCTGGGCGGACTGATTCTGCCCGGTGTCAGCATGATGCAGTCTTCGCTCGGGTCAGGGACCGCCCGACTACCCATTGCTCCCATGCCCGGGCAGCGCTGGCCGGCATTCCCACAAAATACACAGGCGGCGATCGCAACGGGCATTGTCGCGGCGCAGACCGGCGCCGTTCTCCGTCAGTGGGAGCAGGTCGTGGAACAGCTCGGACAGGCCCCTCTCGTGTTTGTCACCGGCGGTGCGCGCGCCGCCATTCTCCCGGAACTACAGGCCCGTCTTGATTCATGCAGCGTGGACAGGGGATTTGGTACAATACCGCTAATCGAGTGCGAGTCGCCGGTTCTTGACGGGCTGCGCGCCGTTGCTCAGGACTCACGGGACGCCTAGAATGCGCACTCTCTTTTTCATCATCGTCGCGGCCAATCTTCTTACTTACGGACTGGGCGCCGGCTGGTTCGGCCTCAAACCCGGCGAAACCCGCATGGGCGCTGCCGTTCGCACCCCCACTGAATTTCGTCCCGGCGCGATTGAAGTCGGACCTTTAAAATAATGGCAATTCGAACCGAAGCTTTTGGCGCCACCGGCGCTGCAGGACATATTGATTGCGTCATCGACTGGCCGGATCAGTCTGATCCCGATACGCCCCTTCGTGGGTGGGCGCTGGTTCTGCATCCCCATCCCCTGCACGAAGGCACACGCAACAACAAGGTCGTCACTACCCTGGCCCGCGCTTACGCACAGGCCGGTTACGCCGCCATTCGCCCCGATTTCCGCGGTGTCGGCAAATCAGACGGCACCTTCGACAAGTCTCGCGGCGAAACAGAGGATATGCAGCTGCTGATCCAGGCCTTTCTGAAGGCTCATCCCGAGCTTGAAGGCAAGCCCTGGCTGCTGGCCGGTTTCTCATTTGGCACTTCGGTGGCGGCGCAGCTGTATTCGGTGCTTGCCGAAGAAAAAAGTCAGCCTTTGCCGCAGCTGCTCACCCTGGTGGGGACCGCAGTGAAGCGCTTCGTCTGGCGCGACGTTCAGCTGCCGGAAAATATTATTGTCATACATGGCGAGCGTGATGACGTCGTGCCCTTACAGGAAGTGTTTGACTGGATTGCCGACTACCGCGTACCGGTCTCTGTCATCCCGCAGGCAACTCATTTCTTCCATGGCTATCTGGTCGAACTGAAAAAACTGGCGCTGGGCGCACTGCAGCAGATCACAGACAACAGCAGGCTGTAAGGTATTTTGCGCGCTAAGCGCTTATAATTTCATTTTGCAGGCAGCCCTGTCCCAACCTTCTCATATCCGGATCCACTTCAATGTTCTTACGTCGTGTCGTTCTCATCCTGATCATCGTCCTGATCGCAGGCGGTGCATTTGTCTTCTTCAACAAAAACAACAATACTGCGCCTGCCGGCAACGCACAGACAGCAGCAGGGACGGGTACCACGCAGACCTTGTCAAACACACTGGCGACACCTTCGCAGGCTCCTGCTCAGAATTCGCGTTCCAGTGTGCCCGTGACCAATGCGGAAACACCGGTACTGAGTCAGGTCGCCGGCATGACACCGCCACAAAGCACCGTCAAATCCTGGTTCCTGATTGATGCTACTTCCGGTCAGATTCTGGGCAACCAGGACCCGGATCTGAAGGTTGCACCTGCCTCTCTCACCAAACTGATGACCGCCAGCCTGGTCTTTTCTGCGCTCGACGAAAACCGCATCCGCCCCGAACAGGAAGTCACGGTGTCAGAAAAAGCCTGGCGCACCGGTGGTTCGCGCATGTTCATCAAGGTCAATACCCAGGTGTCCATCGATGACCTGGTCAAGGGCATGATCGTTCAGTCCGGTAATGACGCGACCATTCAGCTGGCCGAAACCGTTGCCGGCAGTGAAGATGTGTTCGTCAGTCAGATGAACAAGGAAGCGCAGGCGTTTGGCATGACCAACACCCACTTTACCGATCCTACCGGTCTGCCTGCACCTGACCACTTCACGACAGTGCGTGATCTGTCCATTCTGGCGCAGCACATCATCAAGGATCATCCCAAGTACTACCACTATTTCAGCCAGCCCGAGTTTACGTACAACAAAATCCGTCAGCACAACCGCAACGGCTTGTTGTCGCGCAATATCGGCGTGGATGGCCTCAAAACCGGCCATACTGAAGATGCCGGCTATTGCCTGATTGCTGCCGCAAAACGGGATGATCGTCGTCTTATTTCAGTTGTGGTCGGTGCGGCCACTGTGCGCGAACGCGAGCAGTTCAGTCAGAACCTGCTGGACTGGGGCTATCAGAATTTTGTTTCCCGCCAGCTGGCTGCTGCCGGCTCTCCGCTGCTGAGCCCCCGCGTCTGGGAAGGCACCACGAAAGAAGTGAAGCTGGGTTCCGCTGACGGCGTCAGCATCACCGTGCCACGTGGCATGGAAGACAAGGTACAGACCCTGACGCAGATCAATGGCAAACTGGTTGCCCCGCTGTCCAAAGGTCAGACCGTGGGCAATGTGCAGTTCGTGCTCAATGGCAAGGTATTGAAACAGGAATCGCTGACGGTGCTGGAAGACGTGCCTCAGGCCGGTTTCTTCGCCCGCATGTGGGACAAAGTCGTAGGCAGTTTCAGCAGCTGAGTCTGGTTGTTACTCCAGGATTTGATTGTTTCTTCTGAGTTTGATCGTTTCTCATTAGGCAGAGTGTGGTGATACAGGGTATTGACAGTGACAGCATCGTTTACCTCAACGGTGACTATGTCCGTGCTGATGAGGCAAAAATTTCGGTGTTTGACCGCGGTTTTATCTTTGGGGACGGCGTTTATGAAGTGGTGCCGGCCTACAATCGCAAACCGTTCAGGCTGAATGAACATTTGCAGCGCCTGGAGCGCAGCTTGAACGCCATCAAACTGGCTACCGGTAAAACCACCGAATTCTGGGCATCGCTGATGCAGGACATGATCGCCCGTGCTGCCACAGACGATTCCTTTATTTATCTGCAGGTGACGCGTGGCGTCGCAAAGCGCGAGCATATTTTTCCCGTGCCGCCGGTGGAACCTACCATTTTCTGCTCCAGCGGTCCGTTCATCCGTCCCACCGCAGAACAGCGTGAACGTGGGATCCGTGTGATTTCTGCGATCGATGAACGCTGGCTGCACTGCGATATCAAGTCTGTGTCGCTGCTCGGTAACGTGCTGGCACGTCAGATGGCCGCCGAGCGGGGCGTGGACGAAGTCATACAGTTTCGCGACGATCTGCTTACCGAAGGGTCGCTTAGTAATATGTGGGTGGTCAGCAAGGGAACACTGCTGGCACCCGTCAAAAACAATTTCATCCTGGAAGGCATCCGCTACGGTCTGCTGGCTACGCTGGCCGAGCGGGCCGGCATCCCGTTTGAAGCACGCAACATCACGCGTGCCGAGGTCTTTGCCGCCGATGAAATTCTTGTCACCTCCGCAACCAAAGAGGTGCTGCCGGTCCTGGAACTGGACGGTGCACCAGTTGGAAACGGGCAACCCGGCCCCATATATAGGAAACTAAGGGCAGAATATGACAAGGAAATATCCCGACTATGATGAAAGACATCCCACCAGAGCAATCCCTGATCGAATACCCCTGTGACTTTCCCATCAAGGTCATGGGCGTTCAGCATCCCGAACTGGCCCAGATCCTCTCGGACGTCGTGCTGCTGCACGATCCGGAATTTGACCCCGCTACGGTAGAAATGCGTCCCAGCAGCAAGGGCAACTATATTGGTTTGACTTTCACGATCCGTGCCACGTCTCGCGAGCAATTGGACACGCTTTACCGCGCGCTGCACGGCCACGAACTGGTCAAAATCGTGCTGTGATGCCGGTGCAGGTTCGCCGCCTGGAAGGGCATACCCCCTACGAGCCGGTGTGGCAGGCCATGAAAACCTTTACCGAAGCGCGTAACCCAGACACCCCGGACGAGATCTGGCTGGTAGAACATCAGCCGGTCTACACGCTGGGGCAGGCCGGCAAGCCTGAACATCTGCTCAATACGGGCAATATCGAGGTTGTGCGCTCCAATCGTGGCGGCCAGGTCACCTATCATGGCCCCGGACAGCTGGTCGTGTATCCGCTGGTGGATCTGCGTCGCAAAAGTCTCTTCGTCAAGGAATACGTGGCACTCATCGAAGATGTTGTCCTGGAAACCCTGGCAGACTACGGTCTGACTGGCGCCTGTCGTAAAGCGGGTGCGCCCGGAGTCTATGTTCCGTTGCCGGACGGCACGCTGGCCAAAATTGCTGCCCTGGGCGTCAAAATCACACATGGCTGTGCCTATCACGGTCTTGCCCTGAACGTGGCGATGGACCTTCAGCCCTTTGACGGCATCAATCCTTGCGGTTATGCTGGTCTGCCCACGGTGGATCTGCGCACCATGGGCGTGGAAACAACAGTGCAGGAAGCCGGTGAGCGCCTGCTGTCGCATCTGTTGCCCAGATTCAGACAGGACGCGTAATTCCGGGAACGACCCAGCTCAAAGTCACAAAACGAGCTTTTTCATCCCGCAGAACCCTAAACTTGGGGCAGACTTAGGGTTTTTGCTGATAAGGTAATATTAAGCGTTAAAATAAAAAGATATTTCATGCGGCATTGCTTCCCGGCTACCCCCAGGGGACAGGCCAGATTGCTGCAACGTCCATTCCCAAGAGGGCCGTGACACCACCATGACAACAAATACAGCAGTAAATCCGACAGTCAAAGACGAACAGTACGACGCCACAAAAAAACAGAAATCTTTTGACAAAACGTCCCGGATTCCCATCAAGATCATCCCCATTGAGCGGCTGAAAAAGCCCGAGTGGATTCGCGTCAAGGCCGCCGCGCCCAATTCGCGCTTCAACGATATCAAGAAAATTCTGCGGGAACACAATCTGTTCACCGTCTGTGAGGAAGCCTCCTGCCCCAATATCGGCGAATGCTTCGGCAAGGGCACGGCAACCTTCATGATCATGGGTGACAAGTGCACACGGCGCTGCCCCTTCTGTGATGTGGGTCACGGCAGACCCGATCCGCTGGATACCCAGGAGCCGTCAAACCTGGCCAAATCCATTGCCGCCATGCGCCTGAATTATGTGGTCATTACTTCCGTGGATCGCGACGATCTGCGCGACGGTGGTGCTGCGCACTTTGTGGAATGCATCAACGAAACCCGCAGTCGTTCTCCCATCACGCAGATTGAAGTGCTGGTGCCCGACTTTCGTGGCCGCCTGGACAAGGCGCTGGACATCTTCGGTGCCGGCCTGCCCGACGTCATGAACCATAACCTGGAAACGGTGCCCCGTCTGTATAAACAGTCCCGCCCCGGTGCAGACTATATGCATTCGCTTAAACTGCTGCGCGACTTTAAACAACGCTATCCGGATGTGCCCACCAAATCGGGCCTGATGGTTGGCCTGGGTGAGACTGACGAGGAAATTCTGCAGGTGATGCGCGATATGCGCGATCACGATATCGATATGCTGACAATTGGCCAGTATCTGCAGCCTTCTGAACACCATTTGCCCGTCATGCGTTACGTGCACCCCGATACGTTCAAAATGTTCGAGGAAGAGGCCTATAAAATGGGCTTTACGCATGCGGCAGTGGGCGCGATGGTCCGCTCGTCCTATCATGCAGATCAACAGGCCCACGCTGCGGGCTTCTGATTATTTCTCCAACTGCATCTATGTATGGCGGAAAAACAGGAATGAAACTACTGATTACCGGTGGCGCGGGCTTTATCGGCTCGCACACTGTTGTTGAATTGCTCAATGCGGGTCACGAGATCGTCGTGCTCGACAATCTGTGCAACAGCTCTCCGGCCTCGCTGCGCCGCATAGAAAACATCACGGGCAAAACGCTGACCTTTGTCGAAGGCGATATTCGCGATGCCCGGCTGCTCGATTCCGTTTTTGCGACGCATGCGATTGACGCCGTTGTTCACTTTGCGGGTCTGAAGGCCGTTGGTGAAAGCGTAAAAGAGCCTTTGCGCTATTACGATAACAATGTTTGCGGCACGATCACTCTGTGTGAAGCCATGGCTCGTGCTGGTGTGTTCCGCTTTGTGTTCAGTTCTTCGGCCACCGTCTATGGTGAACCCGAGAGCATGCCCATTGCCGAATCCTGTCCCACCAGCCGGCCCAGCAATCCTTACGGCAGCTCCAAGCTGATGGTAGAACGGATTCTGGAAGACCTGGCTGCCTCAGATAACCGATGGTCTGTGGCCATTCTACGGTATTTCAATCCCGCCGGGGCCCATGAATCCGGCCAGATCGGTGAAGATCCCAACGGCATTCCCAATAACCTGCTGCCCTATATTACGCAGGTGGCTGTGGGCAAACTGGAAAAGTTGTCGGTGTTTGGCAGTGATTACGCTACGCATGACGGAACCGGTATTCGCGATTACATCCACGTGGTGGATCTGGCTCAGGGCCATCTGGCAGCGCTGGATTACATCAAGGACAAAACCGGCACCCGAATCTGGAATCTGGGTACCGGCACCGGCTATTCCGTTCTGGACATTGTGAAAGCGTTTGAAGCGGCCACCGGCGTCAGCATTCCCTACGCGCTCTCGCCCAGAAGAGACGGGGACATTGCCGAGTGCTGGGCTGACCCGGAAAAGGCGCGCCGCGAGCTGGGGTGGAGTGCACGGCGCGGTTTATCACAAATGATGTCGGACAGCTGGCGCTGGCAGAAAAACAACCCCAACGGCTTCCGCGACGACGACGCAGAGAATTAATTGGGCAATACGCTGCGATAGACGTCCCGCGTCTGGTCTGCAAAAACGGACAGATTAAAGTACGTCTCTGCACGTTGCCGGCTGTGCTGACCAATCATGCTGCGTGTTGCCGAATCGGGCAGAATCTCCAGCAACAGGGCGCGCAACGCAGCCATATCCCTGGCGGGTGTCACCCAGCCCGATACGCCATGTTCGAGATTCTCAGGCAGCCCTCCCGCATCGCTCACAATGGTGGGCAGCCCACAGGACATGCTTTCGCGCGCGGCAAATGACAGCGCCTCGTTGTGCGACAGAACAAATCCCAGATCACTGGCGGCCAGCACGGGTCGGATATCATCCAGCAGACCCGGGAAAACGATGTGCTCCTTCATTTGCAGGCCGGCAATAATCTTCAGCGTGTCACTGCCAGGCATATCGCCTGCAACCACCATGCGACAGCGATCCCGCAGTTCCGGCGGCAGGCCGGCTATTGCATAAACCAGCTCCAGCCAGCCTTTCTCGTAATCGGTGCCGCCCGTGCTCCCGAACACGATCATCTGCGGATCGTCAGTGCCCAGCAACGCCAGGCGAGCCGCCGAGCGTTCTGCAGCTGTCGGCGGTCTGAAATAGTCCACGTCGATCCCGTGATGGATGACATGTATCGGCATCCGCAGGTAATCGCTGTCCTTGAACAGGCCCGCAACGTACTGGCTGACGGCAATGACGGCATCGGTTGCCATACTGGCGCGCAGCCGATGTCCTAGCGTATGCACGGAGTGATCGTTATGCTTGGTGAAAACAATACGGGGGCGCATAGCCCTGGGCATCCCCAGACAGGCCAGCATGACGTGACGGTGGTCGGCAGAGGCGTTGACGTGGATGATGTCGAACCGCTCCTTGCGAATCAGTCGCCGCAGCTGGCGAACTTCCGGCAGCCATTTGCCCAGGCGCGAATTGAAACACTGATCGACCACAACCACACCATCCACTTCACTGGCGTAGCGATACAGACGGCTGGTACCAGGCGTGGCCACCCAGCACTCGTCATTTCTGTACTGCTGCAACAGATTCAGGATGTACGTGACATGACCGCCACCATTGCGTTTGTGGAAATTGGTAAAAAGAATCTTCATTCCATCTGCGAACGAATGCGTTCAATCCAGTAACGTGTTGAGGCATCGTGCGGTGCAAGCGGCGCGGCCCCTTTGAGTTCGGCGGTAATATCCGTTGCCAGTACCTTGCCGTATTCCACACCCCATTGGTCAAACGGATTCAGACCCCATATGAGGCCCTGCACAAATACCTTGTGTTCATAAAGCGCCAGCAGAGCACCCAGAGAGAAGGGCGTCAGACTTGGCATCATAATCAGGTTCGAGGGACGGCCGCCAGGGTGAACCTTATGTTTTGCCAGACTGCGGGCCTCGTCCTCGGACAGCCCCGCATCCATGCTTTCCTGCACGGCCTGCTCGTAGGTCTTGCCATTCATCAGTGCTTCGCGCTGCGCCAGGCAGTGGGCAAGCAGCTGAATATGGTGTTCCTTCCAGCCATGGTCTTCGTGCTGACAGGCAATGAAGTCCACCGGTGCACCATCGCTGCCTTGGTGCAGCCACTGGAAGAAAGTGTGCTGTGCATCTGTTCCCGGCATGCCCCATACCGCAGGGCCCGTGGGCACTTCGATAGGGTTGCCATCCAGATCCACCGACTTGCCCAGCGATTCCATTTCCAGCTGCTGGATGTACGGAATCAGATTGGCCAGGCGTGAATCATAAGCAGAAATATTCAGCGACCCGTAGCCCAGCACACTTCGGTTGGCGACGCCGGCCAGCGCCAGCTGCACCGGCGCATTCTGCTCCACGGGGGCGGACAGAAAATGATCGTCCATGGCCTTGGCGCCGCTTTGCAGGCCCGCTACCACGTCTGGTCCCACGGCCAGGCCGGCGGCCACGCCCACGGCAGACCAGATGGAAAAACGGCCACCTACCCAGTCCCAGAACCGGAAAATCTGACTTTGCTGCAAGCCCCAGGCCTTGGCCGCTTCTGCATTGGCCGTCACGGCAATGACCTGGTTCAGGGGTTGTGCAATACCAGCTGCCTTCATCCATTCTATGGCGCGCTTGGCATTTTCCAGGGTTTCGGCGGTCCTGAAGGATTTACTGGCAACCACTACCAGTGTCTCGCGCGGATCCAGACCGGCCAGGCCGCCCTCGACCGCGTGTCCGTCAATATTGGCCACAAACCGGATATTGCGCCACATACCCGCGTAGCCAAAGGCGCCAACCACCAGACGTACGCCCCAGTCGCTGCCGCCAATACCAATGTGGACGATATTGCGCCAGCGTCGTTCACTGTCGCTGCGCCGGACAAACTCCAGGGCCCGATTGCGCTCTTCGGCCACCTCGGCGGCCGGCCGCGGTGTACGCAGCTCGGTATGCCAGGCGGCGCGGTTCTCGGTCGTATTGACGGGTTGACCCTCAAAAAGCGCCTTGCGCGCCTGTGGAAAATGACGGGCTTCCAGCAGGGCCCCTGCTGTCTGCTGTACCGCCGGGTCATAGGGCTGCGCTGTCAGGTCAATCTGCATGCCCGCCGCTTCGATAATTCTGGGCGTAGGCGCCAGCCGGGGGGCCTGCTTAATGGCTTTTGCATAATCCTGCCATTCGGGCAGCGCAGTCAGCGACTTCTGCGATTGCGATTTAGTATTCAAGTTATTCCTGCCAATACAAATTCAGGTTTATGAAAAAACAATGTGACATCAAGTATAACGTAGCAGCAAAAGGCAACAGCATTCGGATGGCAACCGCCTGAAACAGTCGCGTGCGTTCAGAGCGCAACGGTTTTCGATTGTTTTATTTTTCCCGAATGTTACAGGCGCATCTTAAGCAGTAAACTAGCTGCTTTATTTCCAGATTCGTAGTGTAATACACCCCATGTATCATTAGGATCCGACCCTGAACCGTGACTGAACTCATTCCTGCGCGCCGCTTCGACCGATTTTTCGAACAGCTCCTGTTCTCCCGGGTGTTTTCGATTCTTATCGGCTGGTGTCTTTGCGTGGCATTGCCCTATGTGCTGATGTGGGGTCCCGCTGCGTTATGGGCTCCCGACAGGGGCCAGATGACCGCTGCAGGCGTCACAACACTGGCTCTGCTCCTGTCAAATGTCGCCGTCTATCGGCTTCTCACCCGCTACCCGGGTGGCCGGAACGCTGCTTTTGTGGCTCCGCAAGTGCTGGCCATCTATCTGACCCTGTCATTGATTGTTCTGCTTTTCAGGCTCGACGTATCCCGCTTTCTGCTGTTTGCCAGCGGTCTGATCGCATTGTTCTGGCTGCATATTGAATTCATGGTTCTGCAACGACTCAAGATGGTCAAGCTTGCCATCATTGATATGGGACGTGCTATCGAACTCACCAATATCACCTACATCGACACCCGTATCCTGAAGAAACCTGATCTTCAGGAAATCCGATACGATGGCGTCGTGGCTGATTTCGACGCCATTGATGGAACCTGGGAACGATTCCTGACGCGTTGCGTGCTCAGAGGAATCGCGGTCTACAATGCCAAGCACTTGCTGGAGTCTCTCACCGGCCGCGTATCCATCCGCAAAATGTCTGAGAACGACATTGGTTCTTTGCTGCCCAGCCGCAATTATGAACGGCTCAAGTTCCTGTTTGATGTCGTGATTGTTCTGCTCACACTGCCCGCAGTGCTTATCATCTGTATCATTACCGCAGTCTGTATCCGGCTGGATAGTTCCGGCCCCATTCTGTATACGCAAACCCGCATCGGTCGTGGAAATCGGCCTTTCACGGTATATAAATTTCGCAGCATGTGCTGGGCCGAAAACCAGGACGAGGCATTCGCAGAGGAAGAAGATGGCAGGATAACCCGGGTCGGGCGCATTATCCGGAAGCTTCGCATTGATGAACTTCCACAGTACATCAACGTCATCAGGGGTGAAATGAGCCTGATTGGACCGCGTCCCGAACAGCCCAGCTTTGTCGAGGAGTTCGACGAACTCATCCCTTTCTATAGCTACCGCCATGTTCTGAAACCCGGCATTACCGGCTGGGCCCAGGTGCGATCCGGCTACGCTGCGGATGTCGATGAAACACAAATCAAGATAGAACACGATTTTTATTACATCAAGAATGCATCGTTTGCACTGGATATTTATATTATTTTTCTGACGATAAAAACAGTCTGTACCGGTTTCGGCGCTCGCTGACGGGCTGCGCAGCCGCAAACTGCAGTATTATTTCAAAGTGTCATTTTCCGGTTGAGTATTGCAAATGCCATTTAAGTCCGGCACTGTCAGACAATGAGAACAGATCTATCCGTTATTCTCAATCTGCACAATGAAACCGAGTTTCTCAAACGTACCTTCGCTTCCTTGCGACAGGCTGCCGCGTATGCGAGCGCGCAGGGTATAACGATCGAACTTGTCGTGGTTCTGGATAATTCGCCGGCAGCCGCGCGCGACTGGGTGCAGTCTTATCCTTATGTAGAATACGCTAAATTTCAAATCGTTGAAGTGGATAATCGTTCGCTGGGGTTGTCGCGTAATGCCGGAATCAGTGCAGCAAGCGGTGACTATATTGCAACTGCAGATGCAGATGATCTGGTGTCGTATAACTTTTTCAGCGCGTTGTACGATACGGCAAGAGCAGAGGGACCCGATTCCATTGTTTGCGCTCAGCACGCCTGCTCCTTTGGCGACGCATCTTATTGGCGGGTCTATTCCGGAAGTGATGTCATCAGCCCCATCGCACTTTTTGGTGGCAACCCATTTGCATCACGAATATTGGCGCACCGTTCGGTCTTTGAAAAGATACCTTATCAGGACTCACCCAACGAAGTCAGTGCGTTTGAGGACTGGCATTTCAATTGTGAGGCGATTGCCAGCGGGTACCGCTACTGCATAGCACCAGACGCCATTCTGTTTTATCGCCAGCGTGCCGACAGTATCATGGGTCGGTCGCGAAATTACATCATGCGTTATTCGCGTCTGTTCAGTCTGAATCTGTACGAGAAGTATTGTGACGCAGCGAATCATAATATTGCGCAGACGACAAATTCTGATTCTGCCGGCCTGCCGGGTGTTCGCGATCTGCTCAGTTCTGCGCTTGTTACCGAATTGGTTCTCGCCGCGGGAGAAATTGATCCGGCCATCAATCTTGAGCGGATCGCCACGGCACCCGTCGGATATGCCAGAACCACAACAATCTCGCCGGGCTGCGCATACTATGAATGCGTTCAGCACATTCATGACAAAGTATTCACGGATGTGTTCGTCATGTCTTACGATGGCGTCAACCTTGCGGGGCAGAAACTGCTTGCCATTGCGCGCAGACAAATCGCGGACGATCCGCAACGAAGAATTCTACTGATACAAGGCATGCAGAATTTGCCGGACGCGGAAATATTGCAGTCCGATCAGATCACAGTTGTGAATCTGTACGAGACATGTCAGAAATGGCACGAGGCACAGGATGACCTTCTTGCCTTGAGACTGATACAGACGGTGGGCAAGCATGCCACGCTGCATCTGGATGCGGGTTCATTGACATTCAGAGTTTTCAGGCAGTTCAGCGCTGCGTTGGAGAACGGCTCCCGCTTTTACTACTTCAGACAGCTATTGACTGAAGTGGATACGCTGTCAGATTCGGACGCGTTCAATTTCCTGTCTGAATGCTCTGGTTGCATTGAGTCCATATTGGTGGATAATCCAAAGGCAATTGAATTTCTTGATGCTCGCCTTCAACTGCATGCGGGTCAACGCATTGAGCTCATGCCAGACGTGATAGAGTTTAGCGCATGATGGCTCGTCTGCTATCTGGAATACCACGTCTTGCGTTCCCTGGCAAAGATAGAGGGAGCGCGCCTGGAGTCACACTACTTTTACGAGCATACGATCATGTCTGATCCCGAAAACGCCCTCACAATAGCTGCTGCCTTGCGTAACGACATCCTGTCGAATGCACAGTTGAAGTCGCAGTTACTGACATTCGCAGATCACGATGCCGTGTATATCCCTTGTGCAGGTAATTTGGGCGATGGACTGATTGGCATGGGAACGCTTGATCTGTTCCGGGCTTTCGGAGTGAATCCTCGCGTCCACGATTCCCTGAAACAGGGAGTTCTGCCTCCGTCCGGGTATGCGATTCTTGGTGGTGGAGGAGGGTGGTTCGACGGACTCTGGGGGCATTATGCAGAGGTTTTGCAAACGTTTCTTGAGCAGGGCGGTCAGGTCCTTATTCTGCCCAGCACCGTGCAGGGCTTCCAGGATTTTTTCGAAAAATATGCCCGGCAGATTACGATCTTTGCGCGAGAGCGGAACACGTTTGACAGGCTCGTAAAGTATAGAGGCTTGGAATCAAGAGTCCATCTGACGCATGATCTTGCCTTTGTTGCTGACTTGAGTGTCTTTGAGGAGGATATCGACAAGGCCAGGCTGAATAGCCGCGAGGGCACCCTGAACATTTTTCGGGAAGATGAAGAGTCAAGTACGACAGGGCATAGGAAACACAATTATGATTTGTCGTTGTTGTGGAACGCGATTGCATGGCACGATACGCAAGAGTGCATACGTAAGTTGCGGCCGGTAGTACAGCTGCTGGTGCAAAAACAGGTCGTGCACACAGATCGATTGCACATGAGCATACTGGCGACCATTCTTGGCTGCGATGTGTTCATGTATCCAAGTCGCTACTTCAAGAATCAGGCCGTTTTCGATTATTCGCTCTCGTCGTTTCCTAATTTGCGGTTCTCCCACGATCCCGGCGCAGACATTACCACGTCATTGCCCGCCTCAGCACCGCCGCACGCATCTGATGACGTCGACGTTCTGAGAAAAAAACTGGTCGATTATGAACAGGCGTATCACACTATCAATGATGAATTGCAACTGACGCGGGACCGTAATGTGGAGTATTCGCGTCACATGGACGAGCTGCGTAACGCAAGTCCGCATGATGACGAGCTATTGCAGCTGCAATGTCAGATTTCTGCACTTACTGATAAGCTGGAAATGACGCAAGCGGAATTTGAGCGATATAAGGCAGAAGCCCAGCAGCATGAGCAGATGCTGCAGCAAGAGCAGACCGCGTTTGTTCAATCACGAGGCTACCGAGTCTGGAATAGTTATAACCGGTTATATCGAATGCCTGTGGTCGGACCGGTATTGACCGGGTTGCGCAATCTTGTCAAAAAGCTCAGGTAAACGGAATCTGGAAAAAGGTAGTTATTAACCGTTGCTGATAACGGGTGCTAAGTACGGTTGTGACTTCTTAAGAATTTCCGGTATATGAAGGCGCGTATCCCGTTTGGCAACACCCTTACCGGAACCCGGGTTATGACGTTTGTGAGAAACTGCGAGAGGTTTAGAAAGCCGCTCTTGTAGAAGCGGTATTGAAAGCCTATTTCATTTCGGGCATAGGTCAGGCCGCCACGCCGTTCAAACATGGGATTTCCCGCACGAGCGTAAACGAGCACAGAAGAAAGATTTGCCACAACGCAGTTGTTCATCAGCATCCGAATCCACAGCCCGTAGTCTTCGTATAACAGATCATCCTGATAACTGCCCGCTTTAATCACATCTGACTTTCTGAACATTGCCGTCATGTGATTGATCGGATTGCGTTTCTTTGCAAACCGACAGATGTCGTCAAACTTGAGCGGAACATTGCGACTGGCGTAAACCTGGTTCGGTGTGGATTCGAACTCCAGTATCTGCCCCCCCAGCAGGCTGGTTTCGGGATGCCCGGCAATATAGTCCAGTTGTTGTTGGAAACGGTCGGGGCAACAAATATCATCGCTGTCAAATCGCGCAACCCACTCCTCGCGGCAGCTCTGCAGACCCGCATTCAGTGCTGGTCCCAACCCCTGGTTGAAGGGAAGCGCAACGATTTCCATTGGCAGCTGCGATGAGAAGGACTGCAATACATTATCAAGCTGCACAGGAACTGGGCCGTCTTTGACGACGACGACCTGGCTTGGCTGAACCGAGTTGGCAACCACACTGTCCAGCGCTGCTCGTAGAAAATCGGCATTGTCATTTTTATATATCGCCATGAGCAGTGCGAAGGAAATGTCGTTTTTCATCGAATATGTAATATTTTGGTCGTGTAATTGCGCGCAAATAGGACACTTTCCAGTCAGGAGATGTTACCATTTTGAAAAAAATGGAAGACATTTTTTGCAAGCCCGATCTAGAAAATCACAGACTTCCACCAAGGTAAACAGCGCGTGAACATTTCCAATGAGCAAACTCCCCCACGGGTCGCCGTTATTGTACCGTGTTACAACGAGGCAGCAGCGATTGGCACCGTAATCCGGGATTTCACAGCCGCTTTACCCGAAGCCGACATTTACATCTTTGATAACAATTCTAAAGACAACACATCTGAGGTTGCTCTGGCTGCCGGTGCACAGGTATTTCATGTAAGTAAAAAAGGGAAGGGCAACGTCGTCCGGCGCATGTTTGCGGACGTCGAGGCTGATGTGTACATCATGGTTGACGGTGATGCCACCTACCACGCTCCATCAGCACCCGCCATGGTTGAAAAACTGCTGAACGAGAACCTGGATATGCTGGTGGGGTGTCGTGTAGACGAAGGTGCGAAAGAGAATTATCGTCGCGGCCACCGTTTTGGTAATCGTATGCTGACCGGGTCCGTTATGCAGATATTCGGAGGTCAGTTTACCGATATGCTTTCGGGCTATCGTGTTTTCTCTCGTCGTTTTGCCAAGTCATTTCCAAGTTTGTCCTCCGGTTTTGAAATTGAGACCGAGCTGACAGTGCACGCGCTCGAAAACTCCATGCCCTACGGAGAAATGAGCACGCCTTACGGCGCGCGCCCGGAAGGGTCTGAAAGCAAGCTGTCTACTTACAAAGATGGCATGCGCATTGCCCGGACCATTGGTCGTCTCTATATGTTCGAGCGCCCACTGGCTTGTCTGTCGATTCTGGCAGGCCTGTTTGCCCTGATCGCAGTGATTCTCACGATCCCGCTATTTCTTACCTGGCTCGAAACCGGTCTGGTCCCGCGCCTGCCGACAGCGGTCGCTGCAACAGGGTTGTCCATATTTGCAATGCAGCTCTTTGTGGCCGGGATTATTCTGGATTCCATTGGTAAAAGTCGACGGGAAATGCGCCGGTTTGCCTATCTGGCCATACCCCTGGTCTCCAGATCGCGCGAATGAAGCTTTTCAGACAGATGCTGATGTTTGGCCTGGTCGGCACAGCAGGATTTATTACCGACACGGCCGTTCTGTATCTGTTCAAGGATAGCGTGGGAAATTACTGGGGCAGGGCAATCTCTTTCCCATGCGCTGTGTTTGTAACCTGGATATTGAATCGTAACTTCACATTCCGGGATAAAAGCTCCAACAAGCGTTCTGCGCAGGAGTTTGTGCACTATTTTGTCATGATGATTGCCGGCGGCGCGGTCAACTATCTGACTTATGCGGCGCTGGTAGCCTGGTTTCCGGTTGTCAGCCAGCATCCGATAATAGGTGTAGCGGCAGGCAGCCTGACGGGCATGGTCGTCAACTATCTGCAGTTGCGCCTGATCATGTACAGGCATGAAAAGGTATGAACATTGTGCGCACCCTGGTCAAGCCATTTCGAATATGGGACCTGATACCTCTGGCGGGTTTCGCATTCTGCGCGTTTGCCTTTTATCCGGGCATCATGACGCCAGATACGCTGGATCAACTGACACAGGCCAATACCCAGACATTCAATGACTGGCATCCGCCCATGATGGCATGGCTCTGGTCATTGCTCAATTCAGTGTTTCCTTCGACTTCCGGGTTTCTATTCCTGAATCTGTTCCTGTTATGGTTCGGCCTGTTTACCATTGAACGCAGTATAGATCATCGCTATTCTCCGGCGGTATATCTTCTTGGCATTATGCCATTTGTGATCAATCTGTCCGGTATGGTCTGGAAAGACGTTGCCACAGCCTATCTCCTCATGTGGGCCGTGATCTTTATGTTCAGGAGCAAGACATACTGGAATCTGACGGGGTTTTCTCTCTGTATTTTTTTTGGAATCGGCGTTCGCTACAATTCGCTGTTTTCGTGTATCCCTCTGATTATTGGTTACTTCTGGCTCTGGAATTTGCAGCGTAACCGTAGCTGGGGCAAATTTCGGATCCTGGCAGTTTCGCTGGTGTTCTTTGCCGCTCAGCTGCTGTGCCTGAATGTTTTCACTTATCACTGGCTTAAGGCCGAAAGGTCCACGCCGCAGATCGTCATCATGGTTGACGACCTGACCTATATTTCAAATTACATTGGAAAATCGCTGGTCCCCGGAATCAATCTGGAAACACTAGGTCGTAGCTCGCAGGTGTCAGTCAATGACAATGTCTTTCGATTCAATAAATTTCTGGACTACCGCGATGTCAAGGAAAGCTGGAAACACGCGGTACGGGAATATCCTGTCATCTACCTGAAATTCCGCGCCAAGGTATTTCTGCGGTTCCTTGGAGTGTCGCTGACCCCGCCGTTTGATCTTACCGTTCCGAGCCTGGAATACTGGGTGGGCCATTCCTACCAAAGCGAACAGACCAATGACCTGCGTCTGGGCCTGGCCGAATACGTCGGTTATAGTGCAATGTTCCTGCCATACCTTTTCACCGGCCTGTTCTGGCTGTGCCTGGCGCTGACGGCCTTTTGCGTGAGTCTGGCACGCCCGTTCAGGTACAGGGCGGTCACGCTTGCATTGTCCTCATCTGCCGTCCTGAATCTGGCTTCCTATGTGCTGGTGGCAAACGCACCTTTCTTCCGCTACTACTACTGGAGTATTATTGCGACATCTCTGGCGGTTTTGCTTTTGGCATTGACCTATGACTGGCGCGGCCTCGGTCGGCCTCAGATCCAGGAATCGTTGTCAGAATCCGGTTCCTAATGTGGGCCAATACATGTCGTTGTCTGGATTTCAACATTGAAACGCGCTGTAATCAGATCGGCGGTAACTTTGATATGAAACGTAAAGGTTTTTGGTCGTCTACGGGACATATTGTAAAATCCACCCCTGTTGTCGCTCCGGCAGAGGACAACCTGGCTGAAAATCACCGTTGTTCGCGTCCGTGACACAGGACTTGCTGATCGGGTATGGACAGCCAAACTGGCGCCGGGCGTGAATAGATTAACAATAAACGCTGTGTGCCGCGGCATCTGACGCACGTCAGCTGGCGGTTCCTGACAGGACGGAGCTGCTTTTTTTGGAATGAGTCTACATTACATGTTTTTATTCAATATAAAACGGGGCCTGAGTGACATCGCGGCCGGGTTTGAGCACCGCCATATATGGATGCTCCTGGCTTGGCTGGAAATCAAGCAGCGCTACAATCGATCCAAAATTGGTCCGTTCTGGCTGACCATCAGTATGGGCGTGATGGTAGCGGCGTTGGGCGTCATCTACGGTGCGCTTTTCAAAATGGATCTTCGGGACTATTTACCAATGCTGGCCATTGGTCTGGTCAGCTGGTCGTTTATTTCACTTACGATAACCGATGGCTGTAATACCTATATCGCATCGACCAACTATCTTAAGCAGATATCGGTTCCGAGATCCATCTTCATATTGCAAACGATATGGCGCAATCTGATCATATTGGCGCATAACTTTGTGATTGTGATTCTGGTGCTGATCGGATTTCAGATTTCATTCTGGCATACGCTGCATCTATTTTTCCTGGGCTTGATTCTGCTGCTATGGAACCTGTGGTGGATCTGTACGGTCGCATCACTGGTGTGCGCCCGGTTTCGCGATGTTCCTCAGATTGTCATCAGTATCCTGCAGGTCATTTTTTATGTGACGCCGATACTGTTCAAGAAGGACATGCTTGAGAAGTATCCTTGGATTATTGACTTCAACCCGTTCGCCCACTTGATCGAAATTGTTCGCTCACCCTTGCTGGGTGAGTATCCCAGCCTTGAAAACTGGCTGGTCTGCATCGTGATGGCTGCTGCCGGGACGGTGCTGGCAATCTTTATGCACGGACGTTACCGTGCCCGTGTTCCTTTCTGGGTGTAACTCATGACTGCATATATCAAAGCTGAAAATCTGAATGTCGAGATGCCAGTCTATGACCTGAGCGGACGTTCAATGAAATTACGGGTTCTGGGCTCGCTCAAAAATGATCGACTGAAATCCGACCACGGCATCACGGTTGTGAAGGCGTTACAGGATCTTCATTTTGAGTTCGGTAATGGCGATCGCGTTGGACTGGTCGGGCGGAATGGCGCGGGAAAATCCACGCTGTTGCGCGTGCTTGCCGGTATTTATGAACCCACTTATGGCACGCTCATTACCAAGGGCCGTGCGGTTGCCCTGCTGGATATGGGGCTGGGCATGGATGAAACGCTTAGCGGTTACGACAATATTCGCCTGCGCGGAACGCTGCTGGGGATGTCCAGTGCAGAGATCAAAGAGAAAACCGAGGAAATCGCTGATTTCACTGATCTGAACGACTACTTGTATCTGCCTATCCGTACGTATTCCTCGGGTATGCGCATTCGCCTTGCATTCGCCATTTCGACAGCGCTGGATCCTGAAATTCTGCTGCTTGACGAGGTAATCGGCGTGGGTGATGCCGCGTTTCTGGAAAAGGCCAACAAGCGCCTGAAGGAGTTTCAGGAACGCGCCAAGATCGTATTCGTGGCTTCGCATTCCAATCAGGTCATTCGTGATATGTGCAACAAGGCGATCTGGCTGGATTCCGGCAAGCAGATGATGGTAGGGCCCGTTGAAGAGGTGATTTCTGCCTACGAAAAGTCATTTTGAGAAGTAAACGCAGTTTGAGGGAAATATGAAAAGTAAACTGGCTTTTATTGCAGATGTACGTGGTTGGGCATTTGATATTATTGCCAGTCATGTGAAAGATGAGTTATCCGATACCTACGATATTTCAGTATTGTATTGGGAAGACTATCCGGTCGCATCTCATCTTCTGCAAAAAATCGTTGATGACAGAGTCAAACACGTTCATTTCTTTTTCCGCGAGCATCTGAAGGTCATTTTTGAGACGGTCAGCTGCAAGTCAAAAGCAGCTTCTTATTTCAACAAGATTGTCGTTACCACACATATCCCCGACTATCTGTACAGTACTGAAAGTGAACTGATAGAGCGAAAATCCATATTTGATTTCGTCAACGGTTACTTCGTGACCAATGCGGACCTCAGAAACATTTATGAGAAGCAGGATTTTTTCAGCAAGCCTGACGGTGTCATAATCGACTGGCCGATCAATGACTCTGTGTTGCAGGATGCACCTGTGCCGCGAAATGATGCGGGCGAAAATGTGAAAATCATGTGGACCGGCAATTCTAAATGGGGTGAGTACGCCGGTTATCGGGACTACAAGGGTCTGGAAACCATTATCAAGCCAGCGATCAAGCAGTTGCAGGACGAAGGTTATCCGGTAACCTTCACCGTCATCGATTCAGCGGTTGAAAAAAAATCACGGAAGGACGTTCTCACGACTCTGGCGCAACAGGATATCCTGCTGGTAGCCTCTCTTGCTGAGGGCACGCCGCTCACACTGATCGAAGCAATGAGCCTTGGCGTAGCTGTCGTTACGACGCGTGTAGGCATAGCTCAGGAGGTGCTTCCTGGGGCATTTGCCGAACAGGCGATTGTTGAGCGAAGCGCAGCGCAGTTTTATGCCACATTGAAGTCATTACTGGAGTCAGAGAGCACAATCACGGCAATGAAAGAGGCAAATCGCAAAGCGTTCTGCGAGCGGTTTTCTTCAGGTGGTCCCCTGCGCGCACAATGGCTGTCATTTCTGGAGACAACTTCACAACGCTCTGTGCCACTGGCCACACGTGAGCAAAGTTACAGGCTCAATCACAGCGTCATCAAACAACATACGATTAATGGTGCGCGCACCCTGGTATTTTTCCTGAAACGAGTCGGGCTGATCAAACTGGTAAATCGTGTCCTGCCACAGGCGGCCATTTGGTACAACCGACTCCTGCACGGAAATAGCAGCTCGCTGTTCGCTTCCAGCGAGTCCCAGCGACTGAGACAGTATGAACCGGTGGAAAAAGCGTATCAATCCGTTCTCCGCGACGTGGCGCCTGGTAAGCCGCTGGTTGTTTACGCGCCCATGTGGAAGGGTGTGGCAGCCTCTACTGAAAGCCTGTTTGCGACCGATCGTCTCAAGTTCCCGTATTTCGATGATGAATATCCTGAAGTGGCGTCCCATCCTTATCTGGAGCAGGTACTGCAACTTCTGATCGAAAACCCACCCAGCCAGATCATCTATAGTGGAGGCTCGGTTATTCATCTGACTATGGCGCAGAAAATTCATGATCGCGCTCCGCAGATTCGGCAGTATTTTCTGTGGCATGGTTCGCCCGCGCAATGGGTAGAACCCAGCCAGCTGGATCATTTCAATTTATGGCACAAACTGTATAACACAGGTGTGATTGACGGCATAATCTCGGTCAAGCCGGACCTGGATAATATTCTGAATGTGATAGGAGTGAAAAGCTTCGGGCTCATCAATCCCATTCCCGATATTCGCCGCCAGTTCACTTTGCAACCGGTAGCGCGTGCGAGCGATGGAAGATCGCATATTGGGGTGTTTTCTGCCGTCAGTTCCTGGTACAAGAATCCATTTGTACAGATGCTTGCTACCCTGGGCGAAGAAAACTGGACACTGCATACCAATATTCCGCGGGTGACCTTCAAAGACCTGGACTTTAATCAGCTGGGTCGCATGGAGTCATATGAACATCTGCCACGCGCGCAGTTTCTGGCACTTCTGGCTTCGCTGGACCTGAATCTGTACGTGACCAATACAGAATGTTCGCCCATGGTGGTTCTGGAGAGCTGCGCGCTGGGTGTGCCATGTATCGTCGGGCCTGCAGGAGACATTTTTTCAGGTATTTCGCCAGAACTGGCGGACTATCTGGTCGAACCTCGGGTAGATAATGCATATGCAATCTATCTGCGTATGAAGCGCGTATTGGAAAACAAGGCACATATCAAAACCCTTCTTGATGATTTTGTGAAGGATTACAATCGTCATTGGTCAGATGTGATGGCGCAATTTAAGGTCGCTCTGAAAAATGACCTCTCATCTGGGTCGGCGTCGAAGAATGATCTTTCATCTGAAGTGACCGCGAAAGAGAAACTCCCGTCTGAGGTGGTCGCGCCAGAAGAGTCTTCATCCGTTGCTGAAGCTGAGCGTACGTCAGACCTTCAATCGTCAGGAGCGCTGCGTACCTCTGCAACAAGGGTGAACTCTTCGAATTCAGACGAAAGCAGCGACAATAGCAACAACAAATAGTGCTGAGTTTTTGCCAATGTCCTTCACCCAGCCGTCGTTTTGCCCGCAAGTCCCGAAAATTGCGGCCCGGGCCGGACAATGGCTGGCATATATTGCGTATGTCATCACTATAAAAGCATGTTTCTTCCATCAAAACGAAGTTTCGCTAAAACGAAGTTTCGCTAAAACGAAGTGTCGCTAAAACGATGGGTTTTGTTACAAACAGAACGGGTCTGCAGTTTCTCGCCTCATACTGTTACGCAGCGACATACCCTCCGGAACAATTGACAAGAATTCAAAAAAATATTTACAGACGCATTGTGAACCCGCTGAATATGACATCATCATTTTGTATTAACATATCTGCGGTATAAACAACAAGAAAGGCCCTGATGTCACTGTTTTCAACGACCACCAAAACGCAGTCCGCAAGCTACGAACCCGGCGTTGATGGTCTTCGCGCTTTTGCGGTCATCGCAGTACTGTTTTTCCACGCCGGATTCCCGGCTTTCAGTGGTGGTTACGTCGGCGTAGACGTCTTTTTTGTCATTTCCGGGTATCTGATCACCGGTATTCTTTATAACAGTTGTGTTCAGGAGAAATTCTCCTTTCTTCAGTTCATGGCGCGTCGTATTGCACGACTGTATCCGGCGCTGCTGGTCACGCTATTGCTGTGCCTGATTGCCGGTTTCCTGCTGTTTTCACCGAATGACTTCAATGCGCTGGCCGATTCCAGCGTATTTGCGCTTTTCTCTGTCTCCAACTTCCGGTTCTGGCTGGTATCGGGGTATTTTGATACGTCTTCCGAAACCAATCCGCTGCTGCATACCTGGTCTTTAGGTGTAGAGCAGCAGTTCTATCTGGTGTGGCCGTTTGTTATTTATGCCGTTTACCGCATCAATCGCAATCTGCTGCCTTGGGCGCTGTTCCTGCTGGGCATCGCATCGCTGGCCTTGTCGCAGTGGTATCTGACGGTAGACACGTCGGCCAATTATTATCTGACGCCATTTCGCGTGTTTGAGTTTGCCATTGGCGGACTGATGATATTCGCCGTTGAATATCGCAAGCGTAATACGCCGGGTGATATTCTGTTTGAAATTCTGATGGCAGTTGGCATTGCGCTTCTGCTGTACAGTGTCTTCGTGTACGACAAGACCACCACCTTCCCCGGTCTGCATGCGCTGGTGCCGTCCATTGGGGCTGCTCTGTGTATTTATGCCAGTCCTGCGCGTTTTCTGGGGAATGTCTTCAGAAACCGCGCCATGGTTACGGTAGGGCTGATTTCCTACTCCATGTACCTGATTCACTGGCCGATTATTGTTTTCTATAAATATTTTATTTATCGGCCCCTGTTTCTGAGCGAAAAATGGGCGCTGGTTATCGCGCCTTTCATTATCGGCTATCTGATGTACGTTTTCGTCGAGAACCGGTATCGCCGCATCGATCTGAACAGCTGGTATTTCAAGCAGACGATTCAGCGCGTTGCCGCACTGGCAGTGATCCTGATTCCGGCCCTGCTGATCATGACGACCAATGGCATGCCATCCCGCATGAACGATTATTTTGCCGATCATATGGCCAGTTCGCCGCGCTTTCATGAAGAACAATACGGTGGTGAAGGCTTTACCATGGGCAGTCAGGTACTGGGCGATGCCAACGGGCGGCGCAAGTCAGGTGTGATTCTTGGCGACAGCTATGCCCGGCAATATGCTTTCGGGCTGAATCAGGAACTGACCGCTCACAAAAAATGGATGGATACGTCTTTTGAAGACGGGTGTTTTTTCGGCCCCGGTTATACGCGCCTGCTCGATGGCGTTCCTCGAAAGGATTGTGTGCAGCGCCTGGATTATGCGCTGAATGAGGCAAAGCTGTCTGGTGCGCCGCTGTTTTATGCCGTCAGCTACCAGAACTATCAGAAGACGATGGGAACGCCTGACGGCAAACGTGTTGATTTTCCCAACACGGACGCCTATATCGCGTTTCTGAAAAAAAACTTTGATGCGATTCACGAACGCATTGGTCTGAATAACAAGCTTGTGATTATTGGTGCACCTCCGGGGGCGGGTTCCCAGGTTGGCCTGGCTTCCTGCGTGGACCGGCCGGGCTATTTGCCGCTGGTGTGTGCCAAGTACCTGGAACTCAATGAGGAAAAGGGCAATGCCTATGCCCTGAATCGTAGTCTGGCGGAATACGCGCGTGATAATAAGAATGTCGAGTTCGTTGATCCGTATTCTGTACTATGTGAGAACGGACGGTGTGTCACGATGATCAACCGCAAGGAGTTTCTCTATTCGGATGGTACGCATCTGTCCAAGCAGGGCTCCGCTTATGTGATACGCGGCCTGTGGCCCGTGCTGCAGTCACTTATGAAATCCTGATTTCCGGATGAGGGGCAATCCCTTATCCGACTACCAGCGCAAGGCGGGGGACGAACAGAAAGCGATTATTGGCGAGTGAGGGTGCACTTGCCGCACCCTTTGCCTAGCCGTTATTCCTGAACTTTCCGGATCAGCCCTTCCTGGGTAGTAGACGCGATCAGATCGCCGTTGCGGTTGAAGATATGCGCCCGGCAGAAACCGCGGGCATTGCTTGCGCTGGGTGATTCCAGCGAGTAGAGCAGCCATTCGTCCATGCGGAATGCGCGGTGAAACCAGATAGCGTGGTCAATCGTGGCCATCTGCATGCTTTTGGAGAAGGGCGTCTGGTTATGCGGCAGCAGTGAGGTAAAAAGCAGGTAAAAATCTGAGGTATAGGCCAGCATGGCGCGATGCAGCAACGGATTGTCCGGCAGGGTGTCGGCCGCGCGGAACCAGATATGCGCCTGGGGATCATAATTGCCCGGTTGGAACATGTGGGTGGGCTCTACCGGACGCATTTCAATGGCAAAATCGCGCCCCACCAGACTGGCCAGACGGCGCGGCAGTTTGTCCTGAATTTCAGAAATTAGCTGTTTCTCGTTCTTCAGCTTCTCTGGCGCAGGCACGCTGGGTGCCGCTGACTGATGGTTGAAACCCGGCTCTTCTCCCTGGAAACTGCTGCTCATGATAAAAATGGGCTGATCCAGTTGCGAGGCAATGACGCGCCTGGCAGAGAAGCTGCCGCCATCGCGCGTGCGCTCCACTTCGTAGCGGACGGGTTTGCTGGTATCGCCGGGGCGCAGAAAATAGGAGTGCAGGGAATGTACGGCCCGCCCAGGGTTGACCGTGAGCGAAGCGGCCATGAGCGATTGCCCCAGCACCTGCCCGCCGAAAATCCGGCCTGTTCCGAAGATGTCAGTACTGACACCGGTAAATACGTCTTCACCCTGAGATTCAACCTGAAGCTGGTCGATCAGGTCGGGCAGTACATTACGAGTATTCATAGTTGCTCATTCAACAAATGGCGTGAAAATTCGATTCTATCAGAAGCCTGTTACTTCAATACAGACAGGATGTTGCATTTGTTGCCGGCCACCAGAAAATGGTTTCGGAAAGCTGCAGAACCGGGATAGTTTTTACAGGCAAACGCAAACACGGCTGCGTTTGCCCAAGCCGTTTTATAATTTCGTTGCCTCAGGACGCCAACAATGAGATATTCGTTATGACAGAAAAGAATGTACAAATGCCAGATAACGCCAATAAGAAGATCGCGACGCCTGTATTTGTGCTGTTTGTATTGGCATTGCTGGTTATGCCGCTGGCTGTGATGAGCACCCAGAAGGTGCCCAGCCCCTTGTTTTACTTTCTGCTGGCCCTGTCGCTTTTTACCGTTGTGGCATTAAAGCCTGCCCAGGTCACGTTCAGACTGAAAACGTTCGCTACGCTTTTTATCCTGTGCGCCGTGTTTGCGGTCGCGGTGCTGTCGTCTGAACTTGTCTCCGGAAACGGCGATGGAGCCGGCCTTGAGAAAGCATTGCGCTTTTCTGCCGGGCTGCCCCTGCTGGTGGCGGCGTGCTGCTACATTCCCCGCAGATGGCTGGCGTATACGATTTTTGGGGTTTACGCCGGGCTGATGTTTGCCATTGGCTTTATCGTGGATCTGTCGCTTCCCGACTTTATCCGCCCCGAGACCAGCGCCGTTTACAATGCCGTCGGCTATGGCGATCTGACATTTCTGCTCAGCGTTCTTACGCTTTATTCCTGTAATGTGACCTACACGCCATACGCACGGTTGGAGAAAATACTCAAGATCGTGCTTGGCGTGCTGGGTATCGCTGCGTTTGTGCTCACCCAGACCCGTAGCGGGTGGGTGGCTGTGCCGTTTTTTCTTCTGTTTGGCGTGCTGATTCATTTGCGAGAAAATAATCGCATGAAACTGGCTGGCGTGTTTGTTGTGGGGCTGATCCTGGCAGCGGTAGTAACGCTGACGGTGCCGGGCATCAAGGACAGGGTACAGCTGGGTGAGCAGGAACTGAAGGAATGCATTACAACCAACAGCACAGAGCTGTCTTCGGTCTGTATTCGCCTGCAGCTGTGGCGGTCTACCATTGCCATCTGGGAGAAGGATCCGATTTTCGGTTCGGGATCGAATGGGTACTTCTCGGAATTCATGAAAACCGAGGGCGTGGAGCGGGGTCTCGTTTCCAAGGTTGTTGCCAACCAATGGGGCGAACCGCATAACGACTGGTTGCAGGCCCTGAGCAGTTACGGAATTTTTGGTGTCATTGGGCTGTTTTTGCTGTATTTTGCGCCTGCTGCCGTTTTCCTCAAGCGAATGTTGCGTACGACCAATGAAGAACTGCGCACCTATGCGGCGATGGGGGCCGCGGTCTGTGTCGGTTTCGCGGTCTTCGGTCTCACCGAGCTGATGTTCCGTGGCTTGCGCACGATGGGTTTTTACACTGTGATGGTTGCGGTTTATCTGGCGCTTTCCACACGCGTTCGAGGTCTTGACAGATAAAGGGGCTGACTGGCTCCCCTGGGTTTACCTGAAAGCCGGCAAAAAAAATGATAAAAACGTCGTTGTCCCCAAAGGGGGGATAGGGAAGCAGTTATGCAACAACAAAAAGTCGCCATTCTGATGGCGCCTCGCCTGGGCGATTCCTTGCTCATGATGGTGATCGCCAATAATTTCCGCCTTCATGGCCATGAAGTTTCCGTTTTCGGAGACTATATCTGGCAGCTTCGGGAGTGGTTTCCGGGCTTTGCTATTCATCGCTCATTGCAGGAGCACGAAGCACAGGACGCCCTGGCCGGTTTTGACCAGGCCATTCAAATGCATCCGGAATGGCCGTTTGATCTGAAAAAATATCACGCGAACGCCCTCATCTATGATGAACATGTGGTGATCACGGGCAAAGGGTTTATCAAGGCCTTTCAGATGCGTGATTTCTGCCGGGATCGCTTCGGACTGCCAGACAGTACACATGGCAATGGCATGGTGGTTCCTGCCGGGCTGCAGAAAAACCGCTACCCCATGCGCGTGGCTCTGCATCCCACTTCTACCGGTCCCTTGCGCTGCTGGGCACCCGAGCATTTTCGGGAACTGGCGCGCCGACTGGTGCGTACCGGTTTTGAGCCCGCGTTTATTGTTTCACCGGATGAACGTCCCGACTGGGAATGGGTCACTCAGCAGAATGCACTGCTGCCGGAAAATGCGGGTCTGGATGGCGTTGCGCGTTATATCCATGAGTCCGGCTGGTTTATCGGTAATGAATCGGGCATTGGCCATCTGGCCTCATCTGTCGGCATTCCCGTGCTGACCCTGACCGGGCGCATGAAGCGCACCCGTGCCTGGCGTCCCGCATGGAGCCTGTCCCGTATTGTTTCGCCATGGTATATTCCCGGAGGACGTCTGCGAGATCGTTACTGGCGTATTCTGCTGCGACCTGCCCATGTCATGCGGGCGTTCAGACAATTGCGTGCCGCCCATGCGGCGGCTGGATCCGGCCCTGAGTCGCAATCATAAACATGCCCTGCGGTACTGATCAGCGTCATGCAGCAATAACAGGCGGCGATCAACCGGCAACAACCAACAGGAGTGAACAATGAGTCTGGCAGCGCAGTTTGCC
The DNA here is from genome assembly GCA_023387815.1 of Pseudomonadota bacterium. Lineage (GTDB taxonomy): Bacteria > Pseudomonadota > Gammaproteobacteria > Burkholderiales > Burkholderiaceae_B > Advenella. Next base: position 97,603 of record JAEWHK010000037.1, read on the forward strand.
ACCGTTAAGGAACAGGTCCGCGAAGCCTGCGAGAAAGCAGGCCGTTCACCGGATTCGGTCTCTATTCTGCCGGTGACCAAGACCTTCGGCCACGAGGTGGTGCGTCAGGCCATGGCACTGGGACAGACACGCTTTGCCGAGAACCGCGTTCAGGAATTGAAGGAAAAGGCGCTGGCGCTGAACGATTCTGCGATTGAATGGGTGGTGATTGGTTATCTGCAGACGAATAAGGTCAAGGATGTGGTCCGCTACGCCAGCGAAGTGCAGTCGCTGGACCGGATGGACCTGGCTCAGGCCCTGGATAAGCGCCTGCAGCAGGCCGCTCGCACGCTGGACGTGCTGATCCAGGTCAAATCCAGTGACGAGGAAAGCAAAACCGGGATGTCGCCCGCCGAGGTTCCCGACTTCGTGAAAGCCATTAGCGGATACGATACGCTACGCCTGCGAGGGTTTATGACCGTGGCCGAAAACACAGACAATGAAGCGCGCATTCGGGCCTGTTTTGCCCAGGTGCGTGAACTGCGTGACCAGGCACAGCAGGCGTTGGGCGTGGCGCTGCCCGTGTTGTCGATGGGAATGAGTTCAGACTTTGCGCTGGCTATCGAAGAGGGTTCAACCGAACTGCGCATCGGCTCGGCACTGTTCGGCGCGCGGCCGCCGGTTCAGGCGCCGTAACGCCGCAGGCCTTCCAGATCAAGCACACAAACCGCACCATATTCCACTTTCAGCAGTTTCTCTGCTTCCAGTTTTTTTAGCGCCTGATTGGCCCGCTGGCGCGACACCCGGGCCAGGTAGCCCATTTCTTCCTGGGTAATGGCCAGACGCTGCTTCAGACCCGGGTACAGTAGCGGATTGAACAGTTCGGCCAGACATCGGGCAACGCGGGCGTCGGCATTCAGCAGCCGGTCGTGTTCGGCACGCCCGATAAACTGACCCACTCGTTCATTGAGCAGATCCAGCAGATAGCGGTTAAAAGGAATGCTGTTATCCAGCAGCCATTCAAAGGTGCGCGAAGGCAGCCTGGCAACATAGGAGTCACGCAGCGCAACAATATCGTACTTGCGGCTTTCTTTTTTCAGGATACTGCCTTCTCCGAGCCAGCCGCCTGTCGGAATGCCGGTAAGCGAAGCCACTTTGCCGTCTGCGTTACCGACAGAAATACGGATCAGGCCATCCATCACGCCGATCCAGTGATCTGCGCTTTCGCCCTTGCGTGCAATGAGCGCGCCGCTGCCATAATGCACAACGCTGATGTCCTGCAAAACACGCTTCTGATGCTCGGGCGCAAGCAGGGCAAACCACTGCGCTGCATCGGCGGAAAAAGTTGACATAGGACTTACCCTAGAAAATCATAGAATGTCATGATGGCGACAGTTAGCTTACAATCAAACCGTTAACTTAGCAACAACATCAAGGTCCGGCGCCGCAAGGCAAAGGTCCGGATCGGGCAGAGACCAGCAAAACATAAAATCGCCCGCAAACAGGCTAGGAGACAACATGCCGCAGACAGTCAGCAACGCCAGTTCCAGTGCGCCCGCGACATTTCCTGCGCTACTGCTGCATCACGCCGCAGTCAGGGGAAATCGCCCTGCGCTCAGGGAGAAAGACCTGGGAATCTGGCAGACCTATTCGTGGGCCCAGGTGGCCCGTGAAGTGCGTTGCATTGCCAATGCGTTTCTGCATTTTGGGGTTCAGCCGGGCGAACATGTTGCCGTTGTCGGAGAAAACCGGCCTCGTCTGTATATGGCCATGATGGCGGCCCAGGCAGTCGGGGCCATTCCGGTTCCCATGTATCAGGATGCGGTGGCGCAGGAGATGGTTTACGTGCTGCAGGACGCGAGCGTACGTGTGGTGGTCGCCGAGAATCAGGAACAGGTCGACAAGATGCTGGAGATCCGCGAGCAGGTGCCTGACCTGACGCATATTGTCTATGATGATCCGCGCGGTCTGCGCCATTACAGCGATCCGCTGCTCAAGTCATGGAAAACGCTGCTGCAGCTGGGCAATGATTTTGCCTCAGCCTCTCCCGATGCTTTTGATACGGCTGTTGCGCGTGTGCGTCCGGAAGATACAGCTGCCATGTTCTACACATCGGGCACGACGGGTAAGCCCAAAGGCGTGGTGCTCACGCATTCAGCCCTGATTGATCGCGCTCGCGTTATACAGGAACTGGAAAATCTGACGGATCAGGAAGAGGTCCTGGCCTATCTGCCGCCGGCCTGGATTGGCCAGAATATGTTCTCGTACACGCAGTTGCTGGTTACCGGCTTTACCGTGAATCATCCCGAGTCGCCGTCTACCGTAGCCATCGATATGCACGATATCGGCCCGACCTATTACTTTTCACCACCGCGAATTCTGGAGGATCTGCTCACCCACGTCACCATTCGCATGGAGGATGCCGGCAGATTCAAAAAATGGTTATATCGGACCTGCATGAAACTGGCGCACCGTGTGGGCGGCCCGATTCTGGACGGTGCGTCGGTTGGGACATTGGATCGCATGAAATATGCCCTGGGCAACATGCTGATCTATGGCCCCTTGCGCAATGCCCTCGGAATGAACCGGGTACGCGTTGCCTACACGGCTGGCGAAGCCATCGGCCCGGATCTTTTCCGCTTCTATCGGTCCATTGGCATCAATCTCAAGCAGCTCTATGGTTCAACGGAAACGTCGGTGTTCGTCTGCGTGCAGAGTGATGGTCAGGTAGCCGCCGATACGGTCGGACCGCCTGTGGCCGGTGTCGAATTACGCATTGCCGATAGCGGGGAGGTGCAGGTGAAAAGCCCCGGACTGTTCCGCGAGTATTATCGCAATCCCGATTCCACCAAAGAATCATTCACCGAGGACGGCTGGTTTCATACCGGCGATGCAGGCATTCTGGATGCACAAGGCCAGCTGAAGATCATCGACCGGGCCAAGGATGTGGGACGCCTGAGCGACGGACGCATGTTCGCACCCAAATATGTCGAGAACAAACTCAAGTTTTTTCCGTTCATTAAGGAAGCCGTGGCGTTTGGTGCCAATCGTGATTTTGTGACGGCCTTTATCAATATTGATCTGGAAGCGGTTGCCAACTGGGCCGAGAGACGCAGTCTGGCTTACGCGGGGTATACCGATCTGGCCTCGCGCGCTGAAGTCTATGAACTGATTGCGGACTGCATCAATAAAGTCAATGCCGACGTGGCTCAGGATGAACAGTTGTCAGGCCTGCAGATTCACCGCTTTCTGATCCTGCACAAAGAACTGGATCCCGATGACGGGGAACTGACGCGAACCCGCAAGGTGCGCCGCGCCTTTATCGCAGAGCGTTATGGAGTGCTGATCGACGCCTTGTTCTCGGATAAGGCCAGTCAGTATATTGAGACCGAAGTGAAGTACGAAGATGGTCGCACCGGCAAAATTGCGGCCGATCTGAAAATCCAGCCTGCGGTCGTTGTTGCCGATCCCATGAAAAAGGCCGCTTGAGTATGAGTCAGGAACGAGATACACGCATTGGTGATGTGATTCTGGACATGCAGAATATTTCGCTGCGGTTCGGTGGCGTCAAGGCGCTGACCGACATTTCCTTCAATGTTCGTGAACATGAGATTCGCGCCATCATCGGTCCGAATGGAGCCGGCAAAAGCTCTATGCTGAATGTGATAAATGGCGTGTACGTGCCCCAGGACGGGGCCATCCATTTTGACGGCAAACAGTTTGGTCGCATGACGCCGCGTCGCGCCGCAGAAATGGGTGTGGCCCGAACCTTTCAGAATCTGGCACTGTTCAAGGGCATGAGCGTTCTGGACAATATCATGACGGGTCGCAACCTGCGGATGAAAAGCGGTCTGCTGTCGCAGGCCTTCCGTATCTTTGGTGCAGAGAAAGAAGAGATCGCACATCGCGAGTTTGTGGAAAATATTATCGACTTCCTGGAAATCCAGGCCTATCGCAAGACGCCTGTCGGCCGTCTGCCTTATGGACTGCAAAAGCGCGTTGATCTTGGGCGTGCGCTGGCCATGGAGCCGCGCATGCTGTTGCTTGACGAACCCATGGCGGGCATGAACATTGAAGAGAAGCAGGACATGAGCCGCTTCATTCTGGATGTCAATGACGAGTTTGGTACGACAATTGTGTTAATCGAGCATGATATGGGCGTGGTTATGGATATCTCTGATCGCGTCGTGGTACTCGATTACGGTAAAAAAATCGGCGACGGCTCGCCGGCGCAAGTGCGCTCGAATCCCGACGTGATTCGAGCCTATCTGGGTGTGGAGCACTGATCATCATGGCCTATTTTCTGGAAACGCTTTTTGGAGGCCTGATGAGCGGCATGCTTTATGCGCTTGTCGGTCTGGGTTTTGTGCTTATCTTCAAGGCTTCGGGAGTGTTCAATTTCGCGCAGGGCGCCATGGTGCTGGTGGCGGCCCTGGCCATGGCGCGGTTCTCGGTGTGGATTCCGCAATGGCTGGGCTTTGAGAACATGTTGCTGGCCAATGTTCTGGCCTTTATTGTGAGTGCGGCGGTGATGGTGCTGATCGCCTTTCTGGTGGAACGCCTGGTGCTGCGTCATCTGGTCAATCAGGAGGCAACCACACTGCTGATGGCGACACTGGGTATCAGTTATTTCCTGGATGGCCTGGGACAGATTGTCTTTGGCAGTTCGGTCTACTCGATCAACGTGGGCATGCCCAAGGATCCCGCCTTTATTCTGGATTCTGTCTTTGAAGGCGGGATTCTGATCAGTCTTGAGGACCTGACGGCGGCCGTGATTTCAGCCGTGCTGGTTGCGCTGCTGGCATTCTTTTTCCAGTACACCTCTACCGGCAGAGCCCTGCGTGCGGTGGCTGATGATCATCAGGCTGCGCAATCCATCGGCATTCCGTTAAACCGGATCTGGGTCATCGTGTGGGTGGTCGCAGGCATTGTGGCTCTGGTGGCCGGCATTATCTGGGGGTCCAAATTTGGTGTGCAATTTACGCTTTCCACCGCGGCATTGCGGGCGCTGCCTGTCGTCATTCTGGGCGGGCTCACCTCGGTGCCCGGCGCCATTATCGGCGGCCTGATTATCGGCGTGGGAGAAAAGCTGTCCGAGGCCTATATCGGACCTTTTGTTGGCGGAGGCATCGAAATCTGGTTTGCCTATGTGCTGGCGCTGGTCTTTCTGCTGTTCCGTCCGCAAGGGCTGTTTGGCGAAAAAATCATTGACCGCGTGTAGAAGGCAGGAGAGACCCTATGTTTTATCGTGAGAACGGTCAGTTCAAAATCAGTTACCGTCAGGATCAGCAGATTTTTCCGGTGCGCCAGGATCGCATTTTCATCGGTCTGCTGCTGTTTATTGCCATCGTGCTGATTCCGCTGCTCTCCAGCAATTATTTCCTGGGCGGCATCATGATTCCCTTTCTGATTCTGTCCATGGCGGCCATTGGGCTGAATATACTGGTGGGCTACTGCGGTCAGATTTCCATGGGTACCGGCGCCTTTATGGCCGTGGGTGCTTACGCTGCCTGGAATTTTGGCGTGCGCTTTCCCGACCTGCCTCTGATCATTCAGTTGCTGATGGGCGGGGTCTTTGCCACATTGGTGGGCATTCTGTTCGGCATTCCCAGCATGCGTATCCGAGGCCTGTATCTGGCCGTGGCAACGCTGGCAGCGCAGTTCTTTGTGGACTGGACCTTTCTGCGCATTCCATTTTTTACCAACAATTCCTCATCGGGCAGTGTTTCGGTACCGTCTCTGGACTTTTTCGGTCTGCCCTTGCAGACGCCAATGCAGAAGTATCTTTTCGTTCTTGCACTTGTGATTGTGATTGCGATTCTGGCCAAGAATCTGGTGCGGGGCGCCATCGGGCGCGAGTGGATGGCGATTCGCGATATGGATGTGGCAGCGGCAGTGATTGGTATTCGTCCCATGTATGCCAAGCTCAGTGCGTTTGCCGTCAGCTCCTTTATTGTCGGGGTGGCAGGCGCCTTGTGGGGCTATATCCACCTGGGTTCCTGGGAACCGTCTGCCTTTGATCTGAACCGTTCATTTCAGTTGCTATTTATGGTCATTATTGGCGGACTCGGTTCCATTGTGGGGAGCTTTTTCGGCGCGGCATTCATTGTGCTGATTCCGATTCTGCTGAACCGGATTCCTGAAATGCTGGGGCTGTCGCTGGCGGTGGATACGGCGACGCATATCGAGCATATGGTGTTTGGTGCCCTGATTGTGTTTTTTCTGATTGTAGAGCCGCATGGCCTGGCACGCCTGTGGAGTATTGCGAAAGAAAAATTGCGGATATGGCCGTTTCCGCATTAGTTTTATCCCGTTTGCTTTGCTGCGTGTATTCAACCAATAAAACCTATCTGGATGCAAATCCGAGGAGAGAGACAATGAAACTGAAAATGAAACAATGGGTCGCTGCAATGAGCGTTGCCGGTGTGCTGGGTACCCTCCCGCTACAGACCATGGCTGCCGAAGAGCAGTTCATTCCGTTGCTGACCTATCGCACCGGTTCCTTTGCGCCATTGGGTATTCCCTGGGCCGATGGCAAGATTGATTATCTGAAACTGGTCAATGAACGTGATGGCGGCATCAATGGCGTAAAAATTTCCTACGAAGAGTGTGAAACCGCCTACGCAACCGACAAGGGCGTCGAGTGCTATGAACGACTCAAATCAGCACGCGGTGGGGCTTCCGGTTTTGACTCGCAGTCTACCGGTATCACATTTGCGGTTTCCGACAAGGCGCCGGGTGATAAGGTGTCCATTGAAACGGTGGGTTATGGTCTGTCCCAGTCTGCCGATGGCTCGGTGTTTGAATGGAACTTCCCGCTGCTGGGCACGTACTGGACGGCAGCCGATGTGATGATCCAGGATATCGCCAAAAAGCTGGGCGGCGAAGACAAACTCAAGGGCAAGAAAATTGCACTTGTGTATCACGACTCGCCCTATGGCAAAGAGCCGATTCCATTGTTGAAAGCACGGGCCGAGGCCAATGGCTTTGAACTGCAGTTGTATCCGGTGACTGCGCCTGGCGTGGAGCAGAAATCCACATGGCTGCAGATTCGCCAGAAACGACCTGACTATGTGCTGCTGTGGAGTGCAGGCATTATGACACCAACCGCCATTCGTGAGGCGCAATCAACGGGTTATGCCCGCGACAAGATTTACGCGGTGTGGTGGGCTGGCTCCGAGGGTGATGTGAAGGATCTGGGGCAGGTGGCCAAGGGCTACAACGCCATTACCATTCACAACACGGGCGAAGCCAAGGGCAAAGTCTATGACGATCTGAAAACGCATGTCTTCGACAAGGGCAATGGTTCCAGCAAAAATACGCTGGGTACCATCGCCTACACCCGTGGTCTGGTGATCTCCATGCTGCAGGTTGAAGCCATCCGCACTGCGCAGGAAAAATTCGGCAAGGGCAAGCACATGACGTCCGAACAGGTACGCTGGGGGTTTGAGAATCTGGATCTGACCGAGGCGCGCCTGAAGGAAATCGGCTTTGACCAGATCATCAAACCCATCAAGACCTCTTGCTCCAATCACGTTGGTGCAGATTGGGCCCGTATTGTTCAGTGGGACGGCAGCAAGTTCGTGCCGGCATCGGATCTGTATCAGGCTGACCAGAAATATGTCGGACCGCTGGTCAAGTCCGAAGCCGAGAAATATGCACAGGCCAAGAAGGTTACACCTCGCGACTGCAGCAAGGAATCTTCATAACGCATGAGCAGGTTCATCCCCCAAAGCCGTATGACTGCGGGGGATGAAGAATGACAGTAGCCTATCGCGGAATTTCATTATGCAAACCTCGCCATCTTCAGCTCCTGCTGCCACTTCAGCACCCGATCGACTGCTTCTGAATGTCAACGGGATTGAAGTTATCTATAACCACGTGATTCTGGTACTGCGCGGTGTGTCGCTGGTGGTGCCGGAAGGCAAAATCGTGGCATTGCTTGGTGCCAACGGAGCAGGCAAGACCACGACACTGCGTGCTGTCTCGAACCTGCTCAAAAGCGAACGAGGCGATGTCACCAAGGGCACCATTCATTACCGTGACGAACGGGTCGACAGCATGACGCCGGCAGATCTGGTCAAGCGCGGTGTCGTACAGGTGATGGAAGGTCGTCATTGTTTCGGGCATCTGACCATAGAAGAGAACCTGCTGACAGGCGCCTATACCCGCCAGATCAGCAAAGGCGATCTTGAGGCATCGCTGGACCGTGTGTATCAGTATTTTCCGAGGCTCAAGCAAAGGCGAACCAGCCAGGCCGGGTACACCTCGGGCGGTGAACAGCAGATGGCGGCGATTGGCCGGGCGCTGATGGCGGATCCCAAAATGATTCTTCTGGATGAACCCTCTATGGGGCTGGCGCCGCAGATTGTTGAAGAGATTTTTGAGATTGTGCGCGATCTGAATACCCGGGAGCGCGTGAGTTTCCTGCTCGCCGAACAGAACACCAACATTGCCTTGCGGTATGCCGATTATGGCTACATTCTGGAAAGTGGCCGCGTCATGATGGACGGTACGGCCCAGGCACTGGCGTCCAATGACGACGTGAAAGAGTTCTATCTGGGTATTGAAAGCGGTGACCGCAAGAGTTTTCGCGATACCAAATTTTACCGCCGCCGCAAGCGCTGGCTGGCATAGGAGCAGAGCGTGAGTGACTATTTTGATGCTCTCGAAGTCCGTGGACAGGAACAGCGTGAAGCCGATCTGTTCGCGGCGCTTCCCAGGGCGCTGGCGATGGCAAGGGAACGCGCGCCGGCCATTGCCGCGCAGTTGCAGGATCTGTCGCCTGACGGCATTACCAGTCGGGATGCATTGGCCGCCATTCCGGTGCTGCGCAAGTCTGAGCTGCTCAGACAACAGCTGGCGCAGCGCAGGCAGACGGCAGACCAGCACAATGACAAGGCCGTTAGTGCATCAGAGACGGTGGTGCAGCGCGTTTTTGGCGGCTTCTCTACGATAGGCTGGGGTGAGGCAGCACGCGTGTTTTCCTCTCCGGGACCCATTTACGAACCCGAAAGCAAACGCGCCGATTACTGGCGTTTTGGCCGCGCACTGTACGCAGCCGGCTTTCGCGCCAACACCTTGCTCTACAACTGCTTTTCATACCACTTTACCCCTGCCGGCTCCATGTTTGAAACAGCCGGCCTGGCTATCGGCTGCACCGTGTTTCCGGGTGGTGTCGGTCAGACCGAAATGCAGGTGTCCACCATTCGTGACCTGCAGCCCGAAGGCTACGCCGGTACGCCGAGCTTTCTGAAGCTGATACTGGAAAAAGCCGACGAGATGCAGACCCCGCTGCCATCGCTGCAACGGGCGCTGTTTTCCGGAGAGGCCTTTCCGCCATCGCTGCAAGCCTGGTTTTCCGACAGAGGCATTCATGGCTACCAGGCCTATGGAACGGCCGATCTGGGATTGATTGCCTACGAATCCGAGGCGCGCGACGGCCTGATCATCGGCGAAGACATCATTCTGGAAATTGTGCGACCCGGAACCAATGATCCCGTGCCCGATGGCGAGGTGGGGGAAATCGTGGTCACCACACTGAATCCCGATTACCCACTGCTGCGTTTTGGCACTGGGGATTTGTCTGCCATCATGCCGGGGCACTCTTCCTGCGGTCGTACCAACAGGCGGATTCGCGGCTGGCTGGGTCGGGCAGACCAGACCACAAAAGTACGTGGCATGTTTGTCCATCCCGAGCAGATCGCTGACATTGTTGGCCGTTTTGATGCCGTGACCAGAGCCAGACTGGTGGTGTCAGGAGAAACAGGTCGCGATGACATGACCCTGTTTGTGGAAGTCCCCGGAGAGGCACCTGCTGATCTGAAAGACAGACTGGAGAGTGCTGTTCGTGAAGTGACCAAACTGCGTGCCGATGTGATGTTGGTTCGTGAGGGAGAACTGGCCAATGACGGCAAGGTGATTGAGGATAGCCGTTCGTACGAGTAGCGCGCCGCGTCTGGATAGCCTCAGACGGGCGGGTTTTGTAGTTCGCGTTTCAATATCTGTTCGAAGTCATCGACAGGCCTGCCCAGCAGCTCCATGACAGATGTGGTTTTGTCGGCCAGGTAGCGAATCGGGCTGTACAGCTCGCCTTCGTATCGGTTCGCCATGTCAGTCAGTAAAACACTGTCTGCATTCACCAGAATCACGGCATGGGACAGCAGAGAGAAAGAGGGCGTTGTGGCCGTTTTATTGCGCCGCCAGTACTGAGCCGTACCGGCAATCTTTTTCCCTTCTACCGCCAGGTTGTAGCGGCCATCGCAGAATGAACCTTGCACATTCTGGAAATTCGCTGCGATGCCATAGGACGCAAGGGCGCGGGCGATCAGTTCGCAAAGCCCCTGGTACTGGCTCTCGGCATGTTCCAGCGGATATTTGGCGGCGATGGGATAGGCCAGATGCAGATTGATGACGCCAGCTGCCTGCGGTACCACGCCACCGCCTGACAGTCTGAGCGATACAGGTACGCCCGCGGCGGCCATGGTTTCGCAGGCCGTCTCAAAGTTCGGGTTGCGCTTGTAACTGCGGGGCACACTGATGCCGGGGCTGGCCTCCTGGATCACTGCCAGTCGCAGGCCCTGATCCACCCGATCAAGCAGCAGGGTTTCGTTGTCCCGTTGAGTGCGGGTAGCATCGAACACCGCGTCAGCGGGCGGAAGAGAAAAAGGGGTATTCATGTGGGTGCGCAACCGCTGTTGGATTGGCGGACGTCAGCACCCATGATGCGTCAGGCTTCAGCCTTTTCCTTGGCAAGCTTTTTCAGCTTGGTCTTGATACGGCCTTGCTTGAGGGTAGAGAGGTATTCGACAAATACCTTGCCCAGCAGGTGATCAAGTTCGTGCTGAACGCAAACTGCCAGCAGGCCGTCTGCCTCAAATTCGTAGGCCTCGCCCTGCTCATTAAGGGCACGCACTTTGATACTGGCCGCCCGTTCCACCTTGTCGTAGACGCCGGGAACAGACAGGCAGCCTTCTTCGTAAACCTGTTTTTCTTCGCTTTTCCAGGTGATTTCCGGGTTGATCAGAACCAGCAGGTCATCGCCTTCCTCAGAAACATCGATGACCACAACGCGTTCATGGACATTGACCTGGGTCGCGGCCAGTCCCACACCAGGAGCGGCATACATGGTTTCAGCCATGTCACGCACAAGCTGGCGGATGCGATCATCGACCTGGGCTACCGGTTTGGCAACCGTGTGCAGCCGGGGGTCGGGAAATTGAAGAATAGGTAAGAGAGCCATGTCGATATTATAAATGAAATCAGACTTTTGCCGGACATCGCAAAATGCATTCGTCAAATGTCACAGAAAAATCATCATCGTGCCTTGTGTATATTTCTATAATAGGGTGTTTTTTCATTTATTCAAGCGGATCTGCGAATGGCAATGTCAGATGAAGAGCGATATGCATGGCTTCGCCTCACCCTGGAACCCGGGGTCGGGCCGGTTACGGCGCGTCATCTTCTTGTTGCCTTCGGATTGCCACAGGATATTTTTGGAGCCTCTGCATCGGCACTGATGAAAGTGGTGCCGCAAAAACAGGCATTGCAGCTGACTTCGTCGGTGGATTCTGCCATCGATACCCTGATCAAGCGTACCTTTGACTGGCTGGCGCGCCCGAATCACCACATTATCACGCTGGCAGACGAGCAATATCCGGCACTGTTGCTGGATAC
>JAEWHK010000007.1 GCA_023387815.1 Pseudomonadota bacterium
AGTGAGTAAACAGCATCCCGTTGTCAGCGATACCAAGACCGAGAGCGTGGACCCGGCAACGTGAAAGAAAGGCCGGATACTGAAATAGCGATCATTCTCGTCAATGCCCATGCGGATTGACACTGCCTTCGCGTCAGACAGCATATTGTCATGGCTCAGCATGACACCCTTGGGAAAGGATGTGGTGCCCGATGTATATTGAATCAGCAGAATATCGTCAGGTTCAACATCGCCGCATTGTGTATAACACGCGTTAATATCCGCTGTGTTTACATTTGCAATAAGCTGATCAAAGTCCCTTGCTCCGGCAGGCAGACTGCCAGTGTTAAACATCAATACCTGTTTCAATGCCGGCAATGCCGAGCCGGGCAAGCTTTGCGTCAATGCCGGTTCTACCTCGGCGAGCAATGAGGCAAAGTCAATGCCCAGAAAGTTTTCTGTGCTGATCAATGTACTGATATCAGCCTGTTTCAGGCAGAAAGCCAGCTCTTCTTTTTTAAACCGTGTATTGACCGGTACGGTAACGGCACCGAGGCGCGCGCAGGCGAAAAAGGACTGCAGCCAGTGAACGCCGTTGCCGAGCATGACAGCCACATGATCACCCTTGCGAACGCCGGATTTGAATAATGCTGCAGCAGTGCGGTCGACTTTATCCGCAAGGGACTTCCACGTTTCGCGGCTTTCGGGATCGATAAACGCATCCCGGTCGCCATAAAGCGTGACGGTTTCAGCCAGCACTTCGCTCAGTATTTTGCGTCTGGGTAACATCAGTGTTTTTCCTTTGCATTGCCAAAGCTCGAAATCGCAGATTTCCAGTCGCTGTGCCGCAGATTCTTTTCAATCGCCAGTAATTCAATTGCCATTGCGCCCTCCCGGCTCGTTTCGACACCGGCATTGATGGACTGTTTGGTCAGTTTCACGGTCAGCGGCCTGGCCTCTGCAATTTTTCCTGCCATTTCCATCAGCAGCGCTTCAATATCATCTTTCGGGACAATACGATTGATCAGCCCAAATTCGCGTGCTTCCTGCGCATCAAACACACGCCCACTGAACAGCAGTTCCTTGGCAATGCGGATGCCTGCAATACGACTGATACGCTGTGTAGCGCCCACTGTCCCCCAGCTCACTTCCGGATAGCGAAAGGTTGCCTCAGGTGTAGACCAGGCAAAATCACAAGCGGCAATAATTTCACAGCCCGAGCCGAAAGCCGGTCCATGCACAAGTGCAATGGCCGGCCGCGTCAGCTTTTCAACGGCGTCATAAGCAGCAAACCCTGCAACACGCCTTGCTGTCATATCTGACAGACTCATATCCTTGCGTTCCTTCAAATCCGCACCCGCGCAGAATGCCGGCCCGGCCCCGCGAAATATCACAACGCGAATATCCTCTTCCTGCTCTATCTGCTCGGTGACCTGCACCAGTTCTGCGCACATTTTCACATTCAGGGCGTTTCGGCTATCCGGGCGATTGAGCAGCACGGTGGCAACTCCGTTCTTCGCAACCGTCAAATCAATGGTTTCATATGACATCTGTGGTGATCCTATTTACTGGTAATATTCGCGGCTTCGAGCAGCTTCTGGATTCTCGACTGATCCTGTTTGACAAACTCTGTTGTCGCCTGAGTATCCATCAGAAACGGCTCAGCGCCCTGCTTGTCGTACATTTTGACGGTTTCAGGATTCTCGGTCACTTTTTTGAGCGCAGCATAAAGCGTATCAACAATCTCTTTCGGCGTGTTTGCGGGAACAGCCATGCTGTACCAGCTTGATCCTTTGAAACCTTCATAACCCAGTTCTTCCATGGTGGGAACATCGGGAAGTGCCGGTGAGCGCTTGCTCGCGGCAATGGCTATTGCATGCAGCTTGCCATCCTTGATGAAGGGCAACACTGCCGGCAGATTCAGAAAACCCACTTTCACCAGGCCACTGGCAAGATCGGTTGATGCGGGTGCCGCGCCCTTATAAGGAATGTGCAGCAGCTTTGCCTGAGTTTTCTGTTTGAAATTTTCACCGGTCAGATGCGGCGAACTGCCGTTACCTGCAGATGCGTAGCTGTATTTTTCCGGATTCTTCTGGCTGTCCTCCACCAGCTCCTTCACTGATTTAATACCGCTATCAGCGGCAACGGTAAGTACATTTGGAATATTGCCAACCATACCAACGAAGGTAAAATCCTTGATCCCGTCATATGGGACCTTTTGCATCAGCGGCGTCACGATATGCGCCGCAGCTGTCCCAAACAGAACGGTATAACCATCAGGTTTGGAACGCGCCACATACTCAGCCCCAATACTGGCTCCGCCACCCGGCTTGCTTTGAATCACAATTGACTGCCCCAGTTCCTCGCTCATCTGCTTGACGACAATCCGGGCAAGAATATCGGCAGGCCCGCCGGCTGCGTACGGATTAATGAAAGTGATGGGCTTGCTAGGATAATCCGCAGCATGTGCTGTCTGTGCAGCACCCGCGACCAGCAGCATCACACCTGCAGCGATGAAGCGATTCCATTTGCTATATTTTTCTGACATGATCGTCTCCTTTTTTGCTGATGCCTGCATCAGCCTGATGTGTACTGATCTGCAATTGCAGTTGGCATTGTGATCAGCGTTGATGTTATGTTGCGTGGCTTGTCGAGTTAGCTTGTGCTCAAATGACGCCAAGCTGTGCCAACCCTTCAATCTGCCCGTCAGTCAGACCGAGCTTTTCCTTCAACACTTTTTCCGTGTGTTCACCCAGCAGCGGTGGCCTGCCCATCGCAGGATCGTCATAGCCGGTGAACTTGAAAGGAACCGCAATTCCTTTGAAGTCTCCCACCTGCGGATGCGGAAAATGCTTCACCAGTTCGCGACTGATGACCTGCGGGTCCTGGAAAATTTCATCGACCGACAGAATGGGTCCGGCAGGCACGCCAGCCTGGTCACAGCGTGCACACAAGGTCTCGCGATTAAGTTTGGCTATTGCCTGCTGTAAACCCTTCATCACTTCATCACGGCGACGAACCCGTTCGGCGTTTTTCGCGAGCTTTTCGTCGTTTGCCCATGCGGTCAGATCCAATAGTTCACATAGCGGCTTCCAGTGCTGATCGCTGCCTGTTATCTGAACCCACTTGCCATCCGCACATTCAAACGCGGCCGATGGCACACGCCCGGGGTGTTCCGTACCCAGTCTGGCTGGCACCTCGCCCAGCGTGAAATAGCGGGCTGCCGCAAGGGAAAGCAGTCCAACCTGCCCATCGAACATGGAAAAATCCACATGACAACCGTGATTGGTTCTGCTTTTTCCATAAAGGCTGGTCAGTATCGCGATCACAATCCAGAGCCCCGAAGTGAGATCCGCAACCGGCAGTCCGGGCTTGACCGGCCCGCCCCCACGTTCACCAGTCAGGCTCATGATGCCGCCCATGGCCTGAAAGACTGTGTCATAACCCTTGCGCTTCGCATAAGGCCCCGTCATGCCAAACCCGGTGCAGGACACATAAACAATATCCGGATTGTGCTTGCAGATATCTTCGTAATGAAGTCCGTATTTTTCAAGCGTGCCTACCGGGAAATTCTCCAGAAAAACATCGGCATCCTCAGCCAGTTTCCTGATAATGTTCTGACCCTCAGTTGAGCGCAGATTGACCGTAATGGATTCCTTGCTGCGATTGAATGCAAAGAAATAGGCGGACTCACTGCCATTCTCGCCGTTCACACGCGGCTCGAAATGACGTGTTTCATCGCCGGTCTCGGGCTGCTCGACCTTGATGACCTGAGCTCCCATTTCGGCCAGAATCATGGATGCAAAGGGGCAGGCAAGCACCCGTGACAAATCCAGAATCTTCAATCCTTCCAATGGTTTCATCGCTTTGCCTTCACCCTTTTCTGAAGCCGCGCATCATCACGTTGGCATCGCGTCCCACCGCCAGCGCTTCCTCCAGCGACAAATCGGCAGCACGATAGAACGTGCGCTTGGTGGTCGCCATGGCGACCGGACTCCAGCCCGCGAGTTTGCTTGCATAAGCCCGGGCTTCCTGCATGACCTGCTCTGCCGGACAGACTTTATTGACCAGACCGAGTTCATATGCTCGTTCGCCACTCACCGGATCGGCCATGGCAACCAGTTCAAAGGCCTTCTTCTGTCCCAGCTGTCGAACCAGATTGGCAAGAACCACTGCGGCTACAATACCGTGCCTGAGTTCCGGATAGCCGAAGCGCGCGTCATCTGCCATGACCACCAGATCGCAGGCCAGTGCCAGCCCCGCTCCACCACCCAGCGCATTGCCGTGCACAGCCGCAATAATCGGTTTTGCAATTTTCGAGAATGCCAAATGCAATGAAGTTGTCAGATCGGCGCGATCCAGTACCTGATCGGTCGCATCCGGCGTCAGACTGCTGAACTCGCTCGTATCTGCGCCAGCACAAAAGGATTTGCCGTTACCATGCAGGATGATGCTGCGAACCTGCGGGTCGCGCTGCCCCATGGCAAGCGCGTCTACCAATGCCTGCGTCAGCTCCGTGTTCAGCGCATTATGTTTCTCGGGCCGATTAAGGCTGATCGTCATTACGTTTTCGGATATGTCAGTTGTCAAAACAGCCATGAATGTCTACCTTCCTTTTCAGTTTTGAATGTGGTGCACGCGTTTTAAATTTAAATGTCGCACACGTTCCAGATTTCCTGCAGTGAGCGCCGGGCTTCTTCCAGCTCCTGTACCAGCTGTCGCATCACCTGGCTAACGGGCTGGATCTGGTCGACCAGGCCAACAGACTGGCCGAGTTCGACCTTGCCCCACGCCACATCGCCATCCAGTGCTGCCTGCTTCAGCGTGCTCTTGCGAAACTCGGCTTCGTACTCGGCTTTATCGGTCACAGTCGCATCAATCTCGTCCATATGCGCCGCAAAGCGATTGCGCAGCATCCTGACCGGCAGCCCCTTACGACCTACCAAGCTGGTGCCGTCCACAGGCGTAGCCACCGCCGCCGCTTTATAAGCCTCGTGCACGTTCGCCTCTTCTGTCATCAGAAGCCGTGTACCCAACTGCACGGCATCCGCGCCCAGCGCCAGCATCGCGGCAACACCATAGCCGTCTGCCACACCGCCACCGCCGATAATGGGCAAGTTGAAATCCCGGGCTGCCTTGCGCACCATGATCAGAGAACTCACACCGCTGACAGGAGGATGTCCGCCCGCTTCCGTGCCCACGACGGCAAGCGCGTCGACTCCCGCATCGGCCGCCTTTTGCGCATGTTCCAGGGTGGAAACAACATGGACCCAGCGGGTACCAATTTCCTGAAAGCGCGCAAGATGGGCTTTGGGCCCGCCCTGAGACGCAAAGATGACGGGCACGCGAAATTCGTAAGCCATGTCCAGAAAGTTCTGGGCGCCCGGCCGATAAAGGGGGATGTTCACTCCAAAGGGTTTATCGGTTGTGGCGCGAACTTCCTGCAATACGCGACGAAAATCGTCTTCATACATCGGACCGGCAGCGATAACGCCCAGGCCACCGGCATTGGACACAGCAGCAGGCAAAGCAGCGCACGAAGACGCCCAGCTCATGCCGGCCTGAATAATGGGATATTCGATGTTCAACATCCTGGTGATACGGGTTTTCATTTGAAATCTTTATTTGCTCTGGAATCACCTTCGGGCCAATCAATGAGCCGTTGAGGTGCGATGAGATCGCGGAGATTTGCAGGTTGACTGCCAGTAATCACAAAACATCACGACCGAAATAAACTAGTTGAAATTTTCAACTATATTTCAATCGTAATTGATATAGTTTCTTTTTTCAACTATTTTTTATTGATTTTTTGAACAACATCCCGCATGATTCCGCTTATCTTCAATAAAAACCATCGGTTACCCATGAAGCACCCCCAGAATATCAAGGAACTGTTTTCCTACCGCCTTAACCGCCTTGCATTCCTGAGCAGTACGCTGGCGGAGTCCATCAATCAGGATATGTTCGGGCTGGACAAACAAGGTTGGCGATTCATCGGTTTGCTGGGCGCATTCCAGCCCATGTCATTGAAGATGCTGGCCAAAGAGGCCAACATTGATAAAAGCCGCGCCAGCAAGGCAGTGGCCAGCCTGTCGGAACGCGGGCTTATCAAGCGAAAAGGAAGTGACAGCGACGGCCGCAGCATCGAACTATCGCTGTCAGAGGAAGGAGAAAAGCTCTACGCCACCGCTTTTCCCATCGCGCTGCGTAGAAATAATGAGATTCTGGAAGTGCTCTCTGCAGATGAAAGAGCTCAGTTCGACCAGATCCTGGATAAATTGATTTTCAGGACAAAAATACTGATGGATAAGCATCCTGGCCGACAAAAGCGTAAATAGAATCTGTCATACAACCGGGCATTTACTCAGGTACTGCCCCTGACATTTTGACAAGATCACCGTAACGTTTGATTTCGGATGTCATGAAACTGGCGAAATCAGCAGCAGAATTTTCACCCTCTACCACCTGCGCGCCCATGTTTTCGAGCTGCTTGCGCGTTTCAGGATCTTTCAGTGCAGCATTCACTGCCTGATTCAGCTTCAGAACCACGTCATCCGGCGTGCCTTTGGGCGCCACAATGCCATACCAGGCGGAGGCAATCATTCCCTTGACGCCGACTTCTTCAAACGTGGGCACATCAGGCAAAAGCGGAATGCGTTTTTTGGAGGCAATGGCAAGTGCTCTCAGATTGCCGCCTTTTACCTGCGCCATGGAACCGGTATCAATCATAAAATCCAGGCGTTTACCCAGCAGATCGCTGACCGCAGGACCACTGCCTTTGTACGGCACATGAGTAAAGCGCGCTTCAGTCAAATGCTGCAGGAGCGACGTGGCCAGATGCTGTGAAGAGCCGACACCGGCAGAGCCGTAATTGAGTTCTTCGGGGTGTGCTTTGGCATAGTCGATCAGGTCGGTGGCAGTCTTGAATTTGGAGTCAGGCGGCACTTCAAGCACATTTGGAATATCGGCTACGAAGGCAACGGCAGAAAAATCTTTTTCGGCATCAAAGCCAAGACGTTTGTACAAATGAGGATTTGCTGCGTTGGTGGAACTGGTCGCAACCAAGAGTGAATAACCATCGGCCTTTTCACGCACAAAGCCAGATGTACCAATATTGCCACCTGCGCCGGCTTTGTTTTCCACCACGACGGTCTGTCCAAGCTGCTCTGTCAGACCTTTTGCCAGAATCCGTCCCAGCACATCCGTTGCCCCGCCTGGCGCCCAGGGTACAACCAGCTTGATCGCATGATCAGGGAAATCAGCAGCGTGAGCGATATTGATGGCGCTCACTGAAAACGCTGCTGAAACCAGCAGTGCACACACCGCTTTTCTTTTTTCAAATGTCATAGTCAATCCTCCTGAGTTAATTATTCAAAGTTGTCATATTGCTGGATCTGAACTGGCAATCTGCGATTTCAGATGTGCGATCAAAGCTTGCGCGGCGACCGTTGGGATCCTGTCGCGCGATTGAACCAGCGAGATCATGCGGTCGGGCAGTTCCAGTTCCAGCGGGATCACAGCGATCGAGGGTTTGTCATAGAGAAACAGCGAGAGACCCGGTACGATGGAAATGCCCATATTATTGGCGACCAGGCCGGCGACCGTAGACAGATTCGAGACCTCCATCTGCGTGATGAGTTTTTCAGGATAGAAAGACGCATCCAGATGCTGTCGAATACTGGTGGTTCGCACAAACTGAATAACGGGATGGGTGAGCATATCCCGTTGACGCAATGATTTTTCTGATGCCAGGGGATGGTCAGTGGAACAGACCACATAGAACGAATCGGAACACAGGGGTTCGCAGACGAGTTCAGGAAGTGCCTCACCCACAAAGGTGACCGCAAAATCTGCCTTGCGCGCCTTGACCAGATTCAGACATTCGTCGGCAGTCACATCAATGAAAGAGACCGAAACGCCGGGATAATCGCGATTGAAATTTGCCACCGCCGGTATCAGACTGCCTACGGTCACTGATGGCAGCGCGGCAACGGTCACATGCCCGGCCCGCTTTGACACATGCTGGCGCAACTCACTGACCGCATGTTCAAAGTCATCCAGCAGCTTGTCTGCGAAGGCTTCAAAAAGCTTTCCTTCCGGAGTCAGCGTCACATTGCGCGTATTGCGTTCGAAAAGTCGCGCGCCTACCTGCTCTTCCAGATTCTGTATCAAAACACTGAGCGCGGGCTGCGTCAAATGGCAAAGGCTGGCCGCCCGGGTGAAGTTTTTCTGGGTGGCCAGCGCCTTGAAAGCTTTGAGCTGTTTGGTCGATAGGTTCACAAGTGTGTTATCAGTTCGAAAGTCGGATCGGGTGCAGAGCGAGCGTACTCGCCCTTCCCTTTCCGCTATCGTACTTCAACACCGGCCTTGGCAACGATATCTACCCATTTTTCTGTTTCCGCTTTCTGAAATGCGGCCAGCTCTTCAGGCGTACTGGCATCGGCCTCTATTCCCTGCACCTGCAGATTTTTAACCACAGCGGGATCATTCAGCGTTTTGACAAAAGCGTCATTCAGTACCTTGATTACTTCAGGCGGCGTCCTTGCGGGTGCATAAGACGCGAACCACGCCACCATTTCATAGCCTTTCACACCTGTCTCTTCCAGCGTTGGCAGATCCGGGGCAATATCCGTGCGCTTTTTGGTGGATACAGCCAGTGCGCGAAGCTTCCCTTCCCGCGCCAGCGGCAGCGTGGTGGAAGCATCGGCGATCATCATCTGAATTTGCCCTCCCACAGTATCAACAACGGCCTGCGGATTGCTTTTGTAATCGACATTGCTGATTTTGGTACCGGTCAGAATTTTGAAAAGTTCCCCACCGATGCGAGCGGAAGTGGACCCGCTTCCAAAGAACACCTTATCCGGATTCTGCTTCAGGTAATCGATGAATTCGGGCACGGTTTTTGAGGGAATGCTCTGGGGATTGACCACTAACACAAGTGGAATATTGCCAAGTTTCGATACCGGCGCGAAATCCTTTACCGGATCATAAGGCAGCTTCTTGAACAGCGCGGAGTTACTCGCATGCGTAGTATTGGAGGTCACAAAAATACGATAACCGTCAGGCTTGGCGCGTGCCACGTCCTGCGCTGCAATGAAACCACTGGCGCCTCCCTTGTTTTCAACGACAACAGTCTGTCCCACCTTCTTCGACACCTCTTCTGCCAGTACGCGTGCCAGCTTGTCTGTTCCGCTGCCTGCGCCAAAGGGCACGACAAATGTGATTGGCCGCTCGGGATAGGCCGCCCATGCCTGGCTGCCCAGCATGCAGGCACCAAGAAGCGCCGAGGTCATCACACGTTTTACATTATTCATTCTCATTTTCTGTCTCCAGGTTAAATTTCAGATCTGCACGGTCATATCCAGCAGTCGAAACGAATTCGACTTGCCGTGCTTGTCCAGATTCAGGCTGCTGTTGACACCGCCTTCAAGTACGTTGTCAATAACAAAATTGAGCGCCTGAATATTCGCCAGTTCGTAGCGCACAACATGACTGGCACCGCGATGCGCGAACCATGCCTGAACTTTATCGGCACTGACCTGCTCAAGCAGGATGGGCCAGTGCTTTTCTTCGTACGGAATCAGACTGATATTGAGCCGATTTCCTTTATCTCCCGCTCTTGCGTGAGCAATTTCATGAAGTGTGACTGTTTTTGTCATGACTCATCTCCCGTCAAATAACGCCAGGATTCGCTCACCTGTTCTCTGGGAATCAGATAGGAAACCGTTCGCACACTGCGCTTAATATTCGTCCGAACGCCACCGCCGCCAGCCGGGCCGCAGCAATACAGCGCATTGACTTCATGCATCAGCCGCTCAACGGTCGGACGCGCAGGTGCATTGACAGCCAGACGCAGCCGTACATCCTGAATTTCTGTCAGGGAAAGCGTATCGGCCAGATCGCCGCTATCGGAATCCAGAATACTCACGCTCCCGATAATATCCTGACGAAAGCGACACGGTTCTGTCAGCAGCTTCGCCCGCTCAGCCAGCACATCGGCCGCCAGGCGTGCGCGTCCGCCCGCATTGCGCCCGGCATAGGAAATTTCACCTTCAGCAAACCAGTCACCGATGAAAGAAACCGTAGCTTTCAATGTGTCGGGTCGCGCCTTTCCGGTAGCGCCTGTGAGCTCAACGAGATTGGGTGAAATCTGGCGAATGTGGACATTGGAGATATCCAGCACGACATCAGGTGTGATATAGCGGGCGGGATCATGTATTTCATATAGCATTTGCTCCTTCACCGTCATCAGATTGACCACACCGCCCGTTTCATCCGCTTTGCCAATGACAATGCGACCATCCTCAAAGATCTCTGCAATGGGAAAACCGACATGGGCAAGATCGGGAACGTCCTTGTAACCCGGGTCAGCAAAATATCCGCCGGTGACCTGCGAACCGCATTCCAGCAAATGTCCGGCCAGCGTTGCCGCTGCAAGACGGTCCCAGTCCTCCCAGCCCCAATTGAAATGTGATACGGCCGGGCCGACAGTCAGGGCCGGGTCAGCCACTCTTCCCGTAATAACAATCTGACTGCCGTCTCTAAGCGCCTGGGCAATGGACCTGGCTCCCAGATATACGTTTGCAGCGATGGGGTCTTTGGTACCTGCGGCCAGTTCCCGGTCGCCTTCCCAGATTTGCATGCTGTCCAGATCCACTTTATGCAGAATATCGTCACCTTCAACAATGGCAATTTTCAGGCCATCGAGTCCCAGCGATGAAGCAAGCGACCGGATTGCGCGCGCTGCCGCCACAGGATTGGCCGCGCCGAAATTGCTCACTATGGGGATATGATGCTCGATGCAATCTTTCAGTATCGGCTGCAGAACCTGTTCCAGCAAAGGTTCGTACCCCATGGCAGGATCCTGGTTTTTTGCCAGCTGACCCAAGGCCAGCGTACGCTCTGCCAGCATTTCGAATATCAAAACGGAGGGCTGAGAACGGGCAATAAGCGTCCTGACCACGGCCTGCGCTGCGTCGATCCGATCTCCGGAAAATCCGGCGCCGCATCCTACCAACAGACTTTGCATAGCGTCTCCCTGACTATTATTGATGGACTTTTGAACCATTCTAATGAATTATTATTGAAATATTAAATTGATTATTTCGATTGATTAATAAATAAATAGTATAAATCCGGGCACGTCATGCCTTTATTCCTTGTATTAAATTTGTCATATTTACTGTCGGCCTACTGTATACTTTTCATGACAACCAGTTCACGAGGTAGTGACTTTTTGGGATTGACAATGCATCCGTTTGTTGATGGTGGCCTGCAAAACATTTGGCTGAGCAATGGTTATAGAATAAAACAGACCAGGAATGGTCGAAGCATTGTCGTCCATAATCCTCAAGGTTTGCGCAGAACAATTTGCAGCGCGCTATGCGTAAAAAGTGTGCCTCTGAGTGGCGCAGAATTCCAATACTTGTGCAAGGAACTGCAGCTGCCACCAGCCACGCTCTGTAAACGCCTGGGCGTGACCGAATCACAGTTGTCACAATGGGAATCATCCGCACAGGTTCCCCGACATGCAGACACCTTTATTCGAATCCTGTTTGCGGTTCATCTGGACCGGCCGGAACGGGTAATGCGGCTTGGAGCCAGGGTCGCTGCCCGGGAGCAGAACGTTTATTTTGTATTGAACCATTCAGACAAAGGATGGGTGCTGCGAGAAACGCTGAACCAGCCTGTGCCTTCAGAATCGGGCGCCCGCAACAATGAGACGGATACAAGCCTCGCGACAGATATGGATTCGCTGGCATAATCCTTAAAGCAGCAAGCCCACTGACGGTACTGACGATCAGCGGGCTTGCTTTTTCACATCAGGCCATGACGACTTCAGGCCAGCGTACGGATTTTGGGTTCCCTATCCCACTGACGCGTTTTCGCCAGTTTAATAAACCCCTTGGTGTCCTCCGGTGCCACAACACCAGCATCAGGTTCAATACCGGCAGCCTCCAGGATTTTATGCGTTCCTTTACAGGCCGCGATGGCTTTCAGGTGCCCAAACGCATCGCGGAACCAGTCGATGGCGGCTGCTTCCTTCACCAGTTTTTCTGCCTCGGCCATGGGCAGAATACTCACAACGCCGTCAAACACGATTGAGGGTGTGCCCGCGAGCTGACCGTCAGCAGTAACAGACGTGCCGTCCTTAAGAGTTACCCCTCGTTTTTGTGCTACCAGTTTGCAGGCGGCGCCGGCCTTGGTCAACGCCTTTTTCATCGCATCAATGGTCTCATTGTTTGAACCATCTGCAATCAGAATGCCTATCGTACGTCCTTCCAGCGTATCTTTCATTTTATCGATAATACGCAGGGCTGGAGAGGGAGCCATATCCTTTACCGGCACTTGTGGTTTAGCAGCAGGTGGCAAAGACTTGAGTCCCAGACCATTGCCAACCCGTTTTGCCAGGCCTTCATCTATGACGCGCAGCTGACTGACCACAGCCAGACGCACGTGTTCCGTTTCCACTTTCGACAGCTCGAATACCAGTGCCGATGCCAGGTGTGATTGCTCTATGTCAGACTGGCTGCGAAAGAACATTCTTGCCTGGCTGTAATGATCGGCAAAGCTCTCGGAACGAATGCGGGATTTGACGCCATCATTCTGAATGGCCGCGCTATGAAAGCCGGTTGTGACGCTGGCCCGCGATGCTTCGGGCTCCAGACTTTGCGGATCGTAAGCCGTCCTTCCCTTGTTGACCTGCATCTGCATATGGCCGTCACGCTGGTTATTATGGAATGGACATTTGGGCGCATTGACGGGAATCTGTGCGAAATTCGGCCCACCCAATCGTGATAATTGCGTGTCCAGGTAAGAGAACAACCGCCCCTGCAACAACGGATCGTCAGAAAAATCGATGCCCGGCACAATATTGGCGGGACAGAACGCGACCTGTTCCGTTTCGGCAAAGAAATTATCCGGCCAGCGATTCAACACCATGCGGCCAATCATTTTGAGCGGAACCAGTTCCTCGGGAATCAGTTTTGTTGAATCCAGATGATCAAACGGGAATTTGTCGGCCTCTTCCTGAGTGAAAAGCTGAACGCCCAGCTCCCACTCAGGATAACTGCCATTCTGGATGGCCTCAAAAAAATCACGACGATGGAAATCCGGATCTGCGCCGGCAAGTTTCACTGCCTCGTCCCAAACCGTTGACTGCAGGCCCAGCTTCGGCCGCCAGTGAAACTTCACAAATGTGGTATTACCATCCTTGTCGACCAGACGGAAGCTATGGATACCAAAGCCTTCCATCATCCGCAATGATCGCGGGATAGCGCGATCACTCATTGCCCACATGACCATATGCATTGACTCGGGCATCAGGGAAATGAAATCCCAGAACGTGTCGTGCGCGCTGGCAGCCTGGGGAAAGCCACGATCCGGCTCCATTTTGACGGCATGGATCAGATCCGGAAACTTGATGGCGTCCTGAATGAAGAACACAGGCATATTATTGCCCACCAGATCCCAGTTGCCTTCCTTGGTGTAGAACTTGACCGCAAAGCCGCGCACATCGCGAGGCGTATCCACCGAGCCGCTACCGCCGGCCACGGTGGAGAAGCGACAGAATACGGGCGTCTGTACATTCTTCTCTGTCAGAAGTTTTGCAGTTGTATATTTCGAAAGTGATTGCGTCAACTCAAAGTACCCATGCGCGCCCGTACCGCGCGCGTGAACAATCCTCTCGGGAATACGTTCGTGATCGAAATGGGTAATTTTTTCCCGAAGAACAAAATCCTCGAGCAAGGTGGGACCGCGTGGGTTGGATCGCAGGGAGTTCTGATTGTCACTGATGGCCAGACCCTGCTGCGTGGTCATGACCGGATGAGCGCCTCCTGCCTGCTGGTGCAATTCCCCGGCATTTCCTTTTTCATCTTTGGGGCCATTGGCTTTACGGGAAGCGGCTTTTTTCGCACTTGACTTCATTTGCATCTCCTTGATACCGGACTTGAATCATGATCAGTTGAACGGAATACGGGATGACAGAGGAGTTTGCCACGTTGTCATTGGACGCATTCAGGCGGGGATCATTTTCCCGACTGGCTGGCTCCTCACCTCGTTTGAAGCTTGAACATTGGCATAACTAGTATGCCATATTCCCTTCTGACGGTGAAGATGATCCAGACCCGGGAGGTAATCAGCGATTTCCCATGAATTGGCCCGCGCAATGCAAAGACCCCCAACACCAGTTGAGGGCCTCGCTTAGGTACTCGCGTTCCTGCGTGCTGCGCCGCAGGTCTCGTGCCAAATATCCGGTTTACGAATTCTGATTCATGACCTTCTCAGACAGTTCATTACCGTGATACTTCTTGTAAATGGCATTGAGCTTGCCGTTCTTCAGATTTTCCTGAATCCATTTGTCGAGCCAGGCCTTGAGTTCAGGATTATTTTTTGGCAAGGCAATACCCAGCATGAATTCATTCTGCACAAACTTGATTTCAAACGGATCTTTGCTCTGCTTCTTGTTGATTTCAGCGACGATCGGCCATTGTGACGACACCACTCGAACCTGACCGGAAGCCCCTGCAGTAACCAGCGTGGCGTCATCCTCAAAGCGGCGAATATTGGCATCTTTCGCATTTTTTGTAATATCCGCATCATTGACTGTCGCACGCGTTACACCAATTTGCACCCCTTTGAGATCGGCATAATTTTTGATCTGCACATCCTTGGGTGCGGCCACGATTGTCTGTAATGACGCATACGGCACGGTGAAATCAACCACCTTGGCGCGTTCCGGCGTAATCGACAAACTGGATACCGTCAGATCGGCCTTGCCGGTCTGGATCACCGGCACCCGCGCCGCATTCGTGATCTGTACCAGTTGCAGTTTCACGCCCAGGTCCTCGGCAAGCAGCTTGGCCGTATCCACATCGGAACCCTCGGGTTCCATGCTGGCATTGGCGTAACTGAACATGGGTACCCCCATTGCCACTGCAACGCGGATGGTGCCGTTCTTTTTGATTGTTTCAAGCGAGTCCGCATGACTGACGGCGCAGACGCCCATCAGACCAATGCCGAAACCGGCCAGTTTCAGTGCATGTAAAAATTTCATTTGTCGTCCTACCTTTGTAAATATGATTGTTTATAAGAATGGGAGGTGGTGTATTCAAAGCCCTGCAGCCACGAACGCCTGCAGTTCCGGCGTTTGCGGATGGTCCAGGATTTCCGGTCCGCCGGTTTCCCATACCAGCCCCTGATACATATAAATTACCTTGTCGGCAATCCGTCTTGCAAAGGCCATTTCATGTGTGACAAGCACCATGGTCATGCCACCTTTAGCGAGGTCCTCAATCACTCGCAGCACTTCACCGGTCAGTTGCGGATCCAGTGCCGAAGTCACTTCATCAAAAAGCATGACCCTGGGCTCCATTGCCAGCGAGCGGGCAATCGCAACGCGCTGTTGCTGGCCACCCGACAATTGCTCGGGATAACTGCCAGCCTTTTCTGCAAGCCCGACCTTGACCAGTACAGCCTGCGCCCGCTGCACACATTCTTCCTTTGACATCTTGCGAACATGCTTGAGCGCCAGCACAATATTCTGCTGAACGGTCAAATGAGGAAACAGGTTATAACTTTGAAATACGATCCCGACATCTTTTCGCAACTCGCGCAGATTGACGCTTCCGGATCCGATTTCATGACCGCAAACTGAGATCGTGCCACTGTTGATGGTTTCCAGATGATCCATGCAACGCAATGCAGTGCTTTTGCCCGACCCGCTCTGCCCAATGATGGCGACGACTTCTCCACGGTTTATTTCAAATGAAACACCTTTAAGAACTTCGTTGTCACCGAAGCGCTTGTGTACATCGCGAACGTTAACGATTGCCGACATTCAGTTTTTTCTCCATGGCTCGGCTCCAGAGTGACAATGGATAGCAGAGCATAAAATAAAAGGCACCCACCAGCATGAAAACCAGAAAAGGCTGGAACAACGAGTTATTGATAATCTGCCCCGCGCGGGTCACTTCGACAAACCCCACGACCGAGGCGAGCGAGGTCAGCTTGATGACCTGCACCAGATAACCGACAGATGGCGGCAATGACATTCGCAATGCCTGTGGAATAATGACAAGAATCAATGACTGCCAGCGCGAGAGTCCCAGACATTCGGAAGCTTCCCACTGAGTCTTTTCAATCGCCTGAACGCTGCCGCGCCAGATCTCGCCCAGGAATGCACTTACGTGAATGGTCAGCGCCACCGCAGAGGCGACCAGCGGTGCCACATTGATGCCAAAAATGCCGACACCGAAATAGACGATAAACAGCAGGACCAGCAGCGGTATTCCCTGAATGATTTGTATATAGGCAGAGGTCAGCATTCTCAAAGGCTTGTGCACAGACACGCGTGCAAGCATCACCGCAAAACCAGCAATGGAGCCAAAGATAAATGAGATCAGAGACAGAACCAGTGTCCAGCCAACGCCCTTGATCAGAAACAACAATTGCAATGTAGAAAAGGATTCCATCGACTATCCCCTCACCGTGATGGCCTGCACTTTTTGTGTCGTGCTGCCTGTACTTGCATTCTTAACGCTGCCCGCACCTTTCCGTGTTTTTGCGGCCTTTCGCTGAAGTTGCGCAATTACCCTCTTACGGCGAAACAGCATCTGTTCTGCGAGCCAGAATAACAGTCGCAATATCACGGCAAGCAGCAGATACAGCGCGGCTACCACAATGTAGGATTCCAGCGAAAGAAAGGTCTCAGACTGCACGTTATTGGCCACGGCCGTCAGTTCCTCGGTTGAAATCTGGGATGTAATGGAAGACATCAGCATCATCAGGATGAACTGGCTGGTAATGGAAGGATAGACTTTTTCAAACGCCGGCAGCATGATGACATGCCAATAGATACGAGGCCTTGAAAGACCAAGACACTCGGCCGCTTCAATCTGTCCGCGGGGAATCGCATCCATTCCCGCACGAATGATTTCCGATGAATAGGCCCCCACGTTAATCACCATGGCGATGACAGCGGCGACCGCGGGCGGCATCTGCAGACCTATACTGGACAGACCAAAATAAAAAATGAAAATCTGTACCAGAAACGGCGTATTGCGAATCGTCTCGACATAAATGGCGCATACCCGTTGCAGCCAGCGATAGCGACTACGGCTGCCGATGGAGCAAAAAATGCCGATAATCAGCCCGAATACCGTTGACGCCAATGTGAGTTCCAGCGTCAGAATGGCCCCGCTGGCAAAGGTGTTCCAATAGGGAAGCAGGCCCGCGAAATTGAAATCATAGTGCACTTGACTCTCCCATAGCGGCGGGCCTTTGATCTATCGGCATGCTCATCATTTGTCAGTCTCGAACGGTCCTAGCGCAGTAAAGGCGCCTCCCTGATAAACCGAGACAGGATCATCGCTGGCCGGTTTGGGCTGCTGCTCGACCTGTTCCCGGAATATTTCAGAGGAATCTTTCGCCACGAAGCCCAGATGCGCCGCCAGTCGATTGTCCCACCAGACACTCTCGTTGTCTGACATCCCATAGACAATGGTATGCCCCACTTCCGGTGTCTGCAGTCCGCAACGAATCAGTTCCGTCAGATCGCGTGCGCTGATCCAGGTATGCATCATGCGACGATCCTTGACGACAGGAAAGCACGAGCCAATGCGAATGCTCACGGTCTCAATGCCGTAACGATCAAAATAGAAACTGGCCATTTCCTCGCCGTAAGCCTTGGACAAACCATAATACCCATCAGGTCTGCGGGGCACGCTGGCATCAATAGTTTCATCCTGACGGTAAAAACCAATGGCATGATTGGAACTGGCAAATATCACCCTTCTGACACCGTGTCTTCGCGCCCCTTCGTATATATGAAAGATGCCTTTGATATTGGCTTCAAGAATTTCCTCGAAAGGTCGTTCCACCGAAACGCCGCCCATGTGCACAATGGCATCGCAGCCAGCGACCAATTGATCGACGGCAGCTTTGTCGGCCAGATCGCAAAGCACCATCTCTTCATTTTCTTCCGCTTGGGGTCTCTCGGCCGGCGCGACCTTGTCTGACAGCCGGATGGTTTGCGAATAGGGTTTGAGGGTCTGACGCAGCACCGTGCCCAGTCCGCCGGCAGCACCAGTCAGCAGAAGGCGTTTAAAAGGTTTTGTCTCTTGCACGAAAATTCCAGCCGAATTACAGGTTCATTGATGTCCACCATTGTTGTATGTTATCTGACATCCTGGAATTATCGTTTTCCCTGAAAATTATCACAAATGAATTTCGGTGAAACTTATTTCATTCAGCATTGACGGAGTTCAGTGGACGGCTTCCAGAATCTTTTGCGCGCGCAGTAATAACGGCTTATCGATCAGCTTCCCGTCCACGGCAATCGCACCTGCACCCTGACTTTCAACAGCAGCAACAACTTTTTCTGCCCATATGATCTCATCAGCGCCTGGCGAGTAACCTGCATTCACGGTCTCAATCTGCAAAGGATGGATGCACAATTTCGCACCAAAGCCGAATTTCCTTGATTGAGACACATCGCTCGCCAATTGCGCTTCATTCCTGAAGTCAACTGTCACTCCATCGATAGGAGACGCCACTCCGGCAAGGCGCGATGCAAGCACCAGTGAAGTACGAACAAAATGCAAATGCTCGGCCTCTCCAGGAATACCTGCATCAATACAAAAATCTACCGAACCGAAAGCCAGCCGCGACACGCGTTGCACAGAGGCAATCTGACGGGCGGCATCCCATCCGCCTACCGTCTCAATCAGAGGAATCAGTTCCTGGGTGCCATTGAGCTTTTCGGCGAGAGCACTCAAAGTCTGCGCGTTCTCGGCTTTTGGCAACATGACGCCTGCAATATGCACAGATTGCAGCAGCTCGCAATCTTTTTTATACCAGTCCGTATTGACATCATTAATCCTTAGAAACAGGCGCGGTACAGCTTCTCGCAGGGTCATTCTCTCCAGCCAGTTCCGGATCGCCTGGCGCGCAGCATCCTTAGCGTCCGGCGCAACCGCGTCTTCCAGA
Source organism: Pseudomonadota bacterium (assembly GCA_023387815.1). Taxonomy (GTDB): domain Bacteria; phylum Pseudomonadota; class Gammaproteobacteria; order Burkholderiales; family Burkholderiaceae_B; genus Advenella. The sequence goes on from JAEWHK010000007.1 coordinate 18,970, forward strand.
TCGAGAATGACGACATGCGCCTTCGTGGCCAACGCCTTGTCAAAGCGCTCTTCACGATCGCCTGGTACAAACAAATAGCTTTTATCTTTCATTGGCGTCTCCTGTAAAATGCGGTCGGGTTCTGATTAGTAAAATGATGGACGCGATGGTAGGCAGCAGTAATGCCAGAAAGCCGTAACCAAAGCTGCCAGTAGCCTGCGAAATCAAACCGATAGCAGGTGGACCCACGACAACACCCAGATAGGTCACAGCCAGTGTGCCACCGGTGACCGAACCCGATTTCCCCTCTGGCGCACGCTTGGCGACTTCAGCCAGATAAACACCATTCCAGCCGATAGCGGTCGCACCAAAACCTGCAAACACAATAATGATCCACCATTGGCTTGCATTCGCATCGATAAAGAACACGCCGATAGCGGACAGCAGCATGCCCGCGGCCAGCGCGAGCAATACGCTCCAGGTGGAGAAAAAGTTATCCGCCAGGTAACCCCACAATATGCGACCTATCACGCCCGCAGCCTGGGAAACCGACAGAAAAACACCCGCCAGAACGAGGGATGTCCCTACTTCGTCGTGCAGCAAAGTGATGGCATATGTCATTAATGTCAATTGGCATACTGAAAAACAGAAAGAACAAATTGCCAGTGCTCTCAGGACTGGAATTTGAAAAATCATTCGCAATGCATCAGCAAATTCTGCACGAAACGATTTGCGCGCAACCGCTGCTTCAGGCTCCCAGGACCGGGGCGCCATGCACGACACCAGAGCACAGAGGAATAACACGACACCGATAATGCCCAGCGCGGCGCGCCAGCCTGCTATTTCCTGCAAAGTGGGCATGATCATCGCAGCCAGTACCCCTCCGAGAGGCACACCAGTCTGCTTGATCGAAAATGTCAGGCTGAGCCGATGCATCGGAGTATTCCTGATCAGAATCTGCGAACTGCAGGGTGTCACGGGGCCATAGCCAAGACCAATGAAAACACCGGCGAGTGCCAGCGTCGCAACAGAAGGAAAGAAAACAAAGAGGGCCACCCCCACCGCTGACGAGACAAGGCATAGCGCACTGAGTCTGATGGGACCCACGACAGTCAACATGGCGCCGGCGCTCAGACTGCTGGCCATGGCCGACAGATACGCAATGGCAATGTAAAAACCAATATATGTGGCCGGTATCTGCAGTGTCGAAGACAAAACAGGTGCCATCACGGGCGGCACCAGCAGAATCATGGATGCCAGTGACTGGATGGTCAGCGTCAGCACCAGAACAAGCCAGGCCTGCCTGCCCGCTGCCGCGTCGGAAGAAAGTGTATGGGCGGTTTGAGTCATCGCCGACTCGCTGCTTTTGGACTACGAGGCATCGACACGCCATTCCCGATTGAACACAGAATGATAGGAATAGCGATCGGCAACATGCGTACTAATCGTGACTTCAATCAGCTCTCCCTTGCGATTCCGATATTTCCGCACAATCTTCAGACTTGGGCTGCCTGCCTTGGCCTGCAATTGGGTTGCATGTGCCCGCGACAGCGAGATTGCATGAATTTCCTGATCGACTGTGGCGACGGTTTCGCCAAACTGGTGCTCAATATTCGAGTGAATGGCTTCATGTTGCTCTCCCATGACGCCACGAATGGATCGAAACGCAGGATGGATCCAGATTTCTGTCACGCAAATGGGTAACGGACTATCGGCCACAAACCGCTTGCCCTGCAGATGCAGCCAGGTTTCTCCGGCGGAGCCTTCGACAAGCCTGCTTTGTTCATCACTCAGGGACATGATTTCCTGTTTCTCAATGACAAGTGTGGTATCGGTGGCGTATTGATAAAGATCGGAAATGCCCGCCATATTCTGGCTATAAGCACTACTGGCTTTGTTGGACACCACCTTGGTTCCGACGCCTGGCTGGCGCGTCACCAGGCCCGACTGCACCAGTTTTTTCAAGGCCTCACGGGCAGTAAAACGACTGATGCCAAATTGTTTGCACAATTCCTGTTCGGTAGGCAGCAGGTCTCCCACCGCATACTTGCCATCTACAATTTCAGCCACCAATGTTTTGGCCAGTTGCATGTATCGCGGCTGGCTGGTATTGAGCAACGAATCGTGAAAAGCGTCAGCTGACCGTACCATCTTTGTGCCTCAAAAAACTTCTATTATAGTAAGCTGACATCCGCATCTTTGCTAAATCACGTCGCTTTCCAGGAAAGACTGAATCTGCGAATCACTGTATCCGATTTCACTGAGCAGTGCCTGATTGTCCTGCCCCATCGCGGGTGCCGGCCGTAGCGGATGTTCGCCTGCCCGTACCGGCGAAGCAATGACCCGAACCTGGGCCGTCGGGTGCGCCAATTCCAGAATACGCCCCTGTTCATGTATGAAATCGTTGTCGAGTGCCTGCGCCACATCGTAAACCGGGGCAGCAGGTACCTTTCCTGCGAAGCGAGCCATCCATTCCTGCGTTGTCTGTGCAGCAAGCACAGCTTCCAGATCCTGCTTAAGCTGATCCCTGTTTTTCAGGCGGCTCTTGAAATCGCAATAATGTTCGCTGGAAATCCAGTCGGGTCGCTCAATTGCCTTGCATAACGTGCCCCAGAATTTTTCCTTGTTGCACATGAGAAATACCCATCCATCTGCCGTTCTGTATAACTGACTGGGCGTCAGGGATGGGTGGCTGGAAAACGGCTCGCGTTTGAGTGAAAATCCTTCGTTCAGATACCACGTGCCAACGTAGGCAAGGTTATGAACGGCCACATCATACAGACTCACATCAATATCACGACCGACGCCAGTAGCGCGGGCACCCAGAATACCTGCCAGTAAACCCATAGCCGCCGTCGTACCCGTCATCAAATCGATAATGGATAACCCCATCCGACTGGGCGGGCCATCGGGCTCTCCCGTGAGCGAGAGGTAACCCGCCTCTGCCTGCATCAGGTAATCGTACCCCGGCCAGGCCTTACGGCTTCCTTGTCGACCATAAGCCGACAGATGACCGCATACCAATTGCGGATTCAGGTGTTTAAGGTCATCGTAGGTCAACCCCAGCTTTTCCGGCAGATCTCCTCGCAGATTATTAAAAACGGCAGCAGCATTCTTTACCAGTTTATGGAGTATTTCAACTCCCTGCTCCGACTTCAGATTCAATGTCAGGCTTTTCTTATTGCGATTGAATGACTGGTAAAAGTGACTGTCATTCTCCTCAAAATAATACGGTCCGACGTGCCGACCCACGTCTCCGCCATCGGCACGATTCTCTATTTTGATGATCTCTGCGCCGAGATCCGCGAGATGCTGGGTACCAAACGGACCCGCACCATATTGTTCAACTGCAATAATTCGTATGCCAGTCAATGGAAGCGCGCTTTTTGACGCATCCTGCGTTGTGCCACTCATACCCGGTTCCTCTCAATCATCTGTTTCGCGATAATGATTCGCTGCATCTCGTTGGTACCTTCTCCGATTAACAGAAGAGGCGCGTCACGGTAGAGACGTTCTACGTTATATTCCTTGGAATAACCATAACCGCCAAAGATGCGCATTGCCTCCAGCGAATTCTCCATTCCTGCCTCGGTCGCAAAATACTTTGCCATGCCGGCCTCAGCATCGCACCGCTCGCCTTTATCATAGGCAGCAGCAGCCGAATAAACCAGAAGCCGCGATGCTTCAGTACGAGTTGCCATTTCCCCCAATTTCAGTTGTATAGCCTGATGTTCACAAATGGGCTTTCCGAAAGTCTTGCGCGTCTGCGAATAGGACAGCGCCTCTGTCAGTGCCGCCTGTGCTACACCCAGACCACGCGCTGCAACGTTGATTCGTCCCAGCTCCAGGCCATTCAAGATCTGCTGCAGTCCCTTGCCCTCTACTGCACCGATCAGTCGCGACGCGTCCACTTCATAGTCATCGAAATTCAGCGCGCAAGTATCAATTCCTTTGTATCCGAGTTTTTCCAGCTTCTTGCTCACGACAAATCCTTTGCCCTTTTCTGCGATCAACAGACTCATGCCACGATGCCGCGGCGAGGCTTGAGGATCAGTCTTCACAAGCAGAGCAAGACAATTGCCGTACATGCTATTGGTGATCCACATCTTCGAGCCATTGACAATATATTTGTCACCCACCCGACGCGCGACAGTTCTGATCGCCTGCAAGTCTGTGCCACAGTCAGGTTCGGTCAATCCGACTCCGCCGCGGAGCTCACCTGTAGCAAATCGTGGCAAAAAGGTTCGCTTCTGCTCTTCGGTGCCATTGCGCTGAACCGTCATGGCCATAATCACATGTGAATTGATAATCCCCGAAATAGACATCCACACAGCGGACATGCGTTCAATGATTTTTGCGTAAGTGACCGTAGACAAACCCAGGCCGCCATATTCAGGTGAAATCAGACACCCGAAGAGGCCCATCTCTTTCATTTTCTCCACGATTTCTTCGGGATAGATATCGTCATGCTCCAGCTTTTGAACATGCGGCTGAACCTCGACGGCCAGAAAGCGATCCAGCATATCCAGAATCAACTGCTCCTGTTCTATGTCATATGTATCGATTGCGTGCATTACTTCTTCTCTCCCTTGCTCATGGCGTCCAGCAGTTGGCGAGCATCATTTTTTTCGATATTTTGAAACACATCCTGAATTCGGGAGACGGCGTTCGCGTTCAGAACGGTTGCCGCATTCTCCTGAAACTTTGTCACAATCTCGTTGTTGCTGATGGGCCGCGTATCTGCGCCACGGTTGATATGTTCCCGATGCGAGCGCGTGCTGCCATCCTTCAGTTCCACAATCACTTCGCCTGAATAGTATTTTGGAAAATCCGCTTTCGGATCGGCCACGCTTTCCACTTTTTCTGCTATGGCAAGTGTGGTTGCATCTGTGTATGCGGACTCTTCAAGTGCATCCAGCCCGAAGCGACCATAGCGCAGTCCGGTTGCAACGGAGTACGGGATACTGAACTGCGCCTCGTAGGCATTGGCTGGTTTCTTCTTGTTTTCGACTGGTTCGCATACGGTCTTCATAACGCCTGCGGGTACTTTTGCAACGATTTTTGCGATCTGTTCCAACGCCAGGTCTTTGTGAAGAATTGCAGCAGCATCTGCACTTGCGTGGGTGAAATGGCAGGCAGGAATCGGCTTGACCGCCACGTTCATCAATTCCCATTTCTCGCCGATGCTGTCGATATCCTCCTGCAGACCGCTCAACTGAAATGCCTTACCCAAATGACTGGCGAACAGACCGAAGCGACCTTCGTATGTTTCCCGCGGCCCAATGAACCCGTTTTTCGCCAGCGTGGCTGCGGTAATCGCGCATTGCGCCGCCCAGCCCGGATGTATACGCTTAGTCCAGGCCCCATCCTGCAGAAATTCCATGCTGCCGGCAGCAAAAGACAGCGTAATGCCTTGGGCGTGAGTCAATTGCTCTTCGCTCAGGCCAAGTAACCAGCCTGCAGCTGCAGTACAACCAAATGCGCCAATCAGTCCTGTAGGATGAAATCCCACCTGATGAAACTCACCGCGCGCGGCTGCCCCTAGCCTTGTGGACACCTCAATCGCCAGAATGTAGGCCGTGAGGAGCTCTGCTCCCGATTTCTTATGGGTGTAGCCCAGTGCAGTTACTGCAGTGGCGGCAGACGCTGTTGCGTGAATAATGCCGTTAGGGTGCGTATCATCGTAATCGAGTCCATGGATCAGCAGTCCGTTCATAATGGCAGCATCCCGCGTGGGCAGACTTGTGTCCATCCCTACAACGGGAACACTGGCAGCCGAACCTTCGGACAGCGCGAGCAACCCATCGAGTGTGTGTCTTGCGAAATCAAACCGGGTCGAGGGAAACGCGATCCCAAATGCGTCCAGCATCAGATGCTTCGCCCGTTCACGCACTTCCTGCGGAATACTCTCGTATGTAAAATTTAGCGCCTTGCTGCTGATCGTCTGTGAAATTGTCATCATCGCCTCCTTTTCAGTTAACTTTCGCACCGGAAACGTCCACGGCTACTTTCCATTTTTTAATCTCATCTGCAATATATTGACGGAATGCCTGTGGATTTTTCAGCACCGCCTCAGACCCGAGACCCTGAAGCACTTTGATGTTCTCGGGTGTTTTCCAGCTACGTTCAAGGGCCTTGTATAGCGTATCGATGATTTCTGGCGGCGTTCCCTTGGGAGCAGCAAGCCCGACCCACGCAGGTGTGGCCAGTTCTCCAATACCTGCCTCCTGTGCAGTTGGCACATTCGGCACTGCCGCATTACGTTTGTCATTAAGCGTGGCAAGTACGCGGATATCACCTCGTCGTGCCACTGGTAACAATGCCGGACCCGTATCCACCATCGCCTGAACATGACCGCCGATCAGGTCTGCTACAGCCGGCGGGCTTCCTTTATAGGGAACATGACGAATGTCCATGTCCTGGCTATGCTTGAGCAGTTCCATTGCCAGATGACTTGTCACTCCGCTGCCCGCCGAACCATAGTTCAGCGCACCCGGCTTGCTTTTGACATAATTCACGAACTCTGCAGCGGTATTTACCGGAAGCTTTGCGTTCACTGCCAGAAACAGGGGTACTTCAGACAATTCAGTCACAGGCGCAATATCGCGTAGCGGGTCGTAGGCCAGATTCGTATACAGACTCGGATTGATGGCCAGAGGCCCACTGGAGGTGACCAGCAAGGTATATCCATCGGGAGCTGCTCGTACTACATCCATCGCTCCAATAATGCCTGATGCGCCCGGCTTGTTCTCTACATAGACCGACTGTTTCAAAGACGACTCCAGTGCCTTGGCAGCCAATCGCGCAACAATGTCGGTTGCCTGCCCTGCCGGAAATCCCACGATAATTCGGATTGGTTTCTCCGGATAGGCGGCAAAAGCTGGCACTGCCGGCGCCCACATCAGCAGCGCAAGCGCTGCAGTAAATAATTTTTGTCTCATCTCTACCCTTTTTTTTGTGTCAACGGCTGCGCTCTTCTGAATTTCACAACCGTAATTACGGCGATTTCCGATGTGTCCCGGGCTGCCGTGATGTGGGATTATGGTTTCTTGCCAACCAGAAAAGTACGTTCAAAAACCATAATCTGCTCTTCACGCTGGTTGAAGGCTGTTGTTTTGACCGTGACAATTCCCTGTGACGGACGGGACTTGGATTCTCGGACATCCAGCACTTCCGATTCGGCGTACAACGTATCTCCAGCGAAAACAGGATTAGTCAACTTGATATCCTTCCAGCCCAGATTGGCGATCGCCTGCCCGCTGACATCATTGACCGACATGCCGAGCACAATGGCTAGTGTCAGACCACTACTGACCAGCAACTTTCCGAACTCACTTTTTTCGGCAAACGCCTGATCACAATGCATAGGGTGATAGTTCATCGTGAGCAGCGAGAACTGGATATTGTCTGCATCAGTTAACGTGCGTCCCGGGCGATGTTCATAGACATCTCCCACAGTGAACTCCTCAAGATAACGACCGTATCTGGCGCGATAACGATTCGGGGCAACCTGTTCGACTGAAAGCATTACGTCTCCTTTTTAGTAATTTGTCCGGACATTATGATAATGATATTAATTTTGTTTTGAATTTGTGTCAATGCTTTTGTGTGAATCGAAAATAACATCATGACTCTCAAGAAGAAACAAATTATTCATAGGACTGATGAGCAATCCGTATTCGGCGTTGATGGAATTTCGGGGCGAAGCACCCCAAAAACGGGGCATTGTCTCCCGTCTAAATTGACAGATTACCCTTTTAATGACACTATTTATCCGGACAAACAACCAAATAGTTATTACTTCGTTTGTCATCACTTCTTTATGCAGGTGTGCGATGATGAATGAAAACCGGAGATCCTGCACAAAACAAAATCATCCTGGAGACAAAAATGTTCGAACTGCTTTCCCTGCTTTTTTCCGGCTTGCTGCTATTTTCCAGTACAGGCTTAGTCAACGCGTACGATTTCAGCGGCAAACCGATCACATTTGTCGTTCCTTATAATCCCGGCGGCGGCACAGACACGATCGCGAGAAGATTGTCCACTCAGTTGTCCAAACAACTCAACACTAGTGTGATTGTTGAAAACAAGGCCGGTGCGGACGGTATCATTGGCACATCTTCGGTTGTACGCTCCAAGCCAGACGGACACACGTACGCACTTGTCGTCAATACTCATGTAGTCAATCCTCTTTTCCACAAAACAATGCCGTATGACACTCTGAAGGATCTGACCGGTGTCACCATGATTGCCAAATCTCCCCTTGTGCTTGTTGTGCCCAAAAACCTGGGTGTCAGAACTTTGAACGAATTTCTTGAGTTGGTACGTAAGAATCCGCAAAAATTTGCCTATGGCAGTTCAGAGAACTTCACAAAACTGGTTGGAGCGCGTTTCGTCAAAGAACAAAAACTGGATATGATCAATGTCCCGTATAGTGGCGGCGCGCCGTTGATGACTGACGTGGCGTCAGGCAATACCACGCTGGGAGTTGGCAGTATCATGGCGGCAAACGCGTACATCACCTCTGGCAAAGTCGTCCCTATCGCTCTGACAGGTGACAAAGAAAATGATTTCCTGCCCGGCGTTCAAACGCTGAAGGAACAAGGGATGCCGGACTTTTCCATGTACGTGACCTATAGTTTGTTTGCACCAGCAGGGACACCCGCAAACATTGTGCAGGCAATGCAGAAGGAAATCAGAAAGGCAGTCCTGAGCAAGGAAGTTAAAGACGCCCTGCAAGCACAGGTGGCAGAACCCGTCGCCAATCCGGTCGACGAGTTCAATCGCGAGTTGCTTGCGGAGTATTCAGACCTGAGTGCGCTGGCCGGCAGCATTGGACTCAAAGTGAGTCAATCCAATTGAACGTCCAGGTGTGAACATTGTTGCGACGTTCACACCCAATGAATCCGCTATTGCTGACAATGATTCATTTATGCCATACCCACAGGCGCATCACAATCGTCATTTCGCCGTGATGCCTCCCTTGTCTGCTACCTGCTGCCATTTTTTCTTCTCATTTTCAAGAAACACACGAAATTCTGCGGGTTTATCCAAGGTCACCGTGGCACCCTGCGCTTTGAGCTGTTCAGCAATTTTAGGATCCTGTGTTGCCGTATTCAGACTGTCGTTGATTTTCGCGACAATGGCATCTGGCATATTCTTAGGCCCGAAGAATCCATACCAGCTTAGAGACTCCACTTCGGGATGACCCGTTTGCTTGAAAGTTACTGCATCTGGAAAGACGTCCAATGGCGTGTCCGCTGCAACCGCAATCACCTTGAGCTGACCCGACTTCACATAGGGTAGCACGGTGAGCACACTGGTAACGCCCGAATCAACATGACCACCCACGATATCTACCATCAATGGTGATCCGCCTTTATAGGGAAGAGGTACCGACTTGATGCCCGTGGCCTGGCGAATCAGCTCACCGGTCAGCTGGGTCTGTCCTTCTGAATACCCAATGCTGACATCCTGCTTTTTGCCTTCATCGATATAGGCCGGCAGATCCTTGAATTTGCCGTCGTTTTTCACCGCAAGGATCGATGGAGAAACGGCAAACCGGGTGATTGGCGTAAAGTCCGTTTGCGGATCAAACGGCACACTCTTGGTCAGAATTTTATTGATGACGTGGGAGCCAACCACAAGCATGATCTTATAACCGTCAGGCGCCGAGCGCTGAACATCAGCCGAGCCGATGATGCCGTTGGCCCCGGCCTTGTTTTCTACTACCACAGTCTGTTTCCAGATTTCAGACAGCTTGGCGCCAATCATTCTGGCAAGAATATCCGTTCCTCCGCCGGGAGCGTAGGGAACAATCAGTACTACCGGCTTTTCGGGCCACTTAGCTGCATCCTGCGCCCACGCGGCGCTACCCGCCAGCGAAAGCATTGTCGTACATACCACTATTTTTTTAATCATTGATTTCATTTGTCTCCACCTTTTCTTATCCGGTTATTGTGTTGATTCCAGGTCTTTGTATTTATCGTCGAAATCCCAGACTTTCTGAAATCCCATCAGTCTGCTGAACGATTCAAATTCAGCCAGCTCGGCGTAGCCGACCGAGTCGCCAGTCTTTTTCAAATGGCCGTATGCCGATTCGAGTGCCTTGCCCATGGCAAGAAAACCCAGACCAGGATGAATGGCCAGAGAAAATCCCATCTGTTCCAGTTCCTGCGCAGTGGGCTGTGGTGTTTTTCCACCTTCCACAATGTTTGCAACCAGCGGCACGTCAAAGCGCCGACCAATCGCTTCCAGTTCTTCCCGCGACTCCGGAGACTCGACGAAAAGCACATCGGCGCCCGCCTGCAAATAGCAGTCAGCACGTCTGAGCGCCTCGTCCAGTCCTAGCGTTGTACGCGCATCGGTACGGGCAATAATCAGAAACTCGTCCCTGTTGCCTCGTGCGTCGACAGCGACGCGAATCTTGGCTGCCATATCGGTGGCGGCAATAACACGTCTTCCTTTTGTATGCCCGCATTTTTTGGGAAACTGCTGATCCTCTAGCTGTATGCCCGCTGCGCCGGCACGAATATATCCATCAACTGTGTGAGCCACATTCAGCAAACCGCCATAACCGGTATCGCCATCACAAATTATCGGGGTTGATGTCGCTGAGCAAAAAGCGTGCACACGATTGACCATATCCGAGTATGTCGCCAGACCGGCATCCGGCAAACCCAGGTGGGAAGCCACGGTTCCATAGCCGGTCATATACAGGCAGGGAAAGTCCAGCTGATCTGCAAGTTTGAGTGAGATGAGGTCAAAAATGCCTGGTGAAACAATCAACTTCTTCTGGTTCAGCAAGGCTTTGAGCGAGACTGCCTGGTTCTGCATGAAATCTCCTTTAATGAATCGATATTGAAATAATCAGCATTCCTGTGACGTCGTCGTCTGCGTCAGTCTGGAAATCACGGTATTTTTTGCGGCCAGAATATGGCTCAGCATGACACTTTCGGCCCACTGCGCATCTCGAGCCCTTGCGGCCTCAACGATTTCGTAGTGATGTGCATTGCTTCTGGCTGTTTCCTGCGGCGTAAACTGGCGAAAAGTCCAGATCACCAGTGGCAGCTCCACCAGATTATTCAGAATGGCCACTGCGCGCGGATTGCCCGACGCTGTAAGCAACGTTTTATGAAACAGATGATTCGCCTGTGTACGTTTCTGAATCGCAGCCTCACCGGCGGTGTTGGAAAATCGGGCAATATCGTCGGCATAAGTCTGGAGTGCGTTCAGTTGTTCGGCGTCAAGCCGACTGACGGCGCAGCCGGTCAGATAAGGTTCCAGACGAACCCGGATATCAAAAATGTGCTCCAGATCAACATGCGACCACTTTGTTACGTGTACCCCCTGATTGGGCACGTTTTCCAGCCAGCCCTCTGAGATGAGCCGCCGGAAAGCTTCGCGCAGTGGTGTACGGCTAACGCCATATTTTTGCGCAACCGCGATTTCCTTTATTCGGTCTCCCGGACGGTAAACCTGGTTCAGTATGTCTGAACGCACACCATGATAGGCAATTTCAGAAGAGGACATGGGTATTGTTTCCGCAGAACGGCTCTAATTACACTCGTCATATTGTATACAATACTTAATTTTTTCATGTTCTTTTTGAAAAATGTCCAATTTTTTATCCATTTTGTATGCAATCAACGGTTCCTTCAAGAGCGATGGAACCCTTCAATTAATGACATTGAACAAAGTACTGGTAAACACGCCAGGCTTTGAACGACAATCGGTATAGTGATCGAACACAGCGATCCACTGCTATCCAGGACACATAACAGATGAAACCGACTTTAATCGACATACATGAACAACTCGAAGCCTTCGCGCGGGAACGCGAATGGAACAACTATCATTCGCCAAAGAATATTGCCATGGCACTGTCTGTGGAGGCCGCAGAACTGCTGGAGATTTTTCAATGGAAAACCGAAGCGGAATCGGCTGCGTTGAGCGAAAAGGATCATGAGGCAGCACGTCATGAAATTGCAGATGTTTTTCTCTACCTGCTTACTATCAGTCGTGTACTGAACATTGATATTTTGCAGGCGGCACAGGACAAACTGCGATTGAATGCGCAGAAATACCCCATATCAAAAAGCAAAGGCAATGCCCTGAAATATGACGAGTTTGATAAGCAACCGTAATTGCGACTCAAAGATGATCTTGTTCTACACCGGGCCGCGCAAAAGGACATACGGGTGACGAGGCCTGACCTATTCGAACCCTGGCTGGAAAAATGGCAACTGTCACGCGATGGTGAACCATGGACAACTCACAGCAGTCACCTGCTGCCCGTTCAGTTTGAGGGCTCCGCCGCGATCCTGAAAGTAGCACTGGATAACGAAGAGATTCGCGGGGGCAAACTGTTGGACTGGTGGAACGGCAACGGGGCCGCCAGACTGTTAGCTAGTGAAGCGAATGCGTTTGTGATGGAACGCGCGCAAGGAACCGAATCTCTCATGGATATGGCACTGCATGGCAATGATGATGAAGCCAGCCAGATTGCCTGCCGGACGATCGCCCGCCTGCATGCCCACACAAACATTGCCGCGCCCGCGCCAGAACTGGTTTCATTGCAAATATGGTTCAGCGAACTCACTGACATCAACCACGATAGCGCGATTTTGCAGACCTGTGCGCGACAGGCAAGAACGCTGCTGGCAAGGCCACAAGACTTAACGGTGATTCACGGAGATATTCATCACGACAATATTCTTGATTTCGCAGATCGTGGCTGGCTCGCCATCGATCCAAAAGGACTATATGGCGAGCGTGGATTTGATTATGCAAATCTTATTGTTAATCCCGACTTGCCAACCGTCACCAATCCGCTGCGTTTTGAGCGGCAGATTCATATTATTGCGGACGCCGCGCAGTTGAACAGTCAACGTCTGCTGGCGTGGGTGCTAGCGTTTTCCGGCTTATCCGCAGTCTGGTTTATGCAGGACGGCAATGAGCAGCAGGCCAGACAGGATCTTGAAGTCGCGCACCTGGCCGCAGGTGCGCTTCATCCGGATTGACTGTTAAAGGCTGCACCTATTCCAGCGTAAAACCGGCCTGTATAGTCACCTGCCAGTGGCCCACTTTGCCGTCTACCACGTGCCCGCGGGTCTCGGTCACTTTGAACCACTGAATATTGCGCACCGTCTCACTGGCCTTGGCCAATGCATTACTGACCGCTTCTTCAATACTGACTTTGGACGAGCCGGTCAGTTCAATATGCTTGTATACATGATCAGTCATGACGTTCTCCTTTTATTGAGATAGGCACAAACCATGTTACCGAGGTTGTGATATTTATGCAATGCGGAAAACGGATGTCGAACTCTTAGGCACTTGGAAAGCACAGATATCCTGTGTTCCAGTAACCCTCAGTATGAGGATGTCAGAAACTGCTCAAAGACATCCTCATCCCCCATCTGTCCGCCTTTAAGCATGACTTCTACGCCATGCAGTCCCGGCGAATCACTATGCATGGAGCAGACGGTCACACCGGGCGAAAGCACTCCTGCATACGAAAGTGCCCAGACGTCCAGTACAGACATTGCCTGACTTGAGGTATCTCCTCCGGCAATGCCCAGTCGCGCCAGTCTGGTCTTTTGTTCTGCCAACTGGTTGATGACAGATTCAATAAATCTGGCCGTGCATGCTGCAAACTCGCCCGTATCAATTTGCGAATCGCGGCCATTTTGCTGATCCACATACGCAAGCACATTTCTCGCATTGCCCAGTGAATCACAGATGAATTGACATTGCTGTTGGCGGTATTGCGGATCATTCAGCAATGCGCGTGGCAACAGAGGAATCTTTACAAATCGGTTTGCCGCGGCCACCTGTGCACTCGTAACGGGAGACAGACTTGCAGCCAGAACAAATGTCGGCCCACTGCCCGTGGATTCGGTCTTTCTCTTCTCTGAAAGCATTGCGGTCGTTCCGCAATGCCTATCCGTTTCGTTCCCGCAAGCTGCCAGCGCCTGTAATACGACACTCGAGCCGACAACGAGAGCAGTGTTGTAACGTTTGGCCAACCGATGAATTTGTCGTCCAACACTTGCCAGCTGCGCGTTATCGGACACATCGAACAGCAGTGACTGATCCATCATCGCACCGTGAAGGCTGCAACGTTCGATGATGCGGTCCACTTGCTCATCCAGCACATCTGGCGGCTGCCTGTACGCTGTAAAGGGTACGCTGAATACATCCCGTAATCCCTGGAATTGCAAATGCAATCGCAGGTCGGCTTCATTCATGGGCGTCACCGGATGACACTGCATGGTCGGATGCCGATCAATGCGATAAATCTCACCAGTACCGCCGGCCGAGGCGAACAGATTACCAAAACAGCAATATCGGCCAATTTCTGGTTGTCCGCCAACGATCAATGCGCCTGGCGCACCAACATACTGCCCCAGAATGCGAATAGCCTCGCCCAGGCTACCTGCTTGCGGTGCACTGTCAAAAGTAGAACAGCATTTGTAATGCAGAACCGGCACTGCCATTTCCTGAAAGAAGCGCCCCACCCTGGGCAGTGCCACCTGCAACTGTTGCGCAGACATGGAACGTGCGGTGCCGGCAATGCCAATGGCATCTAGGGCCCCCACGCGTGCCAATTGCTGTTGCGTAGGCACATCCAGAAACAGGATACTGCGCAGATTAGAACGCGCCGCGATGGCCAGCGTGTCCGTCGCGCCGGTAAAATCATCTCCATACCAGCCAAACTTCAGCGTCATGTCTGTTTTTCGCCAAAAAATGCCAGGGCAGCTTTCAGTTCGGGCATATCACTACTGTATTGTTCCAGCGATACCTGCTGCCGTTGGGCCTCCCACGCCTGCCTCAGGCTGACAACGCCTGCTGCAGCGCCCATGGGATGGGCCAGGATTCCGCCACCGGACATAAACAACAGATCCTGGCTACCAATTGCCTGCCACGTGGCAGGCACCGTTCCCGCCCACTGCCCTGAGGAGAAGACAGGCAGCACACGATCATCAACGGTATCCGACAGGGGGGTCAGGCAATCTGTAGCCGCATGCACCACTTCATCATCGGGTTGAGAAAATTTACCCTGAAGTCCGTGAACATGCATATGGTCCACCCCTGCCAGACGCCACATTGCCTGATAAGGCTGAAAGCCCATGCCAAGCAATGGATGCCGGGAGAATGCGCCAAAACCGTTGCGATGGCCATGAATAGCAAGTCCCGTGCTGCGGCGCAGGCTTTGAACGGCCGAAAAGCCGCAGTAATTCAGGCTGACCATGGCACATGTCCCTTCTTCGGAAGCGATCAGCTCAGCATGGTGCCGCATGGCATCCAGATCATCGCTGATGTTGAATGCCATCATGACTTTCTTACCCGTCCGCTGAGCATGACTGCGAATCACAGCCATCACAGCCGGAATACGTTCAGCCAGTGGCGCATGTTCAGGATTCGCGCAAACTTCGTCGTCCTTGATGAAGTCAACACCTGCCTCACACAGCGTCTTTACCAACTCGGCGGTCTGCGCCGCGCTCATGCCAACGTTAGGTTTGATGATGGTGCCCACCATTGCGCCATCGGTCGAGCCGATACTGGCTCGTGTCCCTTCGATGCCCATCACAGGCAGGTCGAACTGCATTCGGAACGACGAGGGAATTTCCAGCGATTCAAGGCGCAAGCCGGTGACTTCTCCCAGATCGTAGAGGTTGCCCGACACTGTGGCCGCAAGCGTCGGAAGATTCACGCCAATATTCGCTATCGGAAATGTGATATCAATAAGTGCCCGACGGGATGGTCCGCACATATCGCGCTTTTCCAGCCAGGCATTCGGCAGACTTGGGGTGTCAACCGATGGCAACTCGGTGATTTTTGTTACCGTTGCCCGTGCGCGCTGCCTTAATTCGTCGGTCTCCCCTGCCACGCGCGTGAACGTCCCGCAAGACTGTTCACCCGCCATAATCTCAGCGACCTTCGCCGGTTCAAAGGGAGTCTCGACCAGATATCGCGCACGTATTTCATTGCTGCTCATAGTGACTCCAGATCCGGAAAGGGTCTGACCGGATCCTTGCCATCCCAGTTCTCCGAGCTCTTGCGGATCAGATCGAACAGGCGTCCCTTTGGACCGGCCACTTCGGATAGCTCAATCACTGTTCCTGGATGATACTCAGTATCAAAGTAAACGAATCTGCCCTGCTCTCCGACTTCGCCACTCATCTTTTGTCGGAAACCCTGTGACAGCAATCGTTCAAGATCGGCATCGTACTGTTGCGTCCAGTACGCTACATGCTGCAGACCCGTACGACCAGCCTGTCTGAAATCACGATACATCGAGGGGACATCGTTACGCGTCTGTATGAGTTCCACCTGCACAAAACCGGAGTTGGCCAGTGCGACGGAGTTGTGCGGTTCGTAGGTTTTGCCATCGTACTGATAATTGCGGATCGGAACACGCGGGTTGTAATACCAGGGTCCCACCCCCAGCGTGCTGCTCCAGTAGGCCATTGCCTTTTCAATGTCGTCGACGACGTAACCCAGTTGGCGAATTTCGCCAAAGAAATTGCTCATGTTATGTTCCAGATTTTTGGTAAAAACAGGGTCAGGCTGACCTTGAGGATCATCGGCCAGCTGACTTAACTTATTTGATGAATCCGGTTGAGATCCAGGGGACGAAGGTCACGATCATCAATCCGATAAAAAGGGCGATCACGTATCCCCAGATATGACGCATCCCTTCCGAGGGAGCCACTTTACTGATGGCGCACGCGCCGTAATAACCGACGCCAAAGGGCGGTGCAAACAGCCCGATACCCATCGCAAAAATCACAACAATGGAATAGTGAACGTCATTAATATTCAGGGCGCGGGCGACCGGAAACAGCAACGGACCGAAAAGCACAATGGCCGGAATGCCTTCCAGGATGCTACCCAGAATGATGAATGCAATGACGGAAATAATCAGAAAACCGTAGCCGCCTCCGGGCACACCTGCCATAAGCGCAGCAAGATCACTCGAGAACCCCGACTGTGTCAACGCCCAGGCCATGGCCGTGGCACATCCGATAATCAGCATGATGGCGCCAGACAGAGTCACTGTTTCCACCAGAATGGGAGCAATACGCTTCCAGTCGAATTGCCGATAAACACAAAGCCCAAGGATGATCGAATACACCACGCCAATAGTGGAAACTTCCGTTGCAGTTGCCACGCCTTCGACAACGGCAGCGCGTATGACAAATGGCAATGAAATGGCGGGAAGCGCGATCAGAAAAAAACGGAAAATATCACGTTTGGCAACTTGCGGAACCTGGCTCAGGTCCTCCTTGCGATAGCGCCATCCCACCACAACACAAAGACAGAGTCCCAGAACAACAGCAGGCAGGATGCCCCCGGTAAACAGCGCGGCAATGGAAACGCCAGTGACCGAACCAATGGTGATCAGCACGATGGAAGGAGGAATGGTTTCAGTCTGGGCACCGGTTGCAGACAGCAGCGCGACAAGCTCACCCTTGTTCGCGCCACGCTTCTCCATCTCGGGAAAAAGCACAGGTGTAATCGCGGCCATATCAGCGATCTTCGATCCTGAAATGCCCGACACCAGATACATGGCACCGATCAGAACGTAGGACAGGCCACCTCTAACCCGCCCCAGACAACTTGCCAGAAAGCGAATCATGGCGCGGGCCATGCCTGTCATTTCTATCAACGCCCCAAGGAAAATGAAGAGCGGCACCGCCAGCAGAATCAGATGCGACATGCCCTCGTTCAGTCGCCCCACCATGACCACGATCGGCGTTTGTGTTGTAAGTGTCAGATACCCAAACGTGGCAAGTGCAAAAGAAAACGCAATCGGTACGCCAGTAAATACATTACCGGCAACAACCAGCACAAAGAAAATGACCAGATTGAATTTGCCAAGCCCCATCAATAAAGGTTGAGCCAGCCAGAATGCAGCCAGCAGGACCAGTGTTACGCCAAGGCTCATGAAGAAATGTTTTCTCTCTGAGGTCAGCGCGACCTGCAGTAGCGATGTCAGTATCATGAGTGCAATACCCGCAGGCAATGCGCTGGCATGCCATGCGTTACTGATTTCCAGTGCAGGCGTAACAATGTACGATTCATCCATCGCGTACTCGAGGGCCGGATACATGAACAGCACCAGGAACGCAAGCGACGCGGATAAGGCAAAGCCTTCCAGCAGTTTGCGCCTATCCGGTGACACACGATCAATAAACGCAGTCATGCGCATATGCTGTCCACGCCGCAGCGCGATGACCGCACCCAGCATCGAGAGCCACAAGAACAGAATCGAAGCCAGTTCGTCAGTCCACACCAATGGCACATGCAATACATATCTGGCCACCACGCCGGAAAACAGAATTACAATTTCCAGAAGAATCAGGGCGACAGCCGCCAGTTCAACGGTTCGCGCCAGAATCTGATCCAGCACCTGCAGGGGTCCATTGCGCGCAGCTGCGGTGGATGAAGCCGACATGGATGGTGTCCCCAGGCGTTCGGACATCAGTGCAGAGTCCATGACACTAAACCAGTTTGCCGACTGAGGCTTCAAGCGCAGACCAGGCCTCTTCACCAAACCGGCCTTTCCACTCTTTATAAAAGCCTGCCTTGCGCAAT
Organism: Pseudomonadota bacterium; assembly: GCA_023387815.1. Lineage (GTDB taxonomy): Bacteria > Pseudomonadota > Gammaproteobacteria > Burkholderiales > Burkholderiaceae_B > Advenella. The sequence continues at coordinate 37,555 of JAEWHK010000007.1, forward strand.
GCGTCGCGGAACGAATCCGCGGCCGGCGTATTGATTGCCAGGCCTTTTGATTTCAGATCCGAGACTACGGACTCGTTCAGTTTTTTGATATCTTCCCGCTGACGCGTACCGGCGCCGTTAATGCCATCGGCAACAATCGTCTTGAGATCGTCGGGCAGTTTATCCCAGGCCGCACCATTGGCGATAAACCAGAAACCATCCCAGATGTGATTGGTGAGTGAGCAATATTTCTGGACTTCATACAGTTTTGCCACCTGAATAATCGGCAAGGGATTTTCCTGGGCATCCACGATTTTCGTTTGCAATGAAGAGTAGACTTCGCTGAACTGCAGACTGGTAGGTGACGCACCCAGCCCCTTGAACATGGAAATGGACAGCGGGCTGACAGGGACTCGAATTTTCAGATCAGCCAGATCCGACGCCTGTTCAATAGGTGCCTTGCTGCTGGTCATTTGACGGAAACCGTTGTCCCACATTTTGTCGAACGCATATAGACGAATCTTGCGGATCGCGGCTCGCACATGGGCACCCAGATCGCCGTCCATCGCTTTCCAGACCTGCGAATAATCACTGAATGCAAAACCCAGCGCATTAATGGCGGCAACCGGAACCAGTGTTGCAATCACAAGTGAAGAGGGTGTGAAAAAATGAATACCACCAGATCGGACCTGGGACAGCATGTCGGTATCACCGCCCAGCTGGTTATTGGGGAATATGGCAATGTCCACACGACCACCGGATTTTTCACGAATTTCATCTGCGGCTTCTTTGGCTCGAATATTCAGCGGATGCGACAGTGGCAGGTTGTTTCCATATTTATAAGAAAATTCGGCGGCACGGGCAAACTGGGGCAGTCCGCCCATCAAACCCGCCAGCGGCACGGCAGAGAAAGAGCGCAGGATGCTGCGGCGGGAATATTTCTGCATAAGAGTCTCCATATTTCAAATGATGTTTTTTGATTATTTTTGCTACCGAGATCAAACGATATAGTGATAAGATGACAGCGTCAATGCAGAAAAATGATGGTTTTTGATGTGATTAGAGATCCGCAAGAGAAGATGACCAAAGCCAATATGACAGACATTGCCAGGCTGGCAGGGGTATCGACGGCCACAGTCGATCGCGTACTCAACCATCGGCCCGGTGTGCGTGAAGCAACAGTACAAAGAGTTTTGAAAGTGGCGGCCGACCTGGCCTATCTGCCTGAAAGCGATCTGTACGCGGCCCTTACCCCCAGCGCCATGCGTATTTCATTTGTGCTTCCCAAGGGCACTAACCGCTTTATCTCCATGCTGGGCGATACCATCACCTATTCCCAGCCAAGCTGGGCACCCTATAACGTCAAATGCCGCGTCGAATATATCGAGGGCTTCAATCCCGAGGTGCTGGCAGCAAGCCTGAAGCGCCAGGCAGAGCGCGCCGATGCCATTGCCTGCATGGCCATTGAACACCCGTTGGTTCGTGACGCCGTCGAGTATCTGATCGACAAAGGCAAACACGTTATTACATTGATTACCGATATTTCCAATACCCGCCGAGCGGCTTACATTGGTTTGGATAATCGCGCAGCGGGACGCACCGCCGCCTATCTGATTGCGCGCTTTATCGGTTCACGACCTGCCCGGGTCGCAATGATTGCAGGCAGCCTGAGCTACCGCGCTCATGAAGAGCGCGAGATGGGGTTTCTGTATATGTTCAAGGAACTATTTCCCACCATGGAAGTATTAGGTTTGCGCGAAGGCCTGGATAATGCGGAAGAAAATTACAGACTGACCCGACAACTGCTGAAGCAGTCGCCTGATCTGGCCGGCATATACAACATTGGCGGCGCATCTGACGGTGTTGCCCGTGCCCTGAAGGAAGCGGGCCTGGAACACAAAGTCGTTTTCATCGGACATGGACTGACACCCGATACTCGCGCATTGCTAATTGACGGCACCATGGATGCTGTCATTACGCAGAATCCTCAGTCTTCAACCATGAATTGCATTCGTATTTTCGCAAACCTGCGCGACCGGCGACCCGTGATGACAGGTATCGATCCTGTGCAGAGCCAGATTATCTTTCGCGAAAATCTGCCCTGACAACGCGGCGGGCCTGTCGGTAGCAGGCCACACAATCACAATTGTTATACAGCGGGCAACGTCACCAGTGGCTGGGCCGACGATTCGGGCACAGGAGTGCGTGCCACATTCATGACCATGGAAAGCAGCGAGTAATAACCATTGATGCCAACCAGATCCATCACACCCTGCTCGCCGAAAAGCTGCAATGCACGATCATAGGTTGCGTCACACACGGATTGATTGCGAAAGAGTTCGGTCGAAAATGCATAAAGCGCAGCCTCATCATCCGGCAAACCGGCTGGCACCCTGCCCTCCCGAATGGCTTCTATCGTCGCCTCGGCTACACCTTCACGCAAGGCTATCGGCGCATGGATTGCCCACTCTACCTGCTGCGACCATTGCCTTGCGGTGATCAAAATTGCCAGTTCTGAAAGTCGCTGTCCTAAAGCGCTGCGATAACGCAGGTACTCTCCCATGCGGCTTGCGTGTGCCATCAGTTCAGGACTGCGCATCAGAGGTACGAACGGAGACAGCAGACCGCCGCGCGGTCCGCTGATAATTTCTTCAGCGTATTGTTTTTGATCGTTGGCCCAGGTTTCTGGAGCGAGAGGCGGAAAGCGGTCGGAAAAGGCGTTCATTTTCTGCAATTAAAATTCAAAGGATTGGAGAAGTCACGACTATACCAATTCCTTTAGTATTACCGGCCCGCATTATGCCGTTCGGCATAATTTGCATGACCAATTGCAGTAAATACTATGCGTTGTTATCAGGTCTTCAGATTAGCCTTGAAAAATTCCAGCGTACGTGACCATGCCAGTTTGGCGGCGGCTTCGTCATATCGCGGCGTTGTGTCATTATGAAAGCCGTGATTGGCGCCTTCATACATATGCATCTCATAGTTTTTATTATTCGCCTTAAGTGCGGCTTCAAAATCCGGCCACCCGGCGTTGATGCGTTCATCAAGGCCGGCATAATGGATCAGTAATGGCGCACGGATTTTGCTCACATCGGCCGCCGCAGGCTGGCCGCCGTAGAATGGGACGGCAGCTGCCAGATCTGGCAAGCGCACAGCCAACATACCAGCAACGCCGCCTCCGTAGCAGAAGCCCACTGCACCAACACGGCCATTCACCGCATCATGTCCCTGCAGGAAGGTGGCCGCAGCGACCATGTCTTCCGTGCGTTTGGCAGGATCGAGCTTGGCAAACATTTCCCGTGCCTTGTCTTCGTCTCCCGGGTAGCCTCCCGCCGGCGTCAGTGCATCGGGAGCGAACGCCACATAGCCTTCCACCGCCAGACGCCTTGCAACATCTTCAATGTACGGGTTCAGTCCGCGATTTTCGTGGATGACTACGACACCGGGAAGCTTACCTTGTGCATCCGCTGGTTGCGCCAGATATCCTTTCATGGTGCCATTGCCCTGTGGCGATGGATATTCCACGTAACCCACTTTAATTCGTTTGTCATCGGGCGCAATCTGCTGTGCCCAGGCAAAATTTGGCGCCAGGCTGCTTAATATCGACGCAGCAGTCGCGCCGCCCACGGCGTAACGCGCCGTGCGATCCAGGAATTGACGACGCGTAATCCCGCCATGTACATAAGCATCAAACAGTTTGAGAACGTCGGGGTGAAAATCACTCGCTTTTTTTCGGTTCATGCTTCAGGCTCCTATGACTGGCGGGTGCTTAACCCGGTTGGACTGCTCAGTCTAAATGCGGGTGGCGATCAATCAGCCGCTGACGACGCTGCCGCAGACTATCAAGGGCTGCTTCCATTTCCGTAATTTCTTCGTCCAGCTCTGAAACGGTTTCTTCAATGTGCTCGTATGCCTGCTTCAGAAGCGCCTTGGCTTCCCGTGGATCCGATGCATTGGGCGTATCTCCACGCATCGGTTTGTTTGCCGTTTCAGGCAGATAGAACGACGTGACAATACCGACGATAGCAGCGACCATCAGATAATAAGCCGGCATCATCAAATTACCTGACTCTTCTACTAGCCACGCCGCCAGCGTTGGTGTAAGACCGGCGACAATAATGGCAAAATTGAAGGAACTGGCCAATGCGCTATACCGGATGCGTGTCGGGAAAAGTGCAGGCAAGGTAGAAGCCATCACACCCGTCATGCAATTGAGCACAATTGCAATAAACAGCAAACCCAGGAAAATCAGACCGGTATTGTCGCTGCCGATGAATTGATAGGCAGGATAGGCAAGGAGCAGCAGCCCAATACTGCCTAAGCGCAGAAACGGCTTGCGGCCCACCTTGTCACTAAAGAAGCCAACTACCGGCTGCACAAACAGCATACCGATCATCACAACCACGATAATGAGCACGCCATGCTCTTCGGAATAGCCCAGACTGCTGGACAGATAAGTTGGCATATAGGTCAGCAGCATGTAGTACGTGATATTGGTCACGAGCACCATGCCGATACTGATCAACAGCGCCTTGCGGTATTTGGACAGGATTTCAAAGAAGGAAACGGTAGGCCGTTCCTTAACGGCGTCCTTATCCTCTTTCTCCATTTTCTCCAGTTGCTGCGTGAACGCAGGTGTTTCTTCGGCAGCATGACGAAGATAGAGCCCCAGAAAACCCAACGGTCCGGCTATGAAGAATGGAATGCGCCAGCCCCAATCCAGAAAGGTTTCTTCCTGCAAAATGGTCTGTAACAGTACGACCAGCCCGGCACCCAGAACGAATCCGGCGATGGAGCCGAAATCCAGCCAGCTTCCCAAAAAACCTCGTCGTCGGTCCGGCGCATATTCGGCAACAAAAATGGCAGCGCCCGTGTATTCACCCCCTACCGAAAAACCCTGTGCGAGTTTGCAGATCAGCAGGATGACTGGTGCCCAGATCCCGATGGAAGCATATGAGGGGATCAGGCCGATGCAGAACGTACTGATCGCCATGATAATGATAGTCAGCGACAGTACCTTTTGTCGACCAAAGCGATCGCCCATGATCCCAAAAAAAATGCCGCCCAGAGGACGGACCAGAAACGGAACCGAAAACGTTCCAAGTGCAGCAATCGTCTGCACCGCTGGTGAGGCATCGGGGAAAAAGACTTTTCCCAGCGCATACGCCACAAAGCCATATACACCAAAATCAAACCACTCCATGGCATTGCCAAGCGCAGCAGCGGTGACAGCTTTCTTCAGCTTACTATCATCAATGACGGTAATATCGTCAATACCAAGTGGTTGCCCTTGTTGTGAGGGCGTGGAGGTTGGAGCTTGAGCCATACGTTGTGTTCCCGGTTCCCGTTATTATGCAAAACATGTTGCCATATTGTCAGTCACCTTGCAATATGCTCAGCCTGTAATAAAACAGCCTGTGCCTTTCATTTGAAATAAGACATATTGTCGCAAACGCCCGGTGCGCAAGGCTCTCAGAGCGCAAGCGCCAGAAATTCATGAATCAGCTTTTCACGGACGTTGGAGCGCAGCCACATCATCCCCAGCCTGCGGGTGGGAACAGGACCTGGCAGCTTATGCCGGATGAGTCCTGGGTCGTACTGGTTACCATAACTCCAGTCAGGTACAACCGAAACGCCCAGATCTGCTTTTACCAGATCCGATATATAGTCCAGGCCGTCCAGTTCCAGCCAGGGCTCCGGGTCAACGCCATGCGCCTTCAGATAATCATCCGCCATTTTTCCTGCGACAACACGTCTGTCATATCGGATAAACGGATACTTTCTTATGATCGAAAACGGGTCCTGCCCCTGGAGCCTGGCAGGTGCCAGCAGAATCAGTGGCTCAGTTCTGAGCTGTTTCCAGTCCACAGTCTTGGGTAAATCAAATAGCGGATGAACCATGAGCGCAGCATCCAGCTCCCCTTGCAGCAGACGCTGATACAGGACGGTAGATGCAGCGGGTTCAATGACAATCTTGATATCGGCATGTTTATGCAGCCATTTCCGGAGCACCTCCGGCAACAGGCCTTTGACCACGGAAGGTGTCGCACCCAGGGTAAATGGCCCCGCCGGCAGCTCGGTATTGCTGGCAAGCGAATTGAAATTCCTGACTTCGGCCAAAACCAGTTTGGCCTGTCGCAACACTTTGCTCCCTGCTTCGGTCGGCATCATCGTGCGGCCGACCCGATTGACAAGCGCCGTACCCACTTCATTTTCCAGCGCCTTCATTCGCAAGGAAACAGCGGTCGGAGTGAGGTCAAGATGCCGGGCTGCTGCCGCAATGGAACCCAGTTCCACGACCTGTACAAAGCTTTCCAGAAATCTCGTATCCAACGCGCCTCCCGAGCAACAATTTTGCCCACGTTCTGCAATTGCCCGCCGGAAATCAGTTTTTCTTCTCTCTGAAGCCAGCAAAAGCAGCTTGTTCTCATGTTATGAAGTTTCAATAATAGCATCTTGCCTTACTTTATTGCCTTACCTTATTGCAGTTGCCATCACTCCGGATTTCACCTGCAATCCATCCGGCATCAGCCGGTTTTCATCTGTAATTCACCCGTCATTTATCGGAAAAGGACACTATGCCAATTATCGAATCGATCCAGGTTTGCGCGCCCGTGGTGCCACTGGATAAAGTCACCTCATTCTCCAATCGCACCGTCAGTGCACGACATTACGGCCTGGTCAAGGTTACATCGACGGACGGGGTCACGGGTGTTGGCTTCTGCTATGTAGGCAGTGCCGGTGGTCCGATTTTCAACGCCGCCGTCACCCAGCTACTGGCGCCTGTATTGATGGGTAAAGATTCCTATGCCGTTGAGGGCCTGTGGCAGGCCATGTATCAGGAATCGTTGTTGCAGGGTCGTTCGGGCACGGTTATGCGCGCACTGAGTGCCCTGGACATTGCACTTTGGGACTTGAACGCTAAAACACACCAGCTGCCTTTGCATAAGTATCTGGGCGCGGTGTCTCTGGACCGTGTTCCTGCCTATGCCAGCGGCGGCTATTATCTGGATGGTAAAACACCTGGCCACCTTGGCGAAGAAATGGCCAGTTATGTGGCCAAGGGTTTCAAAGCGGTGAAAATGAAGTCGGGCCGGCTTTCCCCGCGGGAAGAAGAAGAACGTCTGAAAGCGGCACGCGAGGCGGTGGGTCCGGATGTTGAACTGATGATGGATATGAACAATGCCTGGTATGACACGACTCAGGCCATGCAATATGTCCGTCGTTTCGAGCAGTACGATCCTTATTTTATTGAGGAACCCTTTTCGCCTGACGACGTGGAAAATCACGCGCGACTGGCATCGATGACGCACATCCCCATTGCCACCGCTGAGATTGGCTACGGTCGCTGGTACCACAAAGCGTTGATGGATCAGGGCGCGGCATCGATATTGCAGACCGATGCGGCCGTTTGCGGCGGCATTACGGAATGGCGTCGCATCGCGCAGACTGCCGCCAGTTACGGACTGGTCATGTGCCCGCACTGGTTCCATGATCTGCACGCACCGTTGGTCGCCAGCACACCCAACGCCCGCTATGTGGAGTATTTCTGGGATGACCAGGTGCTCAACTTCAGAAGACTGGTCGACCGGCAGCTATCGCACGAAGATGGCAATGTGATTCTGCATCAGGAACCTGGACTGGGCTTCGGGTTTGATGAAAAGTACGTGACCAGTCTCGCCAAATGGGAGCTGATCAACTAACGCCGCGATGCGGCAGCAGCATGACGACAAGTGGCGGAAACACGCCCAGGGAGACAGACGTGAAGACATTTCTACATGCAATTGCAGCATCAGTTTTATCGACAGGTTTGATTTCGGGCACCGCCCATGCGCAGGATGACTGGCCGAACAAGAGCATCACATATGTGGTTCCCTTCCCCGCCGGCAGTAATACAGACGTTCTTGGAAGGATTATTGCCGATGAACTCGGCAAGCGCCTGAAAGTTTCAGTTGTGATTGAGAACAAACCCGGCGCCACCGGTATGATCGGCTCAACCTACGTAGCGAGAGCCAAGCCGGATGGTTACACCATCATGGGTGGCAGCATTGCGTCGCACGCAATCAACGCCGGGCTTTTCAAGAATATGCAATATGATCCGGTTGCCGATTTTGCACCCATTACCAATATCGGCTTCAACGCCAACACACTTGTGGTAGCAAACAAAAGTCCCTTCAAGGACGTCAAGGACATCATTGCTGCGGCCAAGGAAAAACCTGAATCGGTCAGCTACGCCTCGTCAGGCATCGGCACAACCCAGCACCTGTCAGGAGTGCTGTTCGGCCAGCAGGCCAATATTCAGATCGTGCATATCCCTTACGGCGGCAAAGCAGCACTGCCAGATGTCATGGGTGGGCAGGTCAGCATGATGTTCGAGGGGCCGACGGTCATTCCACATGTGAAAGAAAAAACGGTCAGAGCGCTGGCCGTCACCTCTGGCAAGCGCCTGGAGAGCCTGCCTGATGTTCCCACCATGAAGGAATTGGGTCTGCCCGACTATGAGATGCGGGCATGGCAGGCGATTTTTGCGCCAAAAGGTACGCCAAAGCCCATCATCGATAAGCTCTATTCGGAAATCAAAGCCATTCTGGCTACCCCGCAGGTACGGGAAAAACTCGACACGATGGGCGTAGAGCCCTCGGGCATGCCTCCGGATGAATTCGCCGCATTTCAGAAACAGGAAGTGGAGAAGTGGCGCACGGTCATTCAGAAGGCAAATATCAAAGTTCAATAAACCACTATTTGGCATTAGCCATCAATACTTGATAAGGAGAAATGATGTCCGGACGAATCAAGGGGGTATTGTCCCCCGTTATTACGCCATTCCAGCAGGATGGCAGCGTGGATCTTCCAGGATTCACAGAACAGTGCAAATGGTTGCAGTCGAACCAGATTGGTCTGGCTTTTCTGGGAACCAATTCGGAAGCCAATTCAATATCGCCCGATGAACGCATGGAAATGATTGATGCCGTGATTCAGGCTGGACTGGACCCCAACGGCATGATGCCGGGCACCGGTGGCTGCGATCTGCCTACCACCGTGCGCCTGACGCGACATGCTGTCAATCAGGGATGTGCCGGCGTACTGATGTTGCCGCCGTTTTATTACAAGGGCGTCTCAGACGAAGGGCTTTTCCGATATTTCTCCGAGGTCATACAGAAGGTCGGTAACGATAGTCTCAGAATCTACCTGTACCACATCCCGCCTGTTGCTCAGGTCGCCATCACGCTGCCGCTTATTGAGCGTCTTCTGAAGGAATATCCCGACGTGATTGCAGGAGTGAAGGACTCCTCGGGTGATTGGAAGAACACTCAGGCCATGCTGGAGCAATTCGCTTCGCAGGGATTTGACATCTTTGCGGGTAGCGAAAGCTTTCTGCTGCAAACCTTGCGCGGCGGCGGCGCCGGTTGCATCAGCGCGACGGCGAATGTCAACGCACCCGCCATCCACGAGCTTTACAAAACGTGGCAGGAACCGGATGCCGACAGCAAACAGGAAAGTCTGAATGTCATTCGCAATATATTCCAGAGTTTCCCCATGATCCCGGCTCTGAAATCGGCGATTGCCCACTGGAGTGGGAATGATTCGTGGAAGCGCGTGCGCTCACCCCTGGTTGAACTGACCGACGCGCAACATCGGGATCTGATTCAGCAGCTGGAAGCAGCAGGATTCAGCATTTCCGGATTGAAGAAATAATTTGGATCAATAGTGGCGTGGCACCTTTGGCGCGCCACTTTCCCGAACGCTTTGGCAAAAAGGCTCAAATCACCGGTTTTGATTGCGTCGACTAGCCGAAAATCCGGCTTCAACCTCATCATTTGAACGACCGATGCATGCGCGCATGGAAGCGCGGCCAGCCTCGACCTTCCGCCGTATATAGTCGTCATATTCACGTGGCTGACGTCGCTGTTCAATATAGTCGCGCATCAACTCGCGCATTACCTGGGAGGCAGGCCGATCTTTGCCAGCTGCCTCAGTCATGAAATGTTCTCGTATTTCTGGCTCGAGCTTCATTGTGAAAACAGCCTCTTCCAACAATTCGATTCTCACTCAACGGTCGCGCAGTGCGAGCAAGACCTATTTATGTCGCTTGATAACCCTCAGGGCCACTGTAGTCTCGGCTGGGTCATTTCCTGACACTGAACCGAAAGTCACTTTTCGAGGTGGTATTTTTCCCCTCTCTAGAACGTAACCGTAGGATTTTTTACCGTATACGACATCCATAGATGCCCCCAGCTATCAAAATGATATCTACTATACCCAAATTGATTACCAATATTCGCTGATGGTACTTAACGCCCAACAAGCTTTTATCTAACCTATTGATTTTAATAATTATTGATTCTTTTCAATTAATCAGTTCAGCGCATTTGGTGCCTCCGACAGGAATCGAACCTGTATCAAGAGCTTCGGAAACTCTTATTCTATCCATTGAACTACGGAGACGCTCAACTGAGTCGATTATTCTACCCTATTGTGAAGATTCCTGTAAGGTTACGAGGGTGTCTGCACGAAGTTAATTCTGCTTAAAAAAAGACACTTTCACCCCCCGGCTGGCGCAATCACGTACAAAAGGGGGTGACAATAGTTATAATCCCACATTACTTATTATTTCACTTTCGGGGGAAAGGGCATGGTCCGGCAGCACGCGAGTCAGTTGGCTTCTCTTTTTTCACTATTTAACCTTGCAATGACCTGTAGGATGTATCTATGAGCGATCAAACAGAACACCACGAAGAACATGATGAACATTCAAGCCCCATCAAAACGCCAAAACAGCTGATTGTTGTCGTCGCTCTCGCGTTCATCCTTCCCATCCTGATCATTATCCTCCTGGTCAATGTAGTGATTTCTGGCACCACCTCGGGTGCCGGTAGTGACTCCTTAACAGAAGAATCCATCGCATCCCGAATTGCCCCCGTTGCCAAGTACAACACGGCTCCCGTGATCGCGACTGCCGCTGCAGCAGGTCCGAAAAAACTCAAGACAGGCGAAGAAGTCTACAAAAGCCTCTGTATGGGCTGTCATGACAGTGGCGTCTCTGGTGCGCCCAAGCTTGGTGACTCCGGCGCCTGGGCACCTCGCCTGAAAGCGGGCCAGGAAGAAGTAGTCAAAATCGCTCTGCACGGTTTGAACGCGATGCCACCTAAAGGTGGTGATCCGAGTCTGAGCGATCTGGAAGTGGAACGCGCCGTGGTTTACCTCGCGAACCATTCCGGTGGCTCTTTCAAAGAACCGGCCGCGCCTGGTGGTGATGGTGCTGCTCCTGCTGAAGGCGCCGCTCCTGCCGAGGCTGCCGCCCCTGCTAAAGAAGCCGCCCCTGCTAAAGAAGCTGCTCCTGCTAAAGAAGCTGCTCCTGCCGAAGGTGCTGCTCCTGCTGAAGGTGCTGCTCCTGCCGAAGGTGCTGCTCCAGCTGAAGGCGCTGCCCCTGCTGAGGGTGCTGCTCCTGCCGAAGGCGCTGCTCCTGCCGAAGGCGCTGCTCCTGCCGAAGGCGCTGCTCCTGCCGAAGGCGCTGCTCCTGCCGAAGGCGCTGCTCCCGCCGCTGGTGCGGCTGCAGGTGCTGCAGCTGCTGCGCCCGCTGCCGCTGACAACAGCAAACTTGCCGAGGGCGAAGCCCTGTACAAACAAGTCTGTTTCGCCTGTCATGACGCCGGCGTCGCCGGCGCACCGAAACTCGGTGATAAAGCAGCCTGGGATGCTCGCATCGCCACAGGAATGGACAAGCTGTATGATGCCGCCCTGCATGGCCTGAACGCCATGCCTCCCAAAGGTGGTTCTTCTGCGGAAGACGATGTCGTCAAAGCTGCAGTCGACTATATGGTAAAAGCCGTAAAATAGTCCCGGACCGCTCCCGGAAATACAGAAACCCACTGAATCTCAGTGGGTTTTTTTACGTCTGTGAATTTTGCGGTTTTTGGGGCCTATGTGATATTCGTGCTGTTTCTGCGGCTTCTGTGATCTCTTTGGCTTCAGTGATTTCTGTGAATCCAGCAGATCCGCTCACACTCTCAGTTCGATGAGCCCGCGAGCCGAAAACAACTTAGACTTAACGTGCCAGCAATTGCGCAATCTGTTCATCGCTCCAGCCCAGCTCGTCTCTGAGGATTTCCTCTGAGTGCTGACCCAATGTGGGCGGCGCATGGCGATATTGAACAGGCGTTTCTGACAATCGCAGCGGGCTGGCAGTCATCGGTGTAGACCCGGCCAGAGGATGTGGCAGATCCAGACGAAGTTCGCGGGCCACGACCTGAGGATCTTCGTATACCTGATCAATCGTGTTGATCGGCCCGGCTGGAATATTGTTTGCTTCAAAATCGGCCAGCCAGTCATCGCGCTTGCGGGTCTTCATGACCGTAGCAAGCAAGGGAATCAGGGACTCGCGATTGACGACGCGACCGGTGTTTTTTCTGTATCGATCATCCTGCGCAAGTTCCGGCATATTGATCAACTGGCACAGTGAAGCAAACTGCGAGTCATTGCCAACAGCCAGAATCAGGTGGCCGTCTTCGACTTCAAAGACCTGATAGGGAACCAGATTCTGGTGTGCATTACCGGCGCGTTTGGGCGCCTGTCCTGACGTCATGTAATTCAGATTCTGATTGGCCAGCATGGCGACCTGGCAGTCAAGCAGCGCCATATCGATATATTGTCCGAGACCACTTGAATGCCGCTCGTTGAGCGCAGCAAGAATGGCAACGGTTGAGTACATGCCGGTCATCAGATCCGCGACAGCCACGCCTGCTTTCTGCGGTCCGCCGCCAGGCAGGTCATCATGTTCGCCCGTGATGCTCATCAGACCACCCATGCCCTGGATAATGTAGTCATAGCCAGGCCGCGTGGCATAAGGTCCTGTTTGACCAAATCCGGTGATGGAGCAATAGATCAATCGAGGGTTGATCTGCCTGAGAGATTCATAATCAAGACCGTATTTTTTCAGACCGCCAACCTTGTAGTTCTCTACGAGAATATCGGCTTTGCGGGCCAGCTCCAGAATCACCTCGCGACCGACGTCGCTTGTGAAATCCAGTGCCAGTGAGCGTTTATTGCGATTGGCAGACAGGTAGTATGCCGCTTCTGTTGTCGGGTCACCAGACTGGTCTTTCAGGTACGGAGGGCCCCAGCCACGGGTATCATCACCGCTGCCGGGACGTTCTACCTTGATGACATCAGCGCCAAGGTCCGCCAGATTCTGCGTGCACCAGGGACCTGCCAGCACGCGCGTCAGATCAAGTACCCTGATATTGGCCAGTGGGGCCTTCCGCTGTTTCATGATTACTGCTTCTCCGTAAGAAATAAGTCTGGGTGCACCCATTATTTCAGGTGCAATATATTCAACTGGCAGCGCTGCCGGGCTTACATTCTACCCTTTTTTCTGCAGCATCTCTTTAAGTCGGACCAGGCGCTCCTTGGGTGTCATACCGCTGAACGGATCAACAACGGTTTTCAGGCCGCTTTCCAGCCCCATTTCGCTGATGAACCGCGAAGGTTCGCGAATCAGATCCTCGCGGGCCTTGCGACGCTTCTTGCACCAGGTCAATGTCAAATGAAATTGTGCCCTGGTGATGCCAACATACATGAGTCGTCGCTCCTCCTGAATGCGAACGTCCAGCGCCTCGGCATCCTTGTTGGCATCTCCGTATTCGTCGTCCTTTCCAAAGTGAGGCAGCAAGCCTTCTTCGACACCCACCATATGGACATAGGGATACTCAAGCCCTTTGGAAGCGTGGATGGTGGTCAGTCGCACGGCATCGGGATCTTCATCATCTTCACTGCGCTCCAGCATGGTGATGAGCGCGATGTGCTGAACCAGCTGCGCCAGAGTGAGTCCGTCTTCCTGTGCCTTACGTTTGAGCCAATTGACCAGTTCCAGGACGTTTTGCCAGCGTGACTGCGCCGCCCGCTCCTCTTGCGTGTCATACAGATAGCGTTCGTAATCGATATATTTCATCAACTCGTCGAGCAACTCAGACGCACCTTCTGCAGGCGTCGCTGCTTTGCCATCGGTCCGTCCTCGCCCAGCACGCCACTGCATATTGCGAATGTAATCAACAAAGACTTTCAGGGGTTCGAGTTGGCGGGCTGCTATGCGTGTAGCCGCCAGTTCATCATGCACAGCATCGAACAGCGAACACTGAAGCTGCGTGGCGGTATCGCCCAGCGCAGTGAGGCTTGCCTGACCAATACCACGTCGGGGCGTGGTGACCGCGCGGATGAACGCGGGGTCATCTTCTTCATTGGCAATGATTCGAAGATAGGCAATGATGTCTCGGATCTCTGCCTTGTCAAAAAAGCTCTGCCCGCCCGCAATCACATATGGAATACGCAGCTCCCGAAAGGTCTGCTCAAAGAGCCGGCCCTGATGATTCCCACGGTACAGCACTGCGTAATCCTTCCAGCGGGCATTTCGCTCAAAGCGAGAGGCGGAGATGCGCATGCCGACAGACTCTGCTTCGGCTTCTTCGTTATCCATGACCACAACCTGTATGGGCTCGCCCTTGCCCAGAGTGGACCAGAGTTTTTTTCCAAACAGATTGGGATTTCGGCTGATGACCTGGTTGGCAGCATCCAGTACCGTTGCCACCGAGCGATAGTTTTGTTCAAGCTTGATGATACGCAGCGCCGGATAATCCTGGGGGAGTTTGGCCAGGTTTTCTATGGTGGCACCGCGCCAGGCATAAATGGCCTGGTCGTCATCGCCCACTGCGGTAAACATGTCGCGCAGGCCGGTGAGTGAACGCACCCATTGATACTGACAGACATTCGTGTCCTGGTATTCATCGATCAGCATATAGCGACAGCGGCGCTGCCAGCGCTCGCGCACTTCGGCATTGTTTGCCATCAAAGCGGCGGGCATGACAATCAGATCATCAAAATCCACAGACTGATAGGCTCGCAACGTCGCATCGTAGCTTCGGTACACACGTGCCGCGTCCATTTCGTCGGGTGTTTGCGCAATTTTCTCGGCATCATCGGGCGTGACCAGTGCATTTTTCCACAGCGAAATCTGCTGCTGCACACTACGCAGGCGACCTTTGTCAGTGGTTGCCAGCAGCTCCTGAATCACCCCCAATGTATCGGTTGAGTCCAGGATGGAAAAGCCGGGCTTCAGGCCTGCATGTGCTGCTTCTTCTCTTAGAAAACGGACACCCAGCGCATGAAAGGTACTGATTGTGAGTCCTTTAAGCCGTCTTTTCTCCACGCTATGCTGAATGCGTTCGGCCATTTCCTTTGCCGCCTTGTTGGTAAAGGTCAGCGCGATAATCCCTTTGGCATCGTAGCCGCACTCATTGATCAGATAGGCAATTTTCTGCGTGATGACTCGTGTCTTGCCACTGCCCGCCCCCGCCAGTACCAGACATGGTCCGTTCAGATACAGCACTGCCTCGCGCTGCGCAGCATTCATCGATAGCAGGGCATCACTCATATTTTTCAGATTTCCAGGGGGTCAACTTCGATGAAATAACGCATGCGCTGTTTTTGCCCGATCACTTGTACCTGCGGCAGCCACTGCTGCAGGAATTGCTGCAAGGCTGGTCTGGAGGAAGATTCCACCAGCAATTGCGCCCGCTCCACGTGCGCCACCCGCAGAATGCGCAAGGGTACGGGGTCATAGAGAGTGATATCCTGTGTTGCGCTTTGACCTTCCGGCGTCAGGATATCTTGTGCGCACTGCCGGATTTCCTGGAGAAACGCCAGTGCGAGCTGCACGCTTTTGGCTTCCGCAGTAATCAGTGTCTGAAAACTGAACGGAGGCAGACCCGTGTCCCGGCGCTCCTGTAGCAGATCATCCGCAAAGGCAGGAAAATCATTTCTGAGCAAAGTCTGATAGACAGTATGGTCAGGATAACCGGTCTGGATCAGCACCTCTCCGCCTTCGGCATGCCGCCCTGCCCGCCCAGCCACCTGAAGCAGTTGTGCAAACAGGCGCTCGGGTGCGCGAAAGTCGGCTGAGAAAAGCATGGAATCGGCATTGAGCACGGCCACCAGACCCAAGCGACGGAAGTCATGCCCCTTGGCCACCATTTGGGTACCAACCAGAATATCGACATTGCCCGTGTGCACTTCTTCAAAAAGGCGGGACGCGCTGCCCTTCAGACGCGTGCTGTCAGCATCGATCCGCTGAATGCGCGCTGAAGGAAACGTGTCCTGCAGAAACTCTTCAACACGCTGTGTACCGCGCCCCAGCGGCTGCAGGTCCTGATTGCCGCAATCTGGACAGATAGACGGCACCCGAGTCTGGAATCCGCAATGATGACAGTGCAGCTGATAACCACCTGCTGGTTTGCGATGCAATACGGTGTGAACCGAACAGCGGGGGCACTGGCTGACCCATCCGCAGGCTGCGCAGTGCATGACAGGCGCATAGCCTCGACGATTGAGGAACACCATGGACTGTTCGCCGCGCTCCAGACGCGTCCGAATAGCATCCAGCACACCCGGCTCGAAGCCCTGAACAAGCTTCGCCTTACGCGTATCGACCAGGCGCAGGGCAGGAAGAAAACGAGTTCTGGCTCGTTGCCCCAGCGTCAGGCGCGTATAACGTCCGCTCAGGGCGTGCTGCCAGGTCTCCAGTGACGGTGTGGCAGATCCCAGCACTAACGGTATGCCCGCCTGATGCGCCCGCCAGACGGCCAGATCACGAGCCGAATAGCGCAGGCCTTCCTGCTGTTTGTATGAGGCATCGTGTTCTTCATCCACGATGATGAGGCCAGGATTTTCCAGGGGCGCAAAAATCGCCATGCGTGTCCCCAGCAACACACGCAATTTTCCGCGTTGCGCATCGGCCCAGGTTTTCAGTCTTTCGCCATCGGCAAGTGCACTGTGAAAGACGGCGATCTGCTCTGGCTCGACGATCTCGGAGAAACGTGCGCGTACGGCGGTTTCCAGTTGCGGTGTCAGGTTGATCTCAGGTACCAGCATCAGGATTTGCTGTCCGCGCGCAAGAACGGACATGGCGGCGTGCAGATAAACCTCTGTTTTGCCACTGCCAGTGACGCCATGTAGCAGAAAGGGTGAATACCCTCTCGCCTGGCTGATGCTCTGTACCGCAGTCTGCTGTTCTGCATTCAGGTTTATGGGCTCGGACTTCGGTGAGGGGGGCGCAGCTCTTTTCTTGCGATCCGCTCTTGCTACCGGCCCACCCGCAGCCCGTTTGCCCAGATAAGCTGCCGGCTTACGCAGCCCGTTCGGCAGAACGGGCAATACCACTTCACCCAGCGAGCGCTGATAATAGCGCGAGGCAAATTGCGCCATCGCCAGCCAGTCTGCAGAAAAAGGAGGAAGATCATCCAGGACCTGGTCGACATTTTTGATGTGTTCGGGCTCAAGTGATGGCGCTGCAAGCAGTTCGACGACCACGCCGACAAGCTGGCGGGCTCCGAAGGGAACAATCACTCGCTGCCCTATTTGCACGGGATGTTCACATCGATAGTCGAATGCCTCTTGTCGAGGGATATCCAACACGACACGAATCCAGCTGACTTGCACACTTATTTCCTGAAATGAGAAAAACGGATGATGATTGAAGCAAACCTGAGTATTACCTTTAAGTTACAACTTAGTGACGATACTTAAAGTAGTTTCACAGGTATCTGACATAAAGGCACTCCGGGACACTACTTCTTCAAATTTATCGAGCAGCCTGTGGATAACTTTGGGGAAAACTTCATTGCAAAAAAACTATTAATCCGTTATGAAGAATCAAAATTTTTTCATAAGAAAAAACAGTGCGATTTATATATTTAAAATCAAAAACTTATAACAGCACTTCATTGTTCTGGAGAAACTGGAAAATTGACCAGTTCCCCTTGACAACTGTGCACAACTTGGTGTCATGAGTGCTTTGCGCGGCTGTAGCTATGCACTTCATCGACCAGAATTGCCACATTTTCGGGCGGCGTAAACTGCGAAATTCCGTGTCCAAGATTGAAAACATGACCGCCATTTTGCACCGCGCCAAAGTCATCGATAACGCGTCGAACCTCCTGGCGGATGGAATCGGGTGTACCAAAGAGTGCCATCGGATCGATATTTCCTTGCAATGCAACACGATCCCCAAGCCGCGCGCGGGCCTGCCCCAAATTGACCGTCCAGTCCAGTCCGACTGCATCACAGCCGTTGGCGGCAATGTCTTCAAGCCAAAGCCCGCCACCCTTGGTAAACGAAATAACGGGGACAACAGCGCCGTTCTGGTTACGTTCAAGCTGGCTGATGACTTTGCTGATATAGGCCAGGGAAAATGCCTGGAACATGCCATCTGGCAGAACACCACCCCAGCTGTCGAATATCATGACCGCCTGTGCACCCGCACGAATCTGTTCATTCAGATATAGCGCAGTCGCGTTTGCGGTGACTTCAAGAATTCGATGCAAAAGCGCTGGCTGCGCATACATCATGGTTTTGACAAGACGATAATCAGACGAACCCCGACCTTCTACCATATAGCAGGCGACCGTCCAGGGGCTTCCTGCAAAGCCAATGAGCGGCACCCTGCCGTTGAGAGACTGCCGGATCTGGCCGACTGCGTCAAATACAAAGCGCAGCTGGTTCATATCGGGCACTGCCAGTTGGGCAACGTCCTCTTGCGTTCTGAGCGGACGCGCAAACTGTGGACCTTCGCCCGCCACAAAACCCAGGCCCAGTCCCATTGCATCGGGCAGCATGAGAATGTCCGAAAACAGGATGGCGGCATCCAGCGGAAAACGATCCAGTGGCTGCAAGGTCACCTCTGTCGCAAAGTCCGGATTTTTGGCCAGCCCTAGAAAAGAGCCGGCTTTGGCGCGCGTCTGGTTGTATTCAGCCAGATAACGACCCGCCTGGCGCATCAGCCAGACAGGAGTATAGGGAACAGGCTGGCGCTGTAGCGCGCGCAGGAATACATCGTTCTGCAGAACCGGAAAAGCCATGGGGAACCTTTTTTAAGATCTATGTGTATGATTTTCTTACCGGAGAGATTGTATCGTACCTGGTATGAGAATGGCCGAAGACACCCGCATTGCTCATCTTAGTAGTCATATTCACGAAACGCATCGGCCGAAATCTGGTGTTTACGCATAAGCGCCCAGAACGCGCGTCGATGTTTGAGCGAATTTCTGGCGGCCAGCGCGATGTTTCCTTTACTGCGCGCCAGTGCCTGGGTAAGGTAGGCTCGCTCAAACTGAGCTACTACGATGGCTTTGAGTTGCTGGAATCCATCCGCATATCGCGCAATTTCCTGACAGCAGATGCGTGGAACCTCTGGCATGGCGGATGAAGACAGGGGCACAGGTGACACTCCGGTGATGCGACGCAGGGAGGAGCCGGATACCAGTGCACTGTCGGCCGGACTGACACTGGGGTGCCAAGCCGACGCAGCCCCTGCCCCTGTCGCTTGAGGACGTGACAGATGGGGGCGTGACAGTTGGAGGAGTGAATCATAAGGGCGAGCACTGAAGGCGGCGTCTCTGAGCATTCCAGCTGCTGGCTGTAAGGTGGATGCACACGGATATGCACCGGAAGGATGAGCACCTGGCTGGGCGGGATTGCCTTCATGCGGCCGGAGACGATCAGGCCCGAAGCGTTCCGGCATGAAACGATCAGACCCATAAGGCTGACTTTTGATACTGTCGCCCAGCAGGGCTGGAGAACGATAATGCTGCCCGCGCAAATGATTAAGCGCGTGTAGCATTCTGACCCGGACTTCTTCGGGATCGCAAGGCCATAAGGCAAAATCGACCACGCCCAGCTTAAGAAGGTCGATCAGGCCGATGGGTCTTAACGATTGCCCTAATACAAAGATGGGACGGTGATCTTCGATCCGGCTTTGCTGAAGAACGATGCGCGTCCAGACCAGTGACCCGGGAAAGACCGGCAGACAGATAACATCATAATGGCGCAGGGAATAAGTGAGCTCCTGCAAAAACGTGGCTGACGGAAAGGCACTTAGCGGATTGTTGGCAGAACTCGCGGGAATGTCAGAATTGGCAGGAGGCAGGCCAGCCTGCGCGGTCGGTTGAATGACGCTGAAGTGCAGACGGCTGGTGGGAAGTCGTTCGTGGCTAAGCAGCGAACTGATAAGGGCTTCAGTGCCCGGAACGCTGATTAAGGCGCAGTCCAATCGTTCTTTCACGGTAGATCCTTGCAAATGTAACAGAACGTACAGAATAAATCCCTGCAGGTATCGTCGACAATTCGCAGTTTTCACACTAGGGCAAATACGGTTAAGTCCCTGTTTTTCGTGGAAAAACAACGGATTTGTTGCACTGCATGACAATTGTGATACCTACCCTTGCTTTATCCTAGGGTTAACCCTATAATGGTTTATACCTACTCAACGCAGTCATTTAAAGAGCCCACTACCATGAACATTTCTATGAAAAACGCCCTCGCCATGAGCGACGCCCCTGAACTTGCCTTTAGCGATTCCATGGAACGCGATCTGATCCGTCATGCAATCAATGAAGAACAGGCCATGAGCCTGACCGACCTGGTCAAAGCCATCGCTGCCTCTGTTTCTGCAGCTTGCGTAATGATGTACGACATGATTAAAGAAACAGAAAAAGCCATCGACGACACCGACTCTGAAGGCGGTTATAGCTGGTAATTGCCGGCCCCTGCGAGATTGAACGCAGGTTTGCTATTGATAAGGTTGTAAACGCGCCTGAATTTTTGTGCGCGATCATGGGTAATTGACTGGCAATTATCTGCCTGCATACTGAATGGCAGGCAGAATCACTACCGGCGTGCGGGCAGCATGCCAACCCCCTTCAAAACAGAACGGCAACGTGTTATTACACGTTGCCGTTTGCTTTTCTGCACAGGATTTCGCATCGGCGAAATCCTGCAAATCGTTAAGACCTGGTTGTTCGCAATTCGGAAAGACTTCGCACATCGCAAATTGTGAAAATATGGATCCTCACAGTTTGCGATGAGTCAGTCCATCGCGAACCCTGAAATCTTAATTAATAGAGATATTGCCCTTGCGAATCACGTCGCCCCAGGTCTTGGTTTCGCCGGATACGAAAGTCGAGAATTCTTCAGGCGTATTTTTTTCTGCTGTCGCGCCCAGTCCTTTCAACTGTTCGATCACCTCGGGTTTTTCCAGAATTTTCGCTACCGTCGCGTTAATTTTGTCTACAACCGGCTTGGGAGTGCCTTTGGGCGCCACCAGACCGAACCAGGAAGACACGTTAAAGTTGGGATAGCCCGATTCCTGCAGGGTGGGAACGTCAGGAAACGCCTCTGACCGTTTGTCTGTGGTAACGGCAAATGCCTTGATCTTGCCAGCCTTGATTTGAGGAACGGCAGCGGGCATGTTTTCAAAAACGACATCAGTCTGCCCACCCACCAGCGCAGTCATGGACGGACCACTGCCACCAAATGGAATGTGTACCATATCGATGCCTGCCTGCTGCTTGAAGAGTTCACCTGCCAGATGGATAGACGTACCTGCACCTGATGAACCGTAATTCACTTTCCCTGGATTGGCTTTCGCGTAATCCACAAATTCCTTCACATTGTTATATGGTGTATTTTTGCTGGCAACGAGGATATTGGGCACTTTGGCAACCAGAACAATGGGTTCGATATCTTTTTCGATATTGAAGCGGGCATTTTTATACAGCGTCTGGTTGATGGTCGTAGTAACCGCCATCATCATCAGCGTATAGCCATCTGCTTTCTGACGGAGCAACTGGTCAGTGGCAATATTGCTGCCTGCTCCCGGTTTGTTTTCTACAACAAAGCTTTGTCCAAGCTCATCGCCCAGACCTTTGGCAACAATGCGTGCCAGAACATCGGTCGTTCCTCCAGCTGAAAACCCTACCAGAACGGTCACCGGTTTGCTCGGATAAGCAGCTTCCTGAGCGAATGATGCCGATGTTGCCGCCATGAGACCCAATCCTGCCACGAGAGAAAAAGCACGAGGAAAAAATGCTTTTGGAGTCAATTTCATATTCTTATCGCCTATACTTTAGATTGTTTATGATGTCTGTGATATCACGCCCCGGCGCGATGTCTGGAAAACGCGGACAGCCTTCCTTTCACAACTGAAATATTATAGATCACACATGCAAAACAACAGTCAGAGTCGTCCAGGTGGAGAAATTATCGTTGATCAACTTGTCAGGCAAGGCGTAGACCACGTCTTCTGTGTGCCTGGGGAAAGTTACCTAGCAGTACTCGATGCTTTGCATGATGCAAGTATCAATGTCACAGTCTGCCGTCAGGAAGGCGGCGCAGCCATGATGGCTGAAGCCCATGGCAAACTGACCGGCAGGCCTGGTATCTGCATGGTGACTCGCGGCCCCGGTATTTCGAATGCGCTTGCGGGCATCCATATTGCCAAACAGGACTCAACACCGTTGATTGTTTTCGTCGGACAGATCGAAACTGGCATGCGTGAGCGCGAAGCTTTCCAGGAAGTGGACTATCGCGCAGTCTTCGCAACACAAACGAAATGGACGACAGAGATTGACGATGCGTCCCGTATCCCCGAACTCGTTGCACGCGCCTTTCATGTAGCGATGTCAGGTCGCCCAGGCCCCGTCGTGATCGCCTTGCCGGAAGACATGCTGGTTCAGATGGCCGACGTTGCCGATGCACCTCGCGTGGAGCCGGTAGAATCTGCACCGGTACCCGCACAGATGGACGAGATGGCAAAACTGCTGGCTGGGGCGAAGCGGCCGCTTGCGATTCTGGGCGGATCCCGCTGGACAGAAGAAGCCGTCAATGGCTTTGTGGCATTTGCCGAAAGGCAGCAATTGCCTGTGGCCGTGCAATTTCGGCGCCAGCATCTGTTCCCCGCTTCCCATCCGAACTTCGTGGGTGATATCGGACTTGGCATTAATCCGAAACTGCTGAAGATGGCCGAAGAGGCAGACGTGATTCTGCTCGTAGGCGGCAGAATGTCTGAAATCGCTTCGCAAAGCTATAATCTTCTGGATATCCCCGTTCCCAAACAGACACTGATTCATGTGCACCCTGACAGTCAGGAATTGAATCGTGTCTATCAGGCAGCACTGGCCATCAATGCCACCCCTGTACAATTTGTGAGTGCGGCCTCTGCGCTTAAGGCAGATGCTGCCGATGAGCGACAATCCTACGTGGATACCGCCCACCAAACTTACCTGGCCTGGAGCAACCCAGAGTCTGTCAAATCTCCCGGCGCGCTGCAGATGGGGCATGTGATGGCCTATCTGGAAGACCATCTGGAAAAAGATGCCATCATGACGAACGGCGCCGGCAATTACGCGACCTGGCTACACCGTTTTCATCGCTTTGAACATTTCAATACGCAATTGGCGCCCACTTCGGGCTCTATGGGCTATGGGGCTCCTGCTGCTGTCGGTGCCAAACGCGTTATGCCGGATCGTCAGGTTGTTTGTTTTGCGGGCGACGGTTGCTTCCTGATGCACGGACAGGAATTTGCAACAGCAGTTCAATATGGCCTGAATATCATTGTGCTGATTTTTGATAATGGTATGTACGGCACGATCCGCATGCACCAGGAAAAACACTATCCTGGTCGCGTGAGTGCAACGAATTTGCAGAACCCGGATTTTGCAGCATATGCACAAGCGTTTGGCGGCTTTGGTGAGCGTGTCGAGAAGAACGAAGAGTTCGGCCCTGCTTTTGAGCGAGCTGTCGCCAGTGGCAAGCCAGCAATTCTGCATTGCCTGATCGATCCGCAAGCCATTACACCTTCTGCGACGCTGGATCAATTGCGCGCAGCGGCAGAGAAATCACAATCAAAATAGTTCATCTGTCATAGCGCCCCTGCCTGCCGTCATGCCGGCAGGGGCCCATAAAACAAAAGACACCACGAAGGCGTCTTTTGTTTTTACTGCCGGTGCTGCGGCGAGGATGAAAAATCAATGACGATTCTTCATATTTGCCAGACGACGTGCGGCGGCAACCTGCGCTGCCAGCATCGCGAGTTCGGCTTCGACAGCAGCAATATCCTGCTTGTCGTGTGCGTTCTCGAGTGCCTCCAGCGCTTGCTGGCGAGCCTTTTCGGCCTTGGCTTCGTCCAGATCTGCCGCACGAATGGCCGTGTCGGAGAGAACGGTGACGCCAAATGGCTGCACTTCAAGAATACCACCGGCGACAAACACCAACTCTTCGGTACCGTCTTCACGTACGATTTTCAGCGTACCAGGACGGACCTTGGAGATCAGCGGTGTGTGTCCGGGCAGCACGCCCAGTTCACCCGCTTCACCCGGCAAAGACACGAATTTGGCTTCGCCCGAGAAGATGGATGCTTCGGCACTGACAACGTCTACTTTAAGTAAAGCAGCCATAGCTATTCCTTATTTTAAGCTTTTCGCTTTTTCAAAGGCTTCATCAATGGTACCGACCATGTAGAAGGCCTGTTCTGGCAGGGAATCACATTCGCCTTCGACAATCATTTTGAAGCCGCGAATGGTTTCAGCCAGCGGTACGTATTTACCAGGAGAACCGGTAAACACCTCAGCCACGTGGAAAGGCTGGGACAGGAAGCGCTGGATTTTACGTGCACGGGCAACAGCCTGTTTGTCTTCAGGAGACAGCTCGTCCATACCCAGAATCGCGATAATGTCACGCAGTTCCTTGTAGCGTTGCAGCGTTTGCTGAACGGCACGAGCCACTGAGTAATGCTCTTCACCAACAACTTGTGGATCCAGCTGACGGCTGGTGGAATCCAGCGGGTCAACCGCAGGATAAATACCCAGAGAGGCAATATCACGAGACAGCACAACGGTTGAATCCAGGTGCTGGAAGGTGGTAGCTGGTGATGGATCGGTCAAGTCATCGGCAGGAACGTAAACGGCCTGGATAGACGTAATGGAACCAGTTTTGGTAGAGGTAATACGCTCTTGCAGAACACCCATCTCTTCGGCCAGTGTTGGCTGATAACCCACGGCTGAAGGCATACGACCCAGCAGCGCAGATACTTCAGTACCGGCCAGGGTATAACGGTAGATGTTATCAACGAAGAACAGGATATCACGGCCTTCGTCACGGAATTTTTCCGCCATTGTCAGACCGGTCAGAGCCACACGCAGACGGTTGCCAGGAGGTTCGTTCATCTGACCGAAAAC
>JAEWHK010000009.1 GCA_023387815.1 Pseudomonadota bacterium
GCAGACCGGTTTTTTCGATAGTGCGTTTGAAGCGACGCAGTGCTGCTTCAAATGGCTCGTTCTCTTTTAAGCGTACGTTAGGCATGAATTGTAGGCGTGTTCTTTAAAATTGGAAGAAAAATTCTTGGATAATCGGTGATTCTAGCACAACCCGTCAGGTTTGTATACCCTTTCTGACCCAGGCCTCCAGTTGATGAGGCCTTAAACTGTCGTAATCTTCAAACGGCTGGTGAATCCAGGGGTTGGTGGGCAGCTGGTCTACGTAATAATTGGGCTCGACCTTGGCGTGTCCTTTCCACCACAGTACGGCTGAACGCAGCTCGGTAATGGCCGGATACTGGGTAACCAGATGATCCTGGACCCGTGCAAATGTCAGGCCGGTATCTACCATATCATCAACGAGCAGCACCTTTCCGTCCAGCGTGCCTCGGGTAATCGTGATGAACTTGGCAATGTCCAGCTGACCCTGCACGGTACCTGCGGCTTCACGGTAACTGCTGGTGGCAAGAATGCCCAGGGGCACATCGAAAATCCGGGAAAGGACATCGCCCACCCGCACGCCACCGCGCGCCAGGCAGAGAATCTTATCGAATTTCCATCCTGACTGATGAACAATCAGGGCCAGCCTTTCGATCAGCCTGTTGTATTCTTCCCAGCTGATCCACAAGTGTTTATCAGAGCTTTCCGGCACACTCATTCTGTCTCTTCCTTCAGGCAGGCTGCTGGTCGGCAAATGGATGGCGACGCAGAATCGTCTCCATGCGGTCCGGACCGGTAGAAATGATGTCGACAGGGACTTCGCAGATCTCTTCGATACGGCTCAGGAAGCGACGTGCATTCTCTGGTAGCTGATCATACTCCTTGATGCCAACGGTGGATTCAGTCCAGCCGGGCATGGATTCCAGAATGGGCTCAGCCTTTTCCACTGCCTTATAGCCATAGGGCAGCAGGTCAATTTTCTTGCCGTCCAGCATATAGCCCGTGCACAGACCGATACTTTCGAGACCGTCAAGAACGTCCAGTTTGGTCACGCACAGACCGGTGATGCCATTGATAATGACAGAACGTTTGAGAGCCGCGCCGTCGAACCAGCCGCAACGACGTGGTCGGCCGGTAACCGCGCCAAACTCGTTACCGACTTTGGCAATGTGGGCACCCACTTCGTTCTGCAATTCTGTTGGGAACGGGCCGGAACCTACGCGGGTTGTATACGCTTTGGTGATACCCAGCACATAGTTGAGGCGTTGCGGACCGACACCGGCACCCGCCGACGCGGCACCTGCAATACAGTTGCTGCTGGTGACATAGGGATAGGTTCCATGATCAACGTCCAGCAATGCACCCTGCGCACCTTCAAACAATAGTTTCTGACCTTCTTTTTCGGCCTGATACAGCAGTGCAGATACATCAGCCACCATAGGCTTGATTACCGGTGCCAGCGCCAGTGCCTGATTTTTAACCTCGTCAAATGAGACAGGATCGGCACCCAGGTACTGAGTAAGAATGAAATTATGGTACTCCAGCACTTCGCCCAGTTTCTGGTCGAAGACTTCCAGATCGTACAGGTCCTGTACGCGCAACGCACGGCGAGCCACTTTATCTTCGTAGGCCGGGCCGATACCGCGACCGGTAGTACCGATCTTGTTGTCACCCTTGCGGGCTTCACGGGCCTGATCGACCGCGACGTGGTAAGGCAGAATCAGCGGGCAGGCTTCTGAAATGCGCAGGCGGCTGCGTACGTCCAGTCCGGCGGCCTCAAGCTCTTCGATTTCCTTGAGCAGGGCTTCGGGCGACAGCACCACGCCATTGCCGATATAGCAGATAGCGTGAGGATGCATGATACCCGATGGAATCAGGCGCAGGACGGTGCGCTTACCGTTGATCCACAAGGTATGGCCGGCATTGTGACCGCCCTGGAAACGGACAACACCCTGGGCGGACTCGGCCAGCCAGTCAACGATCTTGCCCTTCCCTTCGTCACCCCATTGGGTGCCAATTACCACTACGTTCTTGCTCATAAAAGTGACTTTGTACAAAAGTTCATCTTACTTCTGCCGGCAAGTGCCGACAGAACCCAATTAGCTGGTGCTTTTCAACACCCATTGACCGTTATCACAAACCAGTTCACGGTCGAAAACAAATTCATCAATACTTTGCGTGGTTCCAGGGAAAAACTGAACCACAACGTTACCTTCCTGCCGCAACTGCCTGACCGTGTCCACGAGCTGTGGGTCTGCACTCCACGGTGCGCGTATGGCGCGGGAAGGTTCCGCGGGCGCCAGGCCCGCCGAGACCTTGCGCAGATCCAGACTGAATCCGGTTGCGGCACGACCGCGGCCGAAAGAGGCACCGGCGTTGTCATAACGACCGCCGCGCACGATTGCGTCCGGCCAGCCGGGGCCAAAAATGGCAAAGCTGACGCCAGAGTGGTAATCGTAGCCTTTGACATCGGCCAGATCAATCCCCACGGAGGGCACATTGAGCGCCTCTACCAGCGTTCGCAGAGCCTGCAGTGCCGCACGAATGCCGGGCAGATCCGGCAGTGTAGACGCAGCGTCGTCAAGAACCGAGGCATCGCCGTATAGTGAAGGCAGGCGAATCAACGCCTGGGCAATGTCAGATGGCACACCCGTTGCAGCCTCAAGAAGCTGGCGCAGACCCGGAACGTCTTTTTCCTTGAGCAGAGACAGTACCTCGCCCGCCTGCTCGTGAAGCCCCGCGGCTTCGATGAGCGCACGAGAGACACCAGGGTGATTCAGATCCAGATTCGGATTTTTGACACCCGCCAGTGCCAGGCTTTCCAGCGCCAGTTCAATAATCTGCAGGTCGGCTTCGTAGCCTGAATAACCGTAAATTTCAGCGCCTATCTGCAACAGTTCCCGGTCTGCCAGCAGGCCGGAAGGACGCGCATGCAGAACACTGCCGCAATAGCACAGCCTTGCAACCCCCTCTCGATTGAGCAGATGCGCATCGATACGCGCAACCTGCGACGTCATATCTGCCCTCACGCCCATGGTCCGGCCCGAAAGCTGGTCTACCAGCTTGTTGGTTTGTAACGTGAGGTCCTGACTGTTGCCGACTAAGAGCGATTCGGTATATTCCACCAGCGGCGGTGCGACCAGTTCGAAACCGCAATGGCGATACAAATCGAGCATGGCCCGGCGCAGCTCTTCTATACGGCGCGCCTCGGCAGGAAGAATATCCGACAGATGTTCGGGGAGTAGCCAGTTGCTTGTTGTCATATCCGAAAAGGGCGAAACCAAACAAAAATGCGATCCGGTTGCGTAAGCAGCCGAATCGCATTGATAAAGTGACTTAAAACTTACAGTATATTGTACTCTGTAATCTGCTAGAAGTCGCGCAAATGGGCAATTTGCGAATTATTGAACCAGCAGGGGTTCCCCGCCGCCCTGCCCAGGCGCAGGACGGTTGGCACCGGATTGATTGAAATACCGGAAGAAGTCGGATTTCGGATCAACCACCAGCAAATCATGACGATTGCTGAAGGCGCTGCGGTAAGCATCCATGCTGTTATAGAAACTGAAGAAAGCAGGATCTTTTCCATAGGCTGCCGCGTAGATGTCCGCCGCCTGGGCATCGCCCTGACCTCTTAACGTTTCTGCCTTGGCATCGGCTTCAGCCAGTTCAACACGAACCTTGCGATCGGCTTCAGCCTGAATACGCTCTTTCTCAGCAGCACCGTTAGCCCGCAGGCTGTTGGCCTCTTCCTTACGTTCAGCCTGCATCCGTGCATACACAGATTCAGAGACTTCAGGAGAAAACTCGATGCGTTTCAGGCGCACGTCTACCACTTCGATACCCAGAGGCTTGGCGCGCTGTTCGACGTTTCTCACAATCTCGTCCATAACCACGTGACGCTCCTGCGAGATCACATCCCGTACTGTACGCGTGTTGACCGAGGCGTTGAGCGCATCGCGGATCTGCGCACCCAGACGATTCTGGGCAGCATCCAGCTGATTACCAAACGAAATGTAATAACGCAGCGGATCGATAATGCGCCACTTCACGTATGAATCGATAATCAGGTTTTTCTTTTCTGACGTCTGAATACGTTCAGCATCGCCTGATTCAATGGTCTGGATCCGTTTATCGAGCTTGACGACGGTTTCCAGCGGAGCGGGCCATTTGAAATGCAGACCCGGTTCCGAGACCGTGCGTTTCCACTGACCCAGTTTGAATACCAGGGCGGTATTGCGTTCACTCACCGTATACACGGATGAAGAAAACAGGAAGGCGGCAATAACAAATATGACCGCGCCAAAAATTGTCTTGTTCATGATCTCTCCTCTTACCTGCTACGGTCAAAATTGTCGCGGCTCAGGCGATTGTCGTTACGCCTGAGATTGGGCGTCTCATTGGACGATGTGTCTGTTGCGGAGCCCGAAGAGGAAGAATCACTGGATGGCCTGCGGGGTGCAGGCGACGAGGTATTGCCAGACTGACCTTCAAGAATCTTGTCGATTGGCAAATACATCATATTGTTGCCATCCTGGGTATCCAGCAATACCTTGGATGTTTTCTCAAACACTTCCCTGAGTGTTGAAATATAAATACGTTCGCGCGTGACTTCAGGCGCTTTGGCGTATTCGGCCTGAATACTTTCAAAGCGCGATGCAAGACCGCGGGCCTGCGTCACAATGGCTTCACGATAGGCTTCGGCATCCTGAACAAGGCGTGAGGCGCGACCACGCGCTTCTGGAATAACCTTGCTGGCGTAGGCGTTACCTTCATTTTTCTGACGCTCGTTATCCTGGCCTGCCTTGATAGCGTCTTCAAATGCAGCCTGAACCTGCTCAGGAGGCTGCACGTTCTGAATGGCCACTGAGGTCACTTCAATACCCGAACGATAGCGGTTCAGAATCTGCTGCATCAGTTTCATGACGTTATTGGCAGCAGCAGTCCGGCTTTCGTACAGAATGTTGTTCATGGCTTCCTTACCAACGATTTCACGCATCGCGGTCTCGCCCGCCTGACGCACAGACTCGGTCGGGTTCACCATGGAAAACAGAAAATCGGCAGCGGGAGAGCGATGCGTCGCTTCATTCGGTTCAAGTTCGGCTTTGAGACGATAGTGCACGGCGAACTGGACTTCGACGATGTTCTCATCTTCAGTCAGCATGAGCGATTCGGCGGGAACTTTGTTGTTCAGATCAGTCTTGTACCCAAAGGTGAAATTACGCACACTGGCAATATCCACTTTCTCTACCGACTGGATGGGTGCAGGCAGGTGCCAGTGCATGCCAGGCAGAACGGTGGCGTGATACCGTCCAAACTGCGTGACAACACCCACATACCCTTCACGAACAATGTAGAATCCGCTAACCAGCCACAAGGCAATGGCGGCGATGATAATAAAGACAATGCCGACACGCGTCGCTTTGGGTGAAGGCGTCAGACCATTGTTCTGAGGAGGACGGTCAAACCCGTTATTGCCACCGCCCTGCTTCTTGCCAAATAGTGATTTGAGTCTTTTATTGAAATCGTTCCAGACCTGATCAAGGTCTGGCGGGCCATCGCCCGGCCTTCCCGGACGTTTCGGCGGTTCGTCAGAATTATTGTTGTTCTGGCTTCCTCGTCCCCAGCCCGGATCATTGAGATTGAAAATATTAAAGAGTCGCAACTTCGTTTCCTATTGAAGGTCTGAACTCGGCGATTGCCCCGCGCAATCTATCCAGACCGGTTCGTTGTAGTGCACTGACAAATATTCGGGCTGGAACGCCCTGTTCGTTTCTTTCTACCTGCGGTTCGTAGCCCGCTTGATCTATTTTATTGTAAATAAGTATGCGTGGGATGTGACTTGCGCCAATTTCGTCCAAAACTTTATCAACTTCGGCAATCTGCTCGTCTCTTTGCGGACTTGCTGCATCCACGACATGCAAAAGCAGGTCTGCGTGAACGGTCTCTTCCAGGGTCGCCTTGAAGGCAGCAATGAGCGTGGTTGGCAGATCGCGGATGAAACCCACGGTGTCCGATACCACCACATTACCGGCGCCCTCGATCCAGATTCGCCGGGTCGTGGTATCCAGGGTGGCAAACAGCTGGTCAGCCGCATAGGCGTCTGCACGCGTCAGTGCATTGAAAAGCGTGCTTTTACCGGCATTGGTATAGCCAACCAGTGAGACAGACAAGGTATTGCTGCGTTCTCGCGAGCGACGCTGGGTTTTACGCTGACGTTCAACCCGGGCGAGCCGTTCCCGGAGCACCTTGACTTTGGCGCCAATCATCCGGCGATCCATCTCGAGCTGGGATTCCCCTGGTCCTCGCATCCCGATACCACCGCGTTGCCGTTCCAGGTGGGTCCACATGCGCGTGAGCCGGGTAACCAGGTGCTGCAATTGCGCCAGCTCCACCTGCAACTTACCCTCGTGACTCTTGGCCCGAAGGGCAAAAATATCCAGGATAAGAGCGACGCGATCGACGACCCGTCTCTGGAATGCGCGTTCAAGGTTGCGCTGTTGGGCCGGACTGAGGGGCTGATCGAACAGAATGAGCTCGACATCTTCCGCCGCTGCCATGGCGGTGGCTTCTTCCAGTTTCCCCTTGCCAATATAGTAGGCAGCATCTGGTTTGTCTCTTTTGACAACCAGGGTTCCGGCTATCTCGGCCCCCGCCCCCTCGGCCAGCATTTGGAATTCTTCTGCGTGTGCCTTGTGATCCAGATCGCCTGAATCGACACTGATAATTAATACGCGCATAGCGTCCTGAAAAACAAAAGGCCCGCACAAGTAAGCTTGGCGGGCTTTTGCAAAAAACTGAAAATGCTATTCCTGTTCTGCAGGGGCATCAATCTGGAAACTGACGGCTCTTGCGGGAACAACTGTGGAGATAGCGTGTTTGTAAACCATTTGAGTGACAGTATTGCGAAGCAGTACCACATATTGATCAAATGATTCGATTTGTCCTTGTAACTTGATTCCGTTGACCAGATAGATGGAAACGGGAACATGTTCTTTACGTAATGCGTTCAGGAAAGGATCTTGTAGTGATTGCCCTTTAGTGCTCATTGGCTAGGCTCCATATGTTATTTGGGTTTACAACTGAAAACGGCTTT
>JAEWHK010000043.1 GCA_023387815.1 Pseudomonadota bacterium
GTTTCGCCGCCATTGACCACGCGCTGTACATCAACCAGCATAAAGGCAGAAAAGATGACGATGGCCAGAACAGAAATCGTCAGCACCAACGCCGGAATCTGCAGGAAGATATTGGCCAGCGCAACCAGCAGCAATACGACGGCACCGATAAACAGCGTTTTCTGCATGCCTGTGAAGTCCCGCTTGCTGGTAGTCGCAATGGTGGCCATGACGCCAAAAATGGCCGCCGTACCGCCAAACGCAAGCATTATCAGCTGGGTACCATTACGAAAATCCAGCACGTGGCCAATCAGTCGGGACAGCATCATCCCCATAAAGAAGGTGAACAACAGCAGCAGACCCACACCCAGGGAACTGTTCTTGTTCTTTTCGATGGCAAACATCAGGCCGAAAGCACCCACCAGAAAGACGATGGTTGATATCCCGGGTGCGAGCAGAGTGTTCAGATTCAGTTGCAGCGCAATGAAGGCTCCAAGCACGGTGGGAACGAGCGAAGCCGCAAGCAGCCAATAGGTATTGCGCAATACGCGATTGCGCACCACCTGACCAGGTGCATAGCCTTCCTGCGGTAAAGTCTGGCGCAAATCAGTCATGGTTTCTCCATACAAATCAAAAACTTGAATTTCAGTATACATCAGACCTAAAATGAATCTGACAGTTTCCTGAATTTTATCTGAAACGCAACGGTTTCGGTACTTTTCTGTAACATATGATTACTGATTTGCCCGGTACTTGGCAATGATTTCCGGAATTTCCTCCAGGAAACGTTGCTTCAGATACGCATGAGATTCATCCAGCAATTCGGTGACCAGGGCGTCAATTTCAGCCTGCATGGCAGCGGTCTGATCACGGGTGGCTTGCTTTGCGGGTGCTACCGCGCTTGCGAGCGCATCCTGGCGCGAGGGCGCGCGAAATAGAGAGGCGTCAAAGTCTGGCCGACCCGCTGTGGGCTGAATGTGGTTAAGCGTGAAATCTCCGCGGGCCGCCTGGGCGAACGCATCGTTTTCGTCATCCGACCAGACAAAGAGTTCCGGCTTGCTCGGATGACCCTGCGTGTTTCTCGCGGTATTCAGAAAGGGCGCGAAGTCTTCAGGGGCAGGGTGTATCGGGAAATCGGAGTCAGCCTGGCCTGAAGAGGCAAAGGCTGGCGGTTCGCTGAATGACGGACGTGTCGGGCTGGACAGTGGCTGCCCTGACATTGGCTGACCCGATTGTGGCAGGTTCGGTGCTGATACGCCCGATTGTGTCTGCCTCGATTGAGACTGCCCCGATTGTGAATGCCTCAACGGTGAGCCCAACTGTTGCTGGCTCGATTGTTGCTGACTCGATTGGTTCTGGTAGGACATAGGCCGATAGGGTGCCGTTGTATTAGGATACTGCGCTGGCATCAACACCGGTTCCGTCGCTTCATCTTCGTCTTCCCAGGCTGGCGCCTGATGAGCGGGCTTGCGATCAATCACTGAGGCCGGTGGCGGGATATGGACTGCCGCACCGGTATCGCGACGTCGAATCAGTGACTGTGATTCTGAAGACAAAGCCGGATTGCGTGTACCGGCGGCGCGATAGGGGTCAGAAAGCCCTTCGTCAGCAGCCGGGTGACTTTTGGACGGATCACGAGCTAAGGGATCACGAACCAACGGGTCTCGAGCTAAGGGATCACGAACTAAGGGGTCACGAACTAAAGGATCACGAACTAAAGGATCACGAACTAAAGGATCACGAGCAACTGCGTCATTGACGGTGCGATCCCTGATGACCGGATCGCTCTCAGCCTGGCCACCAGCGGTCCGATCACTGATCGTCCGGTCGCCAGTCTGCCTGCCCGAACTTGCGGAGGCCGGAATCAATACGGGAATATCGTCGTCATCTTCATCCTGCAGGTGTGCATCAAGCGAATGCAGATCCAGATGCGGCTCTTTGGCTCCGTCAGGGTCAGACAGGGTGTGATCGGGGCGTTTTCTGAAAGTAATGGACATGATTAGGGACTCCCTAAGGCAGACATGCCGGCGGGTCAGTGGCTCGAAATGTTATGAGCCCGGACATCATGGCCGGCAGCAATATATTGTTTATAGCGTACACGAGCGGCCGCCTTGTCCTGCTCGTGATTTGAGACAATTTCCAGTACGCGTTCAAATTTGTCGACGTCAGGCGGACAGTCCAGATCCAGGTTCAGCAGCCAGGGAACGGCAACGTCTGGCTGCAATGCGTCGCCCGGGCTGCTTCGCACGACTCGGACCGGGCTGTCGGCGGGCGTATCCGGCCCCACCTCGTCATGAGGAATAAAGAGCGTATCTTTCAGCGACCAGAGTTTGCGCGAAAAGACCGCCAGCCGGCGCGGATCCGGGCAGTAAATCAAAACAGGCTGCCCGGCCTGGAATTGCTTGCAGACAACGTCGCAGGCCATCCCCAGCCGATCCGGCGCACCAAAGGCAAAATCAACCCGCATTCGCCGCAGCCTGACGATCAAGCAGGAACTGGCAGAGCAGGGGAACAGGACGTCCTGATGCGCCCTTGTCCTTGCCGCCTTTGAGCCACGCCGTACCGGCGATATCAAGATGCGCCCAGCGGTACGCCTTGGTATAACGAGACAGGAAGCATGCTGCCGTGACCGACCCGGCTGCCGGCCCGCCAATATTGGCCATGTCGGCAAAGTTTGATTTGAGCAGCTCCTGGTATTCGTCATCCAGAGGCATGCGCCATGCTGTGTCCAGTGCACGTTTACCGGCACTCAGAAGATCATCTGCCAGGGCATCGTCGCTGGCATAAAGTCCGCTGTTGAAATTGCCCAGCGCAACAATGCAGGCGCCGGTCAGTGTGGCGATGTCCACAACCAGTGAGGGATTGAATCGCTCGGCATAGGTCAGTGCGTCGCAAAGAATCAGACGACCTTCTGCATCGGTATTCAGAATCTCAATGGTCTGGCCCGACATGCTGGTGACAACATCACCGGGTTTGGTTGCACGACCATTAGGCATGTTTTCTGTGGCAGGGATCAGACCGATCACTTCCGAATCAATTTCCAGATGAGCCAGTGCCTTGAACACACCGAATACTGACGCGGCACCACACATATCGAATTTCATTTCGTCCATGGCCAGACCTGGCTTGAGCGAAATCCCGCCTGTATCGAATGTCACGCCTTTGCCGACCAGCACAACAGGGCCGTCGGATTTTTTCTTTTTCTTGCCGCCACTGCCTGCCGGTGTGTACTTGAGAACGATGAAGCGAGGAGGCTGATCAGAGCCAGCGGCGACTGAAAGGAAAGCACCCATTTTCAGGGCTTCAATCTGCTTGCGTTCCAGCACTTCGACACTGATGGATTTATGCTCTTTGGCCAGCTGTTTTGCCTGATCGCCCAGATAGGCGGGAGTACACACATTGGCAGGAAGGTTGCCCAGCTCGCGTGTCAGATGCAGACCTTGTGCGATGGCCGCGCCATTGGCAATGCCTTCTTTGACCTGTGCTTCGTCGGGTCGGTCAACAGTGAATGTCAGTTTCTTCCAGGCAAAGGTTGAGGGTCGTTTATCCTTGCTGAAGGTAGCCGTATATTTATATGTGGCGTTGGCGGCTGCCGTTGCTGCCAGCTGTGCGCTCTGGCGCAGCGTTGTGGCTGAGCACGGCTCTTCAAGCAGGGTGGATACGGCTTCGGTGAGAGAGGCATCCGTGCAGAAACCGGCAATGGCCTGATGAGCACGTGACAGCACCTGCCCGGTGAATTTTTCCTTGGCACCCAGTCCGACCAGAACAACCCGTTCGGCACGCACGCCAGGCAAGGTTCGCAGATCAATCAGTGAACCGGCAGCGGCCTTGAATTCCTGTTTGAGCACGGCTTCAATGGCACCATTTGATGCGTGATTGATGAGCTTTGCCGTCTCTCCCAGTCCGCCCTCGGTATACACCCCGACGAATAGAGCAGGGGTCTTGATTTGTTGAATCGAGCGGCTGGTTTGTGTGTTAAATTCCATGTTGTTTCTACCTTGAGGCGTCGGAAAGATGTCCTCATTATCGCCCATCTTTACTTATGTCGCTATTCAAACGGTCCGTTGTCGCAGAAATCACCAGTCACGGTGGCGTTGTTTTTTCTACGCTTATCATTGTCTGGCTAAGCGTACTGCTGGTGCGCCTGCTGGGTCAAGCGGCCGAAGGGCAGATCGGTGCCGACATTGTTCTGGGCATTGCTGCACTTTCAAGTATCACGGCCTTACCCACCATTTTGTCGGTGGCGCTTTTCATTGCAACCATCACAACCATTTCACGCAATTACAGAGAATCGGAAATGGTCGTCTGGTTCGCAAGCGGCGTATCACTCAAGGATTGGGTCCGACCGGTTTTGCGCGTGGCATTGCCCGTTTGTGTGCTCATTGCGATCCTCACACTGGAGATCACGCCATGGGCTTATCGACAGATTGAAGAATATCGTCAGCGTTACGAACAACGATCCGATTTGTCAAAGATTACGGCAGGTCAGTTCATTGAATCTGCCGGCGGCGCGCGCGTATTTTTCACCGAAGCGCCCAAAGATCCCAAGGACGAAATCGGCGCAGTTTTTGCGCGCGTGCTGGATAAGGATTGGTACACCATTGTCACCGCCAAAAATGCGCGCGTTCGACGAGAAGATAATGGCGACCGCTATGTCGTACTCGGGCCGGGCAATCGCTACGATATGAAGCCTGATAGTGCGGAGTTCCGGATGGTGAGCTTCGATTCCTACACCATGCGACTGGAAAACAGTTCCGGTACCAGTGCAGACGAAGTCGCGCGTCAGAATGCGCTGAACCAGATGAAATCCCGACCAACCATGAATCTTGTCCAGGATCACAAGGCAGAAAGTCAGGCGCAAATCATGTGGCGCGTTTCACTGCCGCTGGCGGCCCTGAATCTGGCCCTGCTGGCCATTCCGCTGGGCGCGGTCAATCCCCGCCTGGGTCGATCCGGTGACCTGCTGCTGGCGGGCCTGACCGGGCTTCTGTATATGAACCTGATCAACCTGATGCGAGGCTGGATCAGTAACGGCAAGATCGATTTCCTGACAGGCACGCTGTCGCTTCATGTGATTGTGTTCCTGCTTTGCCTGTATGCGTTCCGCTCGCGACTGCGCCTGAAAACGCCCAAAAAATCAGCGGCCTGACTGTGCGGGTGGTAAGCCCGGATTATTTCAGTTGAAATTGAACATATGTTTATATCAATTAATTATATAAAAAGCATTTGATATAACTTATAATCAGGGTGATGTGTGCGGCCCGTGCCGGCATATTATCACCGCCAGCGGTCTGCGCGATTCTCCTGCAGGTCGGACTCATGTGTTTTTGTCACTCTGTTCCGGTAGTCCGGAACAGTGATCTGGTGGTCCATACAGGCAAGGACAATGAATCTACAACAATTCCGCTTTATACGCGAAACCATCAGGCGTAACTTCAACCTGACAGAGGCCTCACGGATTCTGTTCACGTCCCAGCCCGGCGTGTCAAAAGCCATTATTGAGTTTGAGGACGAGCTGGGTGTCAAGGTGTTCGAACGCCATGGCAAACGGATCAAGGGACTGACCAAACCCGGGCAGGCAGTGGCCAGTATCATTGAACGGATCATGATAGAAGTCGACAACCTCAAGAAGGTGAGTGACGAGTTTGCCCGACGCGATGAGGGCAGTCTGGTGATTGCGTGTACGCACACTCAGGCACGCTATTTTCTGCCACGCTTTATTCCGGAATTTCGCCGCCGTTTTCCCAAGGTACACGTTTCGCTGGCAGAGGGCAGTCCTTTACAACTGGCCCAGATGGTGCTGCAGGAGCAGGCTGATGTGGCGCTGGCCACAGAGTCACTGTCCGAAGTTGGCGGTCTGGCCACATTGCCCTGCTACAGCTGGGAGCACACACTGGTGGTCAAGCCGGATCACCCGCTGACCGAACTCACATCATCGCAGGCACGAAACCTGTCGCTGGAGCAGATTGCCGAATACCCGATCATCACCTATGACCGGGCTTTCTCCGGAAGGTCGTCGATTGACCAGGCGTTTGCCAGCAAAGGAATCAAACCTGATATCGTGCTGGAAGCCATTGACGCGGATGTGATCAAAACTTATGTAGACGTCGAAATGGGTGTTGGCATTATTGCTGGTGTGGCGTTCGATCCGCGCCGCGACAGCGGATTTGTCGGGATTCCAGTGGGGCATCTTTTTGGTACCCACACGACACGCATCGGCTTGAAGAGCGGCGTTTTCCTGCGTGATTACGTTTATGATTTTCTGAGCATGCTCACAACGGAACTGAGTCGCGACGCTATTGAGGCCGCCATCAATTCCAACGGCAGCAGCAGCGAGACCGAACAGGAGTATGCGCCGCCACTTAGAAAAGTGTCCTGATTGAACTGACTTGAGGTGAAGAATAGCCCCGAATGCAGCGTGCGTTACGGGGCTATTTCAGTTGTGATACAAAAGTGACGGCTGATTTTTCGACATGCCACTTCAGATGCCCACTTCAGGTGCTCACTTCTTCAGGCTTTTTCCTTCAGTTCCCGCTTCAGGATTTTACCAACAGGCGATTTGGGCAGGGCATCGCGGAACTCCACGATTTTAGGCACCTTGTAGCCAGTGAGTTCACTCCTGCAGAAATCGATCAGGGCCTTTTCCGTGAGCGCCGGATCCTTGCGCACAACGACCACTTTAACCACTTCGCCGGATGCACCATTATCGGCACCGATAGCAGCGACTTCATCGACACCGGGATGCGACGCAATGACCTCTTCGATTTCCGAAGGGTAGACGTTGAATCCTGACACGATAATCAGCTCTTTCTTGCGATCGACAAGATAAATGTATCCCTGTTCATCGATGTATCCCATGTCACCGGTACGCAGAAAGCCATCAGGCTCAAAGGCCTTTCTCGTTTCTTCTTCCTTGTTCCAGTACTCCCGCATGACCTGCGGGCCTTTGACGCAAAGTTCGCCGGTTTCATTGATGCCCAGTTCCTTGCCTTCGTCATCCCGGATGGAGATGTCGGTGGAAGGCACGGGCAGGCCGATCGCGCCATTGAAATCGGGCAGATCCATGGGATTGATGGTCACCGCCGGAGATGTCTCGGTCAGGCCATATGCCTGGGTCAGCTGTTTGCCGGTGACTTTTTTCCAGCGTTCGGCTATCGGGCGCTGCACTGCCATCCCTCCGCCAAGTGTCAGCGTCAGATTTTTAAAGGAAACCGAGGTAAACGCAGGATTATTGAGCAGTGCATTGAAGAGGGTATTAACACCTGTGAATGCAGTGAACGGATATTTGCGAAGTTCCTTGATAAAGGCCGGAATATCGCGTGGATTTAGAATCAGCAGGTTAGTTGCACCAAGCCGTATAAAGGTCAGGCAGTTGGCCGTCAGTGCAAAGATATGATAGAGCGGCAGGGCGGTCACGACAAAGTCAGTACCGTCGGATTTTGCATAGGGCTTGACCCAGGAGTAGGCCTGGCACAGATTGGCCACCATATTTCCGTGAGTCAGTACTGCCCCTTTGGCAACGCCTGTCGTTCCGCCTGTGTATTGCAGAAAAGCAATATCATCATGCGTCAGCGTGACCGGCCGAAAATCTGCTGCGCGGCTGCCCTTCATGATGTCCTTGAAGCGCAGATGACCCGGCAGCGACCATGCGGGCACCATTTTCTTCACATGACGCACAATCAGATTCAAGGCCAGTCCCTTGAGAGGACTCAGCATATCGCCCAGCGTGGTCACCACAATGTGTTTCAGGGCGGGCAGGTGGCCACGCGCCGCCTCCAGGGTATGTGCGAAATTTTCCACCACCACGACGAACTCGGCGCCCGAGTCCTTGAGCTGATGCTCCAGTTCGCGTGCGGTATATAGCGGATTGCAATTGACCACAGCGCACCCGGCCAGCAGGGTACCGAAAATGGCGACCGGGTACTGCAGGATATTGGGCATCATGAGTGCAACCCGCGTTCCTTTTTGCGCTCCCTGGGACGTCAGCCACGCCGCGAAACAGCGAGCTTGCTGCTGCAGCTGCGCATAACTGAGCGTTTGGCCCATCGAAATATAGGCCGTGGAATCGGCATAGCGCTCGCAACACTGATTAAACAGCTCGGTCAGCGATGAATAGGCATCCGCATCAATTTCTGCGGGCACACCCTTGGGATAATTTTTTAGCCAGATTTTTTCCATAATTCATCCTGCATGTAGGAGGTCGGCGAATGCGTGCATACTGCCAGACAACTTCCGATTGGTCATCAGTTCCCACCCATTGGACATCAGTCTCTGCCCAATAGTTCCTGTTTCAGGGAAGACTGCGCGGGTTTGTTCCCAATCCACACGGCAAGCAGTGCACGGGCGAACGTGGCATCACTGACAGCGCCTTGCTGGGCGCCCATTGCACTGACAGAAACGCGCGGTCCCTGGAATACGATATCCACAACACTGCCGCGTTTCAGGCTCTTCTGCTTAAGGAGCAGATCAGTAAAGGCATTGGCCGAAGACTGGATTGCCTGCCATTGACCGTCGTTCGTGTTGTCACGCAGCCCGTCATTGAGCGCGCCAGCCAGGGTCTTGCCATCGATATCCCGCAACAGGACCAGTCGCATTGCCCGGGTTG
This sequence comes from Pseudomonadota bacterium, assembly GCA_023387815.1. Taxonomy (GTDB): domain Bacteria; phylum Pseudomonadota; class Gammaproteobacteria; order Burkholderiales; family Burkholderiaceae_B; genus Advenella. The sequence continues at coordinate 8,585 of JAEWHK010000043.1, forward strand.
CGCTACTGTTCAGGATCGTCTGGGCCTGTTCAGTCTGCCTTTCAGTGTACAGGGCGGCAAGATAAACGTCGAATATCACTTTCTTGCGAATTCCTGCGCCGTTCAGGGTCAGCTGCGTACCATTGACCTGCAGGGTATCCGGCACGCTGTGGCCATCTACGGTTCTGGCGGATGCGATGGAGCCTGCCACCAGCAAAGAGAGCGCCAGGATCAGGGAGGTCAGGTAGTGGGTCAAACGATTTTTCGGTTTCATAGTGGTCTCCGCAATCATTGTTATCATGTTGGCGCGAGCATTACCGGTTCCGCCTCAACGGAACGGGTAATGCTCTTGCTCTGTCTCAGGCGATATGCCGGATCAGAAGCGGTGAGACACCTGCAAACCAAAGATGTGGCCGTTGGCCTTAATGTCGCCACTCAGTCGCCCGTACTGCGCGAGATTGTCGCTATTGGTATTATCAATATGCGATTTTTTCAGGAACATATAGCTGTAGCCTACATCAATTGACGTGTTTTCTGAAGGCTTATACTGGGCACCGACAGACAGCCAGTAGCGATCATTATCCGGCAGCGAGGCAGGGCGGTGTTCGGCGCTGCGAACCGGAGACTGGTCCCATGCTACACCGGCTTTCAGTTTCCACTGCGGAGCCACCTGATACATAGCACCCACGGCAATGCGCCATGAGTTTTTGAACTTCAGATCCAGGGTTGCTGTCGGCAGCGTATCGCTCTTGATGGTCAACTCCGGCAGACTGCTCCAGCCAGTCCATTGCACATCACCCAGAAGCTCCCAGCGTGGGCTGACCCGCTGATAGATACTGAGCAGTGCGGTATCAGGCAACGTTACGCTGGCTGATGAGGTGGACGTCAGGGAAGCAGGAACCAGACCATAGATTTCCTGCAGCTGGGCCGGCATCGCGCCAATCATGGCGGCCGAAGGACGATGGATATCGACATCGGTATCGCCTTTGGCCGTGTACTTGATGCGAGAGCGGTAGGACAGACCCACGCGAGTATCTTCGGTGGGGTGGAACATCACACCCACATTCCAGCCTACGGCCGTGTCACTCATTTTTACCTTCGCATCGCCATCCAGTATTGGGCCATACTGATCGCCCACGGCTTTACCCATGGCGGCAGCCTGTTGCGCAGGAACACCAGCGGCGATATATCTTTGCGTGACAGCGCCAGCGACCTGGCTGCGCATATCAACAACCGTACTTTTTTCGTATTCGGCCTTGATGTGCTGAATATTGATTCCGGCACCGACAGACCAACTGTTGTTTACGCGATAGGCGAGCGAAGGATTGAAGTTGATCGTCTCTATTTCAAATTTTTTGGAATGATAGCGTCCCATGAAGCCATCGCCGTAATCGGTCGCCAGGCCAAACGGTGCGCCTATCCCCAGACCGGCGAAAAGCTGGTCTGACACCTGCCATGACACATAGGCATTGGGAACGAGTGCGCCGCCGCCAGCATTGCTGCCTTCATCACCTAGCGTCGCACCGGAAAACTGTGCATTGGATGTGCCAAAAGCAGCTGGCAGAGAAGTGCGATCATTGCTGAACCGGAAGGAAGGAATGATATAGTTCGCGCCCAGCGAAACATTCACCCCTGGCAGATTCGTCATGCCGGCCGGGTTGTAGTAAATCGTTGAGGCATTTTCTGCAACAGCCCCACTGCCAGCATAGGCAACCCCAAGGCCACTCGCGTTTTGTTCCAGCAGATTGAAGCCGGCAGCGTGCACCGCACCCATGCCGGTCAGACCTGCCCCAAGAATTGCCGCGCTTAACAGTGTCCGCTGCAGTCTATATGTTTGTCTCTTCATACGTCCATCCTGAATATGTAACTGACCATACCGGCAGCAGAAATTCTGTCAACACCTGCCGGTATCACATTTGTAATATTGGGTCTGTGTTGCCGTGACCCGTGTTTACTGTCATTCTCCGCCTTTGCTCATTCTGTAATGAATCGGTCCTCCTGTAAATGGTGCAAACCCTGTACCGAAGATCACGCCGGCATCGGCAAGATCTGCATCGTCCACAATATGACGTGCCAGCTGCTTCTCGGTCTGATTGATCAAAGGACTGATCAAACGTTTGGCCAGCCCCGCGGGAATGGCTTTATTGCTGCGTGGATTACGCTTGCGATCTTTCCATACATAGAATCCTTCGCCCGTTTTCACCCCCAGTTTTCCCTGGGCAATTTTTTCCTGCAGGCAACGTGGCGGCTCCTGGCCTTCCGAGAGCTGTTTTCCGGCAGCCATGGCGATATCCAGTCCGACCGTGTCAGCCAGCGTAATAGGACCCATAGGCATGCCAAATTGCAGCATGGCAGTATCGATGATTTCGGGATCCATGCCTTCGTCTATGCAGCGCATAGCTTCCAGCATATACGGAGCCAGTACGGCATTGACCAGGAATCCCGGAGTGTCGCGCACGGGCAACGGCAGTTTTCCGATTTTGCCAACGAAAGCGGTTGCGGTATCCAGCGTGTCTTTGCTGATGCCTTCTGCATGCACGACCTCTACCAACGGCATCCGCGATACCGGGTTAAAAAAGTGGATACCGACAAATCTGTCGGGGTGTGCCAGTCCTTCGCGAAGCTCGGCAATCGACAGGCTGGATGTATTGGTTGCCAGTACGGCACCGGGTTTCATCCTGGGTTCGATTTGCTGGTATAAGCCCTGTTTGGCCTGCAGGTTTTCGCTGATCGCTTCGATGACCAGGTCGGCAGTGGCAATCCCGTGGCCGTCCGGGTCTGGTATCAGTCGGTCACGCGCTGCCTGTGCGGTGTAACGATCCTTGCGCGAATAGCTAGATGCGGCGTCCTTGAACGCACCCGCAATGCGCTTTGCGTCGGTATCCTGCAGTGTGGTTTTGATACCCTGCAGTGCGCACCAGGCTGCGATACCGCCGCCCATCACGCCGGCACCAATCACATGAACATGGTTGATCGGTGTGGCACCTTCTTTCTTGCCAAAACTCTTGAGGCGTTCCTGCAGGTGAAAGACACGGATCAGATTACGTGTTACATCCGATTGCAGCAGTCGCGTGAGGGCTTGCGGATCTGCCAGCGGATCGCCATCATGTTTTTCCCAGATATCCAGCATCGTCAGGGTGGCAGGGTAGTGGCCGTCCGGGTCTTTCTGTTTCACGCTTTTGCGTGCCTGTGAAGCCACCAGCGATTTGAGAGGTGGCTTATTCAGCACAGCAGCCAGACCCCGCGCCGTACGCGCTGGTTTGCCGGAGGTGACAAGGTCGACCGCTGATTTTTCCGCTACACGAGGTGCGACAAAAAGATCAACAATTCCGGCAGCCTTGGCCTTGCGGCCATCCAGGGTGCGACCCGTCAGCATCATGTTCAGAGCCTGCTGCGGCCCGATGAGTTTTGGCAGACGCATAAGTCCGCCCCAGGCGGGGAAAATGCCCAGCTTGACTTCCGGCAGTCCGATAACAGGTTTTGGGGTCTCTACGGCGATCCGGTAACGGCAGGACAGTGCCAGTTCCAGTCCGCCGCCCAGGCAAGGACCGTGAATGAGTGCCAGGCTGGGGAAAGGCAGTTTTTCTATGCGATTGAGCAGATTCCAGCCGCGTTCGATCAGCTTGCGACCGCTGTCGACGTTTTCAATCTGCTGGAATTCCCTCACATCGGCACCGGCGATGAAACCGTTGCTTTTGCCGGAGCGGATGATCATTGCGCGGGGCGGCGTTGCCTGCAGCGTACTGATAATGTCGGAAAGTTCTTCCATTACCTCGGCGGACAGAGCGTTCATGCTGCGATCGGGGCAGTTGATGGTCAGCCAGGCGATGTTCTGTGCATCGTTTTCCACTGTCCAGTTTTTATATGTCTTTACCGTTGTCATGATTCATCCTTACCCGAGAGTTTCGACAAGCATGGCGCCGCCTTGTCCGCCACCAATGCAAATGGCCGCCATGCCGCGCTTCAGATTGCGTGCACGCAGTGCCTGTAGCAGGTGCAGCACGATACGGGCGCCCGAAGCGCCTACCGGATGACCCAATGCAATGGCGCCGCCATCGACATTGAGCTTGTCCTGGTCCAGCGTTCCCAGTGCCGGCACACCGAAATGTGTCTGGCAGTATTTTTCGCTCTCGAATGCACGGATGCATCCTAACACCTGAGCTGCGAACGCTTCATTGATTTCCCACAGGTCCAGGTCATTCAGACCCAGGCCATGTCGCTGCAGAATCGGGACACTGGCGTGTACCGGTCCCAGACCCATTTGAGCCGGATCCAGCGCGGCCCATTGTGAATCGACAATGCGTCCGATGGGCTGCAGATTCCATTTGCTCACAGCCTCCTCCGAGGCCAGGAGCAAGGCGGCGGCACCATCGGTCACCTGAGAACTGTTGCCTGCCGTCACGTTGCCGCTGGGTTTATCAAAAACCGGTTTGAGTTTGCCCAGTTTATCTACGGTCGAATCGCGACGTACGCCATCGTCTTCTGTATATGCGTTGCCTTTGGCATCAATAATGGCTGTGATTTCGTCAAATGCATGACGGTTCTGCCCCGTGATTGCCCGCTCATGACTGCGAACGCTGAACTCATCCATTTCCTTGCGGGTAATGCCAAATTCCCAGGCCAGATTTTCCGCGGTCTGACCCATGGAAATGCCGATCACCGGATCGGTCAGGCCTTTGAGAAGACCAATGACCGGCGCCAGGTTGCTGAGTTTGAACTGGCGCAGCAGACCCAGTTTCTGACCGGCTGATTTTGCCCCGTTCCATTTGGCCAGCCACCGGACCATGCTATCGGAAAAGAGCAGGGGAGCGCGCGACAGCGCGTCGGTGCCGCAGGCAAGTACCAGGTCTGAGCGGCCAGTCTGTATATTGGCGCAGGCAGAATCCAGCGCCTGCATGCCCGATGCGCAGTTGCGCATAACTGTCCATGCGGGAACACGGTAGCCCGTACCTACACGCAGGCCAACGACGCGACCAATATTGGTTTCATCCGGGGTGGGCGCTGCGCAGCCCACAATCACTTCAGACAGGGCGGTGGCTTCAACAGGCTGGCGCAGCATGAGTGTTCGGCTTGCCTGTACGGCCAGATCACCGGCAGAAAACGGTCCGGGACCGCCGCGAACTTTCAGGAAAGGGGTTCTGGCGCCATCAACAATATAAACAGGTTTGAAGGTCATGATCAGAATTCCTTGGAGGGATGGGTTGTTGAAGTAGAGGCCGATGTATCTGCACGCATTTTGGACAAACCAAGATCAAACGGGAAGTCATCGACATGAATGACCTTATCGCGCAGGCGATCCCGTTCGCGGACCACGGCATATTCCTCATCAGTGATCTGGTCCATCTGGTGTGCCAGATCGGTGATGTCACGAACATTGCCTGCCGGTCTGCCATCAAACACGCCGCGCTTTTCGGCATCACGAATCTTCGCGTCGATGGGTTCTGCACGCAACGTGGCATCCAGCGCCTTCTCAATCACACCGATGGGATCGTCTTCGCTATCGGGCAGATAGCAGCTGGCAGTGAGCCTGTCACGGGCCTTTCCTGGTTTCATCAGCTGTTCGCATATCTCGCGGTCCAGTCGATCTTTGGGTCTTTTGAAAACGCCGCCCCATGGGAAGACCACCAGGCGCAACAGGGTGCCTACAGCGCGATTGGGGAAATTGCGATAGACACTCAGCAATGCTTCCTGGGCCTTGGCAAGCGCGTCCTGAACCGACCAGTGTACGAACGCTGCGTCATCCGGCTGAGTTCCCTGATCCTCAAAATGCTTGAGTGTTGCCGAGGCGAGATAAAGCTGCGACAGGACATCGCCCAGACGCGCTGAAATTTTTTCGCGTTTTTTCAGGCTTCCACCCAGCACGAGCATGGCGATATCGGCACTGAGTGCGAGTGCAGACGACAGTCTTGTGATCTGCCCGTAATACGGCCGCATGGCAGCCGATGTGCCCGCTTTCACCCCAAGAATGCCGGCGCCGAAAAGACCGCTGAACAGCGAACGGAACCCGTTTCTGAGCGCGAAGCCGATATGTCCGAACAGGGCATCGTCGAATTTGTCCAGTGCCACCTTCTGATCAGGCTCGGCAACGGCGGCCATTTCCTTCAGCACATACGGATGGCAGCGAATGGCGCCCTGGCCGAATATGATCAGGCTGCGGGTCAGAATGTTCGCGCCTTCCACCGTAATACCAACGGGAATCTGCTGGTAAGCGCGTCCCAGGAAATTGGATGGCCCAAGACAAATACCTTTGCCCCCGATAATGTCCATGCCATCGTTCACCACGACCCGGGCACGCTCGGTAACGTGATACTTCGCAATGGAAGAGATGACCGATGGCTTCTCTCCCAGGTCAATGGCGCCTGATGTCATGACGCGCACGGCATTGCTCATATAGGTGTAGGCACCCATCCGTGCCAGAACCTCTTCGATTCCTTCGAACTTCCCGATGGAAAGATTGAACTGCTTTCGAATCCGGGAATAGGCACCCACTGACCTGACCGTCATCAGCGACATGCCGACATTGGAAGAAGGCAGGGAAATGGAGCGGCCGGCAGCCAGGCATTCCATCAGCATCCGCCAGCCTTTTCCTGCCATGGCCGGACCACCAATAATAAAGTCCAGCGGCATGAAAACATCCTCGCCCTGCGTCGGACCATTCATGAACATGGCATTGAGCGGAAAATGACGTCGTCCGATTTTCACACCTGGATGATCATGCGGAACCAGCGCGCAGGTGATACCAATATCTTTCTTGTCGCCCAGCAGGCCATCAGGATCGAACAGGCGGAAAGCCAGACCCAGCAGCGTGCAGACGGGCGCCAGCGTAATATAGCGTTTGTTCCAGGACACCTTCATGCCCAGAACCTGCTCGCCATTCCATTCGCCCATGCACACAACGCCACTGTCGGGAATGGCCGCCGCGTCGGAGCCTGCCCAGGGGCTGGTCAGGGCAAATGCAGGAATATCCTGACCACTGGCCAGTCGGGGAAGGTAATGGTTTTTCTGCTCTTCGGTTCCATAGTGCACCAGCAATTCGCCAGGCCCCAGGGAATTGGGAACCATGACAGAGACTGCCAATGCCGAATTGCGGGTTGAGAGGCGAGTCATGACCTCGGAATGCGCGAACGCAGAGAATCCCAATCCGCCGTAGGCTTTGGGAATGATCATGCCCAGAAAGCGATTCTTCTTGATGTATTCCCAGGCCTCTGGCGGCAGATCGAAGTCTTCGGTGGTGATTTTCCAGTCATCCACGAGCGAGCACGCGTGCCTGACTTCGTTATCAAGAAACGCCTGTTCTTCCTGAGTGAGCGTGGGCTTCGGATACTGCTGTAATACAGACCAGTCAGGTTTTCCGCTGAAAAGCTGTGCATCCCACCAAATCGAACCCGCCTCGATGGCATCTCGTTCAGTGTCTGACATGGATGGCAGCACTTTTTTGAATTTGCCAAGCAGCGGCCTGCTGATGTGACGTTTGCGGAACGCTTTAATGTGTTGGGAGAGGGGCACGCAGACCTCCTAATAGAAAACTCATGAGACGGGGCAGCAGCAGTTCATCGTAGACATTTTCATCGGGTAGCGACGAAGGCATGTTTGGAAGAACGCCCTGCAAAATATTGATCCCTGCAATCGCATAGGATGTGGCGCCGAGCATGAAATGAAAGCGCCAGATGATTTCGGTTTCGGGGACATCGGGCATGGCCCGGATAAAAGCGGTTTTGTAGCGGTCTACCACTTCTGCGTATTCATGGGCGAACAGCGTCTTGATAAAATTGGACGGGTCCGTCATGGTACGTTCAAGCAGGCGCATAAAGATGTTGGCATCATGTTCCGGATCGGAAGCGTGTCGCAGCAGTGTGCCGAAAAAGGCATCTACCAGTTGCGAAGGTTTGACCGGATCGGGAGCGGCCCGTTTCTCCAGCGCATCCAGTAAACGAAGACGTTCACGATTGATCCACTCCAGGCGACGTTTCAGCACGGCGCGAACCAGCTCTTCCTTGCTGCCAAAGTGATAGTTGATCGAAGCCAGATTCACTTTGGCTGTCGACGTAATTTGCCGTAGAGAAGTCGCATCGTACCCACTTTTTACGAAGAGGGTTTCCGCGGCATTCAGTAAAGCGGTGCGAGTGATTTCACTGCGATTGGAGGCCATAATCAAACACGTGATTTAAACAAGTGTTTTAATTCTAGGCTCAGCCGGGCAATTTAACCATTCGGGACTTTCCCTAGGCAGACCACTTTTTCAATGAACCAGGACTTTCAGTAATAAATTTATAAAAAATAACATTGCTAATAATAATGATTCTCATTTATAATCAATCCAGTTTTTATGGAGAAAACTATGATTGGTAATATGAGTGCAGTAGTGGTCGGCGCAGATCGTCTGGGCAAT
>JAEWHK010000046.1 GCA_023387815.1 Pseudomonadota bacterium
TATCAAGGCTATGTTATGTGCCTTCTGCCCGCTATCCGCAACTCGGTCTAGCCGTAACCCGGAAGGTATACCTGCATCTCAAAGGGTGAAACACCCGCAACGGTGAAGCGATTTATGACAACGGAAACTGAAAAAAAATCTACCTCTTATTTATTTGGGAGTAACGCTCCCTACGTCGAAGAATTGTACGAAGAGTACCTGGCAAACCCGGCCGCCGTGGCAGACCACTGGCGTGATTACTTCGATCAGCTCCAGCACACTCCCGCCTCTGACGGGTCTGAAAGCACCCGTGACCAGAACCACTATTCTGTTGTTACCTCCTTTGCCCAGCGCGCCAAGGCCAATGCCTTTGCCCGTGCTGCAAACGGCAGTGCGCCCACGCTGGAAATGGCCAGCAAGCAGCTTCATGTTCAGTCATTAATCGCCGCCTATCGGACGCTGGGCGTTCGCTGGGCCGAACTCGATCCGTTGAAACGTCGTGAACGCCCTGAAATCCCCGAGCTTGACCCAGCCTTCTACGGGCTGACCGAAGCCGATCTGGATCAGGTCTACTCTGCGACCAATACGTATTTCACCAAAGAAGGCACCATGACCTTGCGTGAAATCCTCAACTCTCTGCGCGATACTTATTGCGGCAGTGTTGGGGTCGAATTCATGCATATGTCAGATCCCAAGGCCAAGCGTTGGGTTCAGGAACGCCTGGAATCCACCAAGTGCAACGGCGCTTTCGATGCCGATACCAAAAAACGCATTCTGCAGCAACTGACCGAGGCTGAAGGCCTGGAACGATTCCTGCACACCAAATATGTGGGTCAGAAACGCTTTTCGCTTGAGGGTGGTGAAAGCTTCATCGCCTCTATGGACGAAGTGGTCAACCACGCGGGCGACCTGGGCGTTCAGGAAATCGTCGTGGGCATGGCCCACCGTGGTCGTCTGAACATGCTGGTCAACATCATGGGCAAAATGCCGGGTGACCTGTTCGCCGAGTTTGAAGGCAAGCACGCCGAAGGCCTGACCGACGGTGACGTGAAATACCACAACGGTTTCTCCAGCGACCTGTCCACCCGTGGCGGTCCGGTACACCTGTCCCTGGCCTTTAACCCGTCTCACCTTGAAATCGTCAACCCCGTGGTGGAAGGCAGCGTGCGTGCCCGTCAGGAGCGTCGCTCCGATCCGCTGGGACAACAGGTTCTGCCTGTGCTGGTACACGGTGATGCCGCCTTTGCCGGTCAGGGTGTGGTCATGGAAACGCTGAATATGGCGCAGACCCGTGGTTACGGTACTGGCGGTACGCTGCATCTGGTCATCAATAACCAGATCGGTTTCACCACCTCTGATCCGCGCGATGCCCGGTCAACCCTTTACTGTACCGATGTGGTCAAAATGATTGAAGCACCGGTATTTCACGTAAACGGTGACGATCCTGAGGCCGTAGTATTTGCAACCCGTCTGGCGCTGGATTACCGCATGGAATTCAACCACGACGTCGTCGTGGACATCATCTGCTATCGTAAACTGGGTCACAACGAGCAGGATACGCCGTCTCTGACACAACCTCTGATGTACAAACGCATCGGGGCACATCCCGGCACACGCAAAATCTACGCAGACAAACTGACTGCGCAAGGCGTGCTGGCCGAAGGAGAGGGCGATGAATTCGTCAAGAATTATCGTCAGCTGATGGAAGACGGACAGAAAACCGTTGAACCAGTCCTGACCGACTACAAGAACAAATACTCAATTGACTGGACACCGTTCCTGGGCGCCAAATGGACTGACAGTGCCGATACGGCAGTGCCGCTGGCCGAACTCAAACGCATCGGTGAGCGCATCACCACGCTGCCCGACACCTTTACACCACATAATCTGGTGAAAAAACTGCTGGCCGACCGTCGTGCCATGGCAATGGGTGAACAGAATCTGGACTGGGGTATGGGTGAGCACCTGGCATTTGCCACACTGGTCTCATCAGGCTACACCATCCGCATTACGGGTCAGGACTCCGGTCGCGGAACCTTTACTCACCGTCACGCTGTGCTGCATGATCAGAAACGTGAGCGCTGGAATGACGGTACGTATATTCCTCTGCAGAACGTATCCGACACGCAGGCGCCGTTTACTGTTATTGACTCCGTGCTGTCTGAAGAAGCGGTACTGGGCTTTGAATATGGTTATTCCTGCGCAGAACCCAATACACTGACCATCTGGGAAGCCCAGTTCGGTGACTTTGTGAACGGTGCGCAGGTTGTTATTGACCAGTTCATCAGTTCAGGTGAAGCCAAATGGGGTCGCCAGTCTGGTCTGACATTGATGCTGCCTCACGGTTACGAAGGTCAGGGCCCAGAGCACTCTTCAGCCAGGATTGAACGCTTCCTGCAGTTGTGCGCCGACCATAATATGCAGTGTGTGCAGCCTACCAACGCTGCGCAGATTTTCCATCTGCTGCGTCGTCAGATGATCCGCCCCTTCCGCAAGCCGCTGGTTATCTTCACGCCGAAATCCCTGCTGCGTAACAAGGATGCCACTTCTCCACTGAGCGATCTGGCTTCCGGCAAGTTCTATCCTATCCTGGGTGAAATCGACAAGAACCTGGATGACAAGAAAGTCAAACGCGTGCTGGTCTGCTCAGGCAAGGTTTACTATGATCTGATGAACGCGCGCAGAGAGCGTGAAGCCGATCACGTTGCCATCCTGCGGGTTGAACAGTTGTATCCGTTTGCCCACAAATCGTTCTCTACAGAACTGGCCAAATACCCGAATGCAACGGAAGTTGTGTGGGTACAGGACGAACCTCAGAATCAGGGTCCATGGTTCTATATCCAGCATCACCTGTATGAAGATATGTCTTCCGGACAGCGCCTGGGTTACGCAGGCCGTGCCGCTTCGTCTTCTCCTGCTGTTGGCTACATGGCCAAACATATCGAGCAGCAGAAAGCGCTGGTGGAACAGGCTTTCGCGCCCAAACTCAAAGGTTTCATTCTGACCAAGTAAGCGGTCTAATTACAATTTTACGGATTATCGAAAATGGCTATTATTGACGTTGTAGTTCCCCAGCTCTCCGAATCGGTTTCGGAGGCCTCCCTGCTCGAATGGAAAAAGAAAGTGGGTGAAGCGGTTTCTCAAGACGAAACCCTGATCGAAGTTGAAACCGACAAAGTCGTGCTGGAAGTGCCTGCGCCTGCCAGCGGTGTGCTCACCGAAATCACCGAAGGCGACGGCAGTACCGTCACTTCTGGTCAGCTGCTGGCAAAGATTGATACCGAAGCCAAGGCTGGCGCTGCTGCGCCAGAAGCAGCTGCAGCCAAAGAGGCAGCGCCTGCAGCCAAGGAAGAGGCACCTGCCAAAGCAGAAGCTGCTCCTGTGAAAGCCGCAGAAGCCAGCAAAGGCAGCGCCGGTGTTGCTTCTCCTGCAGCCAGCAAAATCCTGTCAGAAAAAGGCATTCAGGCCTCTGACGTCGAAGGCACAGGCCGTGACGGTCGCGTCACCAAAGCCGATGCAGCCGGTGCGTCTGCCAAGCCTGCAGCCAGCCAGTCTGCTGCGCCCGCTGCCGGCTCTTCTGCCGGTGTCTCTCTGGACGGACGTCCGGAACAGCGCGTGCCCATGACACGTCTGCGTGCCCGTATTGCAGAGCGCCTGATTCAGTCTCAGCAGGAAAACGCAATCCTGACGACTTTCAACGAAGTGAACATGAAAGCCGTTATCGATCTGCGCAACGCCTACAAAGACCGCTTCGAGAAAGAGCATGGCGTCAAGCTGGGTTTTATGTCCTTCTTTGTGAAAGCTGCCGTTGCCGCACTGAAGAAATATCCGCTGCTCAACGCTTCTGTTGATGGCAAGGACATCATCTATCACGGTTACTTCGATATTGGTATCGCGGTCAGCAGCCCACGTGGTCTGGTGGTACCTATCGTTCGCAATGCCGATCAGCTGTCTTTTGCGGAAATCGAAAAAACCATCGCCGACTACGGTGTGAAAGCCCGCGAAGGCAAGATCAGTCTGGAAGACCTGACTGGTGGTACGTTCTCCATCTCTAACGGTGGTGTCTTCGGCTCCATGCTGTCCACACCGATCATCAATCCTCCACAATCAGCGATTCTGGGTGTTCACGCAACCAAAGATCGTCCCGTCGTGGAAAATGGTCAGGTCGTGATCCGTCCGATCAACTACCTCGCCATGTCTTACGATCACCGTATCATCGATGGTCGCGAAGCCGTTCTGGGTCTGGTCGCCATGAAAGAGGCGCTGGAAGATCCACAACGCCTGCTGCTGGAACTGTAATCCACCGCTCCCGTATGCGCCCCTTCGCGGGGCGCGCGTTTTTTCATGGATGCGCTGCGTGCATCTGCTATAGATAGAAATCAAGAGAATATTATGTCTTCACAATTTGACGTTGTCGTAATTGGCGCCGGCCCTGGCGGATATATTGCTGCTATCCGGGCAGCGCAGCTCGGCAAGAAAGTGGCGTGTATCGATGCCTGGGCAGACGAAGCCGGAAATCCGAAACCCGGTGGTACCTGCACCAATGTAGGCTGCATCCCCTCCAAAGCACTGCTGCAGTCGTCCGAACATTTCGAACAGGCCAACCATCACTTTGCCGAACACGGCATTGAAGTGGGTAGTGTCAAACTCAAGCTGGATACACTGATTGGCCGCAAGGACAATGTGGTCAAACAGAACAACGAAGGGATTCTGTACCTGTTCAAAAAGAACAAGGTTACATTCTACGCCGGTGTGGGCGCCTTTGATGGCAAGGCCGAAGACGGCAGCTGGAAAATCAGCGTCACCGGCAAGAAAGCGGAAAGCCTGACGGCTACACACGTGATCGTTGCCACCGGTTCGGTTGCTCGCGCATTGCCAAACCTGCCTTTTGATGAGAAACAGGTTCTGTCCAACGACGGTGCACTGCGCATTCCTGCCGTTCCCAAAAAACTGGGCGTTATCGGTGCCGGCGTTATCGGTCTGGAAATGGGCAGCGTATGGCGTCGCCTGGGTGCGGAAGTCACCATTCTGGAAGCCATGCCTGAGTTTCTGGGTGCCGCTGACGTACAAGTGGCCAAAGAAGCGCAGAAAGCCTTTGCCAAGCAGGGTCTGAAAATTGAAACCGGTGTCAAGATCGGTGATATCAAGTCCACAGCCAAAACGGTCACGGTTTCCTATACCGATGCCAAGGGTGCGGAACAGTCCCTGGCCGTTGACAAACTGATCGTGTCCATCGGACGCGTTCCTTTCACCGGCAATCTGAATGCAGAAAGCGTTGGCCTGAAACTGGACGATCGCGGCTTTGTGACCGTTGACGAAGAATGCAAAACCAATCTGCCCAATGTCTGGGCTGTCGGTGATGTAGTGCGCGGTCCGATGCTTGCCCATAAAGCCGAAGAAGAGGGCGTAGCAGTTGCCGAGCGCATTGCCGGTCAGCACGGCCACGTCAATTTCGATACCATTCCATGGGTCATCTATACTTCACCCGAAATCGCATGGGTTGGTAAGACCGAACAGCAATTGAAGGCTGAAAAGCGCGAGATCCGTACCGGTAGCTTCCCGTTCCTGGCCAACGGACGTGCGCGTGCCCTGGGCGATACTACGGGTTTTGCCAAGGTCATCGCTGATGCCAAAACAGACGAAGTGCTGGGTGTTCATATCATCGGCCCTATGGCGTCCGAACTGATTGCCGAAGCCGTTACGATCATGGAATTCAAGGGTGCGGCCGAGGATATCGCCCGCATCTGCCACGCACATCCGACCTTGTCTGAAGCCGTGAAGGAAGCAGCACTGGCCGTTGACAAGCGTGCCCTGAACTTCTGATCAGCCATTGATGTTGAGAATGGCAGCCGCGTCGATAATACCCGGCGCCTGCCGTGAGCCCCGGCATTTGTCGGGGCAGTCCGGGGTGCCAGTGGCACCCCGACCTTTTCCCGGGCGTAACGCCGCGAGCTACTGTATTGATTTGATCCGAACTGCTTCATGAACGTACTGCAATTTTACGAAAAAACGCTGGCTGACCGTGGCTATCAGGCTGATGAAGCCCAGCAGCGGGCCATTTCGCGCCTGCAGGTTTTTGCGGATGAATTGCAGGCTTATCAGGAAGAGCGTGCCAAGCCGTTTCGGCGTTTCTTTCGCAAACCCGAACCACCACGCGGCGTCTATATGTGGGGAGGCGTTGGTCGCGGCAAGAGTTTTCTGATGGACTCGTTCTATATGACAGTTGCCATCGAGAAAAAGACGCGCATCCATTTTCACGAATTCATGCGCAGTGTTCATCGTGAACTGCAGGAACTTAAAGGAAAAAGCGACCCGCTGGATGAAGTGGCGCGGCGCATCAGCGATAAATACATGCTGATCTGTTTTGACGAATTTCATGTCTCTGATATTGCAGATGCCATGATTCTGTACAAGCTGCTGCTGAATCTTTTCGAGAACGGTACCAGCTTTGTAATGACATCCAACTATGAGCCGTCCACGCTTTACCCGGATGGCCTGCATCGGGATCGTATCCTGCCCGCCATTGCCCTGATCGAAAAGCGGATGGACGTCCTGAACGTGGATACGGGCGTGGATTATCGTCACCGCACGCTGGAACAGGTAAAGATGTACCTGATGCCGCTCAATGAAGACACCGACAGGCAGATGCGCGAGGCCTTTGATCGCCTGGCCGACACCGCACCGCAGGATACCGATCTGCATATCGAGAACCGGGTTATTCATGCCGTTGCCGTTGCCGGATCCGTCGTCTGGTTCAGTTTCCAGGAACTTTGCGCCGGTCCGCGTTCCCAGAACGACTATCTGGAGCTGGCCAGCCGTTACCAGACCATCATGCTGTCGGGCGTGCCGCGCATGATGCCACGTAACTCATCTGAAGCGCGGCGTTTTACCTGGCTGATCGATGTCCTGTATGATCACCATGTCAAACTGATTATGTCTGCCGAATGCCCGCCTGAAGAACTCTACACCGAGGGTGTGCTGGCAAACGAATTTCACCGGACTGTATCGCGTATTACCGAAATGCAGTCCAAAGAATACCTTGAGTCTCAGAGACGCACGTCTGTGAAACTTTGATAAATGCAGCTGGAACAAGATTATGAGCGTTGAATCCCCTTCAAACGTCATCGGGAATCGCGGCAACGTCCGTGTCCTGACTGGCATTACCACATCCGGAACTCCCCATCTGGGCAATTACGCCGGCGCCATTCGCCCGGCCGTGAAAGCCAGCCGTGAACCTGGGGTGGATGCGTTCTTTTTTCTGGCCGACTATCACGCGCTGATCAAGTGTGATGATTCGGAACGCGTTGCGCGTTCCCGCCTGGAAATTGCAGCAACCTGGCTGGCCGCGGGACTGGATCCCGAGAAAGTCACGTTTTATCGGCAGTCGGACATTCCTGAAATCCCCGAACTGAGCTGGATCCTGACCTGTGTCACGCCCAAAGGCCTGATGAATCGGGCGCATGCGTACAAAGCATCTGTGGACATCAACACCGCCAAGGGCGAGGAACCGGACGATGGCATCAATATGGGCCTGTTTTCGTATCCCATTTTGATGGCAGCCGATATTCTGATGTTCAATGCCAATCGGGTGCCCGTGGGCAGGGATCAGATCCAGCATCTGGAGATGGCTCGCGATATCGCGCAGCGCTTCAATCACCAGTACGGGGCCGGACGTGAATATTTTGTGCTGCCCGAAGTGCAGATTGACGAAGACGTTGCGACGCTGCCCGGTCTGGACGGACGCAAAATGTCCAAGAGCTACAACAACACCATTCCGCTTTTTGAAGGCGGTGCAAAGGCGCTGCCAAACGCTATCTCGCGGATTGTGACCGATTCACGTGCGCCGGGTGAGGCCAAGGATGCGGACGCATCCCATCTTTTTCTGATCTATAAAGCCTTTGCGACCGCGCAGGAGTCAGAAACCTTCCGCCAGGAACTGGCTGACGGAATGGGCTGGGGTGATGCAAAAACGAAACTGGCCACACATCTGGAAGGTATCCTGGCGCCTATGCGCGAAGAGTACAACCGCCTGATCGGGAACCCCGACACCATAGAAGATATTTTGCATGCCGGTGCCGAAAAAGCCCGCAAGCTGGCAACGCCGCTCATGCAGGAAATACGGGAAGCGGTTGGCCTGCGTCGTGCCAGCCGTCAGTCTGCCGCAGCACCTGCCAAAAAGAAAAGCGGCAAGTCTGCGCGTTTTATCACCTTCCGGGATGAAGACGGTGCATTCCGCAGTCGGTTTGTAGCGGCCGATGGCACCACATTGCTGCTTTCTCCGGCTTACGCTGATCCGAAGGAAGCGGGGCAATTTCCGGCCCGTCTGGCAGCCATGGATCTGCGCTCCCTGATTCGTCGCAATCCCGACTACAGTATCAGCGTGGTCGAAAATGAACAGGAACTGGCAGCCAGTCCGGCCACGCAATCAGAAATGGAGCGCGAAGCCCTGATTCTGAAGCTGCTGCAGGCGGTAGATGGGCTGAATGCAGACAAGAATGCAGCGGACAAGGATAGTCAGAATATTAAAATCTGAAGTTCAGGAATTGAAGCCTTGAAGGCGGGAGCGTACATGGATACCCGAGAAAACGGGCAGGATCTGGACATTATTACCGAAGCCGATTACGGAGTGGTGATAGACCTGGTTTATGCCACCTGTAATAACATCGCCGGCAAGGTCGTGTATCAGACGGCCCAGTGTGCCCTGCACAAGGATGCTGCGCCTCTGCTCAAACGCGCGGCACAGCTGGCCCGGTCCGCAGGCTACACGCTCAAGGTGTTCGATGGCTATCGGCCGGCAGCAGCACAGGCCATTTTCTGGGAAACGCTATCGGATCCTCAATATGTGGCTGATCCTTCTCAGGGCTCCAATCATTCACGCGGCGCGGCGGTAGACGTAACGCTGCTTGATGAAAAGGGCAACGAACTGGATATGGGGACAGGTTTTGATTCGATGGAAGATGCGTCCCACCATGATTATGCAGATCTGCCCGCGCAGGTACAGCGGCATCGTCTGCTCTTGCTGGGCATCATGCTGCATGCGGGCTTCAAGGAAATCAAGTCTGAATGGTGGCATTATGAACTGCCCAATGCCCGCAGCTACCCGATGATTGACAGTCCGCTGGTCACAGTTTAGACAACTGTCGGCCCGTTACACCACATAGGGATATTTGACTATTTCCTATTCGAATGACTTTTGCTAAGATTGCTTACGCTTCCGTCATATGTCGGTTGCAATTTTCTGTTCTCCATTCCATTTTCAGTCACTGTCGGAATTGTATGCGCAGCGTCTTTAGCGCCCGTGCATGATTCGACAGCCTGATCCAATGCTGCCGCTACGCGTCAGGACAGTCTTTCGGAGTCATATTATGTCAGTTCGCCGTCAGTTTATAAAAAGCGCCGTCTCTGTGGCCTGTGCCACCGCCCTGGGACTGTCCGCCAGTTTTTCCGTGAGTGCTGCCACGCCCAAGAACATGCTGGTGATTTCCAAAAGTGCAGATCCCCAGATGTTGGATATCGCAGTGACCATGGACAATAACGACTGGTCCATCACCTATCCAAGCTATCAGCGTCTGATCAAATACAAGGATGGCGGCTCCACGGAAGTTGAGGGTGATCTGGCAAAAAGCTGGACCACGTCACCCGATAAGCTGACCTGGACATTCACTCTTAATGACGGGCAGAAATTCAGTGACGGCACGCCCGTCAACGCCGAAGCGGTGAAATACAGCTTTGACCGCCTCATGAAAATGAAACAGGGGCCTTCAGAACCGTTCCCCGAAAGTATGCAGGTCACGGTCAAGGATCCAATGACCGTTGAATTCAAACTGGACAAGCCTTTTGCGCCGTTCCTGAATATCCTTGCCAATAACGGCGCCGGTATTATCAATCCGGCCGTGGAAAAAGAAGCCGGTGGTGCAGACAAATATCTGGCTGGCCACACGGCAGGCTCCGGCCCGTTTCAACTGGCCAAATGGAACAAGGGTCAGAGCCTGATTCTCGAGCGCAATCCGAACTATGGCGGACCCAAAAAGCCGTCACTGGAAAAAGTCGCGTTCAAGATTGTGCCCGAAGCTTCCGCCCGCCGCCTGCAATTGCAGAATGGCGATCTGGACATCGTAGGCAGCATGCAGTCTGATCAGGTCAAAGCCATGCAGAATGCCAAAGGCGTTGTCTTCAAGAAAGTCCCGTCCTTGCTGGTGTCATACCTGTATCTCAATAACAAAACCGGTCCGCTAAGCAAGGTGGAACTGCGCAAGGGCATTGCAGAAGCGGTAGACTACAACGGCATGATCAACGGCATCATGAATGGCGAAGCCAAGCCCCTGAACGGGCCTATTCCCGAAGGGATGTGGGCACATGATGACTCGGCCCCGGCCTTTAAAACCGATGTGGCTGCAGCCAAGGCCAGTATTGGTGATGCTGCGCCCGATAAACCGCTGACCTTGCTGTACTCGACCAAAGAGCCGTATTGGGAGCCTATTGCGCTTTCAGTCCAGGCCAGCCTGCAGGCCGTTGGTGTCAAGGTAAGACTGGAAAAACTCGCCAATGCCACCATGCGTGATCGTCTGGGCAAGGGCGACTTTGATATCTCCATCGGCAACTGGTCGCCAGACTTTGCCGATCCATTCATGTTCATGAACTACTGGTTTGATTCGAGCAAACAGGGCCTGCCAGGCAACCGTTCGTTCTATTCCAACCCCGAAGTGGACAAATTGGTGCGCCAGGCTGCCGAAGAAACGGATCAGGACAAACGGACCAGTCTGTATCAGGAAGCCCAGAAACTGGTTCTCAAAGATTATGCCTATGTCTACCTGTTCCAGCATAGCAACGAAATGGGCCTGCGCGACAATGTAAAAGGTTACGCGTACAATCCGATGCTTCATGATGTTTACAATGTCGTGGATATATCCAAAGACTGACTGTGTTCAGTAGACTGAAAACAGTCTTAGCACATACTGATACGGCCGCTTTTTCCGCGACATAACGCTGCGGTCCCGCCATGGGACCGCAAGTCGCGGGCGCTCCGGGGTAACCCAAAGGAGTATTGCCAACTTCAAAAGGGCTTATTTTGTTTTTCCAGATTTTGCGCAAACGCCTGCCATGGCTGATTCTGGTCATGCTGGGCGTATCAATCATCACATTCATTGTGTCGCACATGATCCCCGGGGATCCGGCCCGCCTGATCGCAGGCGACCGGGCCACCGACGAGATTGTGGCCGGTATTCGCCAGAAACTGGGTCTGGACCTTCCGCTATACCAGCAATACTGGGTCTATCTCAAGGGGCTGTTGCACGGAGATCTGGGGACTTCCATCCGGACTGGGCGTCCGGTAATTGACGATCTGCTGTCTTTCTTTCCCGCCACGCTTGAACTGGCCATTGTTGCCCTGATTTTTTCCATGCTGGTTGGCATTCCGCTGGGTGTGCTGTCGGCTGTTTACAAGAACTCCTGGATTGATCAGATTGCCCGCACGCTGGCTGTCACAGGCATATCCATGCCCGCCTTCTGGCTGGGCCTCGGTCTGCTGATTATCTTCTATGGTCAATTATCCTGGCTGCCTTCCGGTGGACGAATAGACGGCCTGCTGGGTGATCCGCCCACGGTAACCGGATTTTTTCTGATTGATTCGCTGATTGCAGGAGACTGGGATATCTTCTGGAGTGCGGTGGAGCATCTGATTCTGCCTGCATTTACGCTGAGCTTCGTGCATCTGGGTGTGGTGGCACGGCAAATCCGTTCGTCCATGCTGGAGCAGCTTTCGGAAGATTACATACGCACGGCCCAGGCCTACGGTCTGGGACGCTGGAAGATCATACTTGGCCATGCGCTGCCCAATGCACTGATTCCGTCAGTTACCGTGCTGGGTCTGGCAATGGGTGATCTGCTTTACGGTGCCGTACTCACCGAAACCGTATTCGGCTGGCCGGGTATGGGCCTGTATGTCGTCGAATCCATACAGGCGCTGGATTTCCCGGCAGTGATGGGCTTTGCTGTCCTGGTGTCGTTTGTTTATGTTCTGCTCAATATGCTTGTTGATCTGCTCTACAGTGTGCTGGACCCCCGTATCAAGGATGCAGGCTGATGAATACAACCACCGCCGGTACGCAACGAATCGAGTCCCTGGCTTATTTCTGGTATCAGTTGAAGCACAGTCCCATGATGATGCTGGGTCTGGTGCTGATCCTCCTGATGTGTGCAGCGGCCGCGCTGGCTCCCCTGATTGCTGGCCATGATCCGGATGTTATTGATCTGAGCAGCAGACTGTTGCCGCCTTCAGCCGAACACCTCTTTGGGACGGATGAAGTGGGACGCGACCTGTTTAGTCGCGTTCTATATGGGGGCCGTCAGTCGATTGGCGTCGGCATTTTTGTGGCATTCATGGCCAGCATTATTGGCTCGATCATCGGCTGTTTTTCCGGCATTATCGGCCGCAGCGTAGACACCATCATCATGCGCCTGATGGATATTGTGCTGTCGGTACCCTCGCTGGTCCTGACCATGGCACTGGCTGCGGCGCTCGGCCCCAGCTTGTTTAATGCCATGATTGCCATCACCATTGTGCGTATTCCGTATTATGTGCGGCTTGCGCGCGGTCAGACGCTGAGTATCCGCGAAATGGCCTATGTTCGTGCCGCGCAGACCTTTGGTGCCGGCAAGGCGCATATTGTGCGCTGGCACGTGTTTCGTAATGCCTTGCCGCCAGTCATTGTGCAGATGACTCTGGATATTGGCAATGCCATTCTGATGGCGGCGGCACTGGGTTTCATCGGCCTGGGGGCGCAGCAGCCCACGGCAGAGTGGGGTGCGATGATTGCTTCTGGTCGAAATTATCTGCTGGATCAATGGTGGTACTCTACCTTCCCGGGTGTTGCCATCCTGATTACGGCTATCGGCTTCAATCTGGTGGGCGATGGCGTTCGTGATATGCTGGATCCAAAACAGAAGGTGAAATAAAACAGGTGAAAAGATGATGACTAACACCCAGTCCACCTCTGCAGGATATTCCGCCACAAACATCACAATGGCGCAGCAGGATGCGCAGCGAGCAGAACTGCCTGTACTGGATATTGATAATCTGCATATCGAATTTCCCGTCTATAAAGGGGCCGTTCGCGCGCTCAATGGCGTATCCATACAGGTGCAGCCGGGAGAAATTGTGGGGATTGTTGGCGAGTCCGGATCGGGCAAGTCGGTCACTGCCATGATGAGCATGCGTCTTATTCCAAAGAACAGCTATGTCGTCCGGCAGGGCAGCATTCACAAGTCCGGAAAAAATCTACTGGATGCAAGTGAAAGAGAAATGCGCCATATCCGGGGCAAGGATATGGCAATGATTTTTCAGGAACCCATGACGGCGCTCAACCCCACCATGAAAGTGGGCCGGCAAATTACAGATGTCATTTTGCGCCATACACCGCTTTCCAGGAAGCAGGCTCGCGAGCGGGCTATCGGTCTGCTGCGCGATATGCATATTGCCGATCCAGTACAGGTTTTTGATGCCTATCCGTTTGAACTCTCAGGCGGGATGCGCCAGCGGATCATGATTGCATTGGCCTTTTCCTGTCAGCCCTCGCTGCTGATAGCAGATGAACCAACAACGGCGCTGGACGTGACGGTTCAGAAACAGGTACTGATGCTGTTGCGTGAACGTGCCCGTAAAACCGGCACGGCCATCCTTTTGATCACCCACGATATGGCTGTGGTTTCGCAGTTCTGTGAGCGAGTGTATGTCATGTACGCGGGCAGCGTAGTCGAAAAGGGGAGTACAAGCGAAGTGATCGATACACCGGCTCATCCCTACACGCGCGGATTGCTGGCTGGTTTACCCGAGAATGCCAGGCCCGGTGCGCCTTTGCAGGCCATTGCGGGACAGGTGCCCAATCTGGCGAATCTGCCAAAAGGCTGTGCATTTCGCAATCGCTGTGCGCTGGCAGGCGAGCCCTGTAGCCAGGTGCCGCCACTCATGCCAGTCTCTGTTGGTCAGCCTCATCAGACTCATCTGACTCATCAGGCGGCATGCTGGATGACAACGCAAGAGGTCAGACATGACTGATTCCGTTCTGACGCTGGACAATGTTCATGTGCGATTCCCGTTAAAGCGCAACTGGCGTGGACTGCCGCAAGCCTGGGCGCATGCACTCAATGGTGTGGACCTGACGGTCAGACGCGGGGAAACATTAGGCGTGGTCGGCGAGTCCGGGTGTGGCAAGACGACACTGGCACAGGTGCTGATGGGTCTGCTGCAACCCACTGATGGTTTGCTGCGCTGGGGGGCGGAAGGCAAAAAGCCCAATGTTCAGATTGTCTTTCAGGATCCTCAATCGTCTCTGGATCCCCGGTTGCCTGTCTGGAAGATCATTACCGAGCCTTCGTATGTGAAGGGAGAATCTACAGAAGCAGCGATGCGCGAACGTGCGCGGCGACTGGCCGTGCAGGTGGGTCTGACGCCTGATTATCTGGATCGCTATCCGCATGAATTCTCGGGCGGGCAGCGCCAGCGTATTGCAATTGCGCGCGCGCTGGCCTCGGATCCCGATGTGATCGTACTGGATGAACCCACCTCTGCACTGGACATTTCGGTACAGGCGCAAATCATCAATCTGTTGTTTGATCTCCAGCGAAACCATCAGCTGACCTATATTCTGATTTCGCATAATGTTTCTGTTATCCGGCACATGAGTAATCGCATTGCCGTCATGTACCTGGGACAGATCGTTGAACTGGGCGAGACTGCGCAGGTACTGGACCAGCGTCGCCATCCCTATACCCGGTTGCTGCTGGATGCCGTCCCGGTCCTGGGTGCGGCCCTGCCGGATATCGGAGTGCAGGCCATTCCGGAATTACCAGGCAACCGAACCCTGCCACAAGGCTGTTTTTTCCTGGATCGCTGTCCACATCGCATTCAGGGCTGCGAAAAGCGTCAGGCGCTTCAACCTGTTCCGGACGAAGTGCCACTGCACAGCGTTCGCTGCCACCGATTTGATCACAATGACTTCAACAGAAAATAGCAAGGCGCACGCTGATACGGCGCGCGCGGCAAGGAAAAAGGGTTTTGGCGTTATCTTTTCGCTGCTGCCTTACGTATGG
The DNA here is from genome assembly GCA_023387815.1 of Pseudomonadota bacterium. GTDB lineage: Bacteria > Pseudomonadota > Gammaproteobacteria > Burkholderiales > Burkholderiaceae_B > Advenella. The sequence goes on from JAEWHK010000046.1 coordinate 15,067, forward strand.
ATGTTCAAGTGGCGCGTGATGGCTGCGCTGGCCTGTCTGGTGATTGCCAAGGTCGCCAGCGTCATGCTTCCTGTGTATCTGAAGGAGATTGTCGATCAGCTCAGTCTGCCGAAAACGGCGCTGGTCCTGCCGGTTGCGGCCCTGATCGCCTATGGCTTTGCCAGAATCGCCAGCAGTGTGTTTTCTGAAATGCGCGATGCCCTGTTTTCCAAGGTTACTCAGGGGTCAATACAGAAAATTGCAACTGCCATCTTCACGCATCTGTTCGGATTGTCCATCCGTTATCACCTGCAACGTCAGACGGGCGGTCTGAGCCGGGACATGGATCGCGGAACCAAAGGGATCGGATTTCTGCTCAATTTTACGCTGTTCAATATTCTGCCGACACTGCTTGAACTGGTGATGGTGATGGGCATTCTGCTCGTTCGCTATGACATCTGGTTTGCGGTTGTGATTGTGGCGACCATTGCGAGCTATATTCTGTTCACCCTCATCGTGACAGAGAGGCGAATGGTCATGCGCCGACGGATGAACAGTCTGGACAGTATGGCCAACACTCAGGCGATTGATGCGCTGATCAACTATGAAACGGTCAAGTATTTCAATAACGAATCCTACGAAATCAACCGGTATGACAGCAATCTGGGGCACTGGGTTGACTCGGCGGTCAAGAACCAGATTTCACTGAACCTGCTGAATGCGGGGCAGGGTATTATTATCACGCTTGGCATGGTGACCCTGCTATGGATGTCTGCATCACGGGTAACAACGGGGGAAATGACGGTAGGGGATATCGTATTGATATCGGCCTATCTGACGCAGCTGTATGCACCCCTGAATTTCCTGGGTTTCATTTATCGCGAAATCAAAAATTCTCTGGCGGATATGGAGCGCATGTTCGGTATTCTGGATCAGCACCAGGAGGTCAAAGACAAGCCGCAGAGTACCGAGCTGCATACCCGTTCCGCGCGGATCCGATTCGAGCACGTGAGTTTTTCCTATGAACCGCAAAGGCAGATTCTGCATGATGTAAGCTTCACTATTGACGCCGGCGAAACCGTTGCCATTGTGGGTACCTCGGGCGCGGGCAAGTCTACGCTGTCCAGACTGTTGTTCCGCTTTTACGATGTGACTGAGGGTCGCATTACCGTTAATGACCGCGACATTCGCGACTATACTCAACTGAGTCTGCGCCAGCACATCGGCATTGTTCCGCAGGACACGGTACTTTTTAATAACAGTATCTACTACAACATTGCCTATGGTCGCCCCGACGCGAGTCACGAAGACGTCATCGAAGCGGCAAAAACTGCGAGCATCCACGAGTTTGTCATGTCTCTTCCCGAAGGGTATGAAACGCCGGTCGGAGAGCGGGGACTCAAACTGTCAGGTGGCGAAAAACAGCGTGTTGCCATTGCCCGTACCGTCCTGAAAAATCCGCCCATACTGATTCTGGACGAAGCTACCAGCGCGCTGGATACGCGAACTGAAAGAGCAATACAGGACGAGCTTTATAAAATTACCAAGGATCGAAGTACCTTGATCATTGCGCATCGCCTGTCCACCATCGTGGATGCTGACAGGATTCTGGTGATGGATCAGGGCAGGGTGGTAGAACAGGGATCGCATCAGACATTGCTGCAGGCTAACGGCGTCTACGCCCGTATGTGGGCCATGCAGTTTGCCGATAGCGAAGAAGGGACCGACGCTTAACGGTTGATATTGGCGATCGTGATTTTGTTGGGTGATTCTCGTCGCAGAGTTTCTGCGTCTGGAAAGGTTGTTTCCGAGTTTTTGGCCACGGGCGAGTTTAAAAGCAGGCGAGTCTGGCTTCAGGTGTCTGACATACGCGGCAAACTGGGCCGCGTATGCTGGTTAATTCCAATGACGTTTGTGATGACTGCTACGAACGATGAACAGCTTTTAATGAGACAGACATTCAATTGTCATGACAGCTGAACGTCTTCCATGAAAACTGAATAACAGACAGGGCCTGTCACACCTCAACTGCCGTTACTGACTCAGATTGGCGGCCTTGATCAGTTCTGTCCACTGATTGACTTCCTGTTTCTGGAAAGTCGTAAATTCTTCAGGACTGTTGCCGACAACGGTGAAGCCCAGTTTGTTCATGGTTTCCTGGGTTTTAGGCTGCTTCAGACTCTCGCTGATGGCCTGATGCAGTTTGTCGATGATCTCCTTGGGCGTGCCTTTGGGTGCCGCTACGCCTTGCCAGGAGTAAACCACCATATCTTTGATACCGGCTTCGGCCATGGTGGGCAGGTCTGGCAGGTCAGGGGCCCGTTCCGCTCCGGTAACGGCAAGCGCTCGCAATTTACCGCTCTGGATATGCTTCAGTACCGCCCCCAGATTCTGAAATGACACGTCCACCTGCGCTCCCAGCAAATCGGCAATGGCGGCAGCGCCTCCCTTGTAAGGCACATCAATTCCCGTCGTATTGCTCCGCTGACGGAACATGACGGCGGAGAGATGATCCGATGAACCCGTGCCAGATGACGCGTAGGAGATCTGATCCGGGTGTTTGCCCGCATAATCAATCAGTTCAGCCACGGTTTTGACCGGGATCTTTGAAGAAATAACCAGCACATTGGGGTTGCGGACCAGCTGGCTGACGTAGTCGAAATCTTCACTTGGCTTGTAGGACAGATTCTTGTACAGCCCCTCGTTGATGGCAAATGTTCCGATGGAACCGACCATCAGGGTATAGCCGTCGGGCTTGGACCGTTTCAGTTCCTGAGCAGCAATGGCACCATTGGCGCCAGGTTTGTTCTCGACCACAATTGTCTGTCCCAGCGTCTTTTCCATCCCAGGTGCGATGGCGCGTGCGGTAATGTCCGATGAGCCACCAGGCACAAAGGGGACAATCACCCTTATCGGTTTGTCGGGGTAGGCTGCATTTGCCGTTCCGGCCGCGGTAACGCCCAATATCAGGGCTGTGCCAATCAGTCGATAGATCATAAGCTGTGTCTCCGGTTTGTCAATTTATTAATATAAGATGTCTGATGTTTTATGTACTTGTATGACAACTATATAAATAGCCCGATATAATGTCAATTGAAATGTAAGTCGCATTCGGTTTCAATTGCGAATGTAATTTCTGAAAGATGAAACACTTTTCTGAAAGACGAATCACTTATGCAATAATCAGGATCAGACGTTGGCGACATGTGGACGTCCAGAGAGAAAACAGGCAGGGCGCAGCCCGCCAATTACGGAGACAAAAAATGATCAAATTCAAGAAATTGCTGATTTCAACGGTTGTATCCATGGGGATGGTCGGGAGCGCGCTTGCGGCTTATCCCGATGCACAACCCGTGAAAGTGCTGGTGGGTTATACCCCTGGCGGTACGACCGATCTGGTGGCGCGGATTGTTGCAAAAGGCCTGAGTGACGAACTCAAACAGAGTTTCGTTGTGGAGAACAAGCCTGGCGCCAGCAACAATATTGCCATGAGTGAAGTGGCCCGCTCCAAGCCTGATGGGTATACCCTTATCGTCACGACGATTGCCAGCTCGGTAAACGCAACCATGTTCAAAAAGCTGAATTATGATCTGAAAAAGGATTTCGCACCGGTGGCGCTGGTTGCTAAGGTGCCCAATGTACTGGTGGTCAATCCAAAGCTGCCGGTGAATAATGTGAAAGAACTGGTTGAATATGTCAAACAGAATAAAGACAAGGCAACCTACGCGTCTTCGGGTATTGGGTCTTCACAGTTTCTTTGTGGCGAACAGCTGAATCAGGATGCGGGAACCCAGATATTGCATGTGCCATTCAAGGGCAGTGCACCAGGTCTGACTGCCGTCATGTCCGGCGATGTATTGATGGAATTCGATAATATGCCATCTGCCTGGCCATTCATCAGTTCGGGAAAACTCAAGGCGCTGGCTGTGACCAGTGCAGAAAAATCGCAGGTAGCGCCCAACTTGCCGACCATGATCGAGGAAGGCTACAAGGATTTTGATATTTCGTCCTGGTTTGGTGTACTGGCTCCGGCCGATATGCCCAAGGAAGATGTGAAGATGCTGAATGAAGCAATCCAGAGAGTGGTGGCCAAACCTGAAGTGCAGAAACAGCTGGCAGATCAGGGTGCAGTTCCACAGAAAATGTCGCCAGAGGAATTTGGCACATTCATCAACGAAGAAGTGGATCGCTGGGGCGCACTGATTACCAAACTGGGCGTCAGTGCTGACTGACCATCCGAACTGAATGACAATATAAAATTGCGGCGCCTTTGATGGGCGCCGCAGTCTTTTATTTTTTCAGCTTTGCAAACGCAGCCGCCATGGCGTTCATGGAGGTATCGGCCCGCGGCTGATTGCGCACAGCGGGGCGACCGCCAGCAGGCCGGGGACCTGCACCAGGGCGCGAATCGCGTCGGGGCGCCGGACCTGAGTCATCCTTGAGTCGCATGGTCAGTCCGATCCGGTTACGTGCGACATCCACTTCCTGCACTTTGACCTTGACCGTCTGACCTACACGAACCACGTCGCGCGGATCTTTTACGTACTGTTCGGACAGGGCAGAGATATGCACCAGGCCGTCCTGGTGCACACCAATATCGACAAACGCGCCAAAATTGGCCACGTTGGTGACAACGCCGTCGAGTATCATGCCTTCAACCAGGTCCTTGATGGTTTCCACGCCTTCCTGGAAGGTGACGGTCTTGAACTCCGGACGTGGGTCGCGTCCGGGTTTTTCCAGCTCGGAAAAAATGTCCCTGACCGTTGGCAGGCCGAAACGATCGTCGGTAAATTCAGCGGGTGACACGCCGGTCAGCGCTTCTTTGTTGCCAATCACGGCTTTTACATCCTTGCGGATTTTGTCGAGAATGCGTTCAACCAATGGGTAGGCTTCCGGGTGTACCGCAGAGGCATCCAGCGGATTTTCACCATTCTGGATTCGCAGAAAGCCGGCTGCCTGTTCGAACGCCTTGGCACCGAAGCGGGACACATCCAGCAGCGCTTTGCGCGTAGGGAATGCACCGTTCTGATCACGCCAGTCGACAATATTGCGCGCCAGGGTGGAGTTCAGGCCGGACACGCGCGAGAGCAGGGCGGCCGAGGCGGTATTCACATCCACTCCAACGGCATTCACGCAGTCCTCGATGACCGCATCCAGGGAGCGAGCCAGCTCCCGCTGGTTGACGTCGTGCTGATACTGACCCACACCAATTGCCTTGGGTTCAATCTTGACCAGTTCCGCCAGTGGGTCCTGCAGGCGGCGGGCAATGGATACTGCCCCCCTCAGACTGACGTCCATATCAGGAAATTCCTTGGCCGCCAGTTCAGAGGCCGAGTACACCGACGCGCCTGCTTCGGAAACGACCACTTTGCGCAAGCCGGCATTGGGCAGCGCTTCAATAAGTTCCGCAGCAAGTTTTTCTGTTTCACGCGAGGCCGTGCCGTTGCCAATGGCAATCAGCTCGATTTTGTGCTTGTTCACCAGCGCTGCCAGCGTGGCCAGCGACCCATTGCGGTCGCGACGCGGTTCAAAAGGATAGATGGTGGCGGTATCCAGCACTTTACCCGTCTGGTCGATCGCCGCAACCTTGACGCCTGTACGGATGCCGGGATCCAGACCCAGCACAGACTTGGGACCCGCCGGAGCGGCCAGCAGCAGATCCTTGAGGTTTGCTGCAAACACACGAATGGCCTCGGCCTCGGCTTCTTCGCGCAGTTTGGTAATGAATTCGGATTCGAATGCCGTCAGCATCTTGACACGCCAGGTCCAGCGCGCCACATCGGCAAGCCATTTACCGCGGGCACTGGCCGTTGCAGAATAATCGGCTGCCAGCTCCAGAAACCGGCTGATGCGCTCCACGCAGGGATGCGGAGTCAGCGCATCTTCTTCGTCGCTCAGCCCGATACGCAGATCCAGTGCACCTTGCTGACGTCCGCGAAGCAGGGCCAGCACGCGATGCGAGGGCAGGCTGCGGATGGACTCGCGAAAATCGAACCAGTCCCGGAAGTTGGCGCCTTCTTCTTCCTTGCCTTCAATGACTTTGGAATAGAGGAATCCATGCTGCCCCAGGTATTCGCGCATATCGGCAACCAGGTCGGCATTTTCTGCAAAGCGTTCTGCAAGAATATCGCGCGCGCCGTCAAGGGCGGCACGGGTATCCTTGACACCTGCCTCTTCGTTGACATACGCCTCGGCAGCGGCCTGCGGGTCGGCCTGGCTGTCTGTGAGGAGCAGATCTGCCAGCGGCTCCAGCCCGGCCTCGCGCGCAATCTGCGCACGGGTACGGCGTTTAGGCTTGAAGGGGGCGTAAAGATCTTCCAGGCGTTGCTTGGTATCGGCTGCGGCAATGGCTTCGCTCAGTTCCGGCGTGAGCTTGCCCTGGCCGGAAATGGATTCAAGGACGGCGGCGCGGCGCGATTCCAGTTCACGCACATAGGCCAGGCGCACTTCCAGATTGCGCAGTACGGTATCATCCAGCCCTCCTGTTGCCTCCTTGCGGTAACGTGCAATAAACGGGACGGTGGCGCCGTCATCAAGCAACGCGACCGTGGCCTCAATCTGACTGGCGCGAATATTGAGCTCGGAAGCCAGCAGGGCAATAATGCGCGCCGGATCAA
>JAEWHK010000016.1 GCA_023387815.1 Pseudomonadota bacterium
CTGATCATGTTGGTGCGATTAATATTTTGGCGCGGGGACACCGCGTAGCAGCCTGCGGAGAGGTAGTCAGACATAAGAATGCGGTTGGTTCTTGTGCGGCCTCTGTGAAACAGGAACCCACCGAAGCGCTTGCCCTCACCGGTTAAGGCAGTAGGAATCCCCTTCCTTTAGGGAGGGGAGGATGTCAATGTATCCCGGTTCCCTACCCGGGCGATGGGTAATTCGCGGCGTTGTCTTTGGAAACGATCTTTCCCGACGCCAGATTTACGCCCACAACGACGTTCTATCCCGTTGTGAAATTTCCTCCCGTCACAAGGCTTGCAGCCCGGGTGGATTTCTCCATCCCGCCGTTATTGTTTTCCTGAGACGCAATCCTGTTTCTTTTCATTTGCTGGCGGTACTCCAGCGGGGTCATGCCCTGAACAGTCAGAAACGCTGTGGCAAAGTTTGCCGAATTGGAAAACCCCACTTCTTCTGCGATGGTAAATGTTCGCAGCGAAGTGTTGGCAAGCAGATGTTTTGCCGTTTTCATTCGTAAATCACGAATGTATTCAAACGCACTGCAGCCGCATACGTTCTGGAATGCCCGGTTGAGACGCTTTTTGTTCATGGAGACCAGCGAACACAGACGACGCAGGCTGAGGTCTTCGGCAAGATTATCCTGGGCATACTTGGCGATGATGCGAACGACAACGGCGTCATCATTGTCCAGAACAATGCCGGGAGCCAGCAACGGATCTGACGGTGTGGCCGCCTGCTCCTGTTTGCGTGCACGATTCAGGCGCTGCGAGATGGACGCATGCACACGAATGCGAGCAACAACTTCATCAACAAATCGTGACTTGGAAATGAAATCGGCCGCCCCCGTTTCAAGACTTTGCACATGCAGATACGGATCGTCCCGATCACTGTAGAACAGGACGGGAATATCTGCGGTAAGCGAATTGGCCTTGAGTCTGCGGCACAAGGGTATGCCATCGAGCCTGGGCACAGTGAGATCTGTGACAATGACATCAGGTTGCAGCGAGATGGCTTTCTCGTAGCCAGTGAGGCCATCAGAAACAACGGTCGCGCGAAACATCGCACTGCCAAGCGCACGAAGCACGTTTTGCAGACTGAACGGGTTTGAATCGACGAACAGAATATGAGCGCTGCTCGCCGTAGGGATCACACTGTCCATAGGATTTCGCTTGACTGACAAATTGAAAAAGCGAAACCATTTTCCAACAAGATACGTTATCCCGATTTTGAAAAAATTCTCGATACTTTTTGAAGAACGAACGAATCGACCATTAATTGAATAATTTTTAATATCGCTCAAGTCCGGCAGCGCGGACCTTCGGGTTACACGACAAAAAGCCGCTTATATTCTTTGATGGCGTAACGGTCCGTCATGCCGGCGATGTAATCGGCAATGGCGCGCGCCTGTCGGTTCTCATCATCGTGCCGATAGTCGGCAGGCAGCAATCGGGGATCATCGATAAATGCGGAAAACAGCGATTGCACGATGGTCGTGGCCTTGTTAGCCATGCGCATGACCTTGTAATGACGATACAGATTGCGCATGAGAAAGGATTTCAGTTCATCGGCCTGTGCCCGCATGGACTCGGAAAACAGCAGCAGCGACGGCGCCTGTAGCACATCTTCCCTAGTCTGAATCTGATGCGACTGCAGATTGTCGCGCGTGGTCTGGGTCAGATCCACGATAAGCGCATTGATCATGCGACGAATGATTTCGGCGACCTGCCGACGTCCGCCAATATCGGGAAACAGACGACCGACTTCGTCGTGATAAGTGGCAAAAAGCTGCACTTCGCGCATCTGTTCAATTGTGATAAGACCGGAACGCAACCCATCATCGATATCATGATTGTTATACGCAATTTCATCGGCCAGATTGGCCAGCTGCGCCTCCAGGCCCGGGCGTTTCTTTTCGATGAAGCGACGCCCGACTTCACCCAGCTGACGCGCATGAGACAGCGAGCAATGCTTGAGAATGCCTTCGCGCGTTTCAAAGGTGAGATTCAGACCGTTGAACGTCGCATAGCGCTCTTCAAGTTCATCCACAACCCGCAGACTTTGCAGATTGTGCTCAAAGCCGCCGGCCTGGGGGCGCAACCGTTGCATGCACTCATGCAGTGCGTCCTGGCCCGCGTGACCAAAAGGCGTATGGCCCAGATCGTGGGCCAGTGAAATGGCTTCGGTAAGATCTTCGTGCAGGCCAAGGTTGCGTGCAACCGCGCGTGCAATTTGCGCGACTTCAAGACTGTGAGTCAGCCGAGTGCGGAATAAATCACCTTCGTGATTGACGAAGACCTGGGTCTTATATTCCAGTCTTCTGAACGCGGCACTGTGAATAATGCGATCACGGTCGCGCTGGAACGGGTCACGCGCCGGATCAGCCGCCTCTGCATGCTGCCTGCCTTTGGAGTGCGAAGGATGAGTGGCGTATGACGCCAGCTTTGCGACCGACATGATTCAAACCTGCCCTGATACGGGTTCTGCCGCTGGCTGACCATTGGTGGTGATTGCAACATTGCCCACGGTTTCACGCAGGGTCTGCTGAACCTGATCCAGCGGCGCGGTACGCACCACGGCCTGTCCAATGCTCTGCAGCAGAACATAACGGATTTCTCCGCCTTCGGTTTTTTTGTCACCCTGCATGTAGTCCAGCCAGTTGCTTTCGCCCAGATCGGGGGCAACATCAGGACAGCCGATGGCACGCACCAGTTGGCGTACGCGCTCGATATCTGCCTCTGGCAGGCCAAGCACCTTGCCTGACAGCACCGCAGCCTGGACAAGTCCACAACCGACGGCTTCTCCGTGAAGCCAGGTGCCGAAACCCAGTCCGGCCTCTATGGCATGCCCAAAGGTATGACCCAGATTGAGGATGGCGCGCAAGCCCGTTTCCTTTTCGTCTTCGGACACGACCTGGGCCTTGAGTTCGCAGCACCGCGCAATGGCGTATGCCAGCGCTTCCGGATCCAGCGCAACCAGCTGACTGACATTCTGCTCGCACCATTCAAAAAACGCGCTGTCCAGAATGAGGCCGTATTTGATGACTTCGGCCAGGCCAGCAGACACTTCGCGTGCCGGCAGGGTACGCAGCACGTCGATATCAATATCGACGCTGATCGGCTGATAAAACGCGCCGATCATGTTTTTGCCCAGGGGATGATTGACCGCTGTTTTACCACCCACGGAGGAATCTACCTGAGCCAGCAGCGTGGTGGGAATTTGCATGTAGCGAATGCCGCGCATGTACGTGGCCGCCGCAAACCCGGCCATATCACCAATGACCCCGCCGCCAAGCGCCAGCACAATGGCGCGGCGATCCAGTTTTTCTGCCAGCATGCGATCGTACAGGGTGCCAAGGGTATCCAGCGATTTAAACGCTTCCCCATCGGGTACGATGATGGTCATGACAGGCTTGTTGGCAGCTTCAAGCGCCTGACGCAGTTGGTCTCCGTAAAGGCCGTCAACAACGGGATTGCTGATGATGACGAGCCGGGTTGCATTTGCCGGTACCGATTCGGCAATCTGCTTAAGACGCCCGGCGGCAATATGGATAGGATACTGGCCGGCAGATGTTGCAACGTTGACAGGGGCCATCAGATTTTTTCACCTCGTTGTTCGTGTTCATTCAAAAGACGCGCAATGACTTCGAGTACCGTGTGAATGGAGCCATGACCGGTTTCTACAGTGAAATCGGCCAGGCTCTCATAGATGGGTTCTCGTTGCCGAAGCAGCTCAACGATACGCGCTTTCGGATTCGCCGTCAGCAGCATTGGGCGGTTTTTGTCCTTTGCGACTCTCCGAAAGAGCTCGTCGCTGCCCGCTTTCAGGTACAGCACGACGCCCGCGGTTCGCAGCACTTCCTGATTCTCGGGCGCGACCACCGCACCTCCGCCGGTTGCCACCACGACATTGCTGCGCAGGGCAATATCCTGCAGCGCCTGGGTTTCACGACGTCTGAAGCCGGCTTCGCCTTCGATATCGAAGATTGTGGGAATGCTGACACCGCAGCGCGCCTCGAGCTCATGGTCTAGGTCAAGAAATTCCCGTCCCAGTGAGCGGGCCAGTCCGCGGCCTATGGTTGTTTTGCCAGCGCCCATCATGCCGATAAGAAAAATGGGGACCTGGCCGGTTTGGCGGACAGCAGTACTGCCCGGTTCGGATTGAAGCATGTGCGTAAAAGGTTTTTCTCCCGGTTACGCCGGGGCGCGAAAATACAGTTGTTCTATGACAGTTGTCAAAGAAATGACACCGTGTTTTCAATGATTTGTCGTTTATTTGTTGCAACATAGCACATGTTTACGGTACTGCACAATTCAGTTACAGAAAGAGCCGAAAATTCCAGCTTTTACTGCTGGAAGGTATTAAAATTGCCTGCGATGAGTAAACCTAACCCACCCTCCCGTAGAAACAATCCGCAGCGCTCGAGTGCAGGCTCGCGCATCGGCCGATTCCTTGTCCAATCCATTATCTTCTGTATCGGCCTGGGCATTTGCGGCCTGTTACTGGGGACCCTTGCCGTTGCGCTGACCTGGCCCAATCTGCCGGATCTGAAGGCGATGACCGATTATCGCCCACGGGTGCCTCTGCGCGTGTATACCGCTGACAAGGTGCTGCTGGCCGAATATGGTGAAGAGCGACGCAATGTCCTGCGCTTTAACGAAATTCCAGATGTGATGAAGCAGGCACTGCTGGCAGCGGAAGATGACAACTTCTATAACCACGGCGGGGTTGACTGGTCGGGTGTGGGTCGTGCCGTGATTGCCAACCTGGTTTCCGGCGCCAAGGCGCAGGGCGCCAGTACGATCACCATGCAGGTGGCGCGTAATTTCTATCTGTCCTCTGAAAAGTCGTTCATCCGCAAGTTCTACGAACTGATGCTCACCTACAAGATCGAGCAGAACCTGAGCAAGGATCAGATTCTTGAACTTTACCTGAACCAGATTTACCTGGGACACCGTTCCTATGGCTTCGCGGCCGCATCACGCACCTACTACGGCAAGCCGCTGTCTGAAGTGTCCGTAGCCGAAGCCGCCTTGCTGGCCGGGATTCCCAAAGCGCCCTCACGTTTCAACCCGCGTGCCAACATGAAACGGGCCATTGCGCGTCAGCATTACGTGCTGGATCGCATGGAAAAACTGGGCTACATTACGCCCGAGCAGCATCAGGAGGCGCTGGCCCAGAAAATCGTTCTGCGGGACGATACCATTGAAACTCCCGAGACCAGCTTTGCTCGCCACGGCCAGTATGTGGCCGAACTGGCACGGCAGCTCATGTACAACGTTTATAAAGACAACGTTTACGGTCGCGGTCTGAGTGTTTACACAACGATCCGTTCACAGGATCAGGAAGTGGCCTATCATGCGGTGCGTGATGGCATTATGTCTTACACCCGCCGCTCTCGCTATCCCGGTCCTGCCGCGCAGGTAGACCTGCCAGAAGGCATAGAAAACGACCCTGAACGGTTTGACCTGGCGCTTGAAGAGATCCGCAATAAATACCGCGACAGCGACGATCTGGTGACTGCCGTTGTTCTTTCTGCGAGCAGCAGCAAGGTGACAGCAGCCAGAACGCCAGAGCAGATTTATGAGCTGAGCGGTAAATCGCTGGGCTTCGTGCGACGCGCCCTGGTCAAGGACGGCCCTGTCTCCAAGCGCATTCAGCGTGGTTCTGTGATTTATCTGCAGAAAGTAGACAATGTCTGGACCATTATCAATATGCCGAGCGTTGAAGGGGCATTCATTTCGCTGAATCCTCAGAACGGCGCCATCGAATCGATGATTGGTGGTTTTGACTTCAACCGCGGGGATTTCAACCGTGTTACTCAGGCGTGGCGTCAGCCCGGCTCGACCTTCAAGCCATTTGTGTACGCAGCAGGCCTGGAACGCGGTATTACGCCCGGCACGAACATTTCCGACCAGCCTTTCTTTCTGAGCGCCGCACAGACGCGCAGCAAGCCCTGGAGCCCGAAAAACTACGGTAATTCGTACAGTTACAGCCAGACCATGCGTCAGGGCCTGTACAAGTCCAAAAACATGGTCTCCATCCGCATCCTGCAGACGGTGGGACCGGAGTTTGCCAGTGAATTCATTACCCGCTTCGGCTTTGATCCTGCACGTCAGCCACCTAAAAGCGCCTATCTGACCATGGCACTGGGTGCCGGTAGCGTGACACCATTGCAGATGGCCAGTGCCTACTCGGTTTTTGCGAATGGCGGCTACCGGGTCAATCCGTATATTATTGATTCTGTTGTGGATATTTCCACCAACCGCGTCATCATGAAGGCGCAGCCCGCCCTGGCCGGAGACGAAAAGAACCGTGTTCTGGATCCGCGCACCGCGTATGTGATGAACGATCTGCTGCGCGGTGTAGCCACATCCGGTACCGCAGCGCGCGCGTCGGCAACACTCAAGCGGAATGATGTTGCGGGTAAAACAGGCACCACCAACCAGTCTTTTGATGCCTGGTTCGCGGGCTTTACGCCCAAGCTGGTGGGCATTTCCTGGCTCGGTTTCGATCAGCCCAAATCACTTGGCGACAGGGAAACCGGTGGTGGCGCCGCCATGCCTATCTGGCTGAACTACATGCAGACTGCACTCAAGAAAGTGCCGGTCACCGCCCCCGGCCCGATTCCCGACGGACTGACCAAAGTCGGCGACAACTACTTTTTCTCTGAGTTCCCACTGGGCAAAGCCCTGGCCAATATTGGTGTATCGGGCAGCGGGATGCAGAATCCCAATGCCGCCAAGCCAGCCAATGCACCTTCGGGCGATGGCGTAGGCAAGGCCCTGGAATCGTTCAACCCGATGGGTGGACCGCCAATCCGGTTCTAAGCAGATGTGATAAGGACTCGTAGCTAAAGCTCGAGTCCTTTGTTTTTGCGACATAGATCCCATGCAGACATGCCAAACATGAAATTACCCATAGTGGGTATCTTTTGTATCCAAATAGCTTTGACACTCAGATCGGCGTTGCGCCCTTGGTCGGATCAATCGTATACGCCTTCATAAAATCAAATTCATCTTCGTAATGACCCAAAGGTTGCACCGGTAGCCATTCCTGTGGAATGTAGAGGCTGTTGATGTTCACTTCATAGCCGTTCATCCAGGCGAGTTTGGCGAAAATCAGCCCTACAGACCCAATAAGACCATCTGTAAATGCTGTTTCGCTTGAGCTATATGCTCTCAGCGCTCTGGGAGTTACAAGTTGAGCAAGCGACGTTTCCATTGCTGGGATGTCCCCCGTTGCTAACGCCAGTAAGTATTGATACTCGAAGATGTCTATACTACTGAAAGGCCTGCGCCGCGGATTTTCGATGTACCTGCGACAACGTTCTTCGACCTGATCCCACTGCCGACGCATGGCAAGGTAGACCGTTTTGACGAAAAACTCGGATGTGTGGAATTCATCTTTGTGGTCGCTATCAGCAAGGCCGAAGTTTGAAGCTATGCACCATTGGATCAGGTCTGGATGATCGGATAAAAGTAGAGGCATGCATTCCATGGTGTTCGTGTAAGTAAAGCGTCTAAAAGGACCGTCTCGCCAATCTTCAACAAAACCGATATATTCCAGCTTTCCGACGTTATAGAACAGATTTTTTAGCCGCGTGATGTCACCGTTCTCATACCAGTCCGTCAAGGCGAGTGCCATGCAGTGTGCCTCGAGCATTTGAATCATTACTGCCCTGTCGCGCTGCAGCATCGGATCCGTCAATTCTGCGCACCATAAGCGTACGTCCTCGGGCTTACTCCTTGCAGCAAGGTGATGTTCTATATGTAACAGTCTTTCTACTGCATTTTTCGTCTTTGGTAATGTGGGCATGATCATTTCCTAGAATGCTTGAGTGGAATGAGCACCGACCGCCCGGTGCCTGGCTCAATGCTGAAAACTGAAGTTGCAATTTCTCCGTTCTTATTTGCTCTGATTGCGGACTTAACAAAAGAGGCGTCCTTCGGAAGCTTCCCTAACGTTCTTTCGTTCCATTTTCTATCAAGTTGAATGACGTCGTTAATCTCTCCAGATCGACCCAACTGAATCGCATTATTCCCTCGCGTTGGCTTGCTGCTGCAGGACTGCGTCCATTTGTTGAGACGTATTCTGGGCGTATGCATAACGCAAAAAGCCACTTACCAGAATGGCAGTGGCGACGGTCAGGCATACGGGTGTAAGTCGAGCGATGCGAGAGGAAGCAAGTAAGGTCACGTTTCGGAATTCCCTGAGAGATCCAGGAAGTACCGAAAGTATTTATTCGAGCAAAACTTTTACTTGATGTTGATTATTTTTTCGCTCAGAAATGACAGTTGTTGACGATGCGTAAAGCTACATTTTAGTCTGGAAAACTTTTTCAGATATCTTCTGGATAATCTGAAATCCCTTTCCCATTTTCCTTTACCCACAAGTCCATCAAATACGTCTTTACTGCAGCCAATCTATACTATATTTGATACGGGCATTTTTTAATGCATTTCTATGTACCAAATATCGCCATATTCGATCTATAAATCCAACATTGTTCATGATATTTTCTACCTCCTGCTCATCCCATCCTAAGTCCTCGGGAAAAGTATTAAATGGACTAAAATTGAGCAGGAAGTTTGGTCCCACTTCATTGACCAGGACGTTTTCAATCTCGTTGATTGTCATCGATGTACCAATGGTATCAACGATTTTTTGAGCCAATTGCTTTAGATGAAATATCCCAAGCTCGTTTGCAATAAACATTTGAGCAAGAATAGTCCACAATTGTAATTGGTGGCCCTTCCCAAGCTTATCGGACGCTCTCATTATTACGAGTCCTATAGACTAGAACTTCATTTGAAATCTGCGGGCCGAATTTCAAGATTGGCACGTGGCAGGTTAGATTCAATATCTTCAATTCCAGGCATGGCGAGTGCGTCGACAATATTATGGCGTGGTTGAGTGAGTTTTTGATTTTGCTCGAAACTCAATAGCACATGAGCCGGTTTGGCGCGATCGATGATGAACAAAGCGCCTTGCTTCGATGAATTCTTGGCTTTTGTTGCGCCCCGATTGAGTGCTCGGCTAGATAGGGTTGTTTTCGTCATAAAAATTCTCCCTTCGATTCAATGTTGATATGTTATCGACGAATAGTGTCGACCAGCAAGCACAGTGGTCTTTGGCGTGCGCGAACTGGATTCTGAATGAGGTCCACGACCTCTGATATTGCAATCATTCCGGAGATATCAACGACACATTTACAATCGCATTCTACGTAGTATATATACTACGTAGAACTGAATAATCCCGATCGATATTACGTTATTTATAGTAAAAACACCTCGGAGTATTCTCTCTGGCGGGAGTTGAAGTATATATACTTCACTCCTGTCGTCTATTGCGGTTTTTGACGAGTATATGCGCCCCTTTGGAAATGTACGACGCAACAGGGGACGATGATCTGCCGTTATGGTTACGACCAATAAACGAGCTGAAGCGATGAGTTCACTTGTGCGCTTATGTAATCTCAATAATCGAAAACATGAGGGCATATACGATCGACCCGAACAAGGGCGCGACGTCAGTGTGACGCTATTAATTTATTGCGTACGGGAAAATCTTCAAACTGCGGAAAGCAAAAGTATTAAAGCGGCAGCTGCCCTTGCTGCGGAAATTGCTAACCCCCTGTCGGGCCTGCCGGCCTTCCCAGGCGTACAAGCGGTTATGAAAGTTACAATTCGATCTTTAGCGGCTGGCCGGTAATATCTGAAAAAATGGTGCTTAGATTGTCCTGCAGAGGCGTGCCGTCGCGGGTGTCGACCCATTGATTATTATCGAATCGATAATGAAAGCCGCCAGAGGGCGCTGCAACCCACATTTCCTGCAGGGGCGCCTGGCTGTTGACCACGACGTGGGTCTTCTGATTGAATACAATGGTAAGCACCTGACCGCTGCGACTGGCATCCAGATCGATGTCCAGGTCTTCAAACCAGCTGTCGGCCTGGTCGTGGATCTTGTCCAGGATCGCATCTGCGCGTGCAAGAAATTCTGATTCAGTCATAATATTGTTCTGTAAAAAATTTTGGGGATGTACTGTGTCTGCGCCAAGTATAAAACGCCGAGTTGCCTTCATTGTAACCCTCCTTGCTGGGAGTGTGGGTTTATCGGCTTGCGGCTATAAAGCGCCTTTGTATATTCCTACGCCTGAGCAGCAGCAGAAACTGGAGGAACGCGAGCAGCGCATTCAGGCTCGCAAGGACAAGGCTGCCGCCGAGAAGAAGGCGAAGGCCGAGCAGGAGCGGGCCAACTCGCAGTCTGCAACTGGCAGTTCTGGCTCAACGGGCATGCCCGCTGCAGCAGATTCCACCGACAGCAATATTGCCCCCTAGCAACGTCGCTGTTTTTCATACGATTTCTTAATTCTTTTTATCATGTCTGAACTCAATGCTCCGGCAGGCGCACCTTTTTTCCATTATCAGGATCAGCAGTTGCTGGTTGAATCTGTGGCTGTTGCCGATCTGGCGGCAGAATTTGGCACGCCGCTATACGTGTATTCGCGGGCAGCACTGAAGGCGGCATGGGAAGCGTATGCCCGCCCCCTGGCTGGGCGCAACGCGCTGGTCTGTTTTGGCATGAAGGCCAATTCCAATCTGGCGGTGCTGCAGCAGTTTGCTCAATGGGGCAGCGGTTTTGACATCGTTTCCGGTGGCGAGCTGGCGCGTGCTCTCAAAGCAGGTGCACGTGCCGATACGATCGTCTTTTCGGGCGTCGGCAAGCAGGATTGGGAAATCCATGCAGCACTCGATGCCGGAGTCAAATGTTTCAATGTGGAGTCCACAGACGAGCTGCAGCGGATTTCCGAGCTTGCCAGTGCGCGTGGCTGCACGGCGCCCGTGTCTTTGCGCGTGAATCCAGATGTGGATGCACAGACACACCCTTATATTTCCACGGGTCTGAAGGACAACAAGTTCGGAATTGCGATTGAAATAGCGGCACAGGTCTACGAACAGGCCGCTACGCTGCCGGGCATTCGTGTCGTGGGCGTTGACTGTCATATCGGATCCCAGATTACGCAGGTCTCTCCGTATCTGGATGCACTGGATCGCTTGCTGAATCTGCTGGATACCCTGGCAGAAAAAGGCATTGCGCTGGAGCACCTGGATATTGGCGGCGGGCTTGGCATTCGCTATCAGGATGAATCACCCATCGCACCGGGCGATTTGCTGGAAAAGGTCTTTGCCATGCTGCAGGCGCGTGGTTACGAACATTTGCAGCTGATTATGGAGCCGGGCCGTTCGCTGGTCGGTAATGCCGGCATTCTGGTGACCCGTGTGCAGTACCTGAAACATCATGAGAGCAAGAACTTCGCGATTGTGGATGCGGCCATGAATGATTTGCTGCGCCCTACTCTTTATGACGCCTGGCATGGCGTGCTCCCGGTCAGCCAATCAGCACAGGATACGCCTGCAGACGGCGCAGCGAAGGCGCAGGTCTACGATATTGTGGGGCCAATCTGCGAAAGCGGTGACTGGCTGGCACGCGACCGTGAGCTGTCCCTGGCGCAGAATGATCTGCTGGCCATTGAGTCTGCCGGTGCCTATGGCTTTGTGATGTCTGGCCAGTACAATACGCGCCCCCGCAGCGCGGAAGTGATGGTCGATGGCGACAAAGTCTATCTGATCCGTCCCCGCGAGACGGTGGAATCTTTGTTCGCAACGGAACAGATGCTGCCTGCATCGTGAGGGACTGATGCAGGGGTCTTGAGCGGCTACTGCATACTGCTTGCACGGCCGCAGTCCCCATCCTGCATCCCTTCAATCTGACCATATAACCCTGTTTGACCAATTGCTCATCACGTCCGACTTATTTCAGACGTGATGATAACGCGCGCTCATATCTTGGGGTTAGATCGATATATTCAGATATATAAATAAGAATTCTCTATTTTACGTATAAAGAACCCTTATATACAGTTGTCATATCTCAATTGTGATTTAGAGCATTGATCGTATATGTCCGCTGTTTATTCCCGAGTCGAGAAGTCGACTCATTCGCCCGCCTCCGCTGCGTCCGCCTTTTCGACCTCATCCGTGCACAAGGCCGGATTCGTTATCCGTCCGCTGGCAGCGCCACTGGGCGCGGAGGTGCTGGACCTGAATCTGCGCCAGCCGCTGTCTGATGAGGATTTCGCGCAAATCCGGCAGGCGTTTGCAGACCATCATGTGCTGATTTTCCGCAAGCAGAATATTACGCCCGAGCAGCATATTGATTTCAGTCGTCGTTTTGGCCCCCTGCAGATCCATGTGCTGAAGCAGTTTCAGTTGCCCGGCCATGAAGAGATTCTGCAGATATCCAATATTAAAGAGAACGGCAAGCCTATTGGTCTGGGAGATGCCGGTGCATTCTGGCATTCGGATCTGTCATACAAGGCCGTTCCAAGTCTTGGGTCGCTGTTGCACGCCCGTGAGCTGCCAGATGTGGGTGGTGATACGCATTTTTCAAATATGCATCTTGCCTGGGACACGCTACCCGCCGCCCTGCAGAAGACCCTGCTACCGCTGAAGGCCGAACACACGTATATCAAGCGTTATGAAGAACAGCGTGCCCTGGCGCCGTGGCGTCCGGCACTGACGCAAGCGCAGCTGGACGAAGTCAAACCCGTGGTGCACCCCGTTGTTGTGACCCATCCGGACAACGGCCGCAAGGCGTTGTTTGTTAATGAGCACTTTACCTCCCGTGTTGTGGGCCTGCCTCAGGACGAGAGTGATGATCTGCTGCAGGAGCTGTTTGCGCATAGCATTCGTCCTGAATTTATCTATACCCATCAATGGCAGGACGAAGATATGGTGTTCTGGGATAACCGTTCTGTGATTCATCTGGCTGGCGGTACACCGGATGACCAGCGGCGTCGTCTGAACCGCACCACTGTTGAAGGCACTGTGCCCGTTTAATGATCGGAAACCCAAAGTGATAATGATGTCCAAAATATCAAAAACAAACCCCTTTCGCTTTTTGTCGTTGCGGTCTGCGGGCCTTGCGCTTTGCGCCTCGGCACTGATAAGCACGACGGCGCATGCCGAAGGCCAGTTGCGGATTGCAGAACAACATGGGATTGTTTATCTGCTGTTGCAGGTTGTCCAGGATCAGAAGCTGATAGAGAAACACGGCAAGGCCGCTGGCGTCGAGATCAAGCCGGAATGGGTCAAATTATCGGGCGGTGCAGCCATCAATGATGCCCTGCTGTCCGGCTCCATTGATATTGCAGGCGCCGGTGTTGGTCCGTTGCTGACCATCTGGGACAAGACTCGCGGCAAATATGATGTGAAAGGCGTCGCCTCGCTGGGTAATTTTCCTTATTACCTGATCAGCAATAATCCGAGCGTCAAATCCATTGCCGACTTCACCAGCAAGGACCGCATTGCGCTGCCAGCAACCACGGTGTCTGTACAGGCACGCATTCTGCAATTGGCCGCCTCCAAAGAATGGGGCAAAGAGCAGTTCAGAAAACTGGACGCGCTGACGGTCACGCTGCCGCATCCCGAAGCCACGGCAAGTGTGATAAAGGGTGGCACGGAAATCAATGCGCATTTCGCTACGCCGCCGTTCCAGGAACAGGAGCTCAAAGGCAATAAAGATGCGCATATTGTGCTGAGTTCCTATGACGTGCTTGGCGGCCCGTCGACTTCTACGGTGCTGTACGCGACCGCGAAATATCGCGAGGAAAATCCAAAGACCTATCAGGCTTTTGTCGATTCATTGAAAGAAGCGGCGTCCTATATTAAATCGAACCCCGAAGGCGCGGCTGATGCGTATATTCGCACGGCAGGAAGCAAGATTGATCGCAATCTGCTGATCGAGATCATCAAAAATCCTGACATTGATGTGAAGCTGTCTCCGGAAAGAACCTTTCCGCTGGCACAGTTCATGTCCGAAGTGGGCGCCATCAAGAATAAACCTGCCTCATACCAGGATTACTTCTTTGAAGACGAACAGAATAAAAATGGCAGCTGAAATATGACGACTGCATTAAGTGCGCTTTCTCACAGACTCTCGTCCTCGCCCACTGGTGCGGGGACGGGAAGCAACGCACAACCGGCGACGGCTAATTCGTCTGTCGGGTCTGCCAATCTGCGTGCCTCGACAGCGGTTCGCACTGCAGGAAGGGAAAGTGCAGGAAGCGAAAGCAGGCTCCGTTCCAGTTCCGTAAAGGCAGTCGAGACATCGGGCGCGATTGAGCAACCCGCAAGCGAGTCCCGTATTCTGCTGCAGGCAGAGCATGTGAATCTGCAGTATGAGACGGATACGGCCATTGTGCAAGCAACGCGGGATGTGAGTTTTTCCATTTATCAGGGTGATCGCTTCATTCTGCTGGGGCCGTCTGGTTGTGGGAAGTCCAGTCTTCTGAAAGCAGCGGCTGGCTTTATCAAGCCGCGCTCCGGTACATTCACACTGGATGGCAAACGCATCTCTGGTCCTGGGCCCGATCGCGTTGTGGTGTTTCAGGAATTCGATCAGCTGGCGCCGTGGAAAACGGTATTACAGAACGTGATGTTTGCGCTGCGCGCCTCGCGCAAGCTGGATAAGGTGCAAGCCAGGGAACGTGCGGAGCATTATCTGCAACGTGTTGGTCTGGGGAATTTTCTGCATGCCTATCCGCACACGCTGTCCGGCGGCATGAAGCAACGTGTTGCCATCGCCCGCGCGCTGGCCATGGAACCGGCAATTTTGCTGATGGATGAGCCGTTTGCAGCGCTGGATGCGCTGACACGACGCAGGATGCAGGAAGAATTATTGCAATTGTGGGAGGAAACACGCGTGACGCTGATGTTCGTGACCCACTCGATTGAAGAGGCCTTGGTTGTTGGCAACCGGATTCTTTTGCTGTCTCCCCACCCTGGCCGTGTGCGTGCTGAACTAAACAGCCACCAGTTCAGTCTGGCGAGTGCTGGCAGCAGTGAGTTCCAGGCGGCCACACAGCGCATTCATCATTTGCTCTTTGATGAGCCATTGCCTTATGCAACTGCGAGCAAGTCATGAGTCAGTTGAATCCCTATCTGGAACCGCCTATCCGCGCGGAGTTTGAAACCCCGTTGTCTTCGCTTGCGCCTGCGGCCAATGCAGACCAGTTGCGCGAACCGCAAGGCCGACTGCACCAGTTGCTGAATCACGACGGCGTTCGCAAGGCACTGATTCTGGTGGCACTTGCGCTGATCTGGGAAGTGATTGGTCGCATACAGGACAATGAACTGTTGCTGCCCACGTTTACCGCGACGATAGGCGCGCTATGGGCAGATCTGCTTAACGGAGAACTGCCTGCGCGCATGGTGACATCGCTGTCGGTGCTGATTCAGGGCTATGTGCTGGGCGTGTTGCTGGCTTTTTTCCTGACCACATTTGCCATATCCACGCGGCTGGGTCGGGATGTGCTCTCTACCCTTACGTCCATGTTCAATCCCCTGCCCGCCATTGCGCTTTTACCACTGGCTCTGATGTGGTTTGGTCTGGGGACAGCAAGCCTGCTGTTTGTTTTGGTTCATTCAGTGATGTGGCCCCTGGCCTTGAATACCTTCTCCGGTTTTCAGAGCGTACCGCCCACACTGCGTATGGCGGGACAGAATTACGGTTTGCGCGGACTGCGTTTTGTGTGGGCCATTCTGATACCGGCAGCGCTGCCGTCTATTGTGTCCGGGCTCAAGGTGGGCTGGGCGTTTGCCTGGCGCACGCTGATTGCTGCAGAGATGGTATTTGGCGCGTCGTCTGGCCAGGGTGGACTGGGCTGGTATGTGTTCCAGCATCGCAATGAACTGGAAACAGCGCAGGTCTTTGCCGGTCTGGTCATGGTTGTCATTCTGGGCCTGCTGGTAGAGAACCTGGTTTTTCGAACGCTGGAACGGGTCACCGTCCGTCGATGGGGGACGCAACAGTAAACGGCTCTGTGTCAGACGACAGATGAAATATCACACTTGTGGCAACAAGATCTGCCCGCGCTGATGACATATTGAATATTTGATTTCCCTGTTGGGATACCCGGCATCTGATGCCTGGTATCCCTTTTTTTTGCCTTGCAGCTTTCTTTCTACGGCCGTTTTCGTACGGCCTATTTTCCTATGGCCGCTTTTCACAACGCCCTTTTCGGCTTACAGCTCACCGTAGGAATGCAGGCCGGACAGGAAGATATTGACGCCCAGGAAGGCGAAGCTGGTGATGACCAGGCCAACCAGCGCCCAGTACGCGGCAAACGTGCCGCGCATGCCTTTCATCAGGCGCAGGTGCAGCCATGCCGCATAGTTCAGCCAGACAATAAACGCCCAGGTTTCTTTGGGATCCCACTGCCAGTAGGTGCCCCAGGCATCAGCTGCCCAGAATGCGCCCAAAATGGTGGCAACGGTAAAGAAGGCGAAGCCAATGGAGATGGAGCGATACATGATGTCGTCCAGCACTTCCAGCGGCGGCAGTTTGGCAGCAATGACGCGGCGACCCAGCAGGATGGCGGCGACGATCAGCAGGCTGACCACGAAATAGATGAACCAGAAGCCCATATTGTCTTTATCGCGGAAGATAAAGATCTCTGAAACCATGGCGCCGCCGATGACCAGCAGCGGGATCATCGGTTTCCAGGAGGTGGTGGCCCCATGCTGCTTGACCAGATAGGCAAAACCGACCATGGCTGAGAGTGCGAAGGAGCCGTAGCCGATAAAGTTGGCCGGCACATGCAGTTTCATCCACCAGCTACGCAGCGCGTTATTCAGCGGAGTAATGACGGCTGCATCGCGCTCAAAGGTGTACCAGAGCAGAAAGATGACCGCAGAAGAGATGACCAGCAGCACAAAGCCGCCCAGGGCGCGCGTATTGTAGCGTTTTTCATAGTACAGATAAAACAGCGCGGTGATCAGACAGAACAGGACGAAGACTTCGTACAGATTACTGACCGGGATATGGCCCATGTCCGGTGCAATCAGGTGGCCCTCGCGCCAGCGTACCAGCAGACCGGTGAAGCCGGCGAAAACACCTGCCCAGGTCAGCGCAGAACCCATCCACGCCCCGGTGGTACTGACAAAGCCGATCCAGTAACAGACCGTGGCCATGAAAAACAGGGCACACATCCACAGAATGGCCGATTGTGAGGACAGCAGATATTTCAGCAGGAAATTGCTCTCGGCATTCGCGAGCTGCCCGTCATAAAGCCAGAGCGCAAGCCCGGCCGCGATGGCACAGGCAATCATGAGTTTGCGTGCGGGACGCCAGAGCCAGCCCAGCCATGCAGCCACAAATGACATACCGACAAGAATGGCTTTTTCGTAAACGTCCATGGAGTCGGCGTACTGGACAATGGCGTAAGCAGAGCCAGCCAGCAACACAAGCAGGAACAGGATATCGGTCAGGTCCGGCTTGCCGCGCAGTACGCGGCTGTCGCCCGATTCGGAGATGTTCTTTTCCCAGTCGGAAAGCTGGTCTGAAGTGCTCCAGCTATCGGCACTGGAGGCGGCGTTTCCTGATGCGGTCACAATGGTATTTGACATAAATGCCCCTAGGCTTTTTCGTTGCCGATAAAGTGATGACGGAAACGCTCGAATTCACGATTGAAATCAAGCGTACGTTTTTGCGATGTCATGGCCGCCATCATACGGCTGTCCTGGTCGCCCTCGCCCGGTTTGACCCAGATCCAGATACGGCGATCACGAATGTAAAACATGGAGAAAACCCCCAATATGAGCAGGATAGACCCGCCATACACCAACAGTTTACCCGGGGATCGCGTTGCCTGCAGGACGGTGGCCTGAATATGCTGAAAGGTTTTCAGCTGAAAATACATGGGAGCCGGGTAATTTGTCAGGTCCGAGACCGCACGTAGCGACTGATCGAACCAGCGGGCCTGGGCCTCGGCATCGGGACCGCCAAACACAATTGGCGCCTGTCCGGCCTGCTCACGCACCAGATTGCGCAATTCAATCGCTGAGAAAAGCAGGTATTCGCGCAGAATCTTTTTCATGGGCTCGCGCAGTTCGGCCGGCACGCGGTCTTTTTCGGGCACGCCATCACCCTCCACGTACTTGTCTATGCCGATAAAGCCGTCAGCAGCAAATACGCTGAGCGCGCGTTCGGCCAGCTGGACAATCACCGATTTATCGATACGATTGTCCTGGTTCTTTTCTGCATAGGCTTCTGCGGCCTTGCGCCGCATGGCCGGATCGTTGAACGCCCTGCGCATGGCCAGGAATTCGTTCGGCGTACTCTTGCTATCGGACGGAATACGTACATAACGGAACATGGTGTCGCCCGGCAACTGCATACCCACCAGGAAGACCGGCGCGCCCTCAAGCATGACCGGCAGCATGTAATTGTTGAATTTGATGGACTGGTTGCGGTCATCGGTCAGCGTATAGGACACGCTGGGGCCGATATTGTGCAGTTTCTTGTCCTGTTTGCCTGCCGCGCTGCCTGTTACCGCCAGAATGTCTTCCTGGAAGGTCTTGGGTTTGGCTGCGCCGGGCGTCGGGCCGCTCAGATCTTCTACGTTAATGGGCTTGAAGTCGTCGAAGGTGACGGTGTAGTGTCTGGACTGCCCGTTCAGGTTGGCAGTGACTTCTGCCTGCTCGCCGACGGCTCCGGCCACTTCAATTGGCTCGCTCTGGGATCCTGACAGCGGATAGCCGGTCAGGGCCAGTTTGGAACCGCCATCATGAAAACTGGACTGGTACAGGGTGATGCCATGCGTCTGATAAGGATGGTTGACCTCAATGGTCTCATTTGAGACCTTGCCGGTTTCCTTATCGGTAATGGTCACCTCGCTGGCAAAGCGCTTGGGCATGCCATTGCTCTGATAATACTCAATGATGAATTTATTGAGTTTGATATCAACCGGCAGCATCTGCAGGTATTGGCCGCCGCTGAGCGCGATGATGCCGGTATTGGAGGTGCTGCCTTCGGCAATGGAGACGTTGCCCCGGAAGCTGGGATTGCCGGTGGAGAAACGCGAGCTAGGCGGTACGTCAGAGACAAACCTGGCAGAATCGGGGATGGGCTGCTTGCCACCCAGCCAGATCTGCAGGCGGTTGGGCAGTTCACTGTCCAGAAGTCCGCCCACACAGACGATGACGATGGCCAGGTGGGCAAAAACGTAACCCAAGCGGTTGACGGTGCCTTTTTTGGCGGCCAGCAGAGTGCCCATATCGTCGTGCTTCTCGCGCACCGCGTAGCCTTCTTTTTTGAGCCAGGCGCGGGCGTGATCCACGGTGGCAGCGGATGTGTGACCCGTGCTATGCAGGTCTATGCGGTGGGGAAACGCGCGCAGACTGCCTTCCCGGATGTATTCGCGGAAGGAGCGCATGTCCTTGAGCATTTTGGGGGCATTGCGGATGACACAGATGGACGTGGAGACTACCAGAAAGGCCATAATGGCCAGAAACCACCAAGTATTGTAGATTTGTGCCACGCCGAATTTGCTGAACACGGCATACCAGTACATGCCGAATTTGTCGGTGTAGAAAAGATCTGGCTGGCTTTGCTGCAGAACCGTTCCGATAATGCTGGCAATGCAGATGAACATGAGCAGGCTCACTGCAAAACGCATGGAACCCAGCAGTTCGAAGAGCTGGGTGCCCCAGGCTCTGGTATTGGGACGAGATACTGAATTTGTCATAAGAAAAAGGGGCACACAGTGTGTTACCCCTTCTTTGACCGGCTGTTATGGAAAAGTTCCCGCGGTCCGGCCAGAAAATGTTGGCGTCGGCAGCCCGAATTGGTGTCTGCCGGGGCGCTGCTGCGGGGAATCAGCGAATACCGGCGGCGTAATCCGCCACGGCCTGGATATCGGCCTTGTTCATACGATTGGCGATTTTGCCCATCATGTTTTCAGCGCCACCTTTGGTGCGATAGCCATCGGCAAAGGCGTGAAGCTGGGCTTCCAGGTATTCGGGGTGCTGTCCGGACAGACGCGGGAACGAGGCAGGGATGCCCTGACCGGTTGCGCCGTGACAGGAGGCACAGGCAGGCACGCTACGCTCGGGGATACCGGCACGCCAGATTTGACGACCACGGTTGACCACGGCAAGGTTGTCACCCTGTTTGGCCTTGGCCGGTTGTGTGAGCTGCTGTTTGCTGAGGAAGACAGAGATGTTCTGCATGTCTTCGGCTGTCATTTTTGCCACGATGGGCGCCATGGCTGTGGGCTTGCCATCAGCCGTGCCGCGAATGAGCTTGTCTGCAGGTGCCTGGAAGTGTTCAAGCTGCGCCTTAAGATATTCGTGAGGCAGTCCGGCAAGATTCGGATACATGGCGACACCACTGTTACCGTTGGCGCCATGACAGGCCACACAGGCCAGGATGCCACGGGACATATCGCCTTTGGTGTACAGTGCCGCACCTTTTTCGGCGTCAGGAGCGGCAGTTTTCCCGGCGGCTGCATCTGCGCCAGACGCTACCGAACCGAAGGCCATACCAGCCAAAACGCTGCCGGTTACCAGAATCTTTGTTAAAACTCGCTTCATGAATATCCTCTGTGATCCGCTGGATCTGGGGCGTACTTGTGCAGCCACGGCCCGTATTTTAAAAGATAAAATGCTCCCAGACACGGAAGTATAAACCTCAAACGTGAATTTAGGCATTTTTTATGCCTGGCAATTATACAATAGAGGACGAATCTTTTTTTGCCGGAACCCTTTGTGTCAATATTACATCGCGCCTCGTTTTTCACGTCAGCCGCCCGACTTGACCAGCTGCCGCCGCCTGGTGCGCCGGAAGTCTGTTTCGTTGGACGCTCCAACGCCGGCAAGTCGTCAGCCATTAATGTATTGACCAACCAGAAGCGTCTGGCGTTTTCGAGCAAGACGCCCGGCCGCACGCGACTGATCAATCTTTTCGGCATTCCCGACCCGCTGGACCCGGAGCAGCCGCTGGGTTTTCTGACCGATTTGCCGGGTTACGGCTACGCTTCTGTGGCCCGGGATGCCCGCGAAGAGTGGGCCGAAGTGCTGGGTGCCTACCTGCGTCAGCGCACATCGCTGGCAGGTGTGGTGCTGCTGATCGATATTCGCCGTGGCGTGACCGATCTGGACCGGCGTCTGGCCAACTGGATCGCGCCTTCGGGCAAGCCGGTGCTGGCGCTGCTGACCAAGGCGGACAAGCTACCCTACGGTCAGCGCATCAAGGCGGTTTTCGCGGTGAAAAAGGAACTGGCCGATATCGGTGCGCTGAATGCCGTGCCGTTTTCCGCCACCCAGCGCATCGGGCTGGAAGAAGCCGATCAGAGCATCGTCAACTGGATTTCACCCCAGGTTGTGCCCTGACGACGCCAGCTGCCTTTTCTTTGCTTTAACACTGCTTTAACACTGCTTTAACACTGCATTAGCACTGCATTTCATCTGCAATATCAATGCATTTCTTCTGCATTACCTCTGCATTACGGATACCATCATGAGCTCAATTATTACCGCCGATTTTCCTGCATCCCGCCCCCGTCGCAATCGTCGCGACGATTTCTCGCGCAGGCTGGTCCAGGAAAATGTGCTTACCGTCAACGATCTGATTTACCCGGTCTTTCTGAAAGAAGGCAAAGGGGTCACGGAAGCTGTAGCCTCTATGCCGGGCGTGCATCGATACAGCCTCGATACGATCCTGCCCGTGGCCGAAACCTGTGTGTCTCTGGGTATTCCTGTCATGGCACTGTTTCCGTCCATTGATCCTGAGATCAAAACGCCTGACGGCATTGCCGCAACGCACGAAGATGGTCTTATTCCACGCACCGTTGCCCTGCTGAAGAAAGAGTTTCCGGAACTGGGCATTCTGTGCGATGTGGCGCTGGACCCCTATACCAGCCATGGCCAGGATGGCGTGCTGGACGAGAACGGCTATGTTCTGAACGACGAAACCACCGAGATTCTGCTGAAACAGGCGCTGGTGCAGGCGCACGCGGGTGCTGACTATGTGGCGCCCAGCGACATGATGGACGGCCGTATCGGCGCTATCCGCCAGGCGCTGGAGCAGGAGAAGCTGATCTATACGCGGATTATGGCGTATTCCGCCAAGTACGCCAGTGCCTTCTACGGACCGTTCCGTGACGCCGTAGGATCGGCCAGCAACCTGGGCAAGTCCAATAAATTGACCTATCAGATGGATCCGGCCAATCGCAATGAGGCGTTGCGCGAAATCGCTGCTGATATTCGCGAAGGTGCGGATATGGTGATGGTGAAACCGGGCATGCCGTATCTGGATATCGTCAGGGATGTGAAAGAGACGTTCCGCGTGCCCACTTACGCCTATCAGGTTAGTGGCGAGTACGCCATGATCAAGGCGGCCGCACAGAACGGCTGGCTGGACCATGACAAGGTGATGATGGAATCGCTGATGTGCTTCAAACGTGCCGGCGCAGACGGTATTTTGACGTACTTTTCAATTGAAGCGGCAAAGATTCTGACCGGCCGTCAATAGGCACTGGAGACGCGGCCCCGGGAGTGGCACGCCCGGGGGCGTCGCTTGCAGAGTGCCTATAAGTTTATTGCCGGGCTCTGGCTAGCTAAAGGCCCTCCCAAGGGGGGCCTGCATAGCGAATGTGGCCTGCTGTGACTTGCCTACGAATTGGCGATGGTCTGCCTGCGACCTGACGTCACGGACGTCAATGACGCCCGATATGACAAGTGAAAACCTACAGAGCCCGAAACTTAAAGCTTGAAGCCGTGGTACTTCTGACCCAGGGCCACGGTCGCGGCAAAGAAGCCGGCCTTGCTGCCGCAGTCGTAGCGCACGCCATCGTAGGCGAAGCCAAATACATTGCGGCTTTTGAGCAGGGCTGCGATGCCATCGGTGAGCTGGATTTCGCCACCGGCGCCCTTGCCGATATGGCGCAGGCATTCAAAAATTTCCGGTTCCAAAATATAGCGGCCCACGACGGCCTTGTCTGAAGGCGCATCGGCGGGCTTGGGTTTTTCCACAATGCTGGATACCTGGATGGTGTTGGATGAGACCGATTTTCCGGCAATAATGCCGTATTTGCTGGCATCTTCGCGGTTTATGGTCTGAATCCCCAGAACGCTACCGTTGTTGGCATGCGCAGCCTGAATGAGTTGCTGAGTCACGGCCACGTCGGCATCGATCAGATCATCGGCCAGCAACACGGCGAAAGGCTCATTGCCCACTACCGGTTCCGCGCAAAGCACCGCATGACCCAGGCCCAGGGGCGCAGGCTGACGAATGTAGATACAGTTCACGTTGGAAGGAATAACCTGGCGCACCTGCTCCAGCATTTCCTGTTTGCCTTTTTCTTCCAGTTCTGACTCCAGCTCGGGCATGGAGTCAAAGTGGTCTTCGATAGCCCGTTTGTGACGACCCGTGATAAAAATCAGATCTGTAATACCTGCCTTGACTGCTTCTTCTACTGCGTATTGAATCAGCGGCTTGTCTACCACTGGCAGCATTTCTTTGGGCATGGCCTTGGTGGCCGGCAAAAAACGAGTACCCAGACCTGCGACAGGAAAGACAGCTTTACGGATCGGATTCATGTACACCTCATAAATATTTGGGATGGTCTATTTTATGACAATGAGACTGGCCTCAGGGGTATAAATCCTGCAAACTGGCAAAGACCGGGTGGGTCAGATCCCTTTCTGCCAGGATTCGATCCTCTCGCGGAATCTGCCAGTCGATGCTGAGCTGCGGATCGTCGTAGGCCAGACCGCGCTCATGCAAGGGCGCATAATGGGTGTCAACCTTGTAAGAGAAGACGGCCTGTTCGCTGAGCACGGCGAAACCGTGAGCGAAGCCGGCGGGAATGAACAGCATCTGCTTGCCGACTCCGTCCAGCTCGATCTGCAGCGATTGTCCGAAGGTGTCACTGCTTTTTCTCAGATCAACCACCACGTCCAGAACTCTGCCCGATACCACGCGCACCAGCTTGTTCTGGGCATACGGATCCATCTGATAATGCAGACCCCGGATCACGCCATAGGACGACAGTGATTCGTTATCCTGCACGAAGCGTATCGAACGACCCAGTGCATCATCCAGCCATTGCTGCCTGTAGGTTTCCACGAAATAGCCGCGCGCATCGCTGTATACATCAGGCGTAAGGAGCAGGACATCGGGAATGACCAGGCGTTCTGTTTTCATTTGTGATCGGGAAGAAGGCAGCGCGAGGCTGAAGTTTGGAGTGATGCGAGGATTATAGCGGATGGAGGTGGTTATCCGCAGTTGTGGAATATGCCTGTCCGCAGCCTGTTATCATTGGCGAAATTTTCCCGACTTTCTGTTTCAGACACTATGGCCTCCCTGCTTGTCACTGGCGGCGCCGGTTTTATCGGCGCAAACTTCGTTCAATACTGGATCAAAAACCACCCTGAAGATAAGGTGGTGGTACTGGACGCGCTGACCTACGCCGGGAATCGGCAAAGCCTGGCCGCGGTGGACAAGCACGCAGCGTTTACCTTCGTGCACGGCAATATCTGTAATACCGATAAAGTCATCGCACTGATGCGCCAGCATCGCACCGACACGATCGTGCATTTTGCCGCAGAGAGCCATGTGGACCGCTCCATTCAGGCGCCCGATACATTCATTCAGACCAACATTGCCGGCACATACAGTCTGCTCAAGGCGGCGCGTCAGGTCTGGATCGAAGTTCCGGCGCTGAGTGGCCAGTCGCCCGTGCCGCACCGTTTTCATCATGTAAGCACGGACGAGGTATTTGGCAGCCTGAGTCCGGATGAACCGGCCTTTACCGAAACAACACACTACGCGCCCAGTTCTCCGTATTCGGCCAGCAAGGCAGCGTCTGATCATCTGATACACGCGTTCCATCAGACCTATGGACTGGCCACAACGCTCAGTCGCTGCTCGAATAATTACGGCCCCTATCAGTATCCCGAAAAGCTTATCCCGTTGGCACTCACGCGCATTCTTCGCGACGAGCCTGTGCCCGTGTTTGGTGACGGCCAGCAGATTCGCGACTGGCTTTATGTGATGGATCATGTGCGCGCCATTGAAGCCATTCTGCTAAAGGGTCAGCCGGGAGAAACCTGGAATGTGGGGGCGCGCAATGAAATGACAAATGTGAATCTGCTGCAGCACCTGTGTGCCGTGGTCGATCAGGCGTTTGCCACCCGTGACGAATTACGAATGCGATTTCCGAAAGCGGCATCGGCAATGGCCGGCAACTCCGCCGCGCTGCTGCAGCATGTGCAGGACCGGCCCGGCCATGATCGACGATATGCCATGGACTCAACAAAGATTGAACAGGATCTTGGCTTTACTGCTGATACGGCTTTTGAGTCGGGACTGGCCAGCACGGTGGACTGGTTTCTGCAGAATGAGGACTGGTGGCGGCGAGCGCTAAGGCAAGCGACATAAAACGTATGTGACGCGAAAAATCACAGCTGTAATGGCGTGCGCCGACTAAAAAAATCAGTGGCGGCGCAGTGACGTTAACCGCCAGCTGCGAACTCTCGATTCGCGCTTCAGACCATGTGAATGGATGTGGCTTTGGATGACGGGAATATTTTCTGAACCTGACCGTTGTTCAGACCGTAGATCTGTTTGAACAATCCACCCAGAACGTCACGCGAGTTGTTGAGCACCTTGTAGTCGCGCTCCTGATTCAGCGCTGCAACAGTCACATCTGTCTGCTCACCCAGAATTTTCCCACCATTGATCGCGCCACCCAGCAGCCAATGGACCGAACCATGACCGTGATCGGTACCGCCACTGCCGTTTTCGCGGAAGGTGCGACCAAATTCCGACATGACATATACCACCGTTTTATCCCATTGCGGACCCATTTCCTCGGCAAAGGTTTTCAGGCCGCTGCCCAGGCTTTTGAACTGATTGGCCAGCATGCCTGTTGCTCCGCCCTGGCTGTAGTGCGTATCCCAGTTGCCGATGTCCAGAAAGCCCAGGCTGTATTTGTCTTTCATGAGCGTGGCCATGCGCTTGACCTGCAGATCAAACCCTTTGGCATTGATGGCATTTCTGCTGGCCTCCTGTTTTTCTTTTTCAAATTCGGCAAGCATCATCTTATGATTGGCAATACCTTCGGCCACCGCCTCGGCCTGATGGCTTCCTTTGTACAGTTCCTCAAGCAGGTCGATCTGATTATCCTTATAAACGGATTTGCCCGACGACTTGAGCCCAATCAACGGCACTCTGGTTGGACCCTGCATAATGAGCGGATTATTGCTGGTGAAGGATACCGGTTCCGCTTTCGCACCCAGCACACCGGCCAGACGGTTCATGAAACCCGATCCACGGGAACGACTGCCATTTGCTGGCTGACCGCTTTCCATCAGGTCCTGAGTCTCGAAATGACTGCGGGACAAATCCTCGGTTCCTGCAAACGGAATAAAGGAAATCTGTTTCTGATTCCACAAGGGAATCAGGGTTTCCTCAAAGACCGGATGCATGGCCCAGTGATTATCCAGCTTCAACGCTGCCCCCTCTTCGCTGCCCGGCTGGGCAATGGCAATGCGAGGGCGCAGTTCATAATAATCATCGCTGGTATAGGGCACCAGGAAATTACAGGCGTCATAGGCACCACGCAGGAAAATCACAAGTGTTTTAATGTCTGTGCCTTGGGCAGCAAACAGCTGGCTACTGTTGATGGCCAGCGGGAACATCATGCCCGCGGCAAGAAAATCACGTCTGTTCATTGTTTAAACTCCCTGTTCATCCATTCGGGTGAGGAAAAGAGCATGGCATCCCATAGCACCTGGTTCTTTTGCGACTTGTCCAAAATTTTCTGCGTATTCGCGGTCAAATGAGGACGAATGTTTTCCTGAAAGAACGCATTGCGCAAACGCGGAATAACTGGCTTAGAGGCAGGTGAATCTTTGTCATACTGAAAGAATCTGGGACTGCCACTACTCATAGAACGAACCACTTCAAATCGGCTAAACAACTGACTTGATCCATCCCACATATTTTTCTGCATGGGATAGCCGTCGGGTGTGATGCGCTGATACAAGCCCTGCCCAAGACGCTTCAGATAAAAGTCCAGTGGCGCATAATTCTGCAGTTGCCTATCCTCATAGGCCAGGCGCGCGGTGGACACAACAAGCTGCATCGGCGTGCGGAATTTGGATTTAAGCGAATCATGAAACTCGCGGCTGGCAAAAAGGGTCTGCAATGTTTTGGCAATATCGCCTTCCGTTTTCAGAAACTGTTCGCTCATTGCCTTGACCAGCGCCTCTGATGGTTTGTCGCTTACAAAATACTGAGCCAGTTTTGTGCTGATATGTCGGGCGGTGGCGGGCTGGGATGCAAGCAGTGTCGCCAGCGCCTCCATCTCATCCCAGCCTGTACCCTTGATGGTTTTTCCAAGCACAGTCTTGTCGCCAAAATCGTGATATCGTGGGAAGAACTGTACGCCATTCTTGCGGAAAAATCCCTTACGCGCTTTCTCATTCATTTTTGGCAGTCTGGGGCTGAAATTGACGCTGATGCCGGTCAGAATACGGGCCACTTCGGTAATATCTTTTTGTGTATAGCCACTACCCACGCCCATTGTGTGCAGCTCCAGCAGTTCACGCGCGTAGTTTTCGTTGGGCTTGCCCTTTTTGTTCTTTGAAGCATCCAGATAATCCAGCATCGCAGGATGGCGCATGGTGGCGAGCAACAAGTCACGGAATTTACCCATTGCATGAGGGCGAATGACATTGTCTTCCCAGTCTCCGATCTGGAAACGAATATTCGCTTTGCCGGTGAAGACGGAAAAATGATTCTGCCAGAACCAGGCCATTTGCTCTTTGAGTTGCCATGGAGAATAAATGGCGCGAATCATATGTCGACGCTTGGCCACATCAAATACCTTGTTGCCTTCCATACGAATCTTTGTGTTGAACTGAGAACGTTTTTTTGGATCTTTTTCTTTTTTCACAAACGCCTGACGCCTCAGGGTTACGTCCTTCAACACTTCGTTCATATCGACCACATTGCGTGCCAGATTGGCTTCAGTCGCTTCATCCAGCACATCCTTCTCTGGCGGATGCAACTGTTCTTCCAGAAATTTGTCACGACCCAGTTTTTCATATTCTGCGGCAGTCTGTTTGTT
Source organism: Pseudomonadota bacterium (assembly GCA_023387815.1). GTDB lineage: Bacteria > Pseudomonadota > Gammaproteobacteria > Burkholderiales > Burkholderiaceae_B > Advenella. Next base: position 28,004 of record JAEWHK010000016.1, read on the forward strand.
CACCCCATAGGTGACACGACTAAGCCACGCCAGGTCTTCAGCAGACAGGGCAGCCTGTGCCAGACCGGGACAGGATAACAGCAGCGCGAAAGCCAGCAGCACAGGGGCAGACTGTGCACGCCCCTTCCGGGCTCGTGCAAATATTGCACCCCTGATATCCGTCATGGTCTTGCCTTCGTCGGTCATGATGTTGCCTGTGTTCATCACAGTTGTCATTCGATCACTTGTGGTGTTTGCACTTGTCATTCGAGTCTTCTTCAATTGCCTGTTGCATATGAATATGAGATTTCGGCATTGCAGCATTTAACGAATTTTAGTGTAGCCCTCACCTTCATTTCGATTGCAATTTGAAAGCGGTTGAAACCGGCAGTTTGTGACTGAGATTATCGGGCAAGGTTGCTTGCGCATCGGGAACCAATGACAGACGCCCTGAAAGTCACGTATTTGCGCCGCTACCCGTGGGCATGCCTACCAACTATCTGTCCCATTTTCCCGGATTTGTATTACTATATCGGGAATGCTTTTTCATAGTCAGGGGAAGAAAGATGAAAGTGATGATCACCTACGACCGTCGTTTGCTGGGTACCCGATTCACCAAGTTAAAGCAGCTGATTGACGAACACTTTCCCAGCCGCTGGCACTGCTATGATTCAAGCTATATCGTGTCAACCAATCTGGGCGTCACGCAGGTACGCGAACTCTTGCTTCCTGCCCTTGATACCAACGACAGTCTCCTGGTGATCGAACTGGGAAAAAAATGGGCCGGCATCGGACTATCGGAAAAAAACCGCAGCTGGCTTGATCTGGACTAAATCCTTAGACACTCTGATCCCTAAATTTGACCTTGATATCGCGCCGTGCTGATGTCTGGGTTATCTCGTCGTCTGGATAATCTCGCGTCCAGACAGGCCTCTTATTTGAACTGACCTCACATCTGAATCATCGCTATTTCATTTGTAATCCATTTGTGCAACGCTTCCAACTGCGCGCGTCTGGCTGTGTTTTCCGGATAAACAAAATAAAAGGAACGACCTGCCAGAGGCATGTCTACAGGGACCTCCAGTAAACCGGCTTTTAACTCCCGATCAAGCAGAAACCGGCTCAGCAGGCCGACACCCTGCCCTGCCAGCACCGCCTGGATAAGGTGAGTATCATCATTGAAAATGGTTTGTGCCGACGAAGGTGGCAGCACGAGCTCATGCGTGGCAGCCCAGCGTTGCCAGGTAGGCGCCAGCTGGGTGTCATAACGCCATTCCACATGCAATAGTGGCGCCCGCAACATCCGATCCAGCCCTCGGATATTGCAGCGAGGACTGCACATGGGTACGAACGATTCCGTATATAAATGCCGGCTCACACAACCCGGATAGACACCTGTACCGTAACGAATGGCCACGTGCATGCCCTGCGCTGACAACTCTACAGGTGTATCACCCGCGTGAAAGCGCAGTGTCAGTTCGGGCATATCTTCTTTGAGCGCCTGCAGTCTGGGAACCAGAAACTGACCGATAAACGAAGGGGTTGAGGTCAGGTTCAGACAATCATCGTCCGGCTGATGGGCAAGCTTGCCGAACACCCCTTCTATGGCATCGAAACTTTGACTGAGGACTGGCAAAAGCGTCATTGCCGCTGGCGTCAACCGCACCCTGCGGGTTTCGCGAACAAAGAGCGGCTGGCCGATAAGCGTCTCCAGCTTGCGTATCTGATGACTGATGGCCGTGGGCGACACAAACAGTTCTTCGGCCGCCTTTTTCAGGCTGGCGTGCCGCGCCGCTGCCTCGAAGGCACGTAGTGCGGCCAGTGGTGGCATCTTGCGCATGATAGATGGTGATTTGTTTTATGGATAAGTTTTATTCATGATTATCACGAAAAATATGACATTGTCCACCCGTTTTATATGGCCCTAGAATGAACGGGTCATCTACATAGATAAAGGGAATTGAATTATGACCACCCTATTGCACATCGACACGAGCGCGCGCCGGCGAGGATCTCACGAGGCCCGGCACGGTTCGCATACCCGACGCCTCAGCCAGCTGTTTGTTGACCAGTGGCGACAGCATGAGCCGGAAACCGAGGTTTTGTATCGAGATATCGGCAGCGAGCCTCCAGGCTTTGTGACCGAAGAATGGATACACGCTGCATTTACGCCGGAAAGCGCCCGGGAACCCTGGATGATCCAGACTCTGCGTGAGAGCGACCGCCTGATAGACGAATTGATCCGCGCTGACCTGATCGTAATGGGTGTACCCATGTACAACTTTGGGCTTTCGGCCCAGTGCAAGGCCTATATCGACAATATCGTGCGCGTGGGGCGAACATTCGGTTTTGATCGCGCCCGCGGAAAGGTTCCCTATTGGCCCATGCTAAGCGACATGAACAAGACACTGGTCTGGCTGACGTCCAGTGGAGATAGCGGGTATGCCAGGAGTCAGGCACTGTCACACATGAATCATGTGGAACCTGCGTTGCTGACGGCCATGGACTATATCGGGATCACCCGACATATGGGAACCCGTGTTGAATATGATGAGTTTGGCGGCGAGCAACTGGCCGCCTCTCTGGAAAAGGCCGAAGCCAATGTGCGGCGGATGGTTGCGTCATTGACGCAGTCACAACGAGAAACGATGGACCTATAACGCGCGCATGAAAAACGGTTCACTCGCAGGCGTATGACGAAGAGAAAACCTGCGAACGAACGGCGCTATACGTGCGTCTACTGTTGTACCAGTTGCAGTTTCTCCAGAAACCGGTCTGCCTTCTGAAAACCGACCACGCGGTTGTCGGTCATCTCTTTGCCCTGGCGGTCAAAGAAGATAATGCCCGGCGGTCCGAAAAGACGAAAGCGCTTGAGCAGTTCCCGGTCCTGGGCATTGTTGCCGGTCACATCGGCCTGTAACAGCAGCATTTGATTCATGACACCGGCAACGCGGCTGTCGCTGAAGGTGAATTTTTCCATTTCGTGGCAGGAAATGCACCAATCTGCGTAGAAATCCAGCATCACGGGTTTGCCTGCCGAAGCGATGCGGGATTCGAGCTCGGCCAGCGACTTGACGCGTTCAAATTTCACACTGGCCACCGTGGGCTGAGAAGCACCATTCAACTGAGTGATGCCTTTTAGCGGCGACAGTGGGTCGCGGCTTCCCGTTGCCAGACCGATAAGCAGCAGCAATGCCCAGGCCGCAGCAAGCAGGCCGAGAGCGCGCAGCATAAGACGCAGCGGCCCCGTTGTTCCCGCTGGCCCGGCATCGCTGCGGAAGGCGCCAAGCAGGATTGCCAGGCACATGCTCAGAAAGGCCCAGCCCAGCATCTGCGTCCATAAGGGGATGACGGGCATCAGCATCCACAGTGCCGTTGCCAGTAGCAGCAGCCCGCAGAAATGCTTGATGCCTTCCATCCACGGACCGGCTTTGGGCATCAGGGCGCCAGAGGTGGCTCCCAGTATCAGCAGCGAAGCACCCTGCCCCCAGGCCAGCACAAATAACGCCAGTCCGCCCAGCAGCAGATTGCCGGTCTGGGAGATGAAGAGCAGAATACCCGCCAACGGTGCAGCAACGCAGGGGCCGCAAATCAGTGCAGACAGCATGCCCATGCCCAGAGCACTGCCATAGCGGCCTCCAGGGATGCGGGACACTTTATTGTTGAGCGATGTTTGTACCGACACGGGCATCTGTATGGTAAATGCACCGAACATGCCGATGGCCAGAATAATGAGTATTAGTGCGAAGGCCGAGAGCACCCAGGGATTTTGTATCCAGGCGGCAAGCACAGAGCCCACCGACGCAGCCGCAATGCCCAGCAGGGTGTAAACGATGGCCGTACCAAGCACGTACATGAGCGTGAGGGCGAAGCTGCGACCTCGCGCAGGCACGCCACCACGCGCTTTCTGGTCCCCCACAATCACGGAAAGCAGAATGGGCAGCATCGGCAGCACGCAGGGTGTAAATGACAGCACCACACCAAGCGCAAAGCAGATCAGAAGAATACGCAGGACGCCCGCTTCGGAAAGCCAGGATGCAATGGTGGTATCGCCGGCATCGAAAAGGGATGGCGCTGAAGCGCCGCCAGCACCTGCATCCCCCGCATTGCCGGTCAGTGCACGCGTGACGTCCGAAGTGGGCGAGGAAGAGGACGGCGAACTGGAAAGGGAGACAGGCGCCGCGCCCTTTTTCACGCCCTGGCTGCCGCCGGTGATGCTCAGGCCACCACCCGGTGCCGGTTCCAGCGCCACCTCATAAGTCATGGGGGGATAGCATAGTCCGGCGTCAGCGCATCCCTGTCCCACGACCTGCAAGGTAAACGCGGTGGTCTGTTTTAAGAAGGGAATATCGATACTGACCTGCTTGTGGAACACTTCCATGTTTTTGTCGAAGGTCGGGTCGTATTTGACCTCTCCTTTCGGAAACACAGGTGTGCCAATGAGCGTACCGGCCTGCGATTTGTCTGTATCGTCTTTGATATGAAATTCGAAACGCTCGTGATACATGTAGTATTTCGGCGCGATTTGAAAGCCCACCTGCAATTGGGAGGGCGATTGCATTTTTGCCGAGAACACGAAAGCCTGCTCCGGATCCAGAAACTCTTCTTCTGCATGCGCAAGTGACCCCACAACAAGGCAAAGCAAGGCGATGAGCCACAACACCCACTCACAGCGGCGCTTCAAATCAGACAACGTAAACACAGAGACTCTCTATATCGATGTTTGTGCGCGTATCCATTCCAGATAAGGCACGTGCCCGCCCGTAACGGGCACAATAATGACTTCGGGGACATCGTAAGGGTGCAGCTGAATAATCCGCTCCTGGCAGCGCAGGCTGGCCTGGCTGGAGGTCTTGATAGTGAGCGTGATTTCCTCTGTCCCTTCCAGTGTATCTTCCCATAGATAGATGGACAGTCCAGGCGGGCTTAAGTTCACGCAGGCGGCCAGACGCTCTTCGACCAGTACGTGGGCAATCCGCTTGGCCAGCAGCAGATCCGGCACCGTGGTCATCATGACGACGCAATTGCTAGTCATAGCTTGCCTCCTGAGTAGAACATTAAGACTATTCCAGCGCCATTCCCTTGCGTTCGGGAATCAGGAACAGCGTAGCAAGAATATCCAGTATATAGAGCGATGCCAGCAGACCCAGAGCGGCTTCAAACGAATAGGCTGCAGCCAGGGCACCCACCACGACAGGACCAAAACCGCCCACGGCGCGTCCGATATTGAAGAGTACGTTCTGTGCCGTGGCCCGGGCGGTCATGGGGTAGAGCTCGGAGATCAGCGCACCGTATCCGCCAATCATACCATTGACGAAGACGCCCATGAGGGCGCCTCCCCACAGCAACGCTGCCGGCGACTGAAGCTGGGAATACACATATACCATGATCACGGCGCCGGCCTGATAGATAAGAAAGCTGGGGCGTCGGCCGATACGGTCTGCCAGTTGCCCGAAAAGCCAGATGCCCAGGCTCATGCCCACCACGGTCATGGCCGTCCAGCTTGCCGATTTGGTCAGTGAGTAGCCAAATTGCGTCGACAGATAGGACGGCATCCAGATCATCAGGCCATAGTAACCGAAGTTCTGCACAGAACAGAGAATGACGACGCCCAGGCTGCGCCTCAGGGTTTCTGCGTCCTTTACGAGGAGCTTCAGCGGTGCCAGTGAGAAGGAGCGGGCCACCGGCGTGGATTTCAGGAACTGCTCGGGCTCACCGATGTAGCGGCGAACGATGAACGAGACGATGGCAGGCAGAACCCCTACCGCGAACATGCCGCGCCAGCCGATGATGGGCAGCAGTAGCGGCGTAAGCAGTGCCGCTGCCAGCACACCCGCCTGCCAGCCCAGTCCCACGTATGACGACACGCGTGCCCTCTCTGAAGGACGGCAGGCTTCGGTAGCCAGCGCCATGCCGATACCAAACTCCCCGCCCAGGCCCAGACCGGCGATGGTGCGATACACCAGCAGATCCCAATAGCCCTGAGCCAGCGCACACATGCCGGTGAAAACGGCAAACAACAGGATGGTCCAGGTCAGTACGCGCACCCGCCCGTAGATATCGCTGAGCAGGCCAAAGCCGATACCACCGATAACCGCGCCGACCAGCGTCCAGGTAACCAGCGAGCCGGCTTCTGTACTGGTGAGGCCCAGACCCGCGCTGACCGCCGCCAGAATGAAGCCCAGAATAAGAAGATCGAAGCCATCCAGCGCATAACCGATAGCGGAAGCCCAGATGGCTTTTCTGGCATTGTTTTTAGAATCACGTTCTGCGGGCGCAGCAAGACCTGACACAGACGAAGCACGCGTTGTTCGTTCCTGTTGGGAAGGGGGAGGGGGAAATTTTTGCAGGCCTTATTGTAGCGCGCCCGGGACTGTCATGAATCTGAAAAAACGTCGTGGGTGAAAAGAGCGAAACGTAAAGGCCTGGCGTGATAATCAGAGATATCTGCCAGGCCCTGCGAATATGCAAGGCAGTTTTCGATTCGCTTCAGGCTGCGTCAGCTTCGGATCTTGTTGGTGTTTCGGATGTGGCTGACACTCCGGATGTTGCTGAAGCTTAGGATGTTGCTGAGGCTTAGGACGTTGCTCAGGCTTCGTGTACTGCTGAGGCTTCGGCTGCTGACGATGCTGAAGATACTGAAGATACTGAAGATACTGAAGATGCTGATGATTCTGTTGAGGATAAGTCGGCAAAAAGGTACCGATCGGACCAGCGTGCCAGTGACTCTATGGGCTCTTTGAGCGTACGACCAAAGTCTGTCACCGTGTATTCGACCCTGGGTGGCACCTCTGCATAGACCTGTCGCGTAACCATACCCAGCGATTCGAAATGCCGTAAATGCCGGCTGAGTTCTTTCTGCGAGATCGGCTGCAATAGACGTTGCAGGGCATTGAAGCGTACCGGCCCGTCGGCCAGGATAAGACGGTAGATGATGGGCACGGACCATTTTCCGGCCATAATCTGGCCAAACCGTGCAACAGGACAAGGTCGGCCGCAAGCCTGGTCTGACACATTCTTTTTCAATGGCGCTCTCCCGCATTCCAGCGTAAACGTATCGGTTCTGTTCATTAGTTACCTTTTGGTACCTACTATACTTAGTATACCTTAGGCGCTACAGTGAGCTTTTCGAACCGGAAAAGGTGATTGAAGATGAACAGATTGGCGCAGAAACGGATCCTGGTAACGGGCGGCACATCGGGTATCGGGCTTGCTACCGTCCGTCAGGCACTGGCTGAGGGTGCAGATGTCATGGTTACGGGCCGCAGACAGGAGGGACTGGATCGCCTGGCGGCAGAAACTGAAGGGAAGGTGCTGACTGTGCGTTCGGATATGGCAGATCCCGAAGCCTTGCCGGCATTGACAGACAGCATTGCGCAGCACTGGGGAGGCCTGGACGGCGTTTTCCTGTGCGCGGCTGATGTCACGCATATGCCGCTGGAGAAGTGGCAGGCAAAGGACTACGAGCTGGTTATGAATACCAACTTCAAAGGGCCCTTCTTTCTGCTCCAGGCCTTGCTGCCATTGCTTGAGGAATCGGCTTCTGTGGTGCTTTGTGGATCGGTATCGGCGCATATCGGATTTCCCGACAGTTCGATCTATGCGGCCAGCAAGGCTGCCCTGCTCTCTCTTGCCCGCACTCTGTCGCGGGAGCTTGTCGGCCGCAAGATACGCGTCAATAGCGTATCTCCCGGACCGACCCTGACACCTGCTGTGGAATTGCTTAAATCCCGCAATGAACATTTTATGGATGACATCGCCAGCATTGTGCCTATCGGACGTATTGGTGAACCTGAGGAGATTGCCGGTGCCGTGATTTTTCTGCTGTCGGACGAATCCAGCTATATGCGCGGAAGCGAGATAGTTGTTGATGGTGGCGTGATTGGTCTTTAATGCAGACGAAGCAACTCGCAGAGTTTAGTTCGCGACGCGTAAGGGGAGCACTTCACACTTCGCAAGGAACAATATTTCGCGCGGCCGATATGCAAAAAAGCACCTGCGTGAACAGGTGCTTTTTGCTGCCAGCCGATAAAGCCCGGCCGGTAATTGACTGCTATGTGACTGCTATGTAAGACTGCAATCGTTGGCTGCTACGTCTGCCGATGCCTGGGCACCGGCTGTCGACTAATGGTCGCTGCCTTATTCGGCGTCGACGACTTCGTCGGCTACTTCGGGACGATCAACCAGTTCCATGAATGCCATAGGTGCGTTATCGCCCTGACGGAAACCCATTTTCAAAACGCGTGTGTAACCACCGTTGCGCTCTTTGTAGCGGGGACCGATTTCGGCAAACAGTTTAACGACTGCATCGCGGTCACGAAGACGGGCGAATGCCAGACGTTTGTTGGCCAGTGTTGGCTCTTTAGCCAGAGTGATAAGGGGCTCGATGACACGGCGCAGCTCTTTGGCTTTAGGCAATGTTGTTTTGATCGCTTCGTGCTGGATCAGAGATACAGACATGTTGCGGAACATCGCCAGGCGATGGCTGCTGGTACGGTTCAGTTTACGAAGACCACTACGGTGACGCATGATAATTTCCTTTGAATCTAGGTTAAAGACGGCAATGCCGCCTGTTTGACCGGCTCTTCTATCCTGTTATGACGGGTGTCATAACCGGCGGTCCGGTTGGCATATGAACAGATCAGGATTGCATGTTTGGCAATGCCAGGCAGCAACCCTGCCCTGTCCGGTTTATCCGGCTCTCTTGCGAGAACCGGGAATTTTACAGCAATTGTGCGCCGGGGCGCTGTCGGCTTCGGGATTTGCATCCAAAAGCCGGTAAATCACAATCAAGGACGCTCAAGTCCCAGTGGTGGCCAGCTTTCCAGCTTCATACCCAGCGTCAGGCCACGTGCAGCCAGTACTTCCTTGATTTCATTCAGGGATTTACGGCCCAGGTTTGGTGTTTTGAGCAGTTCGTTTTCAGTACGCTGAATCAGATCGCCGATGTAATAGATGTTTTCGGCTTTCAGGCAGTTGGCGGAACGAACAGTCAGTTCGAGGTCGTCAACAGGACGCAGCAGGACTGGATCAATTTGCGGTACACCGCGGACAGGTGTTTCGAATGTATCGCTGGCGCCTTCGAGGGCAGCGAACACGGAAATCTGATCCATCAGGATACGGGCAGACTGACGTACAGCTTCTTCAGGAGAAATCACACCGTTGGTTTCGATATCAAGAACCAGTTTGTCCAGGTCGGTACGCTGTTCAACACGGGCGCTTTCAACTGCATAGCTGACGCGGCGAACCGGGCTGAAAGAAGCGTCCATCTGGATACGGCCGATAGTGTGTGAACGTTCTTCGTTCAGAGCACGCATATTACCGGCAACATAGCCGCGACCCTGTTCGATCTTGATTTGCATTTCCAGCTTGCCGTTGTCGGTCAGCGTTGCAATCACGTGATTCGGGTTGATGATTTCTACGTCGTGAGGCAGATCGATATCACTGGCCAGTACCGGGCCGGCGCCGGATTTGCGCAGTGTGACGGTCACTTCTTCACGATTGTTCAGTTTGAATACAATGCCCTTCAGGTTCAGAACGATGTCAACGACATCTTCACGCACGCCTGTCAGCGTAGAGTACTCGTGTACCACACCTGTGATCTGCACTTCTGTAGGTGCAAAGCCTGTCATGGAAGACAGCAGAATGCGACGCAGCGCATTGCCCAGTGTGTGGCCATAACCACGTTCGAACGGCTCCATGAC
>JAEWHK010000044.1 GCA_023387815.1 Pseudomonadota bacterium
CCGTAGAAATTAAAGCAGTTGCTATGAATGACTTCGCTAAAAAATCACCAGACATAAAAGCCGCAGCTAAAAAAGCAGTTGCCAAGAAAGCACCTGCCAAAAAAGCTGCAGCCAAAAAGGCCCCCGCAAAAAAAGCCGCAGCCAAGAAGGCCGTAGCTAAAAAAGCAGTTGCCAAGAAAGCGCCAGCCAAAAAAGCGGCTGCCAAAAAGGCTCCTGCCAAGAAAGCCGTAGCGAAGAAAGCTGTCGCTAAAAAAGCACCGGCCAAAAAAGCGGCTGCGAAAAAGGCGCCCGCCAAGTCGGTAGCGAAAAAGGCACCTGCAAAAAAGCCCGTCGCTAGAAAGGCACCTGCAGCGAAAAAGCCGGTTGTCAAAAAAGCGCCCGCAGCGCCCGTGACAGAAACGGTTTCCGCTGATGATGCGAAAACAGCAACGAATACGTCTGCTGCATGGCCTTTCCCTACGGGCGGCCGTCCTTAAGACGCAGTATGAGTCCGGTATAATGGAACTGCCCTTTCGGACAGTGCGATGATATCCGGCTCAAAGGGTGCCCTGGTGGCACCCTTTTTTCATACCGGACTCTCTTATGTGACTGGCCGGACAGAATCTTTCCGGTTCTGCCTGCCACCAGCCGTCCGACCCCTGGTTGGGCGGTTTTTTATTTTGCCGGATGCGGAACAATGATTTCTTCGATACTTACCTTTCTTATATCCACGATCTTCTCGCTGCTGATTTCGGTTTTCCTGCTCAGGGCCTGGATGTACTGGGTACGTGTGCATCCGTTTACACCTTACGCCCGCATGATCAACAGCGTGACTGACTGGGCCGTGACTCCTCTGCGGTCCATTCTGCCAACGGGAAACAAGATTGATTCTGCCTCCCTGCTGATGGCGTTTCTGTGTGCCATTGTTGAAATGCTGCTGTTGATGTCGTTGAGCGGCTTTGGGTTTGAGCAGGGTTTATTGCTGCGCCTGCCGCTGGTAGCGCTTCTGATGACGGTCAAATGGGCTCTGAGTCTGGCAACCTGGGTCTGCATCTTTCAGGCGATTCTTTCCTGGATCAACCCCATGCAGCCCATCATGCCCGTACTCAATACCTTGCTGGCTCCCTTGCTGGATCCCATTCGCAGGCATATGCCACGCACGGGGATGATGGATTTTTCCCCGCTGATACTGATTCTGATATTGCAGGTCGTGCAGATTGCACTCAGCAATCTGATCTCTTTCTGAGATTCTGTCAGAAAAAAGGCCCCGCCTGAGCTGCCCTCCTGGTGCTGGATTGATGTCCAGCGTTGTGAGGTCACTTCAAACGGGGTTTTTTATCGGGCCCTATTTTCTCGGGCCTTTACTTTTCTCGGGCCTTTACTTTTTTCGGGCTTTTTCTTTTCCCGGGCCTTTTGTTTTCTATTTCAAATGCGATCCGCTATGTCTCGCAGCACTCAATAGGGATTCAGCTGGCGCTATCAGGCAGTGACAGGCTGTAAGCCGACTGCAGCTTCGCAGATATCTCCTGTCGCGTCGGTTTATGGTTTTGCGGTCCCTGAGACGCGATCTTGATCGCGCCCATGATGCTGCCCAGTTTGCAGGCATCTTCAAATGACCAGCCCTGAGTCAGGGCATACAGCAGACCACCGCGATGAGCATCGCCGCAACCGGTAGGATCCGTCACGCTTTCAGCCTTGCATGGTGCAATCGTGATCTGGCTGCCGTTTTCGTAGAGTGTCGCCCCATCAGCGCCACGGGTGACGATGACGGCACGCAGATCTTTTGCCAGATCTTCTATGGTTTTCCCCATGCGCTGCTCCACGACAGATGCTTCGTAATCATTGAAAGTCCATACGTCAGCCAGCGCGTGCATGTCTTCCAGATCCTTACGATCAAACAGCGGCATGGCCTGACCCAGATCGAAAATAAAAGGAATGCCGGCACCGTGCATGGCACGGGCGTGTTTGAACATGCCTTCCTTGGCGTCCGGCGCAACAATCCCCCATGCAGCAGATTCGGTGCTGACATCATTTTCTGTGGATCGTGTCATGGCACCAGGGTGAAAGGCGGCAATCTGATTGCCGTCCATGTCAGTTGTGATATGGCATTGCGGCGTAAACATATCGTCCAGCACGCGGACCAGTCGGGTATCGATGCCCTGGCTTTTCATTTGTGCCAGATAATCAGCCGCGTCCGGGCCAACAGTGGCAACAGGTACCGGGTTTCCACCAAGCAGACGAAGGTTATAGGCAATATTGCCTGCGCATCCGCCAAATTCCTTGCGCATGGTCGGCACGAAGAACGAAACACTCAGTGACCTGATATTCTCGGGCAGGATATGATCCTTGAAATGACCTTCAAAGGTTGTAATGGTGTCAAACGCGACTGAACCGCATACGAGGACTGCATTATTCATTGGCTAAACCTTCAGGGATAAAACAAACTCAATTCGAAACCCGCCACCTGCGTGCGACTTGCCGTAATCGGCAGATCAATGGCCACTTCATCGCGAGGCTTGAAACTGCGGCTGCGTGCATCAGGCAGGAGATAGTCTTCGGGGCTGATGATCCGTCGGGCTGACACAGAATCGGAACTGTCTTTAAGGCTCAGCACCAGCGAAGGCCAGGGTTGATCGATGGTATCGTTATTACGAATCACTGCGTGCAGCGTAAAGGCGCGGGTGTCAGGCGCAAGACCTGGCTTGTTCGCCTGCCGGAGTGCCGGCTTCAGAATGGCAAGATTGCGGGCTGAACGCGTGTAGCCGACCTGGCAACCCACAAAGCTGCAAAGCTGCACCAGTTGCGGACGCAGGTTCGGGGCAACATTGGCAATCTGGTTGCGAAATACGATGGCCCCCTGAGCGAACAGGACGATCAGCCCGAAAATCACGGCCAGGAACCACACCAGACCGCTGCCATTGCTGTGTTCCGGATCATCGTATTCGGTATCGCGCTGTACCCGTCGGCGATATTGCCCTTCTACAACCACCTCCGGCGCCCGGCTTCGTCTCCGATGATCACGCCCTTCGTGATAATAGGCACCACTGCCTGACAGACTCGGCGTACCCGCAGAAAAGCGTTCTGAAGGCGCCCGCTCGTCAGCCTCTTCGTTTTCCACGCGTAGCGGACGCTGCGATGTCCAGTCGTCATCGTCTGCGAATTCCGGCTCCCTGTCACTTTGGCGCTCGCGCGCGGAGACTGACCGGTCAGCATAACCCGCACGATCACGCTCAACAGGGCGATCATACTGAATCCGGAAGTCCTCGTCCTCTGCCGCAGTCTCAGTCGGCGCTGCCGCAGCCGTGTTTGCCCTGCGTGTGCCGGCCTGAAGTACCGGAAAATCCGGTTCGTCTTCCACTGCATGATCGAAGGCATTGAAGACCGTTGAACATACCCCGCAACGCACCTTGCCGCTGCGGGCATTCAGTTGCGCTGGCGTTACGTCAAATTCAGTACTGCATTCAGGACAACGCGTTTTCATGGGAATTCCTCACGCCTGCGCACGGGTACCGGCAAGGCACACCCAGCCTTCGTGACTGCGCCACACGCTCATCGCAATCCAGGGCGCATAGGCGGCAGCCACTTCCTCGGCCTGTCGCTCCAGCACTCCGGAAAGAATCAGGCGCCCGCCTGGCGCGACGCGACCGCAAAGCATGGGCGCGAGCACCTTAAGCGGATTGGAAAGAATATTGGCGACCACCACATCAAACGTGCCTGACTGCAGCGCGTCGGGCAGGCCGGCAGTGATCTGCACGTCATTATTGTGAGCGTTGTAGCGGGTGGACTCCACCGCCTGCTCATCGATATCGATGCCGATGACATCTCGGGCACCCAGTTTGGCTGCGATGATCGCAAGGATGCCCGACCCACAACCGTAATCGAGCACGGTCTGATTTGGCTGCAGGCTGTCTGCCAGCCACTGGGCACACAAATGCGTGGTGGGATGGCTGCCCGTACCAAAAGCGAGTCCCGGATCAAGTTCAATCAGAATCGGATTCTGCTCACCCGTGGCGCTGGGCACTTCAGGATTCTCGCGATGCCAGCTGGGTACGATCCAGATATGGTCGGTAATGCGGATAGGGTCGAACTGCGATTGCGTCAGCCTGACCCAGTCGGTATCGGCGACCTCTCGCAGCGCGGCCGAGTCAGAATAGTCTGTGCCCGTCTGCGCCTGCAGGCCTTCAAGAAGGTCTTCAAGTTCGAGCTCATCAGGCATGAGGGCAACAATACGGTTGCGATGCCATGCCTGAACCTCGGGTTCGCCACCTGGCTCGCCAAACAGTGGCGCTTCACTTTCCGTACCCGAGTCGGCATCTTCGACAGAGACCGACAGCACGCCCAGTTCCAGCAGAACATCCGAAAGCGCTTCCGCCTTCTCTTCAGGGCATGTTAATACCAATTCACGCATGCCGTTTCCTCTTTTATTTGTAAAAAAAGGTCCGAAGACCTTTTTTGCCGACAGGTTTATTTGGCTCGCTGATCGAGTTTCTGTTCCAGGTAATGAATACTGGTACCACCCTCGACAAATCGGGCATCCGTCATCAGTTCCCGGTGCAGAGGAATATTGGTTTGAATTCCTTCGACCACCATTTCAGACAGCGCCAGATTCATGCGGGCAATGGCCTGCTCCCGTGTATCGCCAAAGGTAATGAGCTTGGCAATCATGGAATCATAATTGGGCGGAACCCGATAGCCATTGAAGACATGAGAGTCGATGCGGATACCCGGACCACCTGCAACGTGCCAGTTGGTAATCAGACCGGGCGACGGCATGAATGTGTATGGGTCTTCGGCGTTGATACGGCACTCGATGGCATGCCCTCTGAGGGTGATGTCACGCTGGCGCAATTTGAATTCTTCGCCGGCAGCAATAAAGATTTGCTGCTGGACCAGGTCGATACCGGTAATGCATTCGGTCACGGTATGTTCAACCTGAATCCGTGTATTCATTTCGATGAAATAGAATTCGTTGTTTTCGTAGAGGAACTCAAAGGTACCCGCACCGCGATAGCCCATTTTGCGGCAGGCCTCAGCGCAGCGTTCACCAATTTTCTCGATCAGCTTGCGTGGAATACCGGGAGCCGGCGCTTCTTCAATCACCTTCTGGTGACGGCGCTGCATGGAGCAGTCGCGCTCGCCCAGCCAGACTGCATCTTTCTTGCCGTCTGCCAGAACCTGGATCTCGATGTGACGTGGATTTTCCAGATATTTTTCCATGTACACTTCGGGATTGTTGAAGGCTGCCTGGGCTTCCGCCTTGGTCAGATTAACAGCCCCGATCAGTGCAGCCTCGGTGTGAACCACGCGCATGCCGCGACCACCACCACCACCGGCGGCCTTGATGATCACGGGATAACCGACTTTGTTCGCCGTTTCCAGCAGATAGGCCGGATCATCGGGCAATGCCCCTTCCGAGCCAGGCACTACCGGTACGCCGGCAGCGATCATGGCCTGCTTGGCACTGACCTTGTCACCCATGATACGGATGGATTCCGGACGCGGACCGATGAATACAAAACCGGAACGCTCGACGCGCTCGGCGAAATCGGCATTTTCTGCCAGGAACCCGTAGCCAGGGTGAATCGCTTCGGCATCGGTGACTTCTGCTGCAGAAATAATGGCCGGCATATGCAGATAACTCTGCTGCGCTGGCGCGGGCCCGATACATACCGATTCGTCGGCCAGACGTACGTACTTGGCGTCCCTGTCGGCCTCGGAGTGGACGACGACTGTTTTGATACCCAGTTCGCGGCAGGCGCGCTGGATACGAAGGGCGATTTCCCCCCGGTTTGCGATCAGGATTTTTTCAAACATACTTACGCAATCACGAAAAGTGGTTGACCAAATTCTACGGGTTCACCATTTTCGACCAGAATCTCTTTGATGACACCGGACTTGTCTGCTTCGATTTCGTTAAGCAGTTTCATGGCTTCAATAATGCACAGGGCATCGCCCTCGGCAACGGTTGCACCAACTTCAACAAAAGGAGGAGAACTGGGGTTGGGCGCGCGGTAGAACGTACCGACCATGGGAGACTTGACGACGTGACCGGCAGGCGCGGCAGGTTCAGCGGGCGCGGCGGCAGCAGTTGCGGCGGCCGGTGCCGGCGCAGCCTGTACCGGCTGAGGCTGGGCCACTGCGACAGGTTGCGTCGTCTGGGAGAACTTGACGATGCGGACCTTGCCTTCCCCTTCGGTAATTTCAAGTTCTGCGATGCCCGATTCGGCAACCAGATCTATTAACGTTTTCAGTTTTCTCAGATCCATATTGATTCCATGCTTGGAGTTGATTGTTCAGACAGTGACCGTATTGCGGTCCTGTTTCAGATAATGCTTTATGCCGTACTGTAGCGCTGCCAGATAGCCGTCGGCACCCAGCCCGCAGATGACACCGACAGCCTTATCGGACAGATACGAGTGATGCCGGAAGGACTCGCGCTGATGTACATTGGAAAGATGTACTTCGATGAACGGAATGTTCACGGCACCGAGCGCATCGCGCAGCGCAACGCTGGTATGCGTGTATGCAGCGGCATTGATCACGATAAAGGCGGTATTGCTGCGTGCCGAATGGATTTTTTCGACCAGCTCGCCTTCATGGTTGCTTTGATAGCATTCACATTCGATACCTGCCTGGGCCGCAGCCTGCGTGAGCATACCGTTGATATCCTGCAGGGTCTGATTTCCGTAGATTTCCGGTTCTCTCGTGCCCAGCAGGTTCAGATTGGGCCCATTGAGGACAAGTACCTTTTGCGTCATGTAGCGCCAGTATATAAGCAAATAAACTCGTATTTAACGGCAATTTGATGCGTTTGTCTATTAAAATCTACCAATCCGCAAGCGCAGGCCGGGCTCAGGACCGGTTCGCGATAAAGGATTTCAGGCTGTCCATTTCAATTTCACCCAATATCGTGGCCGCCGGTTTCAGGTCCTTATTCAGGACCAGCGTATACGGCAGTCCGCCCTTGGTATTGCCCAGTTTACGCATCAGGCTTATTTTGCCTGCGCCCGCGGTGAGCAGGGGGTAGGAAACGGGCGTTTTACGGGCAAAAGCCTCAATATTGGCTGCCGTATCCAGACTGATGCCCAACACACTTACGTTAGCGTCAGACTTGTGCAGCGCATCCAGCGCGGGCATCTCCCGCACACAGGGCGCACACCAGGAAGCCCAGAAATTGACAATATTCACTTCTGCCGACAATCTGCTGCGAACTGTCTCCGTTTTACCCTGAAGATCCGGCAACGTCAGATCCAGCAGTTCGGACAGTGCCGCCGCGTCCACACCCGATACGTCTTCATTGACCCTGACCGCAGCGCCCCCGCGCCCGGCCCAAAAGAAAAGAGGCAGGGCCAGACCGGCCCCTGCAAATTGTCTTCGATTCATTCTTTGATTCTCTGCATGTCAACGTGTTTAATACGTTGTATGAAAATAACAGCCTGATCGCCGTCCTACCCTCTGAAGCAAGAGAATCGGAGAGGCACAGGCAGGCGTCACTGTTAATTCTACCTACTGGGCGGTCCGTTTACCGCGATGTGAGTGATTCCGCTTAAAATACCGCTCAGGAGAAATTTATGCATTTACATATCTTGGGTATTTGCGGCACGTTCATGGGCGGACTTGCCCTGATTGCGCGCGCTGCCGGACACAAAGTCACTGGCTGCGATAGTGGCGTTTACCCTCCCATGAGCACTCAGCTGCAGGAACAGGGCATAGACCTGATCGAAGGCTTTGATGCCAGCCAGACCAGCCTGAAACCCGACCTCTTTGTGGTCGGCAACGTCGTCACGCGGGGCAACCCCCTGATGGAAGCCATTCTGGACCAGGGCCTGCCCTATATCTCAGGACCACAATGGCTTGGCGACCACGTTCTGCAGAACCAGCATGTGCTGGCCGTGGCAGGCACGCATGGTAAAACCACCACCAGCTCCATGCTGGCCTGGATACTGCAGGATGCCGGCCTCAAACCCAATTTTCTGATTGGCGGCATTGCCACCAATCTGGGCGTGTCTGCGCGTTTTGATCCGGCACAGCGTCATTTTGTGATTGAAGCCGATGAATACGACACCGCATTCTTTGACAAACGCTCCAAGTTCGTCCATTACCATGCCCGCACGGCCATCCTGAACAATCTGGAATACGATCATGCGGACATTTTCCCTGATCTGGGTGCCATCGAGACGCAGTTTCATCATCTGGTTCGTACCGTCCCGGGTACCGGTCGCATTGTCTGGCCCAAGTGCGATGAATCCCTGACCCGCGTCATCAGTCGAGGCTGCTGGTCAGAGCAGGATCATTTCGGACAGGACGGACGCTGGACTGCCACCCCTTCCGCACCGGATATGAGCCGTTTCGTAGTGCTCTGCGATGGCAAGGCGCAGGGCGAGATTGCCTGGTCGCTCACCGGTGCCCACAATGCCAGCAATGCACTGGCCGCCATTGCGGCAGCCAGCCACGTTGGTGTTGCGGCCGAAGTTGCCATCGCCGCACTATCCCGTTTTTCGGGTATTCGTCGTCGCATGGAACTGCGCGGTACCGTGAACGGCATACAGGTTTTTGATGACTTCGCGCATCACCCCACCGCCATCCACACCACACTCGATGGTCTGCGCAAACAGGTCGGCTCGCGCCGCATTCTGGCAGTACTGGAACCTCGCTCAAACACCATGAAACTGGGTACCATGGCGGCCCGCCTGCCAGAAGCACTGTCATTGGCAGACCGCATATACTGCTTCGGCGAGAAAACCGGCAAACATGCACTCGGCTGGGATCCAGCCGAGGTGTTCCGTGCCAGCGGCAGTGCAGCTGCGGCCTATTCCGATCTGGATGTCATGATCGGCGATATCTCCAGACAGGCACAACCCAACGACGTCATTCTGGTCATGAGTAACGGCGGTTTCGGTGGTATTCACGAGAAGCTGCTGCAGGCGCTGGAACACACAGCAACAGCTGCGGCCTCATGATCCTTTATCTGCACGGCTTTCGCTCATCTTCACTGTCTGCCAAGTCACAACAGATACAGCAGGCAATGGCTGCAGCCGGCCGTGAAAACGAGCTGGCGTGCCCCGATCTGCCCGATGACCCACAGGCGGCCATCGATCTGGCGCTGGCAACTGCAAAATCCCTTTGCGGCTCGGGCAGTACACGCGAGCTCACCGTCATTGGTTCCTCGCTAGGCGGTTATTACGCCACCTGGCTCAAAGAAGAGCTGGATTGCAAGGCCGTGGTGATCAACCCCGCCGTTTATGCCGTGCGCGATCTCTCCACGCAGCTGGGTCACACCGAAAAATTCCACAGCAACGCCCCCTTTTCGTTTACGGCGGCGTCTGTGCGGGCCCTGGCCCGTCTGCGCAAACCGGAACTGACCCGCATGTCCCGCTACTATCTGCTGGCATGCACCGGGGATGAACTGCTGGACTGGAAGGAAATGACCCACCGCTATGACGGTGCACGCGTCACGCTGGTACAGGGAGGCGATCACGCCTTCTCCATGTTTGAAACGTACCTCCCCTCGATTCTCGATTTCACCGCCTCTAAGTAGGAACTTATATACATGTACGTGGTTTTTGAAGACGACGGCAGCTTCAAGGCTGAAAAAATTCATTCCGAAGCCGATTCGACCCTGCAGGTTGAATCGATCAGCGGCAAACGCAGCAAAATAAAACGCAATGCTGTCATCTTTACCTTCGATGGCATCGACCCGCAGGCCATGCTGGAACAGGCCCGCACACAGGCTGAAGATATCGATCTGCAGTTCCTGTGGGAATGTGCCCCTCAGGAGGAATTTGCCGCCGAGGATCTGGCGCGCGAATACGTCGGCAACGAGCCTTCCATTACCGAGAAAACCGCAATCCTGCTGCGTCTGCATGGCGCACCCGCCTATTTTCATCGTAAGGGCAAAGGACACTACAAGGCGGCGCCACCCGAGATTCTGGAAGCGGCACTGGCCGCGCTTGAAAAGAAACAGCGTCAGGCCCAACAGCAACAGGCGTGGACTGATGCCATGCTGGCCGGCCAGCTGCCTGATGACATGCGTGATGCTGCGCGCACTTTCCTGATCCGTCCCGACAAAAATACACTGCAATGGAAAGCGTTTGAAAAAGCGCTGAGTGAAAGCGGCAAAACCGCCGAAGCCCTGCTGCTGGAACTGGGTGTATATCCGCATGCACTGGCTCTGCATCTGGAGCGGTTCATGAAACAGCACTTTCCCAAAGGAACCGACATTCCCGAGCTGGAGATTCCACCGCTGCCCGAACTGCCGGTCAGTGATGTGGCCGCCTATTCCATTGACGATATCAGCACCACAGAGATTGATGACGCTTTGTCGGCAACCCATCTTGAAGGGAACCGCTATCGCATTGGGGTGCATATCGCCGCACCGGGCCTGGTTGTGTCGCGCGATTCCGATCTGGATAAACTGGCGCGCAGCCGGATGTCAACGCTCTATATGCCTGGTGACAAGGTCCCGATGCAGAGCGACACCCTGATCAATATGTTTTCCCTGGATGCAGGTAAATCGGTACCGGCACTGTCCCTTTATGTGACCGCCGACGTCACAACCGGCGAAATTACGGAAACCAGCACGCGGGCCGAAATGATCTGCATCCGCGAGAATCTGCGTATCGATGATCTGGTAGAGCAGCTGACTGCAGAGGCCCTGGATGATGAGAACACTTCCCTGCCCTATGCAGACTTTTTCCGTCCGCTGTGGAAACTTTCCCGGCACCTGAAAGCCGCAAGAGAACAGGTGCGTGGCAAACCCGAGAACAATAACCGCATCGAATACACTTTCCGTCTGCATGGCCCGGCCGACGATCCCGATTCAGTCATTCAGCTGATTCCGCGCCAGCGCAATGCGCCGCTGGATCAGATTGTTGCCGAGTACATGATTCTTGCCAACACACTCTGGGGTGGCTATCTGAACGAGCATGGTCTGCCGGGCGTGTACCGCTCGCAGCAGATGGGACGGGCGCGCATGTCCACCCATCCCCTGCCGCATGAAGCCATCGGTGTACCACAGTATGCGTGGACAACATCACCACTGCGCCGCTATGTAGATCTGGTCAACCAGAGACAGATTCTGGCCGCCGCCGAACATGGCGTTTCGGCGCGACTGGTCGCCCCCTTCAAACCCAAGGACGCTGATCTCTATGCCATTATCGGCGCCTTCGATTCCCAGTACATGCTCTGGCATGAATTCCAAAGCCGGCTCGAGCGCTACTGGTGCCTGCGCTGGCTGAACCAGCAATCGCGCAGCACGCTGCACGGGACGTTCATTCGCGACAACCTGGTTCGCCTTGAGGAACTCCCTCTGGTGATCGAAGTCAACGGGCTGCCTGAACTGGAGCGCAACGACCGGATCGTGATTCATGTGCGCGGTACCGATGAACTGTCCTTGCAGATCGATGCCGAATATGGCGGCCTTGCGCCCGCTGAGGCGGAGGCTGCAGCATGAGTACTCCTCGCCTGTTCGCCGTACTGGGCAATCCCATCCATCATAGCCTCTCGCCACAGTTGCATACGCTGTTTGGCCGTCAGACGGACCTGGATATCCATTACGAAAAGCACTGTGTCGAGCCGGCTGATTTTTCTGAGCACGTGCAACGCTTTTTTGCAGACGGCGGTCGTGGCCTGAATATTACGCTGCCGTTTAAGGAAGACGCCTTCAGGCTGGCTGCCGGTCATGCCTCTGAGCGCGCGCGGGCAGCCGGGACCGCCAACACCCTGTGGATGCAGGACGGCCATCTTCACGCCTGCAATACCGATGGACTGGGCCTGGTGAATGACCTGCTGCGTCAGGATGTGTCACTGAAGGACAGCAAGATACTGCTTATTGGCGCTGGCGGCGCAACGCGTGGCGTCATGCTGCCGCTACTGCAGGCGGGCTGCAGACACCTGCATATTGTGAACCGCAGCGAAGAGAAGGCCCACGCCCTGTCTGCGCTGGCCAGAACACTGGTCAATGCACAGGTGCAGATCAGCAGTTCCGGTTTCAGCGCACTTGAAGGCGACTGGGATATCGTGATCAATGCGAGTTCGAGCAGCCTGTCGGGACAGTCATTACCGCTGGCTGACAGCATCTTTCGTGCGGACACGTTTGCCTACGACATGCTTTATACGGCCAGCGGCGATACGCCATTTCTCCAGCAGGCGCGTCAGGCGGGCGTTTCGCAAACGTCAGACGGCCTGGGCATGCTGGTCTACCAGGGTGCAGAAAGCTTTCGCATCTGGAATCAGGTGCAGCCCGATCCGGTAGCCGCACTGAACGAGTTGCGCAGCAGTCTGGCAGGAGCGGCCTGATGCTTGAGGCAGTGGGTCGCGGATTTACCCATCTGGCAGTGCGGGTCACAGAACGACTGCGCAACCAGTCGCCTGCCCGCACGGTTATCGATGTCGTCGCCCTGCTACTCGCACTGGTTGTGCTCTATCAGGTTTATCTTTTTGCCTGGGTGCTCTGGTACAGCGTTTTCAACCCCGGGGGTAGCGCCTATATGCGTCTGGAAGGCCGGCGTCTGTCTTCTCTGAACCCGCCAGTGAGCATCAGTTATGAATGGACGCCCTACGAGGCCATCAGCCCCAATCTGAAAAAAGCGGTGATTGCGGCCGAAGATGCCCGCTTCACCCAGCATGATGGCGTGGAATGGGAAGCCATCCGCAAGGCATGGCGCTACAATGAAAGACAGGAAGAAAGCGGCGGCACACGACGCCGCGGCGGTTCCACACTCACGCAGCAGCTTGCAAAGAATCTGTTTCTTTCGGCAGATCGAAACTATATCCGCAAGGGTCAGGAACTAATCATTACCTACATGATAGAAGCGGTCATGTCCAAACGGCGGATTCTGGAGCTTTACCTGAATGTGGTCGAATATGGGACTGGTATTTTTGGGGCGCAGGCAGCAGCCCGACATTATTTCCATACCGATGCAAAAAACCTGTCGATCAGTCAGGCGGCAAGGCTTGCGGCGATTTTGCCCAATCCCAGGGTCTACGGTAAAAACATGCAGTCACGATTTGTTTCCTCGCGTGGCCGGACCATATCAGCGCGCATGCGAAGTGCCGTTCTGCCTGATTGACAAATTCGCCCCTGCTGCGGTTATGATAGTAACGGTCCTCAAACAACAGTAAAATCAACGGCTCGGATGTGACAGGCGCATTCCCGCATTTCTCCGGACATAAACAGAACACATGCGCACAGCAAGAAAGTATCTCGGCACAGAACTCTATCGCTCCACCGCGGCCGTCCTGGTCGCGCTGGTGGGTCTGTTCACTTTTTTCGCCCTGATCGATGAACTGGATAGTGTCAGCGATCAGTTCCCCCTGCTCTCGCTGCTTTATCTTCAGGTATTGCAGCTGCCAACACGTCTTTACGATCTGCTGCCGATTGGCCTGCTCATCGGCTCGGTACTGGCGCTGGCCAGTCTGGCGCAGAGAAATGAACTGGTGATTCTGAGGGTCTCGGGCGTCAGCAGTGTTTCCATGCTGCTCATGTTGTGGACCATCACGATTCCTCTTATGCTGGGCGCCTTTGTCCTGTCGGAGTTTGTGACACCCCGTGCAGAGCTTATGACCAGCGAAGCCAGCCTGAAATATCTGGGCAAGGCCAGCGGCGGACAGATGAATTCCGGGCACTGGTTCCGCGAACCCGACGAACAGGGCAATATGCGAACCATCAACATTGCCCGTCTGCTCGATCAGGGTTCGGTCGAAGACATCCGCATCATTACCTACAATGTGCAGGATGGACGTTTCGTTTCCCTGGATCAGGCCAAAACGGGCCAATTCTCAAACAAGGTGCTGACCCTGTCTGATGTGGTTCATATCACCAGTCTGACCGATGCAAAATCGGCACTGGCCGATCCAAACCGTCCGGTAGCGGACGTTGCCAAACGCACTGTCCTGCCAACGCTGGAACTGAAGACGTCCCTGACGCCCAGCCGGATACTGGCCGGCCAAATGCAGCCAGACCGCATGTCCACCACCGCATTGCTGGACTACATTTCCTATCTGCGCGAGAATGAACTGCAGACCAATCGCCAGGTGGTCGCGCTGTGGCGCAAACTGAGTTATCCCTTCACGCTGATTGTCATGATCACGATTGCCGCGCCTATCGGCTTTATGCAGACCCGTAAGGGTGGCGTTGGCGGCAAGGTGTTTCTGGGTATTCTGCTTGGCGTGGCGTTTTACATGGTCAACCAGCTGGCGCTCAATGTCGGCATGCTAAAAAACCTGCCACCCTGGTTCACGGCGCTCATGCCCAATACCATTGCCATGGTGATTGCAATGCTGTCCCTCTATCTCATGGAAGCCAGGCGCAGTTCCCGCGGTCAGCATGCATCACTCTCCGGTAAGGCGACCGCATCATGAATATCTGGGCTGTAGGAGATTTGCAGGGCTGCTGCGGGGCACTGGACGAGCTGCTGGAGCATCCGCTAATCAAGGATGATCCGGAGTGCCGGTTCTGGTTCGCCGGTGATCTGATCAATCGCGGACCGCAGTCGCTGCGCACGCTGAAACGCGTCATCAAACTGGGGGATCGGGCCGTCAGCATTCTGGGCAATCACGATCTGCACCTGCTGGCTGTTCATGCCGGCATTCGCAATCAGAACAAATCTGACACCTTCGATTCCATCCTCAAGGACAAGCACGTTGATGAACTGATCGACTGGCTGCGGCATCGTCCGCTGGCGCACTACGATGCAGGACATCTGATGGTTCATGCAGGCGTGATGGCCAAATGGGATCTGGAGAAAACGCTGGCCCTGGCAGAAGAAGCACATGAAGCCCTGATCAGCGACAAGTGGAAAAAGAACCTGCAAAAAATGTATGGCAATGAGCCTGTGCAGTGGAAAGACAGCCTGTCCGGGTCAAAAAGACTGCGTGTGATCATCAACGCGTTTACGCGCATGCGGCTTTGTACACTGGACGGCGAAATGGACTTTGCCTCCAAGGACGCGCCCGACGGTCATGACGATCTGGTGCCGTGGTTCGATGTGCCTGGCCGCAAGACGGAAGACATCCCCATTGTTTTCGGGCACTGGTCAACGCTGGGACTGATGATCCGCAAGAATCTGCTGGCGCTGGATACCGGCTGCGTGTGGGGTGGAAAACTGACTGCCCTGCGCCTGAATGACCGCAAGCTCATTCAGATCGACTGCAAAAATCACGGAAAACGCTAGCGCTGTATCACCTTCTCACGAATGGCCTCCCGCACCCGATTTGCCAGCTCTGCCCTGGGCATTGTCGGTGCCTCGCCGGTACGCGTGACCGGTGACAGACAATAGACCTCTACACAAACGTGTCGCGCACTGAGCAGTACCCAGATATTACCGACCAGCGTCTGATCGCCAATAAAGGCCATTCTTCCGCTGCGCTGTCCTTCGTACCAGAACACCAGAGCCAGAGGCTGAATGGCGACCTGTGCACGCATGGCAGGCTCAAAAAGACTGGTGCTGAAATTTTTCACATCCATTCCGTCAGAGGTAGTGCCTTCGGGGAACAGACCGACGCAGACATTGCGCTCAAACAGACTTTTCATGGTCTCGCTGACACGCGTGATGGCATTGCGCTGACCGCGATCGATGAAAACCGTGCCGGCCCGTGCCACCAGCCAGCCAATCACCGGCCACTTGCGGATTTCCTGTTTAGCAATAAATGAGGTGGCGCGCCAGCTGTTCAATATGAAAATATCAATCCACGAGACATGGTTGGCCACCCACAGCACCGGTCCGTTCAGAATGGGTGAGCCATGCTGCACCACCTTGACCCCGCACACAAGCATCAGGCAGCGCGACCATTGCCGGGTTACTACATCGCGCACCGCACGACTCATAAAGGGCAGGAGAATTGCCGCGATAAGCAGACCCGACAGCAACAGCAAAATCAAAAAAAACGCCCGGACAGCAAACCGGAGAGGTGCGATCACGCTGACTCCCATACGCAACGGCCACCCACAAACGTTGTGAGAATCCTGCCTGGCAGTTCGTATCCGGCAAAGGGGGTATGAACACTCTGACTTTTCAGCGTGTCACGACCCACGGTCCACGAAACGTCGGCATCGGCGATGGCGATATCTGCCTGCGAGCCCACGGCAAGTGAACCGCAACCCGGCAGGGAGGGTGCCCCCGCCTTCAGTATCGCAGCCGGTGAGGCCGTGACAGCTGCCAGCGCCCGGGCCAGCGGGAGTTTTTCTTCCTGCGCCCATTTGACGATCAAAGAAAACAGCAGCTCGACGCCGGTCGCGCCTGGCTCTGCTTCGGAAAAGGGCAGCAGTTTGCCGTCATCATCAACAGGCGTGTGGTCAGAACACACAGCATCGATCGTACCGTCAGCCAGTCCCTTGCGAATGGCATCACGATCACGCTGACTGCGCAGCGGCGGATCCAGTCGATAATTACTGTCGAAAAAGCCAATGTCCAGATCAGTCAGATGCAGATGATTGACTGACACATCGCATGTGACCGGCAGGCCCTGGGATTTGGCCTGACGGATCAGTTCAATGCCGGCAGCACTGGATACGCGACAAAGATGCAGGCGTGTACCAGTTGTTTTCTGCAGTTCGAACAATGTGTGCAGCGCGATGGTTTCTGCCTGTTCAGGCACTCCCACCAGGCCAAGTCGTGACGCAAACGGGCCGCTGGCGGCAACGCCGCGGGACAGCGCCGCTTCCATTGGACTTAACCACACCGTATAGCCGTAGGTTCCGGCATACTGCATGCTTCGCAGCAGCACGCCGGTATCCATAAGTGGAAGCGCAGCCTGAGAAAATGCAATGCATCCGGCCTCGGTGAG
Organism: Pseudomonadota bacterium; assembly: GCA_023387815.1. Taxonomy (GTDB): domain Bacteria; phylum Pseudomonadota; class Gammaproteobacteria; order Burkholderiales; family Burkholderiaceae_B; genus Advenella. The sequence goes on from JAEWHK010000044.1 coordinate 16,765, forward strand.
CTCTGCCATTTCAGTGATGATCTTGCCTTCCAGTCCCATTGTCACTGCGCCCAGCGGATACAGATTCGCCTGGTGCAACTGACGTGCGCGGTGTTTCAGCATTTCCACCAGTCCCGGCTCGTCCAGTGGCGGATCTGTGTCGGGTGGCAGCACCAGACTGGTCACGCCGCCGGCAAGCGCCGCCTGCATTTCCGATTCCAGCGTGGCACGATGTTCAAACCCCGGCTCGCGCAGGCGCACTGACAGGTCAACCAAACCTGGAATGACCAGCTTGCCACTTGCATCGATCACCTTTGCACCATCAAACCCTTCGGGTTCCTGATCTGTGCTGACAATCCGTCCGGCAGCAATATAAAGATTGCCGGTTTCATCGGTACCGGAAACCGGGTCAAGCAGCCTGCCGCCTTTGATTACTAATTTCACTGAGATGCTCCCGCTACGATGCTCATGACTGCCATTCTGACGGCAATCCCGAATGTCACCTGATTCAATATGACCGCTTGCGGCCCGTCTGCGACGGCCGAATCAATTTCCACGCCCCGGTTCATGGGCCCTGGATGCATAACAATGGCATCGGGCTTGGCGTAGGCCAGCTTGTCGTGGGTCAGGCCATAATGCTTGAAGTATTCCTGTGATGACGGCAGCAGGGCGCCCTTCATCCGCTCATTCTGCAGGCGCAGCACCATGACCACATCGACATCCCGCAGGCCCTCACGCATGTCGGTGAACACCTTGACGCCCATCTGTTCAAGGCCGCCAGGCAGCAGTGTCAATGGACCGATAGCGCGCACTTCGGCAGCGCCCAGCGTCGTAAGGGCGTGGATATCGGAGCGTGCCACACGTGAGTGCAGAATATCGCCAACAATAGCCACAGTGAGGCCAGAAAAATCTTTCTTGAAATGCCGGATGGTATACATATCCAGCAGCCCCTGCGTGGGGTGGGCATGTCGTCCGTCGCCGGCATTGATCACATGAATATGCGGTTCAACATTGCGTGCTATCAGATATGGCGCGCCACTGGCTTCATGGCGCACCACAAAAATATCGGCCTGCATGGCCGTCAGATTGCTGATGGTGTCGAGCAGCGACTCGCCCTTGGCCGTGGACGAGACATTGATGTTCAGGTTGTAGACATCGGCAGACAGTCGCTTGGCCGCAATTTCAAATGTGGTACGGGTACGCGTGGAGTTTTCAAAGAAGAGATTGAACACGCTCTTGCCGCGCAGCAGAGGCACTTTCTTGACGTCGCGCTCCGCCATGGGCACAAAGGTCTGGGCCGTATCCAGGATATGCGTCAGGATGTCGCGTGGCAGGCCTTCAGTAGACAGCAGATGGGTCAGCTCGCCATGCCGGTTCAGTTGCGGATTAAACATGGCGGCTTTCCTCTTCCATGGTCAGGGTGAATCGTGAATCATCATCAGTGGCCAGCACATAATTGCGGCCACGGGGCAACGGCAGGACACCGCCGCAAATATCCGGTGCAATCGGCAGTTCGCGGCCGCCCCTGTCAATCAGCACACCCAGCCTGACCGAGGCCGGACGTCCATAATCATACAGTTCGTTGATCGCGGCACGAATGGTCCTGCCGGTAAACAGGATGTCATCAATCAGAAAAATGTGGCTGCCTTCGACTTCGAACGGGACATGACTGGGCTGGGTCTGCGAATGCAGTCCGATACGACTGAAGTCATCGCGATGCAGACTGGTATTGAGAGTGCCTGCCTCATTGGGCAGTTTGAGATCGGCGCAGAGGCGCCGTGCAAGCCATGCGCCTCCCGAATAAATACCGACAAGAAATGTATTGGCCGGATCGGTGCCCTGCAATTTCTCGCTGAGGGCGTTCTTCAGATGCGCGTAGAGTTCTTCGGCGCTGGGCAGACTACCTGACATGGTTTTCCTATCCTTGTTAGCAAAGGTGCCGTTATTTTAAGCTATCCAGATAGCGTTGAAGAATAACTGCGGCTGCCATCGCATCATCTTCTTCGTGGGTGCCCAGAATCTGCTGCGCTTCCATGCTCGAGCCGCGTTCATCGACAAGCTCAACCTGCAGACCATAGCGGCCATGCAGTTGATTGGCAAAGCGTCGGGCATATTTAGAGGCGGGCTGTTCATCGCCGGTCAGCGTAAGCGGCAGACCCACCACCACTTTGTCCGGCTGCCATTCCTTCAGGATGGCGGCAATTCGGGCGAAACGGCCATCGCGGGTGGCCTCGCGAATGATAGTGAGGGGACGAGCCTGGCGCGTGAGCGTGTTACCTAGCGCCACGCCCGTCTTTTTCAAACCGACATCAAATGCCAGCAGGGTTTGCTCAGGCATGTCCGGCTTCGCCTGACAGGGCAGCGGGGTCTATACCCAGCAGGGCAAGGGCTGCGCTATAGCGATCTGCCGGGCGTTTCCTGAAGATGATATTGCGGTCGGCATTGACATTGAGCCACGCATTGGCAGCCATTTCCTGCTCGAGCTGACCGGCCGACCATCCGGCATAACCCAGGGTAATAAAGACCTGCTCGGGACCTTCGCCGCGCGCCAGATCTTCAAGCACATCGCGCGATGTGGTCAGGGCCATATCGCCGAGCACCACACTGGATCGGTAATGCCCGGACGGATGATGCAGGACAAAGCCCCTGTCGGTCTGAACGGGGCCGCCATAGAAGACCGTTAGTGCAGGCAGATCGGTATTGACTTCCAGCTCCAGCCGTTCAAGCAACTGCTCTACGGAAAGATCGGTGGGGCGGTTCAGAAGAAGACCCAGCGCACCTTCCTCGGAGTGCTCGCAAATATAGACCACGCCGCCCTCGAAAATATCGGATGTCTGGGAAGGCATGGCCATGAGGAACTGGTCGGCCATGCTGACAAAACCAGATTCTTTTTTGTTGCTGGCAGATTCGTCGTGATGTTCGTGTTCAGTCATGGTGCTTCCTTTTGACTATGCGCGTCAGATTTCCATCATTTCAAAGTCTTCCTTACGCGCTCCGCATTCAGGACAGACCCAGTTGGGGGGAACATCTTCCCATTTGGTACCTGGTGCGATCCCTTCTTCGGGAACACCGGTTTCCTCATCATAAACCCAACCACAAATTAAACACATCCAGGTACGCATAATACGGTTATTTCCTAACTTTCAAATGTAACTTCGCGAATCGGACGGAGCAGATGTACTGCGTGCTCCGGAAACATGCCTGCGCACGCTTTCGTGACCATTTTAATTTAAAATGATGTCTTTAGCCCGCTTTCTCCAGAATCCGTATCGTGCTTTTTTGCGTTACAGCAAATTTCACTGTCGGCTTTCTTTTACTGCCCGTCTTCTGTTTCCAGTGCCCCGTGTCCCCTGCCCCTGCCTGCACCGTTCTGTTTTTTAATCATCTGGATCCTACCGGACGCTCCGGGCTGGGTGGAGACATACTGACCGCCGCCCAGTTTGGCTGCCAGGCAGTGACCGCCCTGACCGCGACCACGGTTCAGGATACAGGGATGATCGAAGAGATCCACCCTGTCACCGACGAACTGCTGGATAACCAGGCACGCTGCCTGCTGGAAGATATTCCGGTACAGGCAATCCGTGCCGCTGGCTTATACAGTGCAGATCACGTCAGCGTGATTGCCCAGATTGCTGCAGATTACGACAGCGTTCCCTTGATCCTTTATCTGGGTCCCCAATACGCATCGGTGATCGAAGACAGCTCGGACGATGAAATCGAAGCCCTGCGCCTGGCCACCTGGGAAACGCTGATTCCCCAGGCCAGTTGTGTGGTCGTCGACTGCAGTTATCTGAATCAGTGGGCGCCCGATGATGACGCAGACGGCGACAATCCCATTCCGGTGCTGCTGGACGCGATACTGTCTACCGGCGCCAGATCCTGCCTTGCCCTCTTCTGCCCAACCTCGGACGACAACCATCAGCACGTTCTGCTGGAGGGAGGTGGCCGCAGCCGGGCCTTTGGATTCTTTCCCATTGCGGGACAAACAGAAGCCGGAGACATGATCAGCGCGGCACTGGCCTGCCAGCTGACCAGCGCTAAAGCGCTCACCGAATCCTGCGCTCACGCGATTGACTACGCGCACAAGGCACTGGCAGACGGGCGCAAGCTGGGCATGAGCAAACTCGTCGCGCAGCGGCTGCAGAAAACCTGACCTGCGAGCCCGTAGCACAGGCGCTGGCGCCTGCCCGGACTTTGTGGCTATACTCTTTTATTCACGCTCAACATCAGACAGAGGTCCATGACAGTCTCACCCTTTCCCTCCGGTCTATATGGCATTACTCCCGAATGGCATGACGGCGAACGGCTTAAAGATGCCGTCAGTCTTGCCTGCGAAGGCGGCATGCGGGTCCTGCAATGGCGACAGAAGACCATGCCTGCAGAACAGGTGCGACCGCTTGCCACTTCTCTGCGCGATATCTGCCGTCGCGCGGGTGTACTATTTATCGTCAATGACGACTGGAAACTGGCGATGGATCTGGATGCCGACGGCGTCCATCTGGGAAAGGACGATGCCGCCATGAACACGGTGCGCAAGGAACTTGAAGTTCACCATCGGGAGAACTTCGTAATTGGCGTGTCGTGTTATGACAGTATCGATATCGCCAGCGACAAGATGCAGCACAACCCTGATTACATCGCTTTTGGCGCCCTGTTTCCCTCTATGGTCAAACCCAACGCCGTGCGCGCCCCCCTGGCCCTGTTTCAGGCAGCTCGTCATCTGCGCGGGTCCTCGGCCTCGCCCGCTCTGGTCGGCATCGGCGGCATCAATCGTAATAATGCCAGTCTGGTCGTGGAAGCGGGCGCCGACAGCATCGCCGTCATTACCGGCCTCTTTGGTGAAGATGACATCCGTGGTACCGCGGCCTATTACGCTTCACTGTTTGAAGCGCGCCCACCTTCGTGATGACGTTGCCGTTAATCGGTACAGGCATGCTACGCTTTATCGGCGTTTTCAGCCAGTCCGTGCATCGGCACCTGTTCCGGCCTAAAACGGTTCACCTATTTGGTTCATCCATTTTTATTCGATATTTTTTCAGAAAGACCTAATCATGTCCCAGAACGAAGTCCTTTTTAAACGTGCCCTTCAATCCATCCCGGGCGGCGTCAATTCCCCGGTTCGCGCATTCCGCTCCGTGGGCGGCACACCGCGTTTCATCAGCAAGGCAAAGGACGCGTATATCTGGGACGCAGACGGCAAACAATATATTGATTACCTGGGTTCATGGGGCCCGGCGATTGTGGGCCACGCCCATCCCGAAGTGATCGAAGCGGTGCAGCGGGCAGCCGAATCGGGCCTGTCCTTTGGCGCGCCCACCGAAGCCGAATCGCTTCTTGCTGAAGCCATCATTGAGCGCATTCCGTCCATCGAGAAAGTGCGTCTGGTCAGCTCCGGAACGGAAGCAACCATGAGCGCCATCAGACTGGCTCGCGGTGCTACCGGCCGCAATAAAATCATCAAATTTGAAGGCTGCTACCACGGTCATGCCGACAGCCTGCTGGTCAAGGCAGGTTCAGGGCTGCTGACTTTTGGCAATCCCACCTCTGCCGGTGTGCCCGCCGAATTTGTCGCACACACACTGGTGCTGGACTATAACGATCTGGATGCAGTGCGCGCCGCCTTCGCCGAATTCGGCCAGGACATCGCCTGCATTATTGTTGAGCCAATCGCCGGCAATATGAATCTGATCAAGCCAGTCGACGGTTTTCTGGCTGGTCTTCGCGAACTGTGCACACAGCACGGCGCCCTGCTGATCTTTGACGAAGTGATGACCGGCTTTCGCGTCGGCCCTCAGGGCGTGCAGGGTCTGTCTGGCGTCACTCCCGACCTGACAACCCTTGCCAAAGTGATTGGCGGCGGCATGCCGGTGGGCGCATTTGGTGGTCGTGCCGACATCATGGATCAGATCGCGCCTCTCGGACCGGTATATCAGGCAGGCACGCTGTCAGGCAATCCGGTTTCCGTCGCTGCCGGTCTGAAGACACTGGAAATACTCTCGCGCCCCGGTTTTTACGAAACGCTGCAAACGCAGACAGGCAAGCTTGCCAAAGGTCTGACCGAGAAAGCCAAAGCCGCAGGCGTGCCATTCTGCACGGATTCCGTAGGTGGCATGTTTGGCCTGTATTTCCGCGCCGACGTTCCCTCGACCTTTGCCCAGGTCTCTGACGTGGACCACGCTGCCTTCAAAACCTTCTTTCACGGTATGCTGGATAACGGCGTGCATCTTGCACCATCCGCCTTTGAAGCCGGATTCGTATCGGCCACGCATAACGACGAGATCATCGCTCAGACGCTGGAAGCGGCGGAAAAAGCGTTCGCGCTGCTCTGACGCGCATTGTCGCAAGCGCCTGCATTGCCGCGGGCGCTCGCCATATTACCTGTAGCAATACCGGATATTTTTTTCCACATATAAGCGATTTCGCGATATGACATGGAAAAGCGGCTAAACTCAGGGTTATCCATTATGTGTTAAAGGTGTTGAAGCTGTATGGCTGTAAACTTAAATATACCTGACGAATCCGCTATCTACCCGGTAGCCGGGGTCGAAATTGGCATAGGCCAGGCCGGGATCAAAAAACCCGGACGTGACGACCTCACACTGTTCAAATTTACTCCAGGCACCGCTGTTGCAGGTGTTTTTACCCGCAACCGCTTTCGCGCGGCGCCGGTACAGATTTGCGAATCGCGCCTTGCTGCCAGCAACGCCATTCGCGCCCTGATCATCAATACGGGAAACGCAAATGCGGGTACCGGAGCAGATGGCCTGGAACGTGCATTTGAAACCTGCCGGGTATTGTCCAAGGAACTGGGCCTGCTGGAAGAAGAAATCCTGCCCTTTTCCACAGGCGTCATTCTTGAGCCGCTGCCGGTAGACAAAATTACCGCAACCCTGCCACAGTGCATCAAGGCACTGGACAGAAATGCCTGGCTCAAGGCGGCGTACAGCATTATGACGACCGACACGTTGCCGAAAATCTGTTCACGGCAGCTTACCCTGGATGGCCGCAAGGTGACCATCACAGGCGTCAGTAAGGGCGCCGGCATGATACGGCCAAATATGGCCACCATGCTCGGATTTGTCGCAACTGATGCGGAAATCGCCCCCGCCCTCCTTAAAGAACTGGTCAAGGATATCGCCAATCAGTCCTTCAACCGCATTACGGTGGACGGCGACACCTCCACCAACGACTCTTTCATTGTTATTGCAACTGGTCAAAGCGGCATCCAGGTCCAGGATACACAGAGCCCGCATTACGAAACACTCAAAAACGAACTGACTGCCGTCGCCCGCGAACTGGCCCAGAAGATCGTGCGTGATGCAGAAGGCGCCACCAAATTCATCACCATTCAGGTTGAAGAGGCAGAAAGCAGCCAGACTGCACTGAAGATCGCCTATGCGATTGCCCACTCTCCCCTGGTCAAAACCGCTTTCTATGCGTCGGATCCCAATCTTGGACGGATTCTGGCAGCCATCGGCTATGCCGGCGTGGACGATCTGAACGTGGGCGCGCTGCGCCTGTGGCTTGATGATGTGCTGGTCGCGCGTGATGGCGGCCGCAATCCCGACTACAAGGAAGAAGATGGTCAGCGCGTCATGCAGCAGGCCGAAATTCTGGTGCGCGTTGCGCTTGGCCGCGGCGACGTATCCGAAACCGTTTACAGCTGCGACTTTTCTCACGAATACGTGAGCATCAACGCGGACTACCGCTCCTGATACCCGCCAGACCTGTGGATACGCTTCAGGTCTGGCGCGACCTTCACTGGCTGATTCACTCCCCCAATCTGCTGTCTGCCAATGCCAGACTGCCGCTGGCTCACTGGCCTGACGACATGCTGCGCCAGGCGGACGACTGGCTCGGACAGGAATACCACAAGCCCGAACACCTCAGACCCGACGTCGCCGACGGCTATCGTCGGCTGGGTTTGTATGCCGAAGCTTTGCTGGGCCTGGCACTGCAGCATGTCAAGGATCTTGAACTGCTGGCCGCACACACCCCGGTCCATACCGAGGCAGAGCCCGAACAGCCTGGCAGCGTGCGCCGCACGCTGGGCGAACTGGACTTTGTTTTCCGTGACCGAGATAGTGGACAGGTGTGCCACTGGGAGCTGGCCGTCAAGCTTTACCTGTTTGTTCCGGCCTTGCCGGCAGCCATGGGCCTGGCCCGATACGTGGGACTGCAGCAGCGTGATACGCTGGCGCGCAAGACGGCAAAACTGCAGGAACAACTGCATTTCTCGAGCCTGCCGCAGGTGACACAGAAGCTGGGGGTGTCTGTTGAGCGTGCTGAGGCCTTCGTGAAAGGCTGGCTGTTCTATCCTTTGCAGGGTGCGGGCTGGAACGACTATCTCCCAGATGATCATGCCGGTACCGACATGCTGGACGCTGCGCATCTGAAAGGCTGGTGGATGAGTCATAACCAGTTTGTGCAACGCCTGACACAGTTGAAGGACACAACGCTGCGATGGCGTATTGTGCCTCGTCTGCAATGGCTGTCACCGCAAGTGGCTGAACATCAGGACACCATGGATTCCACTCAATTGCTAAAGGCGCTGCGTGACTGGTTTGAGGCTAAGGACAGCAAGTTTCCAGGGAACCCGGCCGAATCGCAGGATGTTCCAACTCAGACCGCGCCTATACCCACGCGGACTCCCTCCGCACCCGGCAGGCCGCGTCCGGGTTTGCTGATTGTTGCCCTGGCCCCTGTTGGGGAACCCGCCGTGGGCATCGCAGACTATGCAGAAGCCCATCGCGGCTTTGTTGTTGCCAATGACTGGGAGGAACGACTGCTGACGGCTCCCCCGCGTTGAACTGCCGGTCATGGCGGCCGGATGTTTCGCGCGGATAGACATACCGGGGAAACCGACCTGGAAAATCAGCCAGAGGAAAGCGACCCTTTTCTGCGCCTGCTATGCTGCCCTCGGGGCTCTTGCGTCGGCACAAAAACCACAGTTGCAGGAACCCTTCAGGACAAAAGACGCTTTTTTACAAACAAGCGATTGATTCTTTTGACTTTTTAATGAAATTCACAGTAGAATGATGGGCTTAGCATTAAATATGCTAATTCCAAATTTATTTTTAGAGGTTAACCCATATGTACGCGGTCATAAAAACCGGAGGCAAACAGTATCGTGTTGCCGAAGGTCAAAAACTCAAGGTAGAACAGATACCGGCAGACATCGGGCAAGAAATCTCGCTGGACCAGGTTTTGTCAGTAGGCGAAGGTGAATCACTCAAAGTGGGTGCTCCCC
>JAEWHK010000058.1 GCA_023387815.1 Pseudomonadota bacterium
ATGCTGGGTGGCTCGCTTTGCGCGCTGGGCGGGATGACACCGTATCCTGTTCTGTCAGCACTGCAGCATTTCCCAGAAGACTTTGGCATCGAAGTCGCCACCGAAACACATTCGTCATAATTATCAAGCTTCATCCGCTGCCCGCAAAGGCAAGGAGCCACTCATGTTAGAAACCGTCGTCAAACGTGATATTGATCTGGGTACGCCCGCCATCACATCCGAAAAACTCGTCACCGCCACGATTGATGGTTACGAGATCTCGGTGCCCGAGGGCACATCCGTCATGCGCGCTGCTGCGCTCAATGGCGTGAACATTCCCAAACTGTGTGCGACCGACAGTATCGAAGCCTTTGGCTCATGTCGTCTGTGCCTGGTGGAAATTGAGGGTCGCCGAGGCTATCCCGCGTCCTGCACCACACCCGTTGAAGAAGGCATGGTGATTCGCACCGAAACACCCAAGCTGCATCAGCTGCGCCGTGGCGTGATGGAATTGTATATCTCTGACCATCCGCTGGATTGCCTGACCTGCCCTTCCAATGGCGATTGTGAACTGCAGGATATGGCAGGTGTGGTTGGATTGCGCAATGTGCGCTATGGCTACGAAGGTGCCAACCATCTGAAGGATCAGAAGGACGAATCCAATCCGTATTTCACTTATGATCCCAGCAAATGCATTGTCTGCAATCGCTGCGTGCGCGCCTGTGAAGAAACGCAGGGTACCTTTGCCCTGACGATCTCCGGCAAGGGCTTTGCCTCGCGCGTCTCACCAGGTCAGGATCAGCCGTTTCTGGATAGCGAATGCGTTTCCTGCGGTGCCTGCGTTCAGGCCTGTCCGACTGCGACGCTGGAAGACAAGAGTGTGATTGAACTGGGTCAGGCCGATCATGCCGTGGTCACGACCTGCGCCTATTGTGGCGTAGGTTGCGGCTTCAAGGTTGAAATGAAAGGCGAGACCGTGGTTCGCATGACGCCATGGAAAGATGGCCAGGCCAATCGTGGCCACTCCTGCGTCAAGGGCCGCTTCGCATGGGGCTATACCACACACAAGGAACGCATTACCACCCCCATGATTCGCAAGAACATTTCTGACCCATGGAAAGAAGTATCCTGGGACGAAGCCATTGCGTATGCATCCAGCGAATTCAAGCGGCTGCAGGCTACCTACGGCCGGGATTCAGTGGGCGGCATTACCTCTTCCCGTTGCACCAACGAAGAAACCTGGCTGGTGCAAAAACTGGTGCGAGCAGCATTCAATACCAACAACGTGGACACCTGCGCGCGCGTCTGCCACTCCCCAACGGGTTACGGTCTGAAAACGACGCTGGGCGAATCGGCCGGCACGCAGACCTTTGATTCGGTCATGTTCACCGATGTGGTCATTGTGATGGGTGCCAATCCCAGCGCGGCTCACCCCGTCTTCGCCTCGCGTCTGAAAAAGCGACTGCGTCAGGGTGCACGCCTGATCGTTATCGATCCGCGTCAAACCGAATTGGTCAGTTCCCCGCATATTCGTGCCGATTTTCATCTGCAGGTCAAACCCGGCACCAACGTTGCCCTGCTTTGCGCCATGGCACATGTGATTGCGACAGAAGGTCTGGTCGATATGGATTTTGTGCGCGAGCGCTGTGAAGAAAAGCCTTTCGCCGAATGGCTGGACTTTGTCAGCCTGCCCCAGAATTCGCCCGAAGCAATGGAAGAAGAAACCGGTGTATCCGCCGAAGAGATACGCGGGGCAGCAAGACTGTTTGCCACTGGCGGTAATGGCTCCATCTATTATGGCCTGGGTGTAACGGAACACAGCCAGGGTTCCACTACAGTGATGGCAATTGCCAATCTGGCCATGGCCACAGGCAATATTGGTCGCGAAGGCGTGGGCGTCAATCCATTGCGCGGACAGAACAACGTGCAGGGTTCCTGCGACATGGGTTCGTTCCCGCATGAACTGCCGGGCTATCGTCATATTTCTGATGACGTCACCCGAAATCAGTTTGAAAAAGCCTGGAACGTAACGCTGCAACCTGAACCCGGTCTGCGTATTCCCAATATGTTCGACGCCGCGCAGGAAGGCACCTTCAAGGGGCTCTACTGCCAGGGCGAAGACATTGTGCAGTCCGATCCGAATACCCAACATGTCGCCGCGTCGTTGTCCGCGATGGAATGCGTCGTCATTCAGGATATCTTCCTTAACGAAACCGCCAAATATGCGCATGTGTTCCTGCCAGGCTCCACCTTCCTGGAAAAGGACGGCACGTTCACCAATGCCGAGAGACGCATCTCGCGCGTGCGCAAAGTGATGGAGCCCGCAGGCGGCATGGCTGACTGGGAAATTACCTGCGCCCTGTCCAATGCGCTGGGTTATCCCATGAACTACACCCATCCGTCGGAAATCATGGATGAAATTGCTGCACTGACGCCCACCTTCGCAGGCGTAACCTACGAACGCCTGTCGGAAATGGGCAGTATCCAGTGGCCATGCAACGACGAGGCACCCGATGGTACACCGATCATGCACATCGACGAGTTCGTTCGCGGCAAGGGCAAATTCATGATTACCAAATACATCCCCACAGACGAAAGAAGCACCCGGAAATTTCCGCTGCTCTTTACGACCGGCCGTATTCTGTCGCAGTACAACGTGGGTGCCCAGACGCGCCGCACGCCCAATGTGGCCTGGCACTCGGAAGACGTGCTGGAAATCCATCCGGTGGACGCCGAAGACCGTGGCATCAGTCAGGGCGACTGGGTGGGAATCCAGAGTCGCGCAGGAGAAACCGTCCTGCGTGCCAACGTCACCACCCGCGTGCAGCCTGGCGTTGTCTATACCACGTTCCACTTCCCCGAATCCGGTGCCAATGTGGTGACCACGGACAACTCTGACTGGGCGACCAACTGCCCCGAATACAAGGTGACCGCGGTCCAGGTCACGCGAGTCACGCAACCTTCCAGCTGGCAGAATCACTGGAATGCTTTCCACCAGCAACAGAACGGTCTGTTAAAAAATCGGGTTCCCATGGACGAGGCTTCAGTGACCAGCTAAGATAGCGGCGACATTTACAGAGCAGGATACTTTCGATGAACAAGGTCGTCTCCCCGGCATCATGGACTGCAAGCCAGGATATCCCTATTGAGGATACAGACGACATGCCGACCGGCCATCAGACCAGCGTTTCGCTTTCTGTCACGCGGGTGAGTGATGGCCAGGTCCACATTTCGTCAGAACGCGATGCCATTGCCGTGGAAACGCCGGTGGCCATTGAATTCAACGGCATCAACCATGCCGTGATGCTCGCGACACCGGCAGATCTGCAGGACTTCGCCTGGGGGTTTTGTCTGACCGAAGGCATCGTACGCTCACCCAATGACATTCGTGATATTGAGGTGGAAGCCACGAAACTCGGACTGATTCTGCATGTGCAGATCAGCCCGGCATGCATGCAGTTTCTCAAGGAACGTCGGCGTCAGATGGCCGGTCGTACCGCCTGCGGATTATGTGGCGTGGAAACTTTGGATGCCGTCAGACGTCTGCCTGCAGTTGCACCGCCCAGCAATTCTGACAGCAACAATGAATCATCCCCGACCCAGACAGATCTTCAGTCACTTCCACCCGGTGTGTCGCTGGCACAATTGCTGGAAGGCATGAGTGCCTTGCGTCATCAACAGCAATTACACCAGATCACCGGCGCGACCCACGCCGCCGCCTGGCTCGCCCCCGACTCAAACGCCCCTGCATTTATCCGCGAAGATGTGGGTCGCCATAATGCACTGGACAAAACCATAGGCGCCCTGCTGCGCGAGAATCAGCCGACAGGCCGCGGCGCTTTGCTGGTAACCAGCCGAGCCAGCTTTGAAATGGTACAGAAAGCGGCCATGGCCGGTTGCCCGATTCTGGCTGCGGTATCAGCACCCACCTCTGCTGCCATTGCACTGGCGGCAGAAACCGGCATTACGCTGATGGGTTTTACCCGTGCGCAGCAGGCCACCATCTACGCACATCCTGAACGTTTTCAATGACAGACTCAAGGCAACACACCATGACTTCACATCAGGTCAACACCACCGCAATGCTCATCAAAATGGCCAACCAGATTGCCGATTTTTTTGAAGCCCTTCCCGACAGAGAAGAGGGCCTGCGCAGTGTCTATGAACATATTCGAAAATTCTGGGAGCCGCGCATGCGCATTGCACTGCTCGAGTTTCTGGACAAACACCCTGAAGGCAAAGACGAGGAAATAGCGCTATCCCCATTCGCACTGGAAGCCATCAATCTGCATAAGGCGGATCTCAAACCCGCCCCCAGCTATACAACCCCTGTAACACCACAAGGCTGACAAGCCAGAACAAATAATCTATAACCAAGGAGATATCAATGGATCAAGCCGTTACCCGTGGCGGATTCTTCAGTAAGGAGCGGATTACAGCCGGTCCTGGATTCAACAGGTGGATGGTGCCGCCTGCTGCCTTAGCCATTCACCTGTGTATCGGACAGGCTTACGCCTTTTCCGTATTCAATAAACCCATGACCCAGCTGCTGGGCATCACCGAATCTGCGCCCGGAGACTGGACCATTCCGCAACTGGGCTGGATCTTCAGTATCGCCATTGTATTCCTTGGTCTGTCGGCTGCGTTCGCCGGCAAATGGCTGGAAGAAGTCGGTCCGCGCAAGGCCATGTTTGCGGCCGCCTGCTTTTTCGGCGGCGGTTTCCTGGTGGCTGCCCTGGGCATGAAACTGCATATGCTGTGGCTGGTGTATCTGGGCTACGGTGTTCTGGGGGGCATAGGCCTGGGCATCGGATACGTCTCGCCAGTTTCCACGCTGATTAAGTGGTTTCCCGACAGGCGAGGCATGGCTACCGGAATGGCGATCATGGGTTTTGGTGGAGGCGCCATGATTGCCTCCCCACTGTCACTCAAACTGATGGAAAGCTTCAAAAGTGCGACATCCATGGGTGTGACAGAAACCTTTGTGGTGCTGGGCATTGTCTACTTTATTTATATGTGTATAGGCGCACTGGCCATTCGTATTCCTGCACCCGACTGGAAGCCCGAAGGCTGGACGCCGCCCTCACAACAAAATGCCATGATTTCCCGCAATCATGTACATATTGATCAGGCACTCAAGACACCCCAGTTCTGGCTGCTCTGGTGGGTACTCTGCCTTAACGTAACTGCCGGTATTGGTGTGCTTGGCCAGGCCTCATTGATGATCCAGGAAAGCTTTCAGGGTCAGATCACTGCGGCGGCCGCTGCCGGCTTTGTTGGATTACTCTCGCTTGCCAATATGATTGGTCGCTTCGCATGGTCCAGCGTTTCCGATTACATCGGTCGCAAAATGACCTACGCCACCTTCTTCATCCTGGGCACCATTCTTTACCTGCTGGTTCCTGGTATGGGCAGTGCAGGACATGTGGCCCTGTTCGTACTGTTCTATCTGATTATTCTGTCCATGTATGGCGGTGGTTTTTCTACAGCGCCTGCGTATCTGGCTGATCTTTTCGGCACGCGCTTTGTTGGTGGTATTCACGGACGGTTGCTGACAGCATGGTCTGCTGCGGGCGTATTCGGTCCTGTTCTGGTCAATTACATCCGTGATTATCAGCTGAAAATGGGCATTCCCAAATCAGACGCCTACATCTATACCATGTATGTCATGGCAGGCCTGCTGGTTATCGGTTTCATCTGCAATCTGTTGATCCGACCCGTCAGTGCCGAACACCATATGCAAGCCGAAGAACCCATGGGACAGCCCATTCCGGCTGCAACCAAATAAACAGGAGAGATGAACATGCAAAACGAAAATCATCGCAAGACACCCACCGGGCTGATTATCGCTTTCTGGCTGCTGGTTGGCATACCCTTGGTCTGGGGAGTGAGCAATACTATCATCACGGCATCGGCACTGTTTAAATAAAAGCCGCTCTATTTAAATCCGCTGTCCGCCCTATTTAAACGCTGCAAGGTGCAGCGTTTTTTTATAATGAAACCCGAGAGCATCCACATTGCGCGGGCACCCGATACGGGACCTGCATCCCGGGGACATCATGAGTACGCACAAGCGCCTCCTTCTGGTTGAAGATGAACTGAGCATTGCTGCCAATATCTGCAGCTATCTGGAAAAGAAAGATTATCTGGTTGACGTTGCCTATGATGGCAACGCTGCCATTTCCCTGCTTGAACAATATGTTTTTGACGCCATCATCCTGGACCTGGGTTTGCCCGGCAAAAGCGGCTTCGATGTGCTGCAACACATTCGTGATGTCGCCACGCTCAGCACTCCGGTTGTCATACTGACTGCACGCGATGGTCTGCAGGACAAGCTCACCGGTTTCTCCCTGGGCACAGATGATTATCTGACCAAGCCATTTTCCCTGAGTGAGCTGGAGGCTCGCGTCAACGCGCTGATCAAACGCGCGACGGGGTCGGTGGCCAATCCCGTACGACGCTGGGGTGATATTGAAATTGACACGCGTTCCCGCATTGTCTCCATCCGTGGCATCCCCGTGCACCTTACGCGCAAGTCCTACGATATCCTCAGCACCTTTATGCAATATCCTGGTGAAGTCATCTCCAAGGAGCGGTTTGAGAGCCTGTTATGGGCTGACGATCCCAAATCCTCTGATGCCCTGCGCAGCCAGATTCACCTGTTGCGAAAGGCCCTGTCTGAACACGATTGTGATGTGATCGAAACTGTCCATGGCACCGGCTGGCGCCTGGGCAATACCAGCGGCAAATCATGAAAAGTCGCGGCCAACTATCACTGGCCCAGCGCATGGCCCTGGCGCTGACCGGCGCGGTCACGCTTTTTGTGATTGTGCTTTGTGTACTGTCTCTGTGGGCGTTTGACAGCATGGAAGACAACCTGGTGGACTCTGCCCTGCTCGCGGAAAAAGACCGCATTGTGGCGCAGAGTGATGCCACCGCGAAGCAGCCGGGTCAGGGCTCGCAGGAAAGCATGAACCAGCCCATTCGCCGCTGGGATATTCGAAGTATCGCGGATGAAACGACACTGCCCCAGCAGTTGCGCCATATGGACAACGGCGCGCACTTTCTGCAACCCGGCAGCGAGACCTGGCACGTTCTGGTATTTCCCAATGAAGGTGCAAAAACTGTTCTGCTCTATGATGCCACGGTCAATGAACAGCGCGTTCACGACTTTGCGCTGATTGTGATTATGGCCGGACTGCTGTGTATCGGCCTGTCTTACTTTCTGGCGCGCCGTGTGTCGCGCCATATCACAGATCCGGTACAAAGCCTCACACAGACGCTCTCTACCTGGGCGCCGGGCGCTTCCAATTTGTCAGCCAGTCGCAATGATGAAGTGGGCCGGCTGATCGAGGCGTTCAACCGCATGCAAAGCCAGGTTGAAAAATCCATTGCCCAGGAAAAAGAATTTTCGGCGAATCTGAACCATGAGATTCGCACACCGCTGACCACGATACGTACCGATGCCGAAATTGCACTCGAAGACAGCGCCCTGTCTGCCGAAACGCTTCAGCGGCTGAAACGAACAATCAGTAATGTGGATTTGATAACCGACACGCTGGAAAGCACGGTGCATCTGAAAACCGAAGCCCGCCAGGATCCGGAGCCTGTACACTTGCGCGACTGCCTGGAGAATGCCTGGCAAACCAGTATGAGTACGGATGAGGATTCCGGACTGCAACTGGTCAATCAGTTACTGCCCGAAGATGTGATGGTGGTGAATCGCTATGCCATGCAGATGATAATGCGCAATCTGATACGCAATGCACTGGAGCACGCGGCAGCCAGCACGCTCACGGTTTACCGCTCGGGCGACAGGCTTTATTTTGAGGATAATGGCAAGGGCATTGCGCCTGCCGACCTGCCACGGATTTTTGACCGGTATTACAGCGGCCACAGCCGTGATGTGCAAACAACAGCAGTATCAGACTCACCTGCCTTGCCTGGCAAGCGTCGAGGTCTGGGTCTGGCTATTGTTCAGCACATTTGTGCGCTGGAACACTGGACCATGCAGGTCGAGTCCTCGACCCGACCTGGCGCCTCTATGACCCGGTTTATTCTTCAGGTTGCCGCCTGATCCTTGAGTCGATAGACCAGTACCGACGTGGTCGCCAGGGACAGCACCTTGGTGGTCACACTGCCCAGCAACAGACGGGACAGGCCACTGCGGCCGTGACTGGCAATGTAGATCAGATCGCAGCCGTTTTCCTTGGCCGCTTCAACAATCCCATCAGCCACACTGTAGTTGGAGATGATGAGCGACGTGGCTTTGACGTTGGCCGTTTGGGCCCGGTCCAGCACCGGTTTCAAATAAGATTCGGCTTCCTTGCGTGCGGCCTCTTCATAATCGCCATCAGAAATCGCATAGGAGGCTGCCATACCGTCAAAACCGATCAAAGTAGAGAAAGGCTGAGTGACATTGATGGCAATGACTTCTGCATCATTCTGTCTGGCAAAGCAGATGCCTGAGTTGGCTGCGCGTGCGGAAATTTCCGAACCGTCGATGGGAAGCAGAATTTTATTGAACATGGTGGGACTCCTTAAGACTGGGGTGATTCCTGTTTGGCCGCGTTATACAGATGCGTACAACGTGTACCTGAGCGGCAGTAAGCCAGGATGGGCGTTGGCAGACTGTCAAGATGGGTCCGGAAGGTCTTGACGTCTTCAGGCGTAATACCGCCGCTGACGACGGGCTGATAGACAACGGTCAGCCCGGCCTCTTCGCCTGCCTTGATCACATCGGCCGAAGCAGGCTGTGATTCGCCACCTTCAAAATCGGGACGATTGATAATAACGCTCCGGTAACCGGCAGCCTTGAGGGCGGCCATATCCTCTGGGCCCAATTGCGGTGCAACGGCCAGGTTTTCACTTAACGGAGTAATGGGTGTAGACATATTTCCTCGCAGATTATCGGGACACGGCACAGGTGCCTGAAAGCATTTTATGCCACTTTCCAGCGCCGTCTTTCACAAATTTAACCTACTCTCTATAAAATAACATCGGTAATTCCACCCAAATCTGACTGTCATCGGCAAATGCAACCATCCTGTCTTCTTCGCCCCGCAACCCGCAACGATATGGCTGCAATTACCGAAATCTATGCGTGGCACGTACTGCACGGCATTGCGACCTTTGAAGAGGAAGCGCCGGACGTCGCGCAGATGACATACCGGTTTGATCAGATCACTGCACAGGGTTATCCCTATATTGTTGCGGAAAAAGACAACGAAATCGTTGGCTATGCCTATGTATCATCCTACCGTCCGCGCATTGCCTATCGCTATACCGTCGAAAACGCCATCTATTTGCGGCACGATCTGGCGCGTATGGGAACAGGGTCACTGCTGCTCGCAGAACTCATTCGCCTTTGTGAACTTGGTCCGTGGCGGCAAATGATTGCCATCATCGGCAACAGTGAGAACGCCGGATCCATTGGCGTACATCACAAGGCGGGGTTTGAAATGGTGGGCACGATCAAGTCGGCAGGCTTCAAGCATGGCCGCTGGGTGGACAGCATCATCATGCAGCGCGCGCTGTCAGATGGGGACAGGACAAAGCCACACATCGGTCACACGGGCAAACGATAGACAGTCCCTCATCGTTCGCCGCGCCCGAATGCGGTCAGGTCTGGAAACGCGCCACCCGGCAGCCACAGGCCTGCAGCATCTCGCCAAAATCATCGCCGGACAGAAAAGAAAATTCGGCCACGCGCTGCTCACCGATGGTATCGGGACGTTCCACTGCTGCTGCAGGGTGGCACATAATCACGCCGCCCGCGGCGATCTGCGTCAGCCACGTACGCATCGCGGTCGCGTAGCGCGCGCTGCCGCCGGAAAGCTCATAAACACCAGCAAAATCACTATTGAACGGAATATCGGCACGCGCCAGTCTGCGCCTGAGCGCAGCACTGCCAAGCAGCGCAATGACCCGCGCCTTGAGTGCAAGCCCACGGAAAAAAGCGGGATCACTCATGCCTGTGTACCGGACCCAGAAATCATCGCAGTCATAGCGACGCAACAGCACCTCCATCAGCGCATCACGAATTTGAGGAAATTGATGAACATGCTGATGACCGTCAAAATAATCCGGCTCCCGCTTCATGTATTGCTCGAACAGATCACATTGGCATTCGATCGCACGCTGCAGCGTGACACTGTTGAGCCGCCGCAGCCATGCATCGCGAATCAGGACAGGAAGTGGCCGATGAAAATCGCTGCCCGTTGCAAAGTCTTCCGTAAAGTTCAGATGCAGACCGACATCGATATCACAGGATCGCAATGCCGCGGCGCCCTGAGACCAGGCGGGGGCCTGGGTCAGGCAACTGGTCGCGCTGATGCGCCCCATCCGGGCCAGCTGTAGAATGCCGCGATTGATCGCTTCATTCTGGCCGAAATCATCGGCGCAGATCACGATCTGTTTTTTTGAACGAGGCATCAGAATATCCGGTGAACGACAGGACTATTGCGTTCCGGTGGCCCTAAAAGTCGCTGACGGTTGGGAAGCTGGCGTGTTGTCATTGATTGATTCTACCAGTACTTCCTGCTCGCCCCTGCGGTTATCCACTCCGCGAGTCTGCAGTCCCTGCCCGCGCCGTTCGCTCACCACGAACAGCGGCCGTTGCTTGACCTCTTCATAAATCCGCGCCACATACTCGCCAACCATTCCCAGCGCGCTCAGGATCACACCGGCAAAAAAGGTTTGCGCCACGATCAGCGTCGGATAACCATGCACCGGATTACCCACCATGAAATATTCCAGAATCACGTAAAGTCCATACAGGATCGCCAGACCAGCCATAAACAGACCGGCAAACATGGTCATGCGCAGCGGCCACGTCGTGAAGGCGGTGAGACCTTCCAGGCCATGCGTAATCAGTCGCAGCAGACTGAATCGGGATTTGCCGAAACGGCGCTGATCCGGCCGATAGTACATAGCTTCGCTGCGAAAGCCGACCCAGGCAAACAGACCTTTCATGAAGCGTGTTCGTTCCGGAAGCTGGTTCAGTGCGTCCACCACCTTGCGATCCATCAGACGAAAGTCTCCGGCATCGGCGGCAATACGCACCCTGCCGGTACCCTTCATCAGCAAATAAAAGAGTTGTGTTCCGAGACGCTTGAGCAGCGGTTCGTCTCCCCGCGTCTCACGCACGGCATAGACCATATCTGCGCCCTGCTCCCAGTGCGGAATCATTTTTCTAATCATGGCCGGCGGATGCTGCAGATCGGCGTCCAGCGTTACAACCACATCTCCACGACAGGCTGCGAGACCCGCAGACAGGGCCGACTCCTTGCCAAAATTTCGCGAAAGCTGCAGATATCGGACTCGCTTCTCGCACTCACAGAAATCCGCCATGAAGGCGGCCGTGTGATCTGTGCTGCCATCGTCAATAACAAGGATTTCCCATTGCGCAAACAGATCCTGCAGTTGCACGATCAGCATGGGTAGCAGAATGCGCAGACTGCTGGCTTCGTTAAGCGCAGGAATTATGCAGCTGACTGTGACGCGATCCGCCTTGCGTTCCGGCGCGACTGGCGCTACGAAAGAACTACCAGCAGCATTGCCGCTGTCGGCATCGATAACTCTCGGTTCTGACTGCTCGCCTGCGATTCGCCGCAGGGGCAGCGGGCTGATTTTCACGGTCAATTCCCATATTCAACGTTTGATAAGGGAAATATAAAGGTCGCTCCGTGGAATTTCCGTGAAATCATTAGTACGGGGGGTAAAGGCCACGCGCGGCCCCATCGTGACGGCCGGAGCGATTCAGTGCTGACCGGACCCAGGAATCACGCCGCCGCTTCGGGTTCCATCAGTTTGCGCCACAGACTCGTACCGCCGGCAGCCTGATCGAGCGCATCCAGGTACGCCGCGTGTTCTGCCAGTTCGTCCTCGGTGGCCATCTCGACCCGTAACACCGTTGCATCGAACGTGGCCACCACTGGCTGTCCTTCCTGCTGGCGCGGCTGATCATTATGCTCCATGACCAGCCCGAACTGACCGCGGGTCATGGCCAGCCAGACTTCGGCCAGCAACTCCGCATCGAGCAGCGCCCCGTGCAGCGTGCGATGCGCATTGGAAATACCCAGGCGCTCGCAAAGCATATCCAGACTGTTGCGTTTACCGGGATACTGTTCCCTTGCCATGGCCAGCGTGTCATGGATGACGGCAATCTCTTCTACCGGCGGCAATCCGACTCGTGCGAACTCGGAATTGAGGAACTTCACGTCAAACGAAGCATTGTGAATGTAGATTTCGGTACCTTTCAGATACTCGAAAATGCGCGTCGCTTCCTCTTCGAAACGGTTGAACTGGGACAGAAACTCCGTGGTCAGTCCGTGCACTTCCAGCGCGCCAGGAGAACTCTCCCTGTCGGGATTGAAATAAACATGCAAATTATTCCCGGTGAACTGACGGTTAATGAGCTCGACGCAGCCCAGCTCAATGATCCGGTCGCCTTCGGACGGATCAAAACCCGTGGTTTCAGTATCAAGAATAATTTGCCGCATGTATCAGTGCTCCTCTGGCTATCCGTTGCTGTGGGAAATGATCAATCCATGCCCGGGACAACGGTAGAAAAACCGGCGTCCACATGAACAATTTCACCTGTGATACCCGCTGCCAGATCCGAGAGCAGGAATGCTGCCGTATTGCCTACGTCTTCAATCGTCACATTGCGCTTCAGTGGAGCATGAGCAGAGACGAAGTTCAGAATCGAAGAAAAGTCCTTAATTCCACTGGCGGCCAGCGTCTTGATAGGGCCAGCGGAAATACCGTTGGCACGCATACCCTCGGCACCCAGCGCATTTGCCAGATAACGAACACTGGCTTCCAGCGAGGCTTTTGCCAGACCCATTGTGTTGTAGTTGGGAACCACCTTTTCTGCGCCCAGATAGGTCAGTGTCAGCACAGAACCCTTGCGTGCCTTCAGCAGTGGCAAGGCGGCTTTGGCCAGCGCAGGGAAACTGTACACAGAAATGTCATGTGCAATACGGAAGCCTTCGCGCGACAGCCCGTCCAGAAAATTCCCGGCAATGGCTTCACGCGGGGCGAAACCAATTGAATGCACCAGTCCGTCCAGACCGTCCCAATGCTGACTCAGCGTTTCAAACGTCTGCTCTATTTGTGCGTCTTCAGCCACGTCACAGGGAATCACGATATTGCTGCCAAAATCGGCCGCAAATTCCGTCACGCGATCCTTGAAGCGGTCTCCCACATAAGTGAACGCCAGCTCAGCGCCCTGCGCCTTGCAGGCGGCGGCGATACCGTAAGCGATAGAACGGTTAGAAAGGACCCCGGTGACCAGAATTCGTTTATTGGCAAGAAAGCCCATTTGCATTCCTATTTGTTTTTCAATGTTCGACATTATAAAAAAAATGCGCAATGCAAAGGCATTGCGCAGTGTTTCACAGAGATTTAGGCGGACGCCCGCGAAATCTTAGCCGCGAATGGCCGTTCCGGGCAGGCGCAGGCGAAGCCCGGCTTTCAGACCTTCGGCACCAATATTGTTCAGTGCTTTCAGATCCTCAACCGTTGTACCGTAGCGCTTTGCCAGAGAGTAAAGGGTTTCGCCCTGGGATACGAAGTGCTCTGGCGGGCTGCCTGCTGATTTGCTACGCGGCGCATAAGCGGCGGCGCGCACTGCCGGTGCAGCGGGAGGCGCCATCGCCACGGCAGGCCGTGCCACGGCTGTCGCCGGACGCACCGCACCCTGATAGGCAGGCGCAGCCTGGGCCACATAACGAACCGATTCGTTTGATACGGGCGGTGTACGAACTTCGTTCTCTGCAACCAGGGCGGCCAGCGGATCATCACTGGAGGCTGGCGCCGTACGGGCTGCGGGCTGACTATTGCTTCCCGTATCCCAGACCACTTCATGTCTGGTGGACGAAGCTGGCGCTGGCGTATTGCTTGCCACCTGGCGGATCACGCCACCATTGCCGCCGTCGGGCAGAGAGGCACCACTTGTCTGGCGTAACGTCGATGTCGGGGCGTTGTACGATGCAGAAGGCGTATTGCTGGCGTAAGCGCGAGGAGCAACCACCGGCGTTGGTGACGAAGGTGCCACCGGCGGCGGCGTATTGTCGGCCAGCATGCTGTCAGACTCACGATAATTGCCATCCGGCGCCGTAGGAGGCAGACCGCGAGGAACGATAGAATCGGGATTGAAATCACGCTGTACCGGAATCATGAGCGCACGGGATGACAGCGCCACGGACTGGCGTGAAGAGTAGCCATTGAGGGACTTGAGCTTCTGCAGGGAAATGCCATGCGCCTGGGCGATCGCGGCGAGCGACTCACCTGGGGCTGGCTCGTAACCCTTATAGGTTGCCAGCTGACCTTTGAAATTGGCCAGGTTTTTCTTGTAGGTGCTGACCGCTGAAACCGGCAGCAGAATATTGGGATCCTGGGAAGCCAGCAACGTCGGACGGTTATAGGAAGGATTCAGTTCCTTGAAATCGGCAACCGAAATACCGGCAAGGCGGGCCATCACAGCCACATCGATGTCCTTGGTACGACGGATCTGTTCGAAATAAGGTTTGTCGGGAATGGACGGCAGCGTAATACCGTATTTCTGGGGATTGGCCACGATATTGCGGATAGCCATCAGCTTGGGCACGTAATTGCGTGTCTCCGCTGGCATTTTCAGGTCCAGAAAACCGCCGCCGCCGACACGGGCACGCGCTCGCTGCACAGCCCCTTCTCCCCAGTTGTATGAAGCCAGCGCCAGGTGCCAGTCATTACCCTGGAATGTATACAGATAGGACAGATAGTCCAGCGCAGCACGGGTGGATTCCACCGGATCGCGCCGGTCGTCTTTCCACCAGTCCTGCTTCAGCTTGTAATGGGTGCCGGTACTGGGAATAAATTGCCAGAGACCTGCCGCACGAGAGCGGGACAGTGCCTGGGCGTTATAGGCGCTTTCCACGAACGGCAGCAAAGCCAGCTCGGTGGGCATATTCCGTTTTTCCAGCTCTTTGGTTATGTGGTAAATGTATTTGCCGGAGCGCGCAGCCATGGTCTGGACTGAACCTGGACGCGAGGCGTAGTAATTGGTCCAATAGGCGACTTTTTCATCCTGCAGGGACGGCATGTCAAAGCCCTTGCGCACGCGATCCCACACATCTCGGTTGGGTCCGTGATACTTGACCGTATCGCTGTATTTGCCCCCGCCTCCGGAGGACGCGCAGCCGGTCAGCGCGATGACACAACCCACCAGAAAAAATCGTACTAATTTCATATAGTCTGTCTCAGAAATGGTTTTTCCACTCACGTAATACTTCAAGTACATTCTCGGGACGGGCCAGAGAATGACCGGCTTGCTGTTCGGCTGCGGTGATGACAACCGGTTCATCCGTTCTCATGAACGGATTGGTTTTGAGTTCGTGTTCCAAAGACGTTGGAACCGTTGCCTGATGATTGTTGCGCAATGATTCTGCTTCGCGTTGCCATTGCTCAAGATCAGGGTTGTGGGGATCCACGGTGCGTGCCCAGCGAATGTTGCCCAGGGTGTATTCGTGAGCGCAATAGACGGACGTATTGTGGGGCATTTTTTTAAATTTATCAAGGCTTTGTTGCATTTGTCTAGAATTTCCTTCAAATAGCCTGCCACAACCTGTCGCAAACAGCGTGTCACCGCAGAAAAGCACATTGCGGCCATCGATCTGCCCAAAGTAGGCAATATGATCCAGCGTATGGCCAGGAACTTCCAGAACAGAGAATTGACCAAAACCAGGCAAATTCACAGTGTCGCCTTCTCCTAAGGCGACATTTCGACAGGGAATATCAGAATTTGCAGGTCCGTAGACGGTCGCGCCGGTTTTCTCAACCAGCTCGGGCACGCCGCCCACGTGATCATTATGGTGATGGGTAATGAGAATATTTGTCAGGGTTAACCCGTGTTCCTGCAGGTAATCCAGTACGGGAGCAGCTTGTCCCGGATCCACGACAACAGCCTGGTCTGACTGTACAATTGCCCAGATATAATTGTCGCTAAACGCGCTTATCGGCCAGATTTTTATCGTCATCGGGTAGTCTCAATCTACTAAGGCGCCGCATTTATACCGAGGAATCTGTGAAACAAATCCATTCGCGAATCATCAATCTTGCCGATTGGTTCAATACGGACCCGGGCCAACGCGTCATTCAGTGGGAATCTAAAAAATTCGATCAGATTGTGGCCGATTCTTTTGGCTTCAACGCCGTCCAAATTGGTCTGCCTGACTGGAATTTTTTGCATCATAACAGAATGCGCACCAAAATCATTCTGACAGATGACAGCTTTAACAATTGTGCAGAATACCCGAATGTCCGCTATGTTCAGGCACAACTGGATGCCCTGCCGCTAGCC
>JAEWHK010000064.1 GCA_023387815.1 Pseudomonadota bacterium
ATGCCATCAAGATCGGGATTGCCTCTCCTGAAAAAATCCGTTCATGGTCCTATGGCGAAGTCAAAAAGCCAGAAACCATCAACTATCGGACATTCAAGCCGGAACGTGATGGTCTGTTCTGCGCCAAAATCTTTGGCCCGATCAAGGATTACGAATGCCTTTGCGGTAAGTACAAACGCCTGAAACATCGTGGCGTGATCTGCGAGAAGTGCGGCGTTGAAGTGACTGTGACCAAAGTGCGTCGTGATCGCATGGGTCACATTGAACTGGCAAGCCCTGTTGCGCACATCTGGTTCCTGAAAAGCCTGCCATCCCGTCTGGGTATGGTGCTGGACATGACCCTGCGCGATATCGAACGCGTGCTGTACTTTGAAGCCTGGTGCGTGATCGAGCCTGGCATGACGCCGCTCAAGCGCGGTCAGATCATGTCTGACGATGATTTCCTGGCAAAAACCGAAGAGTACGGTGACGACTTCACCGCCCTGATGGGTGCGGAAGCCGTGCGTGAACTGCTGCGCACGATCGATATCGATCGTGAGGCCGAGTCTTTGCGCGCTGAACTGAAAGCAACCAGCTCCGATGCCAAGATCAAGAAGATCTCCAAGCGTCTGAAAGTGATTGAAGGCTTCCAGAAATCCGGTATCAAACCGGACTGGATGGTCATGGAAGTGCTGCCTGTTCTGCCACCGGATCTGCGTCCGCTGGTACCCCTGGACGGCGGCCGCTTTGCGACCTCTGACCTGAATGATCTGTATCGTCGTGTGATCAACCGGAACAACCGTCTGAAACGCCTGATCGAACTGAAGGCACCGGACATCATTCTGCGCAACGAAAAACGGATGCTGCAGGAATCGGTTGATTCGCTGCTGGATAACGGTCGTCGCGGCAAAGCCATGACGGGCGCCAACAAGCGTCAGCTCAAGTCCCTGGCCGATATGATCAAGGGTAAAAGTGGTCGTTTCCGTCAGAACCTGCTGGGTAAACGCGTTGACTACTCCGGTCGTTCCGTGATTGTGGTGGGTCCTCAGCTCAAGCTGCATCAGTGCGGTCTGCCCAAACTGATGGCGCTGGAACTGTTCAAGCCGTTTATTTTCAACCGTCTTGAAATCATGGGTCTGGCTACCACGATCAAGGCTGCCAAGAAACTGGTTGAAGCGCATGAACCCGTAGTCTGGGATATCCTGGAAGAGGTCATCCGCGAACATCCGGTCATGCTCAACCGTGCGCCTACGCTGCACCGTCTGGGTATTCAGGCATTTGAACCGGTACTGATCGAAGGTAAGGCAATCCAGCTGCACCCATTGGTGTGTGCGGCCTTCAACGCCGACTTTGACGGTGACCAGATGGCTGTTCACGTTCCCCTGTCGCTGGAAGCGCAGCTGGAAGCCCGCACCCTGATGCTGGCCTCCAACAACGTGCTGTTCCCCGCCAGTGGTGAACCTTCCATCGTGCCTTCTCAGGATATCGTGCTGGGTCTGTATTACACGACCCGTGAGCGTATCAATGGCAAGGGCGAAGGTCTGTTCTTTGCTGACCTGGCCGAACTGATCCGTGCCTATGACAATCGTGAAGTCGAGCTGCAGTCTCGCGTGACCGTGCGTCTGAACGAGTACGAAAAAGACGATCAGGGCGAGTGGCAGCCTGTGCTGCGCCGCTTTGAAACCACGGTAGGCCGTGCGATCCTGTCTGAAATTCTGCCCAAGGGCCTGCCATTCAGCGTGCTGAATCGCGCCCTGAAGAAAAAAGAAATTTCACGCCTGATCAACCAGTCTTTCCGTCGCTGCGGTCTGCGCGATACCGTGATTTTTGCTGACAAGCTGATGCAGTCAGGTTTCCGTCTGGCGACCCGCGCCGGTATTTCCATTGCCATGGGCGATATGGTGATTCCGACTGTGAAGGAAGAAATTCTGACGCAGGCCAGCAACGAGGTCAAAGAGATCGACAAGCAGTATTCGTCTGGTCTGGTGACTTCCCAGGAACGTTATAACAACGTGGTTGATATCTGGGGCAAGGCCGGTGATAAAGTGGGTAAAGCCATGATGGAGCAGCTGGCGACAGAGCCAGTGGTAACCCGTCTGGGCGAAAATGCCCGCCAGGAATCGTTCAACTCCATCTACATGATGGCTGACTCCGGTGCCCGGGGTTCTGCTGCACAGATTCGCCAGCTGGCTGGTATGCGTGGTCTGATGGCCAAACCTGACGGTTCGATCATCGAAACGCCAATTACCGCCAACTTCCGTGAAGGTCTGAACGTGCTTCAGTACTTCATCTCCACGCACGGTGCACGTAAAGGTCTGGCCGATACCGCGCTGAAAACCGCGAACTCGGGTTACCTGACGCGTCGTCTGGTTGACGTGACCCAGGATCTGGTCATCACCGAAACCGATTGCGGCACAACCAACGGCTATCTGATGAAAGCCCTGGTAGAGGGCGGTGAGGTTATCGAGCCGCTGCGTGACCGTATTCTGGGTCGTGTGGCCGCCGCCGATATCGTCAATCCTGATACCCAGGAAACAGCGATTGCTGCCGGTACCCTGCTGGATGAAGATGCGGTTGAACTGATCGATCGTATCGGTGTGGATGAAGTCAAGATCCGTACACCGCTGACCTGCGAAACACGTCATGGTCTTTGCGCACACTGCTATGGTCGTGACCTGGGTCGCGGCAATATGGTTAACACTGGCGAAGCCGTGGGTGTGATTGCTGCTCAGTCCATTGGTGAACCTGGTACACAGCTGACCATGCGTACGTTCCACATTGGTGGTGCGGCCTCGCGTGCAGCCATGGCCTCTTCGGTTGAAACCAAGTCTGCCGGTACTGTCGGATTTGCCGGTTCCATGCGGTATGTGACCAACGCCAAGAACGAGCGTGTGGCCATTTCCCGTTCCGGTGAGATCGTGATTTTTGACGACAGCAACCGCGAGCGCGAACGCCACAAGATTCCTTATGGTGCGACCGTTCTGGTAGGCGACAACGACAGTGTAAAAGCCGGTACCCGTCTTGCAACATGGGATCCGCTGACCCGTCCTATCGTATCTGAATACTCCGGTTCAGTCCGCTTCGAGAATATCGAAGAAGGTCAGACCGTTGCCAAACAGGTCGACGAAGTGACCGGTCTGTCTACACTGGTGGTCATCACGCCGAAATCACGCGGCGGTAAAACGCTGATGCGTCCTCAGATCAAACTGATCAACGAGGCTGGTGAAGAGGTGAAGATTGCCGGTACAGATCACTCCGTGAATATTTCATTCCCGGTCGGTGCGCTGATTACCGTGCGCGATGGCCAACAGGTCAATATCGGTGAAATTCTGGCTCGTATTCCTCAGGAATCCCAGAAAACCCGCGATATTACCGGGGGTCTGCCTCGTGTGGCCGAGCTGTTCGAAGCTCGTTCACCGAAAGACGCCGGTATGCTGGCCGATGTCACAGGTACTGTTTCCTTCGGTAAAGACACCAAGGGTAAACAGCGTCTGGTCATCACCGAAACTGACGGTACTGCCCATGAGTTCCTGATTCCGAAAGAGAAACAGGTTCTGGTGCACGACGGCCAGGTGGTCAACCAGGGTGAAATGATTGTGGACGGTCCGGCTGATCCTCACGATATTCTGCGTCTGCAAGGTATCGAGAAGCTGGCTACCTATATCGTTGACGAGGTTCAGGACGTTTATCGTCTGCAAGGCGTGAAGATCAATGACAAGCACATTGAAGTGATCGTTCGTCAGATGCTGCGTCGTGTGAATATCGTGGATCCGGGTGATGCATCGTTCATTCCTGGTGAACAGGTTGAACGAGCCGAACTGCTCAACGAGAATGATCGCGTGATTGCCGAGGGTAAAATCCCCGCCACTTACGAGAACATTCTGCTGGGTATTACCAAGGCCTCGCTCTCTACCGATTCGTTCATCTCGGCCGCTTCCTTCCAGGAAACGACTCGGGTTCTGACCGAAGCAGCCATCATGGGTAAACGTGATGAACTGCGTGGTCTGAAAGAAAACGTGATCGTGGGTCGCCTGATCCCTGCCGGTACCGGTCTGTCTTTCCATCTTGCTCGCAAGGCAAAAGAGGAAAACGAACGTGTGGAACGTGCTGCCGTACGTGCCCAGGAGAATCCTTTCGAGGAATCGGCTCCTGTCACGCTCGACAATGTGTTCGCACCGTTGGGTACCGAAAGCGACGAGGAACCGCCTGCCGCCGAGTAATCGGTCAGGTTTTCCGTTGCACCCCGGCTTCGGCCGGGGCATCAAGCGCCCTGTAGCATGAACGCAGGGCGCTTTTTTATGCACGCTATTCATGACGATATGAATAAATTCACCTCAGTTTAAGATTGCGCGCGGTACATTTGACTTGTGGCTGTGGCATTGCAAGACGCCGTCAGCGCATTTCGATACAATAAATCTCCCCCACACCCAACTGTAATAAGCGAAGAAATCCATGGAAAAAGTGTCTCTTGATAAAAACAAAATCAAAATCGTGTTGCTCGAAGGCGTTCACCAGAACGCGCTGGATGTACTGCATGCATCGGGCTACACCAATATTGATTATCATAAAAAAGCATTGGAAGGCGATCAGCTCAAAGAAGCTGTTGCCGACGCACATTTCGTGGGGATTCGTTCGCGTACGCAATTGACAGCAGAGGTTCTGGAATCGGCCAGAAAACTGGTTGCCGTTGGCTGCTTCTGTATCGGTACCAATCAGGTAGACCTGCAGGCGGCCAAGCGCCTGGGTGTGCCGGTGTTCAATGCACCGTTTTCAAACACGCGTTCCGTGGCTGAACTGGTGCTGGCCGAACTGATTCTGCTGATGCGCCGTATCCCTGCTGCCAATGCAGAGGTGCATCGTGGTGAATGGGTAAAATCTGCAGTAGGCAGTCACGAAGTACGCGGCAAAAAACTGGGTATCGTGGGCTATGGTCATATCGGAACACAGCTCTCTGTGCTGGCTGAAGCCCTGGGCATGGAAATCTATTTCTATGACATTGAAAGCAAGCTTCCCCTGGGTAATGCACGCGTGGTCAATTCACTGACCGAGCTGCTGAATATTTCAGATGTGGTTTCCCTGCACGTGCCGGAAAATGACAGCACCAGAAACCTGATGGGCGCAGAGCGTATTGCACAGATGAAAGTGGGTGCGCATCTGATCAATGCTTCCCGCGGTACCGTGGTTGACATTGATGCACTGGCACAGGCACTGGAAGAGAAGCGTCTGGCGGGCGCCGCCATTGACGTGTTCCCCGTTGAGCCCAAATCAAACAACGAGGAATTCGTCTCTCCGCTGCGCAAGTTCGACAACGTGATTCTGACACCGCATATCGGTGGCTCCACGTCCGAAGCGCAAGAGAATATCGGGATTGAAGTGGCAAGCAAGCTGGTCAAATACTCCGACAACGGTTCTACACTGTCTGCCGTGAACTTCCCTGAAGTTTCTCTGCCGGAGAACAAGAGCGCACGCCGCTTCCTGCATATCCACGAGAACCGTCCGGGTGTCCTTACAGCAATCAACCAGGTGTTCCAGCAGGATGGCGTCAACATTGTGGGTCAGTACTTGCAGACCGATCCGCAAAACGGCTACGTTGTTATTGATGTGGAAACGCCAGAGGTTGATAAAGCACTGGAACAGCTCAAGGCGATTCCAGGTACGATCAAGGCGCGTGTACTGTATTGATCTTGTGTGCTGACAATGCCAGGGTCTGCGTGTCAATGAACAGGCAGACCGGATCTGATTTACGGTTGAGCGATTTACGACCTGGCGTGAAGAGGATCTGAGCAGAAGTCAAAAGCGCAGGTTCACAGCCCGTGGCTCCCTAGGGAGCGCACGGGCATTTTTCTTTGTGTATTTTTCCCTGTTGGTGTCAGCGCCAGCTAATTCTTCAGCCCAAGCCGGATCAGCTTGCCGTCGCTCGCATCCGTCAGAATATAAACGTAGCCGTCAGGTCCGACTTTAACATCACGGACGCGTTCTCCTTCGAATACCACTTCTTCATCCTTCAGCGTGTCGCCATCCACTTTCAGATGCAGCAGTTTTTGCTGGGAGAGGGCGCCGATGAAGACGGACTGCTTCCAGTTGGCGAACTTGTCGTTATCGTAGAAGGCCATACCGCTGATGGCGGGGGACACTTTCCAGGCGTAGATTGGCTGCGTCAGGCCTGGGCCGTCCGTACCTTTGGCTTCGGGAATGGGCAGACCGGAGTAATTGACACCATAGGTGGCCAGTGGCCAGCCATAATTTTTGCCGGGCTGAGGGATGTTGACTTCATCTCCGCCGCGCGCGCCGTGTTCATTGGTCCAGAGAGCGCCTGTCCAGGGGTTGAGCGCCGCTCCTTGCTGGTTACGGTGGCCATAGGACCAGATTTCAGGACGCGCGCCCTGTTTGTTCACGAAGGGATTGTCGTCCGGAATGCGGCCATCCGGAAAAAGCCGCACCACTTTTCCCTGAAGCTTGTCCAGGTCCTGCGAGGTGGGGCGCTGGTTGTTTTCGCCAAGGGCAATGAACATATAACCATTACGATCAAAGATGATGCGGGAGCCGAAATGGTTTCCTGTTGACAGCTTGGGCTCCTGGCGAAAGATGGGTTTGAAGTCTTCAAGCCGGGTATTGTCGTCAGACAGACGTCCGAAACCCACCGCCGTGCCGGCCTTGCCATCCTTGCCTTCTTCGGCATAACTCAGGTACACATGGCGAGATTTGTCAAAATCCGGCGCCAGTGCTACATCCAGCAGACCACCCTGGCCGTTGACCCAGACTTTAGGTATGCCGCTGACGGCCGATGGCTTGTCGCTACCTGGCTTCCAGTAATTGAGCGTTCCGGTGCGCTCCGTAATCAGCATGCCGGCATTGTCCGGCAGAAATGTCATGGACCAGGGATGCTCAAGTCCTTCCAGGAGAATTTCATTTGAAATATTCTTTGCTACCGGCGCCTTGTCACCAGGAGAGAAAACGGTATTGGCGCCAGCTGTAGTCACACCAGCCAGAGAGCCCAGCGCAAGTGCAGTTGTGATAATGCCATTTGCAATTTTTCTTTTAAGCGTGAAGGGGGAGCGTGGCAAAATGTCGGTGGGCAAGGGCATCGCAGGGTCTCCATGAAGTCATTCATTCGCGTTCAACGATCCCTGACAATTTCCTGAAAGAGACCGGCAGTCTCTTTTATAGCATGCTTTTTCGCACAGAAGGCTAAGGTGTTGAGGCGGGCGTTGAGGCGAATGATGCGATAGATGATGTGGCAGGTGAAGAGGCAAATGAATGAGGCAGATGAATGAGGCAGATGATGAGGCAAATCTGGCGGATCCCCGTGTCATCGTGCGATGATCAGACTGGCCTGCTTTTAATCTGCATCGTTTTGGTGCGTCACGCTTCAGACATGGGATGATCTCATGTTCAGTCCGGATTTGGCTCTCGCATGCAGCAGGAGTACGACCACAACGGGTTCGCACGAATGAGCTGGTCCAGGACACGCTGAATGTGGCATCGATAGACGAAGGCTGCATTCATACCTCATTGGCACGGCTCTTGCTTGAGCTCTCAGAATTGCAAAGTGGAAAGGATCATGGATCATTACGCCTTTACCTCAGTCGCCCAGCTTGCCAGCAGTCTGGATATGAACAGTGTCACATCCGAACTGTTGACGACGTTTTTTCTGAAGCGGATCGAGAAGTTCAACCCGATGCTGCATGCCTTTACCTGTGTCTTTCGGGAGCAGGCGCTGGCGCAGGCCCGGGAATCGGACGTCCGCAGGAAACAGGGTAAATCGCTGGGTGTGCTCGATGGTATTCCGATTGGCATTAAAGACATTTGTGATATCGAAGGTACCATCACGGCTTGTGGTTCGCGGCAATGGGAGTCGCGGGTCAGTACGCAGACTGCGGATGTTGTTAAGCGACTCCGTGCTCAGGGCGCCGTGATTATCGGCAAGACGCATACTGTGGAGTTTGCCTTTGGCAGTTGGGGCACGAATCCCTTGCTGGAAACGCCCAGAAACCCTTGGGACAGACGATATCACCGTGTGCCTGGCGGCTCGTCCAGTGGTTCTGGTGTGGCGGTGGCTGCAGGTCTGGTGCCTTGCGCACTGGGGACGGATACCGGCGGATCGATACGGACTCCTGCGGCGCTCAACAGCATCACCGGCCTGAAGACGACAGTGGGTGCCATCGATACTGCCGGTGTCTTTCCGCTGTCTCAGACGCTGGACAGTATCGGACCCATGACCCGCTCGGCCGATGACGCGGCCTTGCTGTTTCACGCTCTGACACACGAGCCTGGTCAGGCCCTGGAAGACCCCTGGCATCGTCTGCTGGATGATGGTAACGGTCTCGATGGCTTTCGAATCTGTGTGGTTCCCGATGAGGATTATGGCGTGCAGGTGCAGCGCGCCGTGCGCCTGGCTGTACGCGATATGGTGAGGATGGTGGAAATGGCAGGGGCGAAGATTGTGCGCGAAGCGCCGCCGTTCAGCTTCGAAGACATGATGCGCGATTGCGGAAAACTGATAGCCGCCGAAGGATGGCGCGTGCACAAAGAATACATCCAGGACCCTACCCAGCATTTCGGACCCTTTGTGCGCGACCGCCTGATGGCCGGCAAGGCAATATCGGATATGCAATATGAGGATTTGCTCGCCGCGCACTTGCGGATGCAGGCGGTGTGGGCGGAATGGATGGCGGACAAGCATGCGTTTATGCTGCCGACTTCGCCGATCAGCCCCATTTTATTGTCGGAAGTGGATGAGGCCAATACGCCGCTAGGTTGCTTTACCCGTTTCGTGAACTGGGTAAGAGGATGCGCGCTGGCTCTGCCTGCCGGTTTTGATCAGACCAACCTGCCCGTGAGTGTACAGCTGACGGGCAAGGCGGGCGATGAGCGCACACTTCTGCGTATCGGCAGTGTCATTCAGTCCATGACCGCCTGGCACGCGTATTCACCGACACTTTGACAGGAAAGTGAGCGCCTTTGTCGGGTTGTTTAATTGTTAGGTTGGGCGGACTCCGTTTTTTAGATTTCTCGTTTCCATGAGATCGAGTAATCAGGGAACGAAGTGGCCGGGATTCAGAAACTCTGAGAAGCAAAGCAGCAAAGCAGCAAAGCAGCAAAGCAGCAGAGTTGGAGAGTTGGAGAGTTGGAGAGAAGTCGGAGAGCCAAAACACAATCAGGCAAATAGCCAATAAGCGAATTGCCAGGTCTCCTTTTCCCGTTAGGTTATCGATAACTTTTTAAGTGAATGCTGGTCTCGGAGTTGCTGATATTGCGAATCAGTCGGATGCGCTCGAGCGCCTGGCCCAGCTCGGCCAGGGAGCCGGCTTCCAGTTCGGCCAGCAGATCCCAGCGCCCATTGGTGTCATGCAGCGCAATAATGCAGGGCTCGCCCAGAAGACTGGCGATGACCTGCCGACTCATATTTCCCTCAATCGCAATGCTCATCCACGCCCGGATGGTCTGGATTTGCGTGTCCGGCCGCAGCTGCACGCTATATCCCACGATAACTCCCGTATCTTCCAGTTTGAGCATCCGGTTGCGCACCGTGCCGCGGGAGAGACCGAGTTTTGTGGCGAGATCGGCTACGGAATAGCGGGCGTTCTGACGCAAAAGTGAGATAAGGGCGTGATCTGTCGTATCCATGATGACTGGCGTCCTGTTTAATCAATTCGGTAATCTATGTTGTCATTATGGCAAAAGAATAAACATAAGTGTGCAATATTGCCGATATGCATTGCCGGCACAATGCGTCACACTGTTACATAAGACGTCGCGAATGCAATGTCGCGAGAAAGACAGAGGAGCAACTGATGAACCAATACACTCAAACCAATCTGAGCACCGGCCTGATCCGCCCCCAGGATGTCGCACTCATTGTGCAGAAGCAGGGCATGAAGCAGACGCTGAAAGGGGTGATGAACTATATTCTGGCCGATTACCTGCGCTGGGACGAGTTTGACAAGTCATCCCGTATCGGCAAATACGTCAAGGACGGTGTGATGGAGCTGATGCCTATTGCAGATCAGCACAATTATTCGTTCAAATATGTCAACTGTCATCCTCACAACCCGAAGGAAGGCCTGTCTACCGTGCTGGCCTTTGGTGCGCTGGTAGATAATGCCAACGGCAAGCCCGATGTGATTTGTGAACTGACGCTGACGACGGCATTCAGGACGGCAGCCATGTCTGCGCTGGCCGCCAGATCGCTGGCCCGAAAGGACAGCCGTTGCATGGCGCTTATCGGTAACGGCTGCCAGAGTGAATTTCAGGCGCTGGCGTTTCACTATCTGCTGGGCATACAGGAACTGCATATCTACGATCTGGATCGCAATGCATCACAGAAACTGGCCGATAACCTGCGCCATACGGGTATGACGGTTGTGATTGCCGATAGCGTTGGTGAAGCCGTCAAAGGTGCAGATATTGTGACTACCGTAACGGCAGAATATTCGCGCGCGCATATCCTGACACCTGAGATGATAAAGCCTGGCATGCACATCAATGCTGTCGGTGGCGATTGTCCCGGCAAGACCGAATTGCATCCTGACATCCTGCCAATGACAGATGTGTTTGTGGAGTTCGAGCCTCAGACCCGTGTGGAAGGTGAGCTGCAGAACGTGGCAGCGGATTTTCCGGTACGGCATTTGTGGCAAGTGTTTCAGGGACAGACGCCAGGGCGTGAGAGCGATGAGCAGATTACCTTGTTCGATTCCGTAGGATTTGCCCTTGAAGACTTTTCTGCCCTGGTTTACATGCGTGATACGGCACGCAAAATGGGTCTGATGAAGCCTATTTCGCTGGTACCCGAACTGGCAGATCCCAAGGACCTGTTCTCTTACCTGGGCGTGGGTCAGATTCAGCGCCAGGCTGAGCCAGTGGCTGCGTTGCCGTAATTTCCTCGCTTGCGGAGTAAGGCAGGACGAGGTACGGCGCACCTATCCTGCATGCATATCGGCCCGATCTCGTAAAGGAGACGGGCCGTTAGTTTGATCTTTGCGTCCGTTGCCAGTCCGGGTCGTCGTCGACTGCGAACGATGACGTTGCCGTGCAAAGAAATGTGTACAAAATGCGTACAATAAGACGATCCATTTCCCCGATCTTCTGCCAATGCCGTATTCCTTCACTGATGCCCCACCGACCGTGCAACTCTGGTTTGCGGGCCCTGATCTGCAGTCTGAATATGATGCGCAGGCACTTTCCGTTCAGGATCGCGAACGGGAAGCGGCCAGACTGTCCGGGCGTAATGCCATCGAATGGCGGGTGAGTCGCGCTCTTCGCCGACGTCTTCCCGCCACTTGTTTATCTTCCAGTCTCTCGCATAGTCACGGGCATGCGCTTTGGGGCGCGTCGCTGACGCATTCGCATATGGGTGTGGATCTGGAGCGGGTTCACGCAGTCGATGAGCTGGCGCTGGCAGAGATGGTGGCGCATGAAGATGAGATGCGCCTGCTATCGGCTGTGCAGGGTGAGACCAGAACCCGTCTTTTCTATCGTCTCTGGACGATTAAAGAAGCACTGATCAAAGCGGTTGAAGGGAATTTTCCGGCGGATATGTTGCAAGTCGGGTTACGCCTGCGCATTGAGAAGGGGGAGCGTGAGAAGGGCGAGCGTGGATCGTTCGAAAGCGATGTGCGTGTGTCTGCCGGCCAGCGCGTGCCGGACGATATCAGTCTGGCACTGTCACTGCTCCACGATCCGTCTGCAGGTCACTCAGGCTGTATGAATGCGACACCTCACAATGACAGCACGAGCACTACAAATCACAATGAGAGCACGGACGCCAAACATTACAATAACAGCACGAACGCCGCGCATCAAAATGAGAGCGCAGGCAAAGTCCAGGCGCTCCTTGATTTTCAAGGAGCAGGCTCTGACTCTACATACTTACCACTTCATTTGACCGGTATGGGTGGCATGTTGTGGCATGGCGTGTCGGCAATGATAGGCGACGAATGGATGATGGCGGGCGTCTGGCCCGCTGCAGAAGATCAGATCACTGGACCCGGTGATAGCCTGGTCGCGCGAATGGCCGTGCCGGGCGGGAGCCAGGCGCTTAAGCTGGAACAGGCTGTATATTTTGCAACTCGTTAGCTAGGTCCGGCGGCAAGTGGGCGCTGTAAACCACCGCAGAATCAGCAACTCTGTAGTTTCAACGCCGCGAATCACAATTGACATATTGAATGAAAATCAGCGCCGCTGACTTTAATCGGCCCTTCAGACCGTTGACCTGAATTCGCGTCACTTCCTCAAACAATTCACACCGGCTTGCGAAAGATCAGCGACGTGTTGACGCCGCCGAAAGCAAAGTTGTTGTTCATGACGTATTCGGTGTCGATGGTCCGCCAGTCATGTTGCAGGTAGTCCAGTTCGGCACAGCGTGGATCTACGTTATCCAGGTTCAGTGTAGGGACGAACGAGCCATCATGCATCATGGCAATGGAGAACCAGGATTCCA
This sequence comes from Pseudomonadota bacterium, assembly GCA_023387815.1. Classification (GTDB taxonomy): domain Bacteria; phylum Pseudomonadota; class Gammaproteobacteria; order Burkholderiales; family Burkholderiaceae_B; genus Advenella. The sequence goes on from JAEWHK010000064.1 coordinate 12,419, forward strand.
GCGCACCGCAGGCACCCAGGGTATGACCCAGAAAGCTCTTCTGGGAACTGATGACTGCGCGGCTTCCAAAGAGCTGGGCTGTTGCGTGGGATTCGGCAATGTCGCCCTGTTCGGTCGCCGTTCCATGTCCGTTGATATAGCCGATCTGTTCGGGCTGCAGTCCGGCCTGATCCAGCGCCATCTTCATGGCCTGGAACATGGTTTCGCTCTGCGGCCGGGTAACATGCGTACCATCTGAGTTGGTCCCGAAACCGACGATTTCCGCGTGGATATGCGCGCCGCGGGCCAGGGCATGTTCGCGTTCTTCCAATACAAATATACCGGCACCTTCGCCAATGACCAGTCCGTCCCGGTCACGATCGTAGGGGCGCGGCGAGGTATGCGGCGCATTGTTGCGCTGGCTGGTGGCATACAGGGAATCGAAGACATAGGCCTCACTGGGACACAGTTCTTCGCCTCCACCCCCAAGCATCATGGGAATCAGCCCGTGCCGGATGGCCTCATAGGCGTAACCAATTCCCTGGCTTCCCGAGGTGCAGGCGCTGGAAGTGGGAATGATGCGTCCTTTCAGACCAAAGAAAATACCGATGTTTGCCGCCGTTGTGTGAGGCATCATCCGCACATAGGTGTTGGCGTTCACGCCCTGCGTTTCGCCATGCATGAGCAGGCTGGCGAGGGCTCGCACGTCTTCCGTACTGCCCGTGGAGGATCCACAGGCCACACCCATGGCGCCTGTCTGGATTTGCGGATCATTCAACAGCCCGGCATCGGCAAGCGCCCGTTCGGCCGCGTCCACGCACAGCTGGGATACCCTGCCCAGACTGCGAAGCTGCTTGCGCTGCCAGTGTGACGGAACGGCATAATCCGGTATGGGGGCGGCCAGGCGGGTGCCGAGCTCAACATAACGATCCCAGTCAGGCATTGTGCACACTGCACTGCGTTTTGCGGCAAAGGCGTCGCGGATATCGCGCCAGTTGTTTCCCAGGGCTGTAATGCCACCCATCCCCGTAATCACAACACGCTTCATCAGCAGAGTCCTCCGTTCACGGACAGGACCTGCCGGGTGATGTAGCCGGCCTTTTCCGACATCAGGAAGGTCACGGCGGCGGCGACTTCTTCCGGATCACCCGCACGTTGGGCGGGAATGGCTTTGAGGATCTCTTCGACGGGGACGTTTTCGTCCAGCATGTCGGTGTCGATCAGGCCGGGTGCCACGCAATTGACGGTGATGCGGCGTTTGGCCAGTTCGACCGCCAGTGCTTTGGCCGCGCCGATCAGACCGGCCTTGGAAGCACTGTAATTGACCTGTCCGCGATTGCCTATCAGCCCGGAAACAGAGGCCATGCATACGATGCGGCCGGGTTTGCGCCGTCGGATCATTGGCATGACCAGCGGATGCAGCACGTTATAGAAACCGCCCAGATTGGTATCCACAACCTGGTCCCAGTCTTCATCAGTGAAGGCGGGGAAGGCATTGTCGCGCGTCAGGCCGGCATTGAGCACAACGCCATAGAATGCTTCGTGGCTTTCCAGCCAGGATTCCAGAGATTGTCTGCAGGCATTTCTGTCGGAAACGTCGAATTGCAGGATGTCGACGTCCCGACCCAGCGCACGGATTTCGTCGGCCACCTGTTGCGCGTCTTCGCGCCGCTGGCGACAGTGAAGGGTCAGGTCAAAACCGGCACGGGCCAGATCGAGGGCAATGGCCTTGCCAATCCCGCGGCTGGAGCCGGTAACGAAAATGCGATTCGCGGTCATACCGCAAGCTCCTGTATATATTGGTTGACGTCGGGCGGGCTGAAGACGCTGAGTCTGGCCGTCGCCACGACAGTGGCGTTTAGCGTGTCGTTGCCCGTGGCCGCAGCGTGGTCAGCCGCAGCCGTTGCCGGGCTGCCAGCCTTAGTGGGGTTCTTTGCGCCTGTTGCGGCGCGCTCGTCATTCACGGTCGTTGCGCCATCTTCAATCAGCGTCAGACTGCAGTCAAAGACGCCGAAGCCGCTGGCTTCATCGCGCGTGGAGGCTTCTACCCGCACCTGCAGCGTACTGCCCACGGGAACACTGGGACGCAGGATTTTCACTTCGCGGCTTCCCAGCAGGAAGCCCAGTTTCACCGGCTGCCCGGCATCCTGGGCGTGGCAGCCGGCGAGTGCCGCGACACCTTGTGCCATGATCTCGATGCCGCTCCACATGGGCAGCGTCTGTTGCTCATCCACAAACAGGTGATCGGGGCCGATATGCGCCAGTCCGACGAGATGTCTGTCGGAGTATTCGGATATCTCGTCGAGCAGAATCATATTGCCTGCGTGAGGCAGCAGCGGTCCGAGGTGATGAATCGGGGTGTGCATCAGCTGTCCTCTCCCAGGATAAGGACTGTGTTATTGCCCCCAAAAGCGAATGAGAGGCTCATGCCGATACGTCTGGATTGCTGCCAGGTGGACCCGGCTTGCGTCAGCTGGATCGCGGGCAGGGCAGTGTCGGTCTGACCATCCCAATACTGGGGCGGCAATCGTCCCTGCGGATTGCGCTGTCTGTCGATGGCCCCCCAGACCAGCGCGGCTTCCAGAGCACCGGCGGCGCCCAGTGTATGACCGGTCATGGGTTTGGTGCTGGTGCAGGGTACGCCATGCTTAAAACAGCTTGTCATGGCCAGACTTTCCATGCTGTCGTTGAGTTCGGTTGCCGTGCCGTGCAGGTTGACCCACCCAATGTCTTCGGGCTCAAGCTGCGCGCGCTGCAGGGCTTCTCTTATGGCCAGAATGGCGCCTTTGGCCTCGGGATCGGGCGAAGACATATGGAAGGCATCGGAACTGTTGCCGTAGCCCAGCAGGGGCAGGCCGTCTTCCGGCTCGCGCGTGACCACGAACAATGCTGCCGCCTCACCAATATTGATACCGTCGCGATTGACCGAGAACGGGTTGGCAATACCAGTAGACAGGGCCTGCAGCGAATCAAAGCCATTGATTGTCAGACGTGCGAGTGAATCCACGCCGCCGCAAATGACGGCATCGCACAGATTCGTGGCCAGCAGACGATGCGCGGTGACGATCGCCCTCGCGCCCGATGTGCATGCGGTGGAAATGCTATAGACGGGGCCGGAGAGGCCGTAATGATGGGCCAGGAAGTCGGCCGGTGCCGACAGCAGCTGATATTCATGTCGATAGAGTCCGCGCTGCCAGTTGCCGTCTTCGGCAAAGGCTTCGAATGCGCGGTAATTGTCGTCCACGCCGGTAGTCGTCGTGCCGATAATGACGCCGATTCGTTGCGCTCCATAGCGCTCTCGAGCACGCAGAATGCGGGCATCCAGCTGTACAGCCGTCTGCCACAGCAGACGATTATTGTGGGTATCAAACTCTTCGGGCGTGCCGGCCGGAAGCGCTGGCGCGGGGGCGGGCGGTCTGCCGGTATAGATGGTTTTGCCCGTTACCCACTCGGTGCTGGGCGCCAATGGCGATGTGGAAGCGTTGTAAAGCGCATCAAGGGTGTCGGAAAAGGTCACGCCCAGCGCGCTGACCGTGGCGGGTTCACTCAGGTAACTTCTTATCATGATTTTGCTGGGGTTCAAGCGGGTGTAGACGGGGGATACGCCGTTGATGTGTCTCTGATGCTGTCTGTGACGTTGTTGTCGACTGGGACTTTGCAGAGGTGTTTGTGGAGTTCTTTGCAGAAGACTTTGTTTTGTTCTTTGCAGGGATTTGTTTGCGAGACTGTTCAGGGGTCTGTTGAAGGTCCTGTGCAGAGGGTGCTGCGGCGCTGTCAGCGAGTGGCGTCAACTGCCAGCGGCGCTGATCAGGCAGCTCAATACTTGTGACATGAGCGCTGTCTGTGGCGTGACCGGTCGCCGCTGCCGCAGCACGGCTCTGTTCGGGGGGCTTGCGTTCGTACTCTGCGGAAGACTGATCTTCGTTCTCATCAGACAGTTGCAGCGTCCACAACGTGCGTCCCTGGCGACTGAAGGTATGCACCGGCCTGCCATCGCGTTGTGCGGAGGCAATGTCGATATCGGGATAGACCGAAGCCCACTGCTGGCGAGGTATCTGCGACGCGATAATAGCTTCGAAAAGCTGCTGTGCCGTGGGATTGGGTGGAAGGAAACCGTCAGTGCGCCAGGCACCGTCACTCAGTTGCAGTCGCGCCAGCGGAGCACCCAGGGCATTGGTCTGAATCCATCGCGTGGCACCACCCGCTTCGGGCTGCACGATCAGCAAGGTATCCTCGGTTTGCCCCGAGCTGCTGACGGACGTCAGTTTATAGGATTGCAGGCGGGCGGTTGTCTGCGATTGCGCTTGTGATTTCACCGGGAGTACCGATGTGGATGCGCAACCGGCAAGCAGAAGCACCATTAGCGCGCACAGACTGGCGGTCAGCCACGCAGGCATTGACCTAAGCCGCATGCCGCCAAATGGAAAATCAGGAACGCAGTCGAGCTTCACCGCATATCTCCGCCAGCGCATTCAGGCGCCTCTCAGATTTTTCTACATAAGGGTTGCGGGTATCCCACGCATACCCGGCCAGGACAGCGGAAATCATGCGTCGAATGTCCGCATTGACCTGTTCGGAGTATATAACATCCTGGAAGCGGTAATCGTACCAGCCGGTCACATAAGTCCTGAACGTATTGACACCAATGCTTAGTGGTTCTACGAACGATTTCTGCCAGTCAACCGCCTCGCCGCGCAGTGTTTTGTCGACCAGCGCGGTCGCCAGGCTGGCCGATTGCAGCGCGATGGTCACGCCAGACGAAAAAACCGGATCGAGAAACTCCGCCGCATTCCCCAGCAGGGCGAAACGTTCACCGTACAGGCTGCTCACATTGGCCGAATAGCCGCGCAGGCAATTGACGGGCGTGTCCCATTCTGCGTTGGCGAGCAGGGTGTGCAGTCGCGGTATTTCGTTCGTGATGTCCTGAAGAAACGGGAGCGCTTCCCGATCGCCTTTTGCCAGTCTGTCGGGTTCGCCCACCACGCCGATGGAGCAACGTCCGTGACTGAAGGGAATCAGCCACATCCAGATTGCCCGGTCTTGCGGATGGGTGGCGATGGTGATTTTTTCCCGATCATATTGCGGGTCGGTGATGTTGTCCTGGATATGGGTAAACCAGGCTTCGCGCATGGGCAACGAAGAGGGCCGCTCCAGATTCAGCAGCCGCGGCAGCACGCGACCGTAGCCGCTGGCATCAAGCACAAATCGCGCCTGCAGGGTGTAGGACTCATCCTGATCGGTGGTAACCGACAGGGTGGCCTGCTCGGGCGTCATTTCCAGATTGTTGACCGTATGACCGAAGTAGACGTTTGCGCCTTTTCTTTCGGCTTCCTGTATCAGTATCTGATCAAATTTCGCGCGCTCTACCTGGAACGTGGTGCCCGGCCCGGCCGTAAACTTGTCGCGAAAATCAATCTCGGTGTACTTGTCGCCCCAGGTAAATGCCGCACCGTTTTTGGACTGAAATCCCGCCTGATTGACCACATCCAGCAGGCCCGCCTCTTCCAGAATTTCCATACAGTAGGGCAGCAGGCTCTCGCCAATGGAAAATCGCGGGAAGTGCTGGCGCTCCAGAACGCATACCTGCCAGCCGCGCTGCACAAGCAGGGCAGCAGCAACAGCACCGGAGGGGCCAGCCCCAATAATAGCGACATCAGTTTTTGTGGTCAGGGTAGAGGTTGTCATCAGTCAGATCCATTGAGAATAGAAGATGAAGGTTCAGGCCTGCGCGGGCTCTGCGAAGCGGCGTTGCCCGGATTTGTACCGGGTGAAGGCCCGGTCCGCAAATGGTCACGCATGAACCAGAAAGTATATATGACGTTGCAGAGCACGCCCAGCACCACACTCAGTCCGAATGTGGAGACAGCAGGGGTGCTGCTGAAATACAGCAGGCCGAAAGTGATCATGGTTGTGACCGAGGCCATGAAGATTCCGGCAGCTTTTTCGTCCGGCGGCAGGCTGCGGGCGCTCGCATACACGGCGTAATCGATGCCGATGGCGGTGACCAGCAGCAGTCCGAAAATGCAGAACAGATTCAGCGGAATGCCCGTCAGGCCCGCCAGACTCATGACGGTCAGCGATGCCGATAGCGGCACCATCAGAATACGCAGTGCAGGTCGGGTGCCAAAGACGCGATACAGAATCAGGAAACCCACAATATAGGACAGCAGCTTCAGGGCAATGGCTTCCAGGCGCGTCTGGGCAAAAAGTGTATTGATATGGCTGCGCTGATCGACCAGCGTGACGCCTGGCAGGTATTGTGTCAGGCCCGACAGTGCGGCGGGATCGGTGAGTCCATTCATGGTCACCATGCTTGCGGGGTGTCCTTGCTCATCCTCGCCCAGCCACAGCATGCGCCAAGGCTCAGCCAGCGGTCCGTGCAGGGCTTCGTCAATCGTGACGAGAGGACGCTTCTGGCGACGTTCAAGTTCAGCATGAATAGCATCGTCGGGTACGCCCAGAGCGCGCAAGGCGGACCAGTCCTGGGGGCGTAGTGACAAGGCGGCCAGTGTTGTCTTCAGCGCCTGCTGTTCCGACACGGGATTGACCCATTGGGATAGAGCACTATAGTTTCGCAGCTGTTTTTTATCAACCAGCGCATCAAGCCGGCTGGCCAGGCGCTTCTCGGTCTGTAGCAGCGTGTCTTCATCATCGGCCTGAACAATAAAGTACTGACTCGTTGGTTCAATTCCGGTAAGCCGGCCGATTTCCTGAGCCTGACTGAGCAGGGGGGCGGGCGTGTTGACCCAGTTGCGGATGTCATCATGCCAGTTGCTCAGGTACAGACCGCCGCCGCCAACAAGAAACAGCAGCAGTGTCAGTATGGGCGTGCGAAGGATGCGCTCACCCGTGCGGGTCACGCCCCGCCTGAGCCTGGCAAGCAGCGCGGGCAGGTGAGTGTACGGCCGCGGTTGCCAGTGATGAAAAAGCGCGGGCAGAACCAGTCGGGTGAAGAGGAAGGTACTGACCAGTGCCGCGGACGAAAACACCGCCGTCTGCTGCAGAATGGGCAGTGGCGTCAATAGCAGGAAGAGGTATCCGGTAACGGTGACAGAAAGACTGATGATAAAGGGTCGCGCAACGCGTCTTACCGCCCCCCAGGGATGCCAGCGTGAATCCAGCGTGGCATGGCTTAACCAGTGCAGCGGGAAATCCACCACCAGACCGACCAGGCTGGTGCCGATAATCAGTGTAAGGATGTGGATGGAGCCCAGCAGCGCCACGCAGGTCGCAAAGCCGGCCAGCAGACCGGCAAGCACCGGGATGGCGAGCAGAAGAATACGGGCGGAACGAAACATCAGCAGCAGAAACAGGATGGTAAGTCCGCTGCCGACAATGCTCATCCAGGTGCTTTCATGGCCGCCCTCGGTTTTGCCCTGGGCGCTATAGATGGCGCCCCCGGCCATGAGCACCTGTATCTGCTCTTCATCGGCTTGGGCACGGGTCTGGTCGATCAGCGATAGCAAGGCTGCATCGCTGCCCGACCCCGCGGCGGGATCGAGACGCGCACGCATCAGGTACCAGGTCCGGCCGTCAGCTTCTGCCTGCATCGTGTTGCTGGCAATGTCGTAATGGACGGACGAGACCGATTGCAGTTTCTGGGCTAGCGGAGCCGTCAAACCCAGCCAGTCCTGATCGGCAGGCACCAGGCTCTGCTCGCCCAGAGGCGATGCAATGCGCTGGGCGCGCTGTTCAAACCAGGCCTTCGGATCATGCGCCAGGGACTCGCGCAATTGCGCAGACAGGCCGGCCTGATCCATCTGCACCAGCTGTTCGCGCAAGCTGTCAATGTCGCCCGACACATGCAGATCAACCCGCTCAAACAAATGGCTGTCTGACCATTGTCTGGCCTGTCTTTCGGCTGCTGCCAGGGCTTTTGCGCTGTCGGTCGCGCTGGTGAGCACAACGATCTGCTGATTAAGTGATTGCCGGACGGCGTCCTGTGCTTTCTGTTCAATATTGCTTTGTGAGCGATCCGGTGGCAGCAGATCCAGCAGATCGGTATGTACCGGCTGGCGCGCAGTCAGCTGCCATATGGAAAACAGCAATAACCCCGCCAGCGCCAGCAGGTAGAGAGCCGCCCAACCTCGCTCACTGTTCAAGCGCATCTTTGGCATCTGCCGGCAAAGGTTGGTTGATGCGCAGACCCGAGAACAGGATTTCGCTTCTGTCGCCCTGGGTTTCGTTCAGTGTCACCTGATTGATGGTCTGCCCGCCGGCGATGGTGATCTGCCGAAATATCTGTTTGAGCATGGACGAGGACGGTGTCAGCGTGAGTGTCCATTGATCGGCCGTTCCCTGCAGCGACTGCTCGAACTGGCCTGACAGGGCACGCGTATTGCCGGAAAGCAGGTCCATGAAAAGACGGATTTGTGACTTGCCGCCTGCCCCCTGCTGTTGCAGCGGCAGCCAGTTTCCCGCGGCGTCTTTCTGCATCATGCCCTCTGGGGTAATCCGGATGGTGCTGGCTATCGGTGTCAGGGTCTGCCATAACAGTCCCTTGTCTGCCTGCATGACGAATTTGCCCTGGCTCAACAGAGGCTGGGCCAGCGATCGCAGATAACGCTTTTGCTGCACATCACCCTGAACCGTGCGGTGCGCCGATAGTTGTTTTTCCAGATCCTGCAGGGTGAAGGCCTGGGCGGCGCCACAAAACAGCACGGTAAGCATCGCCGCAAGGCAATAAAGAAAAACAGGGCGCAGAGATCGGATCATCGTCATAAAAATGTGGGCGGAATTCAGCCTTCTGTTTGCAGGATCCGGCGGATGGTATCCTGCCAAGCCTGCGGGGTTTCAAATTGCATTTCGCGTGTCTTCATGCAGACGGCGACCTGGGTCGTTTCGGCCTGCGTCATGCGTTCGCCGGTCGTGGCGTCGGTAATTACGTAACGTATGCGAAGACGTGACTCCCATTCCGTGATGTCGGCCTGAACCAGCACCTGCTGGCCGAACATGGCCGGACGCACGTATTTGAGCTGCATGGTCACAACCGGCCACACATAGCCATCGTCGCGCATCCTGTCATAGTTATAGCCTACTTTGTCGAGCAGGGCACAGCGCGCGATTTCCAGATATTTCACATAATGTCCGTGCCACACCATCTGCATCGCATCCACGTCGAAAAAGGGAATGCTTATCGGCACGGAAATGCCAAGGCCGGAATGCTTATTCATTGCGCTTCCAGAAGTCATAAAAATTGAACCACTGCAGCGGCGCCTTCATGCAGACTTTTTCGAGCTGCGCGGCGTACCGCTGTACCCACGTCTGAATCACTTCGTCGCGATCCTGTCGTGACCAGGTGATGCGATCACTCATGCGCTCACACCGCAAAATATACCTGCCTTGATGTCGTGTGCAGAACAGGGTATTGACGCTGGCCTTCAGCAGTCCCGCCATGAGCCACGGGCCCTGAGGGAAGTTCACCGGAACGCCCAGGAACGGGACAGGAACGACCTTTTCACCTCTTACCGGCTCTCTGTCGGCGGCGATGGCAATCCATTCGCCATTATCGACCCGTTGCTGCAGCATCATCATGGTGTCGATGTCCAGTTCCGATACCTGCAGCAGACGTATATCGTTGTCGGCGCCCAGCTCTGCCATGGCCTCGTTATACATTTGCGCATGTTTGCTGTGAATCAGAATATTCAGCACCAGTCCCTTATGATGGGATACAAGGGCACGACTGATTTCCGTATTGCCCAGATGGGAGCAGATTAGAATCTGGCCTCGTCCTTTGGCATAGAGCATTTCCTTGTGAATGCCATCGGGATCTTCAATGACGATATGTTCGTAACGCAGTCTTCCCTGCCAGACGGCAAAGCGGTCGATCAGGGCCTGACCGAAAGCCAGGAACTGACGATAGACGGGCAATGTGGCGGGAATCAGCTCGGGTCGGCCGGACCAGTCGCGCAAATGCTGCTGGTATTCGGCAATATTGCGACGCTCAGCCGGCGAGGTCAGATAAAAATACAGCACAACGATCCGCGAGAGGATGGCAAGCAGCCATGCCGGACAGTATCGGATCAGCCGGGTGACCAGCCGAAGAACAAAGCGGTTGCCTCTTTCCTGTCGGGAGGCCCAGTGCTCACTCAATTGCGACCTCTTTTCAGGGCGCGCCGCAGCAGCGATGGAAAAAACGGCAGCATATGCAGGCAGCTGCGCGCGTGCATTTTCGACATGAGCAGATTGTCCTGCACCATGCGGTAGTGCGATACGCCATCGGCAGCATACGAAACGCGGGTAGGAATCCACAATAACGGGGTGCCGTGCCAGAACAGATGCACCAGAACTTCAGGGTCGAAATCCATCCAGTCGCCCAGATAGGGTGTCTCTTTGACGAAGCCGACGGCAGCCAGTGGATACAGACGAAAGCCGCAAAGGGCATCCGGAATGGAGCGCGAAAGCGTATGGACATGGACCCAGAAGAGCGTGAGCTTGCGTCCGTGAAGTCGGGCTGTCGGAATGTCGTCACCGTAAACAGGTCGTCCGCAGATGGCGGCCTCAGGATGCTCCTGAGACAGAGCCAGAAAGGCGGGAACGTCGTCCAGATTGTGCTGACCATCCGCATCCACCTGAAGCACATGGGTGTAACCCATCTCTGCGGCCAGTTCGAAACCGGCTTTGACGGCACTTCCCTTGCCGCCGTTTTGCGGCTTGTGGTGGACGCGGACTTCCGGCCAGGTTTTGAACTGGGTCAGCGCCTGACGCGAGGTGGCATCGGAGCCGTCATCGACGATCAGGACCGGCAGTTCATGGCGGCGCAGATGCTGCACGACCGATTTGATCGTTTCCGGATGGTTGTAATAAGGGATAAGTGCGATGGTGCGATTCATGGCGCATTACCGTAACACAGGGTTCGGCAGGAGGAGCATTTGAACAGGACAGCGATCATAAATAGGGGATAGAACATTCAGATTGCACCTGTGAATGCAATACGTCCGGATGCGGTCATGTTTGCACCGGTACGCACAGTGAAATAAAGTTTGCGCTTTTCATCATCCCATTTTAACGTCATTGCGCAGGGATCCGCAGGACGCAGAAAATGCTGAAACTTCAGGTTTTCAATACGCTGAATCTGACCGCCTCCCAGGCCGAGTGCGCGAGCCTGTTCCAGCGCCCATCCTAGCTGGGCCACACCTGGAACCAGCGGGAATGTGGGGAAGTGCCCGGAAAAATACACAAGATCCAGTGGCACCTGACCAGTCAGGGCATACTCGACAGGGGCGATCTTTACGTCTGTCGTGGCTGATGTGAGCGAGCTGGCCTCTTCTGACGCGGGATTTTCTTGTGGTTCGGCAAGGCGCCATTGCGGGCTGCGACGCGGGTTCAGAAAACAGTCGCGCACCTGTGCCATGGTGATCTTGGACTGTGCATTACGAGGCAGGGTTTCGGGGAATCGCCAGTGCCGAGGCACTGCCAGAGGATCCACGTCGGTACGCAGATGCTCGGACAGTGTCTGCGTTACATGTCGGCGGCCCTGCTCGCGCAAGGCCTTCACGCCCGCCTCTGACAGTTCTGCCATCGCGCAGAGTCTTCCGCCCAGCGGGCTGGGTGCGCAGTGAATGTCGCTGACATAGGCATGCGAGAGTGCGGCCTGTTCTACCCGGTTCAGCGATATGCGTTTATCCTCCAGCTTGAGTATCCGGTCAGCCCGTCCCTGCAAAACAAAGCTTCCATTCTGACTCAGCTCGATCAGATCTGCTGTCTGTTCTGCGCCTTCGGTCCAGGGAGAAGTGGCGATCAGACGGTCTTCGCTGTCTGTTTTGAGTGCCACGCCAGGCAGTGGTGTCCAGGCAGGCTGGCGATGGCGGGTTGCAATGACGCCTGTTTCTGTACTGCCATAGATTTCATGCAGTGGCCACTCACGCTGGAACAGGGCGTGGCGCGTGGTCTCTGCAAGCGTGCCACCGGCTGAGACGACACGAGCCAGGCGCTGCTGTACCAGTTGCCATGGCGTGCTGTCGGGCAGGCGCTGCAGCAGGGCAGGGCTGGTAATCCACACACATTTGTCCTGGGACACGGTGTGTTCAATCAGGGTTTCGGGATAGCGCGCCTGCTGACGATCCAGAACCAGTCCGGCATGCAGCGGCACCATGACACGAAATGTGAGACCGTACATGTGCTGATGACTGACAGAGCCAAGCACGGTAGCGGACAGCCCCTTCAGGGACCAGAGTTGAATGAGGGTCAGGGCTTCTGCCTGAAGCTGGGCATAGGACTTGCGGATGACCTTGGGCGTGCCGCTGGAGCCCGACGTCCGCAGGAAGAGATGGGCGTCTGCGGGCAGAGCGAGGAATCGTCCGTGTGAGGCGCGATCCTGGAAGAGAGAGGACACATCCTCTGCAAACTCGTCGGCGTTGGTGGCAGACAACTGCCACAAGGGCAAAAGGGATTCAGGGACGTCAGTATCGGTCAGCCAGAGGTCTGCCTCGGCTTCAACCCAGGCGCGCGTGTCCTTCAGCAGGTCTGGCGGTACCATGACTTTGGCCCCCGCCGCCCAGCAGGCAAGCAGGGCGCAGCTGAAAAGCGCCGTATCATCAAACCACAAGCCGACCCGGGAGGCGGACGCCCCCTTCAGTGCCTGAAAAAGGCCGGTGGTGACTGCCTCAAACCGCGCGCGATCCATCGGCGGCCGACTGGCAACAAGGGTGTTGGGTTCGGGAAATGGCAGCAGAATGCCGCTCTGCGCTTCACTCATGCCCCATCCTCCGCTTGAAGCGACGACGCACAAGCCATTCGCCTGCAAACAGCAGTCCCATAAGGATGTAGGAGATCAAACCCGTATAAAGTGACCATGCACGCGTATAGCCGGCCTGACCCAGGACAAAGATGATGCCGCCGTTCACGATGAAAAACACGATCCATACTTTAGTTACCTGTCGGGTGTAGTACACAGCAGAAGGTGGGAGGTCGGGTTCCTGACTGCGTGCAATCCGCTCGACCACGGTCATGCGGGTGAACAGACTTCCCGTAAATACGGCGAGCAGAACCAGATTGATGACCACGGGATAAAAGTACAGAAAACCTGACTGTTGCGTCAGCCAGAACAATGAGACGCAGACAAGCAATGCGGCGGTGACAATCAGTTGCCATCGCTGGCGGCTGAGCAGGCTTTTGATACCCCATAAAAGCAGCAGCCCGACAGAAATCCACAGACTGCCGACATGCTCCTTCCCGTAGTAGACGACAAACGGGTAAGCGGCAAGGGCCAGCACCAGCAACACATTGAGCAGGCGTAGCGCAAAGGGGGGCAACCGGAACAACACCAGTCTGCTTTTCCTAAGCGGGTGTGAGCTTGCGGTTGACGGCGTCAACCACGTCCTGCACAGTACGTACGCTGCGGAAATCTTCAGCCAGCAGCTTTTGACCTGTCGTCCGCTTGATATGATCAATCAGGTCAATGGCATCAATGCTGTCGATATTCAGATCGGTGTACAAATCTGATTCGGGACGGATCCGATCCGGTTCAATCTCAAACAGGTCAATCAGTGCGGTCTTTAATGTCACATAAATTTGATCAGACTGATTCATGATGGCTTACCTCAGGTCTGTGGGTGGGTCTTCAGGTCTGTAACAAACGCAGCAAGGGTGTTGATATCTTTGAAATGCTCACGCAAATTCTGGGTTTTGGTGTTGAACTGGATGTCGAAATGCTTCTGCAGTGCGAGGCCCAGCTCAAGAGCGTCAACCGAGTCCAGTCCCAGGCCTTCTCCGAATAGCGGAGCATCGTCCTGGATGTCTTCTGGCGTGATGTCTTCAAGCCCCAGGCTTGAAATGATTAATTCTTTAATTTCCAGATTGAGCGCGGAGGTCATTTCTGTAGTTCTCGTTCAAAGTAAGTCTGTAGATACGCATTCAGTTGCCGCGTTGCCGCAGGCATATGCTTTCCCGAAAGCCAGGGTGCCGGATCAATGTCATCGCCGATGATGAATTCATAATTAACTTTTTCATGCGGGATGTTGTACCACGATTGGCCTCGTTGGAAGCAGCGTGGATGCATCCGGATTATAACAGGCGTGATCACAGCCGCGCCCCGCAAGGCGATGGCACAGGCACCCCGATGAAAACGGATCAGATTGTCCGGGCCGGTACGCGTGCCTTCCGGAAAGATGAGTACGGACTGACCGCCCTTGAGCGCGGCCACCGCGCGATCGATGACTTCCGGAGTGCCATCGTTCGGGATAAAGCCGCAAGCCCGAATGGCGCTGTTCAGAAACGGATTGTTCAGCAGGCTTTGCTTGACGATGCAATTCGACTGCCGGGCGTGGGCCAGCATGAAGACCACATCGAGCAGGGAGGGGTGATTGGCAATGATCAGCTGGCCCGGCCGACCCAGCCTGTTCTGGTGGGGAAAGCGATAGCCGAAGCCGCCCATCAGGCGAACATAGCGAAGCAGCTGGCGCCACAGGAACTGGATGATGCTGCGCGCCCGTTTCTGGTTTGCCAGGCGGTTCTGATCCAGCATGCCACCGGTAAAGGGTAGCAGAACCACTTTGAGCACGATGCCGAAGAGTCCGAACACCAGGTAGCCGCTGGCAATAGCCAGCCAGCGCCATTTGTGCCCGAGAAACAACCACAACTGCTTCATGTCTGGCGTGTCCACGTCCAGGCGCTAAGGCCTGGGCTAGAGGGGGCGGATTCCGGCTGTGTTGTGTCCACGTTTGTGGCGGAACGGCCGGAAATGAGGCCCGACGTGAGGCCGGAAGGAGTAGCCCAGTGATTATGGCCGGCTTCCAGACGGGCAATGACGCCGGCATCGCCATCGGAATTGATGTCGGATTGATTGGCGCCCTGCGCGTCTGCTGGCGCTGATGTGTTTAGCGGGCCTCGGGACAGGCGCCATTGTGTGCCGCGGGTGATCAGCAGCGCACAGGCAAAAGGGAACGGTTCCCTGTCGATTTTGACGTCGTATTGCGTATCCAGCGGATCCTGGGCGCAGATCACCAGGACGCGCTCGACCCCGTCCTGCAGCAGGAGCCAGGCATCAAGCAGGGCGTTTTCGATACCATTGTCACGTGCGGAAATGGCAGACTGTTCTGCTTCATTGCTGTGCTGAATGGCCAGTTGTCCGCCAATCGCATTGTGGACCGAGAGTCCAAACGAGGTGGGCGACACGCCTTCCTTTTTTGCCAGGGCAATGAGCAGCTGGAAACTACGGTTGATTTCGCCATTTCTGGAAGAAAAGACCACCGGGCATGACGGATTGTCCTGAAGTAACGGCCAGGCAGTGGCAAATACCAGACGAGACAGGGGGCTAAGGCGCCGCCGCTGCATGGCCGGCAGAAAATCCAGGTTTATGGCGTCGGATGCATTCTGCTGACGGACGGCCTCTTTTTCCTGTGCGTTGCCGGCATTGAGCCACTCTGCCCATTGAGATGACGCCGCCAGGCCAGGGGCCAGGGCGTTCTTTCGGGAAATGGTCAATTCAAAGGAAAACATGAGGCAGATACCTGTTTTTAGGCTTCAATTCGGGTAAGAAAGGTAAAGGTTCGTCGCCGCAATCATTATAATATGTTTCAGAGTATGACAGAAGATGGCATAATCCACAGGTTCCCTGCTACCTCGGGTTTCCGAGTGTGGCATCAGAACAACCATTGCCGGCGCGCGAAGCAACATCACGCGGCGGGCACATGCTCCGCGTTTTTACAGACAGGGGACGGCAGGATCTGATTATCAGTATCCGCCGGTCACCATGCTGACCCGCAGTTGCCCATAGGGCGAGTCGCGGCGTGTCAGATGCCCCTTTAGTCCATGCAGTGTACCGGCTTCTTTGATATTACTCAGGAGTTTGTAATGACGAGAAAAATTTCACTCATCGGCGTCGCAGTGACGCTGGCTGTCATGAGTGCACAAGTTCAGGCGCGCGATACCCGCTATGACCTGCCGATTGCGCAGGCGCTGTCTTCTCCCGAAGCCGCTGCGATCATGGATAAATCCATTACCATGACCTTCGGACGCAAGGGACCGGGTCAGGTGATTGAAGCCAATGCCGTCACCAACAAAAAGACCAGCCGACTGGGCAAGGGCAGTGACGAAAAAGCCTGCGCCTGGGTGTTTCTGTCTGCCTATAAACAGTTGCAGCAACGCGCCCGCGAACTGGGCGGCACAGGCGTGAGCAATATTGTGAGCTATTACAACAAGAACGAGAATGCCAGCACCACAACCTATGAGTGCCATGCAGGTTCAATTGTGACCGGTGTTGCACTCAAGGGCGATATCGTTCGTTGAGTCATTTGGCGTAGCGGGACCGGTATCGAATACCGGTCCGCTGTCATGCATCCACGACGCCTTTTATAGTTCACGACGCTCCTACAGCGACGTCGTAAATCCTCCATCGACGGCCAGCGTCTGGCCGGTGACGAAAGACGCTTCCCGCGAGGCCAGAAAGCATACAGCGTTTGCAATGTCCTCGGGGTCACCCCATTTTTTCTGTGGGACGCGTTCAAACAGCCAGCGATTGAAGGTGTCGTCGTTCTGCAATGGCTCGTTGAACTCCGTGGCAATATAGCCCGGTGCCACGGCATTGACGGTAATATTGTGCGGGCTCAGTTCTACAGCCCATTGACGGGCCAGGGCGTGCAGGCCAGCCTTGGCCACCGTATACGCAGAAATGTCTTTGCGTCCCTGCAGGCCGGTAATGGAACCGGTCAGAATGATGCGGCCATATTTTTGTGCAACCATTTTTGCCGCAAGATGACGGCCCAGTGCCCACTGCGCAGTCAGGTTCATGGCCAGAATCTGTTCGAAATTCTGCAGCGGAAAGGTGAGCGTACTTTCCCGATGGGTCATCGCGGCATTGGCCATGAAAATGCTGATGGGGCCATGTTCGCTTTCCAGCTGATCGACCTTGGCCGTGGCCGCGTCAATATCGCCAGCATCGAAGGGCGCATCAATGATGTCCAGCCCGGCATCCCGCAATTTATTGCCCGCAAGCGCCAGCGTCTCGGGGTTTCTGCCGTTGATCATCACCCGGGCACCCTGTTCGGCCAGCGCTTTTGCCGTGGCCAGTCCGATACCGCGACTGGATCCTGTGATCAGCGCTGTCTGTCCTGCCAGAGAAAACCGCGATGAGGTATCCGGCTTAGAAGTTGACATTGGCCGCCCCCTTCAGTTGCAGCGTCTCGCGCGCTTCGTCAGGGGTGGCAATCTGCAGGTTCAGGCCTTCGAGCACCTGACGGATCTGGCTGACCTGGTCGGCGTTGGATTCGGCGAGTTTCTTGGGGGCGATCCACAACGAGTCTTCCAGGCCCACACGTACGTTCGAACCCATGCTGGCACCCATGGTGGCCAGTGGAATCTGATTACGCCCGGCACCCAGGATAGACCACTGATAATCCTTGCCGAAAAGGCGATCGGCTGTGCGACGCATGTGCATCAGATCCTCAGGGTGCGGGCCGATGCCTCCCAGCAGGCCGAAGACGGTCTGCACAAATGGCGGGGATTTGACCAGTCCACGGTCCATGAAGTGCGCCAGGTTGTACAGGTGGCTGACGTCGTAGCATTCGAATTCGAAGCGCGTACCATTGTCATTGCCCAGACGCAGAATGGTCTCAATGTCCTTGAATGTGTTCTTGAAAACCACGTCGCGGCTTTTCTCCAGGTGCTCGCGTTCCCATTCATGCTTGAACTCCTTGAAGCGATCCAGCATGGTGTACAGGCCAAAGTTCATGGAGCCCATGTTCAGCGACGCCAGCTCGGGCTTGAAGGTGGTAGCAGGACGCATCCGCTCTTCAACGGTCATATGCGGGCTGCCCCCGGTGGTGATATTGATGACCGCGTCCGTCTCATTCTTGATTCTTTCCAGGAAAGGCTTGAAGAAGGCGGGGTCCTGCGTGGGGCGTCCATCCTTGGGGTCGCGCGCATGCAGGTGCAAAATAGCAGCGCCGGCTTTGGCTGCCGCAATGGCATCGTCGGCAATCTGGTCTGCCGTCACAGGCAGGTGCGGTGACATCGTGGGGGTATGAATGCCGCCAGTGACGGCGCAGGTGATAATGACTTTACGGTTTGATGTTGATGAGCTCATGTTGCGTTATCCAGTTTCAGAAAAGAAAAAGTGGGATGGGGATGTGCCCGCTGTTAATGATTGTCGGCTGTCAGTGATTGTCAGTCGCCGGTGAAGGTCAGCTGTCGGCCGAGGGTTCCGACCCGGTCCCGGCTTTAAGCTTGTGCGCAGCCAGGGCCATCAATCGCTCATCGCGCCAGGCACGACGTGCAGCGAGGTCTGTCGCAGGCAGTGCGTTTCGTCGCGCCGCAGTAACCGATTCGATCAGTGAGGCAGGCCAGGGCGCCGTGTCCGTCTGTGTTTTCGACAATTCCTGATACAGAGGACCATAGCGCTGCGCGTAATCATCAATGCCAGCAGGCGCGTTCAGATCGATGGTTTCAAACGGACCCATAAATGACCACCTCAGGCCCAGGCCATCGCTGACCGTGGTATCCAGATCTTCCACCGACACATAACCCTGCTCAACCAGCCTGAAGGCCTCGCGCAGCAGGGCACCCTGCAGACGATTCAGAATGAAACCATTGATTTCCTTGAGCACGGTCACCGGCTTCTGCCTGACGGCCAGCATGATTTCCCGGGTGCGTGCCAGCGCATTGTCGCCAGTCCATGGCGCGCCACTGATCTCCACAACGGGAATCAGGGATGGGGGATTCACGGGGTGAGCCACCAGACAGCGTTCACGGCCGGCAAGCGTCTCGGTAAATGCCGAGGCGGGGATGCCCGAAGTGGAGCTGGCCAGAATCGTGTCGGGGGCGGCAAGCGCATCCATCCTGCCGAATACGTCCAGTTTGATTTCCAGCACCTCAGGCAGGTTCTCCTGAACATAGTCAGCGTTCCGGATGGCCAACTCCAGCGTGTCCGCCACTTGAATGTTACGCATGGCAGCGTCGACATCATCGACCAGGCCATACTGAGCCAGGGTCTGCATCTGCTGGCGGATCAGCGTGACTGCCTGTTGTGCCGCCTGGGTATTGCCGTCCCAGAGCGTGGTGCGGCACCCGGCGCGCGCAAAGACCACTGACCACGCCTGACCAATGAGGCCGGTGCCGATAATACTGACTGAGGGTAAAGACGTTGTATTCACAATAAGGGTTATCCGTTGAATGGGAAAACAGCCTGACCAAAGGGGCGATGGCCTGTGCCGATCAGAAATCGGCCTGGGCACCTGCCTCGCGTCAGACTGCCGGTATTACAGCTTGCATTTGCTGGATTCGGACTCGGGACCGTAAGCCTCTTCGCCAGGAATCGTTGCCGAAACCTTGAAGTAATCCCATTCACCTTTGGATTCCGAGGGTTTTTTCACTTCATGCAGGAACATGTCGTGTACCAGCAGGCCGTTGCGGCGAACCTTGCCGTTCTTGATGTAGAAGTCTTCTATCGGATTGGATTTGAACCAGTCGATCACGGTCTTGCCGTCATCCGTACCGGTAGCGGCAACCGCTTTCAGATAGCTCTTGACGGCAGAGTAATCGCCGCCCTGAATGAAGGTCGGCATGGCGCCCTGTTTTTCCTTGAAGGCGGTGGCCCATTTACGGGAAGGTTCGTCCTGATCCCAGTACCAGGGAGACGTACGGTACATGCCCTGCGTGGCTTCCAGGCCCAGACCATGGATGTCGCTGAGCAGTACCTGCAGGCCGGCCAGCCGCATGCTGGACGTCAGACCAAAGTCATTGGCGGCCTTGACCGAGGCAATAAAGTCATTGCCTGAATTGGCCAGCCCCAGAATTTTCGCGCCCGACGATTGAGCCTGCAGCATATAGGAAGAGAAATCGGCGGTGCTCAGGGGAACCTTGACGCTGCCCAGCACTTTCCCACCGCCCTCTTTGACTACGTCTGCCGCCGCTTTCTCCAGGGCGTGGCCAAAGGCGTAATCTGCGGTCACAAAGAACCAGTCCTTGCCACCCTGTTTCATGACGGCGGAGGCCACACCATAACCAATGGCGCGGGTGTTATAGGCATAGTGAATCGTGTAAGGGGTGCAGTACTCATTGGTAATGGCCGTTGCGCCGGCGCCGACAGAGATGATCGGAACGTGTTTTTCGGCGGCAATGGTGGTCATTGCCAGTGTAGTGGCCGAGTTGGTGCCGCCAATAATCACGTCGATTTTGTTCTCGTCAATCCAGGCGCGTGCTTTGGAAGCGGCCAGATCGGCCCGGTTCTGGTGATCAGCCGTAAGCAGGGTGATTTTGTTGCCATTGATGGCGCCGCCCACTTCCTCTATTGCCATCTCGATGGCGGTGCGTCCGCCCTTGCCATCGGTATCGGAGTAAACGCCCGACATGTCGGTAATGAAACCAATGCGGATTTCTTTATCGGAATAACCGTCGGCGGCGTGAACCATGGGGGCGCTGGCGAGCGCACAACATCCAGCCAGCAGTACTGTTGTGGATTTCATCCTGTCTCCTATACACTGTGTTTGCGAATGTATGTTTTTGATGTAAGCTAACTATAACAACTGTGATCACAGAAGAAACCTTGGTAATTACCCGAATATGAAAAACAAATCGCAGGCCACGACCAGCCGCCAGACACTGAGCGCAACCACGCTTGCGCAGATCAAGCAAATGCTGTGGAGCGGTCAGGTGATGCCGGGCGAACAGCTCTCGATACGCAAAACGGCAGAGGCGCTGGGGGTGAGCATGATGCCCGTGAGGGACGCGTTTTCGCGGCTGGTGGCCGATCACGCGCTTGAACTCACGCCCAATCGTTCCGTGCGGGTGCCGGTGCTCAGTCTGGATACGTTTTCAGAAATTACGCGGATTCGCTACGAAATCGAAGGGATGGCCGTTGCCGAAGCGTCACGGCATGCATCTGAGGAATTGGTAACAGAACTGACGCGGATGAATGAAAGCCTGTCAGACGAGATGGGCAGGCCGCAGGCCAACACCTCAAAGCTGGTGAGTCTGAATCAGCAGATTCATTTTGCGGTTTACGCAGAATCGGGCATGCCTGTGCTTTTTCGGCTGATTGAAAGCTTGTGGTTACGTATCGGTCCCATCCTGAATTACGATCTGCGCCAGGGATCTCCGCGTACACGTGACAAGGTTGGGGTGGTGCACCATCGGGCACTGATTGCCGCCCTCAGCCGCGGGGATGCTGAAGCAGCACGTCAGGCAGTGGTGGCGGATATTCGTGAGGCATTCGAATATATGTCAACGCGCATGCCCAGCCTGTTTCTGCCGGCGCAAAGCGAAGAGGAAGAGGCGCCCGCCCAGAATGCGGCGACCCGCGAACCTTCTGCGCGGGCAGCGACAAGACGTGAACCTTCAATCAGGGCGGTCACCACGCGAAAATCTGCAACTCGCAAATCTGTGTCCGGCAAGTCCACTTCCGGCAAGTCTTCAGCGCAGCAAGAGCAGATTGCAGAAAAATAAGATAGCGACACGGAGCGCAAAGAATATGGAATCCCGAACCCGTCCGGAGTGATGGCGTGCGTGGTCGAGGCAGGTGAATGTTGGCTGCTTACACGTCGCCGGATATCCAGGCAGACATGACTGCAGTTTGAATGAAGGCCTGTGCCAGAAGGGCACGGTTACGTTAAAGGTCGCGGCCGGTTCCGGTGATGGGAGGCGATGGTGGCGAGGCGAGAGCCCCGCCTTGTTGAGCGCTTAGTGGATTTTTTCCGTATGACCATCCACAGCCAGCGCCTGTCCCGAGATATTCAGCGCCAGGTCGCTGCACACGAACAGAATCTGGTTGGCGATATCATCGGCCGTGACCATGGTATGCAATGCAGATTGCGACTTGTAACTCTCTTCCACTTCCTCATGGGGTTTGCCCAGCATTTTTGCCTTGGCACCAATGACCTGCTGAATGCGAGGCCCGTCCACAGCACCGGGGCAGATGGCATTGACGCGAATGCCGTCGGAACCCAGCTCATTGGCCAGCGAGCGGGTAAAGCCGATGACTGCCCACTTTGAAGAAGAATAGGGCGTGCGGCCCGCAAAGCCCAGGCGTCCGGCTGCCGAAGACAGGTTGACGATGGCCGGGTGCGTACCTTTGCGCAGATGCGGCAACGCGTATTTGACACAGAGGAACTGGCCCGTGATATTGATGCGCAGCGTATTCTCCCATTCGGCCAGCGTAATGTTTTCCACCGGGCCGGTAGGACCTGCAATGCCCGCGTTGTTGATCAGAATATCCAGGCCGCCCAGGGCCTTCACCGCTTCATCCACCGTGCGAATGACGTCCTGTTCATTGCCCGCATCCGCCGTGATGGCATGCACCTGAGGGAGCTCAGACTTGAGCGTCTTCAGTGCAGCCTCGTTGATGTCAGTGACGAACACCGAAGCGCCGGCCTTCACAAACGTGTGCGCCGTGGCCAGCCCGATGCCGCTGCCGCCTGCCGTAATCAGTACCCGCCGTCCCTTTAAATCCATGAGTGTCTCCTTGTGATAATGGCTGATCTTTGAATGATCATGATGTACCTGAATAATGACGACTATCATAACTGGCGCGAAGAAAAGTTTAAAGTGTGATCACAGATGTCATGTGAAATATATTTTTGTCTTCAGAGGGGATCAGGTGGCGGGTAGCGCAAGGCAGGGCGTACTTTTGCGCATGGTGTGGGTGACTTTAAGCGGGTACAATATGGGTCTATCAGGAGAATCAGCAAGTGCAGGATTTACGCAAGCAAGTCAGTCTTATCGGCGTTCCGACCGATGTCGGAGCCGGTCATCGCGGCGCCAGCATGGGGCCCGAAGCCATTCGGGTGGCAGGGATTACCCAGACGCTGGAACGTCTGGGTATCAATGTGCGTGACTGCGGCAATCTGAACGGACCGCCCAATCCCTGGCAACCACCGGAAGGCGGCTATCGTCATCTGGAACAGGTTATTGCCTGGAATCAGCTTTTGCACGATGCCTATTATGCAGAACTGGTTGATGGCCGGTTTCCCATTACGCTTGGCGGAGATCACTGCCTGGGTGTGGGTTCCATCTCTGCCGTTTCGCGATACTGCCGTGACCACGGGCGCAAACTGCGGGTATTGTGGCTTGACGCGCATACAGATTTCAATACGGCAGACTTGACGCCCAGTGGCAATATCCACGGCATGCCCGTGGCCTGCCTTTTTGGTTACGGGCCGCGCGAGCTGGTGGAAATGGCCGGTCAGGTGCCGGCGCTGGCTGCCGATATGGTGCGCCAGATTGGCATACGCAGCGTAGATGAAGGCGAGAAGAAATTCATTCACGAGCAGGGCATAGAAGTCTACGATATGCGCTTCATCGACGAGCATGGTATGCGTCACACCATGGAGCGTGCCCTGCACGGCCTGGATGAAAACACCCACTTGCATGTCAGCTTCGATGTGGATTTTCTGGATCCCGAAATCGCGCCGGGCGTGGGTACCACGGTGCGTGGCGGTCCCAACTATCGGGAAGCTCAGCTGTGCATGGAAATGATCGCCGACACAGAATGCATGGCGTCACTGGACATAGTGGAACTGAACCCGGCGCTTGACGTGCGCAATCAGACTGCCGAAGTGGCACTGGATCTGGTGCGCAGCCTCTTTGGTCAAAGCACATTGGTGCGCGTCAAGAATCGAATGGGTTCAGGCAGAGAATAATGCAACAAACAAAAAGCAATATCGCAGGAGAAAAGAACAAGACCGTTCTGGAAAGGTTCCTGCACGCCCTTGTTTTTGAGGTGCTGGCCATTGGCCTGTCTGCGCCCCTTGCGGCTGTTCTGTCGGGCCATTCCATGATGGACATGGGTGTTGTGACCGTGGTCATTGCAGTCATGGCGCTGATCTGGAATATGATTTACAACGCCGGCTTCGACCGTTTTCTTCGTGCAACCGGAAAGCGCAAGACACTTGTCATGCGTATCTGGCACACCTTCGGGTTCGAACTGGGTCTGCTGTTCATGGCTATCCCGTTTGTGATGTGGTGGCTCAGCATCGGCCTGTGGGAAGCGTTGGCGCTGGATATCGGTCTGATCCTGTTCTATGTGCCTTACGCCTACATCTACAATCTGGTCTATGACCTGCTGCGCAGTCGATACTGGGGGCGGGTCGTTCCAGAGTGCCAGGGCCAGGGCTAGAACGATAGGGGTAGGACCGCACTGCGCGATGCTCTCTGTTCCCCTTCTATTTCCTTTTTCTATTTCCTTTTTAATTTCCATGAAGCGCCGGCTTTCAGCGCTTTTTTGAAGACCGGGCAGTCTTCATCATGGGCACCAGGTAAGTAGCCGGTACTCATCAGAAACTCGCCAACAATTTCTCCGCCGGTAAATTTGAAGGTCTTGCGAAACAGCTTTACCCATTCCTCTTTGCTGCGCGGATGGTTCAGTTCTATCCATGTCTTGAAGGAGCCGTGCTCCTTTTGCAGTTGCTGCACGACCTGCGCGTTATGTATCGCCGCGTTGATCTTGAGCCGGTTGCGAATAATGCCCGCGTCATTCAACAGTCGTTCCCTGTCTGCGTCGGTGTATGCTGCAACGGTATCAATATCAAAGTTGTCATAGGCGCGCAGAAAATTCTCTTCTTTGTTGAGAATGGTCGACCAGGACAGTCCGGCCTGATTGATCTCCAGGATCAGGCGGGCAAAGAGCTCATTATCATCGGATACCGGAAACCCATAACGTTCATCGTGATAGGATTTGTGCGCATTCAGCTTGTCTTTGGGCAGTTGCGCAACGAAGATACAGTAACTCATATGGGATTCCGGAGATGTATAGAAAAGGAATGCGGGTTCGTTCCTATTTTGCATTATCATTCTGCATTATTCCACTTCTTTTACCGTCGGCCACATTCGTGACCTGACGCCAGCCTCCTGACCGATTCGCAACAAGATTTCCACATGAGCTCAACCAACACTTCCAGCCCTTTTGCGCTGAATCGATACGAACTTGCGCTCGTGGTGATTACGGTCTTTTGGGGCGCCACCTTTCTGATTGTGCAGAACGCGCTGGCACACAGCGGGCCGTTTCTCTTCGTTGGCATGCGCTTTGGCTGTGCCGCGCTTGCCATGATGCTTTGTTCCTTGTCCATTCTGCGTGGTCTGACCTGGCTGGAAGTTCGGGCAGGAATGCTGATCGGCGTCTGCATTTTTCTGGGCTACAGCCTGCAAACAGTGGGATTGCAGACGATTGCCAGCAGCAAGTCGGCGTTTATCACCGCACTCTATGTGCCACTCGTCCCGCTGATGCAGTGGCTGTTTCTGAAAAAACCACCCACGTTCATGAACTGGATTGGGGTCACCATGGCATTTTTCGGACTGGTATTGCTTGCCGATCCGTACAGCATGGAAGGTGGGGTAGGGCTGGGAGAATGGCTCACGGTCTTCAGCGCCGTGGCCATTGCAGTGGAGGTCATTCTGATCAGCCTGTTCGCGGGCAGAGTGAATCTTCGACGCGTCACCATTGTGCAACTGGCCACCGCTTCACTGCTCGCGGCCGCAATGGGTGGGGCGCTGGGCGAAAGTGCACCAGACATGGGGTCGCCTGTCCTTGTTATCAGTATTCTGGTGCTGGGTCTGGCCAGTGCCGTTATTCAAATCACCATGAACTGGGCGCAGAATCATATTTCTGCCACGCGTGCCACCGTGATTTACACCGGAGAACCGGTATGGGGTGGAGTGATCGGACGCGTATTTGCAGACGAGCGCCACTCTGCCCTGGCACTATTCGGTGCGGTACTGATTATTGCGAGTGTGATAGTCAGTGAAGTGAAGCTGCGCGTGCGCCGCCGCCCGGGAGCGGCGGAAACGAAAAATTGAATATTAAATACAGAAAACGGCTGACGGACTCGACGCGGAAGCGCCTGGGAACGATGTTGCCGAGCTGCAGTGATGCAATGCTCTATTTGATTTCAGCGGCGGCTTTTTCCATGATTTTCATGCTGCGCTGAAAAGCAGGGCGGGCGCTAATGCGCTCAACATAATTTTTGAATGCGGGTCGTGGTTCCAATACGCCGAATTGCATGTAGAAGCGAATGGCGGTGCCAACATAGACATCGGCGGCCGTGAACTGTTCTCCGCAAATCCAGTTCGGGCCGGAAACGGCTTGTTCAAGTACATCCACGGTTCGCTCAAAGGTGCCGAAGCCCAGCATGGAGCTTTTGTCGGCGGGAATCGGCATCTTCAGTGACGTCATGGTGATGGCCTCTTCCAGCGGACCGGCAGCAAAAAACAGCCAGCGGTAATACGTGCCGCGTTCAGGACTGTCCGGCGCAGGCGCCAGCTTTTTCTGCGGATACTGATCTGCGAGAAAAGCGCAAATGGCCGCTCCTTCTGTCACGATCTGTCCATCGTGCACGATGGTGGGTACCTTGCCCATGGGGTTGATCTGCAGATACTCCGGCGTTTTCATGGCACCGTGGAAATTCAGATAAACGGTCTCGTACGGTTCGCCCAGTTCTTCGAGCATCCAGTGAATGACAGAGGCCCGCGATTGCGGGTTCGAATAAAAAACAATGCGCGAAGATGACATGGCTCAATCCATACAGGTTAAAAGGGTAATAGGCAGAACAGCCGCCATTCGCTCATATCATAAGGCACCGTTACGGCAGATGGCAAATCGCCCTGACGGCCTTTGCTTTGAACGGCTTGCGGTGCTTATAATGGAATACCGTAATGCGTTTCATGCGCACGATTTTCATATTTTTGAAGGGATGAGTTTAGACATGAAGACACGTATCGAGAAAGACAGTATGGGCCAATTGCAGGTGCCTGCGCAGGCGCTGTATGGCGCGCAGACACAGCGTGCTATCAACAACTTTCCGATAAGCGGGCAGCGACTGCCTGCAGCCTTCATTCGTTCGCTGCTGCTGGCCAAAGCTGCGGCCGCCAAAGCCAACGTGAAACTGAAGCAGATTCCGCCGGAAATGGGTCAGGCGATCGAGACTTCAGTCAATACGCTGCTTGAAGGCGATTTCATGATTCACTTTCCCATCGATATTTATCAGACGGGTTCCGGCACCAGCACCAATATGAACGCCAATGAGGTGCTTGCCACCCTGGCCACCAAGCTGTACGGCGAAACGGTGAGCCCCAACGATCATGTCAATTACGGACAAAGCAGCAACGACATGATTCCAGGTACCATCCATATCAGTGCGGCCGTGCAGCTGCACAAGGAACTGCTGCCTGCGCTGACGCATCTGGCCAAGGTAATCCGCAAGAAAGCCAAGGCCGTGGACAAGTATGTCAAAACCGGCAGAACCCACCTGATGGACGCCATGCCGGTCAGAATGAGCCAGACACTGGACGGCTGGGCCGTACAGGTTGAACAGAATATCCAGACCCTCAAAAACCAGCAGCCGCTGCTGCAGACGCTGGCTCAGGGCGGTACGGCCGTCGGTACCGGCATCAATGCCCATCCCAGATTTGCCGCTGAGTTTGCACGCCAGATCAGCAGCCTGACCGGTGTGAAGTTTCAGCCGGCCGAAAATTTCTTTGCTCACATCAGTTCGCAGGATATTGCGGTTGCCCTGTCTGGCCAGCTGAAAACCACGGCAGTCACACTCATGAAAATCGCCAATGATCTGCGCTGGATGAATTCCGGTCCGCTGGCAGGTTTGGGCGAAATTGAGCTGGAAGCGCTGCAGCCCGGTTCCTCAATCATGCCAGGCAAGGTCAATCCGGTGATTCCTGAAGCCACTGCCATGGTGGCGGCACAGGTGATCGGTAACGATGCGGCGATTACCATCGGCGGTCAGTCCGGCAATTTCGAACTGAATGTGATGCTGCCCATGATTGCCCACAATCTGCTCAACAGCCTGGAACTGCTGGCCAACGTGTCACGCCTGCTTGCTGATAAGGCCATTGCTTCCTTCAAGGTCAATGAACCGCGTCTGCAGGAAGCGCTGGACAAGAACCCGATTCTGGTCACGGCACTCAACCCCGTTGTGGGTTACTTGAAAGCCGCAGAAATCGCCAAGCAGGCATACAAGGAAAAACGCCCAATTATTGAGGTTGCCGCCGAGAAAACCGATCTGGGCGAAGCGCAGCTGCGCAAGCTGCTGGATCCGAAAAAACTGACAGAAGGCGGGCTGTAGTCATCCGTGCTGCGGCAGGGGTGAATGCATAGCCAGAACGTCATGGAACAGCTCGAATTCTTCGACATCCCCAGCCCCTGCCGGGGAATCTGTGAGATGAACAGTCGTGGCTTTTGCCGCGGCTGTTTGCGCAACCGTGAAGAGCGGTTCCAGTGGCAGACGTTCAGCGACTCGCGCAAGCGCGAAGTATTGCGTTTGTGCAGTCAGCGCCGGCACAAGCTGATACAGGAAATCCTGGCAGCGCGGGCACGCGCCGCACAGGGAACCGAAGCGGACGAGCTTCTGGAAGACATTGAGCCCCGCCTGCCAGGCACCTGAGCGGTCTCGCTGGCAACACCTATTTTTCAGGAAGCAGTCTGTTCGGCGGCCGATTCTGCGCTGCAGCCAGGAAACTGATCGATATCCATCCACATGAATTCCCAGATGTGACCATCGGGGTCACTTAGGCTGCGACCATACATAAAGCCGTGCTCCTGCGGTTCACGGACTTCTTTTGCTCCCATGGACAGCGCTTTTTCGGCCACTGTATCAACGTCTTCTCTTGATGAGCGGCTGACGCACATCAGCACCTCGCTGGTTTCGTGGGCATTGGCAATGGTTCTGGGAGTAAAGTCGGAAAACCGCTGCCGCTGCAGAAACATCACACTTGCCATTGAACTGAGCTTCATGCAGACGTTCTCGGGACCGCTGAACATGGGATCAAACGAAAAGCCGAGGGCAGAAAAAAACTCACGCGTTCTTTCAACCGATTCGACAGGCAGATTTGCAAACAGCAGGGTCGCTTCTTGATTGGAGGTATTCATGTCGGTCTCCGCAATAGGATAGATACAGGATGGATCGCTGGCAACCGGACAAAAACGCCAGCCGGTCTGGAAGGTGACCTCTCATGCGAGGTTGTTGTGTTCACTATAAACGAGCGCAATACCCCTTGTAAGTGGATATTACGCCAACATAACGGGTTGATTGCGACATGAAACCTAAGTATAGTGACTGCACAGTCGTGCATTTATTCGCACCTACAGCCGCCACCGCATTGGGCCGGATCAATCAAGCAAGGGGATGCAGCATGAAACAAATCGTTTTTCTTGTTCCTCAGGGCGTCAATCTGGCCGGCCTTGAGCAGGCCCGACTGGGCCTGACCGAAGCCTGCAAGTACCGCAAGCAGCACAATCTGCCTGCCATGTTCGAAGTGTCATTGGCAGGCGCACAGGCCGAAATAGCAGCCGGCCAGGGACACTACACCATCCATCCCGACTATGTGCTGCCTAATGTGCCCGAGGCCGATCTGTATATTGTGCCGCCTGGTGAACCCTCGCCTTCCACCCTGCATGACAATGGACCGCTGATCCGCTGGATTGCCCAGAAGTTTGCCGAGGGAGCGCCCATGGCAAGCCTGTGCATGGGCAGTGCACTGCTGGCCGCGGCCGGGATTCTGGATGGCCTGCGTGCCGTGACCCACTGGCAGGCGCTGGAGGCCATGCAGAATGCGTTTCCGGCCGTTCGCTGGAATGCCGAAAAAACGCTGGATTTTGACGGCGGCATCTTCACCAGCGGGGGCGCGGTTTCGGCCAGCCGCCTGATTCTGCATCTGATTGAATTGCACTCAGATCGCGCGACCGCTATTTACTGCGCCAAGGTTTTCCAGCTGGATTACGAACGGCATTCACAATTGCCATTTTCCATTTTCAATGGCTGGAAGGCGCACGGGGACTCTTCCATCATGCCTGTGCAGTCGTTTCTGGAGAGGCATTACTCGGAAAAAATCACGGTAGAGCAGCTGTGTGAATCTTTTGCGATGGGGCGTCGCACACTGGAGCGGCGCTTTCGCAAGGCTACCGGACAGTCGGTGCTGGAATATCAGCAGCGCGTGCGTGTGGAAGCGGCCAAGCGTCAGCTGGAGATGACCAGCAGCACCATTTCAAATGTGATGTATGACGTGGGCTATAACGATGCCAAGGCCTTCCGGGATACGTTTCGCAAATACAGCGGCCTGTCGCCGCTGGCTTATCGCGAGCGCTATCAGTAGCTGACAGCCTGGTCATTGCGCGCCTTCAAGGCCGGGGTCAACCGGTTTAATGGCAGAGCGATCTTTAGCAGTAGCGAGCGCTATCAGTAAATCGCGCCCACACGCGCGGCCTGCGCAATGCTTTCCAGATTCTGCATGCCCGATTGCAACTGGGCATCAGACAACGTGCCGCCGTATTGCGCGAGACCCAGCACCTTGTCACGGATCTCCTGGCGCGTCAGGGTATTGCCGGGATCACCCTTAGGCTCATCGACACGCCCCTGTAGTGTCCGTCCGTCACGCGTCTCCACCGACACCTTGCCGATCCAGCGCTGCGGATAAGCCGTATCCACTTCCTCATCCTTTTCCATACTGACCCGTTCGCGGAAATCAGCCACCGCCTTGTCATCCAGGGCGGCATCAAATTCGATCAGACCCGCACGCTGACGCAGAGCGATCAGTGCCAGAACCGTTCCCATCGAAAACTTGGACTGATGCACAGTTTCCGGTCGCGTAACGGCACCCAGCACATCGATGGCGCCCTGATGTACATGGGTAATCACGCGGTTGATATCCTCGGCAACCAGGCCGTGATCCTGCATGACGCGGGCCAGGGCATCGGCTGCCGGATGGGTATGACGGCAGGACGCATGATATTTGAACGAGGTCTCGGCCAGCGCCCAGCGCGTGCCAAGGCCGTCGGTCAGGCGCGAGGGATCGGCATCGCTGGACATGCCCGCGCCCAGTCCTTGTGCGCCTTCCAGAATCTGTCGGGCACCGGTGAAGCCATCACGGGCCAGCCAGGCAGCGGTCAGGCCATTGGCAGCGGCCTTTGCCGTATGAAGCTGCTTGGAGTCGGCCGCGGTTTTCAGAAACTCCCACAGGCCGGCCGCCTGCGTGCCTGCCGAACCGATAGCATCCAGCATCTGCGCGGGTGTCAGGGACATCAGTCTGCCTGCCGCCACCGCCGCCGCAATCGTGCCCGCCGTGCCGGTCGTGTGGAAAATGCGATAGTGAGAGCGGCCCAGAAACTCGCCGACCCGGATGCCGGCCTCATAACCGGCCACGCAGGCCACCAGCAATTCTTTGCCCGATGCCCCCATATCCTGCGCAACCGCCAGCGCGGCTGGGAATACCACTGCCGCCGGATGAAACACAGCGCCGTTGTGGACATCGTCCTGTTCCACCATATGTGCTGCAGCGCCATTGACCAGTGCCGCAAAAAGGGGCGAAGTCGTTTGTGCTGAGCCGATGATTTGCGCGCTGCCCTCTTGCGGTCCCATGGCGAGCGCAAAGTCACGCATGGATTTGACGGGGCGTGCAGGATAGCCCGCCAGCATGGAACCGAAGGTATCCAGCAGAAAGTCCTCACAACGCGAGATCACCGCGTCCGGGATCATCTCGTAACGCAGATTGGCGGTAAATTCGGCGAGCGTGGCACTGGGTGTTTGCGTCATGTCAGGTTTCCAAATCAGGGTGTGGCGGTGTACAGAAAATCAGAACTGTCAGATCAATCGAAACAATCAGAATGAACCGAACAGGCAGAACAATCAGAACGAACGGGGCAGTCCCAGCACATGTTCTGCAACATAGGAGTAAATCAGATTCGTGGAAATCGGTGCGACCTGATAGAGACGGGTCTCACGGAACTTGCGCTCAACGTCATATTCATTGGCAAAACCGAACCCACCATGAAATTGCAGGCAGGCATTGGCGGCTTCCCACGAGGCTTCCGACGCCAGCAGCTTGGCCATATTGGCCTGTGTGCCGCAAGCCTGCTTGGCATCAAAGCGACGCGCGGCTTCATAACGCATCAGGCTGGCCGCTTCAATATTGATAAAGGCCTTGGCAATGGGGAACTGCACGCCCTGATTCTGGCCGATAGGACGACCAAAGACCTTGCGCTCTTTCACATAAGCGCTGACCTTGTCGATGAACCAGTAGCCATCGCCAATGCACTCGGCAGCAATCAGCGTGCGCTCGGCATTGAGACCGTCCAGAATATATTTGAAACCCTTGCCTTCCTCGCCGATCAGACTTTCTTCCGGCAGTTCCAGGTTGTCAAAAAACAGCTCGTTGGTTTCATGATTGACCATATTGGGAATGGGCTGCAGGCTCATCCCGCCTTTGAGGGCTTCATGAATATTCACCAGAAAAATGGACATGCCTTCGGACTTGCGGGTGACCTGATCCAGCGGCGTGGTGCGGGCCAGCAGTATCATCAGATCAGAGTGCTGCACGCGGGAAATCCATACCTTCTGACCGTTAATCACGTAGCGGCCGTCTTTCTTCGTTGCGGTGGTCTTGATTTTGGTGGTGTCGGTACCGGTAGTGGGCTCGGTCACCGCCATCGATTGCAAACGTAATTCGCCTGTGGCAATTTGCGGCAGGTACTTTTTCTTCTGCTCATCGGAACCGTGGCGCAGCAGTGTGCCCATGTTGTACATCTGACCGTGGCAGGCTCCGGAATTACCCCCGCAACGGTTGATTTCCTCCATGATGACCGTGGCTTCAGTTAGACTTAGCCCCGAGCCGCCATATTCCTGGGGAATCAGAGCCGCCAGCCAGCCCGCTTCTGTGAGCGCGTTAACGAAAGCTTCGGGATAACCGCGTTTTTCGTCGATTTCACGAAAATACTCGGCTGGAAATTGGGCGCACAAATCACGAATGGCATCGCGAATGTCCTGGAAAGCGTCAGCTTGATGTTGCACGGCGGGAACCTCGGAGAAATAAACAGGAACAGCCTGTACTTTGACAGAATACGGCGGTTCTGGATATTGCTGTTTGCTTAACAAAGACTTTAGCGAAAATTAAGGAGCACCGCAGATGGCGATGCATTTTGATCTGACGGACATGCAACTGATGGTTCACATCAGTGAAGTGAACAGCCTGACCCGGGGTGCCGAGCGATCCTGTCTGTCCCTGCCCGCAGCCAGCAATCGCATCAAGAATCTGGAAAACAATCTGGGTACAGCGCTGCTCTACCGTAACAGCCAGGGCGTCACCCTGACCCCTTCGGGCGAAGCGTTTGTGCGCCACGCTCATATTGTGCTGCGTCAGCTTGAACATCTGCGCGGAGATATTCGCGAATTCGCCGAAGGCATCAAGGGCAAGGTCCGCGTATACGCCAACACAACTGCAATGAATGAATTCATGCCCGATATCCTGAGCCGCTATCTGGCGCTGCATCCGGATGTGAGCGTGGAACTGCGCGAGCGTCTGAGCTATCGCATTGTGAGTCTGGTCAGCGAAGGTCTGGCCGACATTGGCGTGGTCGCCGGCATAGACGAAGAACAGGTCACGGCCGAAGACGGACTGTGCTTTATTCCCTATCGCTCCGACAACCTGGTGCTGGTTACCTCACAAGGTCACCGGCTGGCGGCTTACGAAGAGCTGGCCTTTGCCGAAAGTCTGTCATGTGAATTCGTGGGGCTTTCCGAATGGAGTGCCATCCATGCATTTCTGAAACAGGCGGCAGAAACCCTGGGCAGCCCGTTGCGATTTCGCGTGGAGGTGGGCGGATTCGAAGCGGCATGCCGAATGATCGCGGCCAATGCCGGCGTTGGCGTGATTCCCGAGACCGCTGCACGGCGTTATGCCGCCACCATGCCGCTGAAAATCATCCATCTGACCGATAGCTGGGCACTGCGACGCCTATACGTATGTGTGCGTAAACTGCAGGAACTGCCTTCTTTTGCGCAGGAACTGGTCGCTCTGATGCAGGAAGATGCCGCGCAGCAGAATGTGACTCAGAGCAAAAAAAGTGCAACCCATAGGCTTAAGTGAAGTCTGTGTTTCACGATTAATAATTCCAATGGCGGTGCCTTAAGGGTTATGCTGATGGCTGTCGTCCGGGCAGTATGCCTTAGTGCGCCCGGCGTAGCAGGAAAGCGGCGAAAAGGTCTGAACCGGAACGGCAGATCCGCCCCCACGCATTTTATTTTTTGTCAGGAAACAGTGCGCATGACTCAGGAAGTTCAGCAGCCCGACCTTTCCGCATGGATCGGTCGTCAGGAAGTGACCCAGGATTTCATCAACCCCTCGCATGTGCGGAAGATCGCGGCAACGCTGGAGACAGTCGCTCCCGCGGCGGGTGAAGCGCTGCCACCGCTGTGGCAATGGGCCTTGTTCATTGAACCCGCGCCTCAGGATCAGCTGGGCGCAGACGGACATCCACGGCGTGGCGGATTTCTGCCCCCGGCCGATAACCGAAACCGCATGTGGGCGGGCGGCCGGCTGCAGTTTCACCAGCCCCTGCGTGTCGGGCAGGAGGCAGAACGCCGCTCCACCATTACCGCCATTCGCGAAAAGAAAGGCAGTACCGGCAGCCTGCTGTTTGTGACCGTCACTCACGAGTACTCTCAGGATGGGCAGCTGTGTATTCATGAAGAGCAGGACATCGTCTACCGCGAGCCGTCGCCGCCAAAGCTGGGCGGCACCGATGCAGCCGGCACCGCCGAGTGGTCAGAAACCATTACGCCCACCAGCACGCTGCTGTTTCGCTATTCCGCCGTTACCTTTAACGGCCATCGGATTCATTACGACCATCCCTATGTGACCGAGACTGAGGGTTACCCGGGACTGGTTGTGCACGGCCCCATGATTGCCACGCGTCTGCTGCAGGCGTTCTGCCAGGCGCATCCCGATAAAACCGTCACAGGCTTTTCTTTCCGCGGACATCGCCCGCTGATCGCGCCGGCCGTCTTTCGTGCCCAGGGGGCGCTTGACGAAGCCGGCAAGGCGCGCGTCTGGGCTGAACAGGAAGGCACGGTCGCCCAGACAGGGGAGGTTCAGTACCAATGAAAACAGCACAGTCTGCGGGCGTGCGCCCGCTGGACGGCATCACCGTCCTGAGTCTTGAACATGCCATTGCCGCCCCGTTCTGCACGCGCCAGCTTGCTGACCTGGGCGCGCGGATCATCAAGGTGGAACGCCCCGGCGTGGGCGATTTTGCACGCAATTATGACGAGCGCGTCAAAGGCATGTCCTCGCATTTCGTCTGGACCAACCGCTCCAAGGAAAGCCTGACGCTGGACCTGAAAAGTCCGCAGGCCAAAGAGGTGCTGGCGCGTCTGCTGCCACAGGTTGATGTACTGGTACAAAACCTGGCGCCAGGTGCTGCTGCCCGGCTGGGGCTGTCCTACGATCAGCTGCATGAGCAATATCCCTCCCTGATCGTCTGCGATATTTCAGGGTATGGTGCAGGTGGCCCTTACGAAACCAAAAAAGCTTACGACCTGCTGATCCAGAGCGAGAGCGGTTTCGTGTCCGTGACGGGCAGTCGCGACGAGCCGGCCAAGGCAGGCTGCTCCATTGCCGATATCTCTGCCGGCATGTACGCCTATTCGCATATCCTGTCGGCCCTTCTGTTGCGTGGCAAAACCGGTGAAGGCAGTCACATTGACCTGACCATGCTGGAAAGTATGGTCGAGTGGATGGGATTCCCGCTGTATTACGCGTTTGACGATGCCCCGCCGCCGGTACGTGCCGGCGCGGCGCACGCCTCTATCTATCCCTATGGACCTTTCCTGGCCGGCAACGGCAAGACTGTCATGCTGGGGCTGCAGAACGAAAGAGAATGGAAAATCTTCTGCGATCAGGTCCTGGAAAAACCCGAACTGGCAGTGGATGAACGCTTCAATACCAATTCGCGTCGCACAGCCAATCGGGAAGTGTTGCGCGACCTCATTGTTCAGGCCTTTGCGGCCCATGACGATGAACAGATCATTGATCGCCTGGAAAAGGCGGGTATTGCCAACGCCCGGGTCAACGAGATGAAAGCGGTCTGGGAGCATCCTCAGTTGAAAGCGCGCAGCCGTTTCACGCAAATGGACAGTCCTGTGGGCACGCTGCCCGCCTTTTTGCCGCCCGGAGTCAACAGCAGCTACGACTATAAAATCGCTGCGGTTCCCGATCTGGGCGAGCATTCGACCGCCATCCTGGACGAACTGGGCTATGATGACGCCACGATCAATGAGTGGAAAACCTCGGGTGTCATCTGATTGCCCGTGCCTGCACTAATCAAGGAGTAAGAAGAAGATGAGAATGCGTTCTGCACTGTTTGTTCCGGCGACGCGGGTCGACAGAATACCCAAGGCACTGGCCAGTGGCGCCGATGCCGTGATCGTCGATCTGGAAGATGCAGTCGAGCAGGATGCCAAGGAAAGTGCGCGCCAGGCGCTGCGTGAATTTGCAGAAGGCAACCCGGATGCGCAGTTTCTGGTCCGGGTTAACGATGCGGGCTCGCGCTGGTTCAATGACGATATCGCGTTGTGCACCCGACTTGCCAATATCACAGGTGTCATGCTGCCGAAAGCAGAGAGCCATTCCCAGGTCAGTGCCGCGACGATGGCCCGCAAGCCCGTATATCCGATCATCGAAAGTGCCATGGGTCTGATGCGCATGCCCGAACTTTGCCAGGCGCCTGGCGTGGCCCGTCTGTCCTTTGGGGCACTGGACCTGGCCCTGGATCTGAACATGGATCGTGACTCGGCAGGCGCGCAACAGCTGCTGGCCTCTGTCCGTCCGCAACTGGTCATACAAAGCCGCGCAGCCGGAATTGAGGCGCCGCTGGATGGTGTTTATCCTGATATTTCGAATGCCGCGGGTCTGACCGAGTCGGTCACGCTGGCCAAAGGCATGGGCTTTGCCGGTGCGCTGTGCATTCATCCATCTCAGGTAGAAGTGATCCATCAGGTGTTTGAACCGACTGCCGCCGAAAAAGACTGGGCCGCGCGCGTCCTGAAGGCGTTTGAAGAAAGCGGCCGTGCCGCGTTCAAGCTTGACGGACAGATGGTAGATATGCCGGTTATTGAGAAAGCTCGCCGGATTCTTCAGTCTCATCCTTAGGCAGGCGAACACTAAAGGTCGAGCCCTTGCCGGGCTCGGACTGCACCCGGATGTCGCCGTGGTGCCGGTTGACCACCGTTTTCACAAACACCAGACCCAGACCCAGACCTCCCGGGTCGTCGTGTCCGCCGGGGCCGACGCGCGTAAAGGCGGTAAACAGCCGGTTCACATCCTCCTGGCTCATGCCTCGTCCCTCATCGGCAATACTCACTTCCCAGTAGCGATCAGCTGAAGTCAGACGGCAGGTAATGGTGGTGTTGTCCGGGCTGTACTTAAACGCGTTATCCAGCAGATTGCTGAAGCCGCGCGTCAGCAGTGACTGATCCCCTTTGATGAAGGCACAAGTGGTATCGATATCGCTGACGATGGGAATATTCCGGGTCTGGCTGGTAATCCAGAATTCATTGATGGCATCCAGCAGCAAATCGCTCAGATTCAGGGGTACGAATTCGATGCTGGCCTTTTCTGCGCGGGTAAATTGCACAAAATCCTCAACCAGATGGATGGTCCGTCCCGAAAGCTGGCTGACGCGTGCCAGCAGCTCCTGAGTGGGCAGCGCGCGTTCCGGGTCATTCTGCAGATCAATGAGCGCCAGAATGGAATTCTGCGGCGCCCGCATGTCGTGGGAGATAAATCGCAGGGTTTCATCACGCCTGCGTTCGGCCTGGCGCAGGGCACTGATATCGATGAGGTTCAGAATATACCCGGAACGCTTATGCGATGACGTAAAGGTGGGCATGGTCTTGAGCAGCAGATCATTGCCCGCACGGTCACGCACTTCAAAACCCTCATCGTAGTGGATGCCCGCGGCGCCGCTGTAGGCGTCCGCGTTGAGTGCCGGCAGTGCCCGTTCGGGATGATCGATGGCGGCGATGAGCTCGCGGCAGACCACCGGATCGGGAATGATGGCGTTCAGAATCACCTGGATATCCAGTCCCTCGGTCAGGGTCAGATCGCCCAGACTGGCCATATAGCGCTCGGCGCTGCTGGTCCATAAGGTGAGCTGATGATTCGCGTCGAAGACGACCGCAGGATCCGGTATGGCATTGAAACTGTCACTGATGAACTGGCGCAGGTTTCGCACACGGTTCAGGGCGAACCGCAACTCGGTGATTCGTTCGTTCAATGACATTTGAAATTTCTGCGGCGCATCCGTCAGGGCGGCCTCGGCGCGGAGCAGCGGATATTCCCGGTTCAGTTCGCTCATTTCCCGGCTCATCTGGCTCAGTGCCATTTCCTGGGTTCGCCAGCTCCAGATCGGGTAGGTCAGGGCAATGCCCCACATGGCCGCTACCGGCGAGATCCAGTAATCCGCGAGATACAGCAGAAGCAGGGCGCCGCTGAGCACCAGAAACAGGGCGACCGTGGTGGCCACCAGCACGCGCCGGGGAGACAGTTTTCGAATGGCGATCAGCAACAGTAGCACGGGCAGTATTGAAATCAGGCTGCGCGTTGTCAGGGCAGGGCGTTCGATCCAGTTGTCGTGTCTTGCGGCCTGCAGCATGTTGGCAAGGATTTCCACACCCGACATATTGTCGACCGTATCGGAGGAGACGGGCGTGGGAAAATGGTCACCCATACCGGTTGCCCACGAGCCGATCAGCACGTATTTATTATCGAAATAATGTTCGGGCACCCGTCCGAAAAGCACATCGCTGTATGAGACCATGGGAAAGGTCCCCGGCGGCCCCACATAAGGGATCAGATACGGCTGATCACCGGATCGGGCAATCAGCGATTGGGCAATCTCGCCCTGACCGCCCACTTGCAGCATGGCAAGCGTGAAATGGCGGAAACGGCTGTCCTGCTCAGACACCAGGCGGATACGCCGCGCCATGCCATCCTGGTCAGGCACAATATTCAGAAACCCGATGTCGCTGGCCGCCTCGCGCAGGATGGGGATGGGGTCCACCGGCGACTGGTGACCCGGATCCGACAGAAAATTGGCCAGCACGACGCGGCCATTGTCCCGAATGGTTTGGGCGAACAGGGAATCATCGCGGTTCCGGTTGGAGTCGGAGTCTGCAAAAATAATGTCGAATCCCACAGCCCGCGCATTGCCAAGCCGCTTGAGCAGATTGGCGTGCACATCGCGCTGCCAGGGCCAGAAGCCGATTTGCGTCAGGCTCTTTTCGTCGACGGTAATGATGACGATATCCTGGTCAGGTTTACCGGAATGGGTATGGCTGACCGCCGTATCGTAAAGACTGGAGCCAAAGCGTGAGAGCAGGAAAAACTGGCTGCAGACCAGCGTAAAACCGAGCATCAGCAGCGACACCAGCAGCCATTCGCGGTTGTAACGCTGGCTTATGGGTCTGTGTATGCCCTGGCCCATCGGGTCAATCGGAAGTGCGCAGCAGGTAATCCCCACTGCCCGTGGCTACGGGCGAACCCTGACCATCGTTGATGGTATTCATGATCTGCTGCAGCGGCAGTACTGAATCGGCACCGGCAAGACCCTGATCGTCCACAGACCGGATCAGCGCATATACGGTACCGTTGCGCACGGCTGGCAGCTTCACCTGAGTC
Organism: Pseudomonadota bacterium; assembly: GCA_023387815.1. Classification (GTDB taxonomy): domain Bacteria; phylum Pseudomonadota; class Gammaproteobacteria; order Burkholderiales; family Burkholderiaceae_B; genus Advenella. Next base: position 51,782 of record JAEWHK010000064.1, read on the forward strand.
TCGGTGATGCGGCGACTCCAGAGCACGTCATATCCTTCAGCATCGTCGGCAAGGATGACCTGGTACGCAACGGCACCGGGGACCGGATCAAATTGCACCTGACTGATCTGGTTCTGTCGCTGTCCTGAGAGGGGGCGCAACACGGGCGGCGGCAGCAGAGATCGCGCAGCCTGTGCCCGTCCCTGACTGTCACTGACCAGACCCTGGTTTGCGGCCAGTGAAGTGATCGTGGTAGCGCCCGGTTGAGAGAAGTCGGCGTGACCCTTGACGATGGCACTATAGACGCCCTGATCCTGCAGCATGCCGGCGCGCACAATGGTACCGCGTACCCCCGTCACACTGACCGGGGTACGGATCTCAAACCGACCTACGCCCTTGACGCCGGGGTCCACATGACTTTGCACATCACCCTTTTCGATGGTGAAGATGGCGTCAATGTAGCCAGTGCCGGAAAACTGGCGCAGACGCTTGGCGGTAACCGAACTGTCTGCCGGTACCAGCACCTTGCTATTGTCCGGCAGGGTCAGGGTCACGTTGCTGTCCGGACCTGCGGCGACCACCGTCCCTTCCTGGATCTGGCCGCCGGTCTCGCGTATCGGCAGACCATTGACAAAGGCCTTGCCGCGCAAATGCGAGATGGTTGCGACCGCCGGGATTTCGTCGATCATGGAAAACGGCACTTTCAGCTCAAAGCCGACAGGAATTTT
>JAEWHK010000011.1 GCA_023387815.1 Pseudomonadota bacterium
CGCGTGGTCAATGGCGGCGAAACCAATTACATTTCCGCCACGCTGGCCATCTATCTGGACATCTATAACGTGTTCGCCAACCTGCTGGCCCTGTTAGGTATTTTCGGCGGCAGTCGCGAATAATTACTCGTGTGACGGCGACGGCGGTGTCGCCTGAAAGGAACCCGCCTGCAACCGCAAAATCACTGTCATTCACCGCCCTGTCGGTTCAGCCGGCACGGCGGTTTTTTCATGTTCAGTCGTACCGTGATCAATGGTTGCGACATCCCGGTTTACCCGAATTTAAGGGTAATTATCTAGTGACGACTGAATGTAACCTGACTAGACTGACTGCTTCGTTGTCCGCAAGATTCAAATTCACAACCCGAATACAGGAAAGAGATGTCTAACATTATGAAAAACGCCCGTATGCTCAGCCGTGTTGCGCTGGCTTTTGCAATGACTACCGGCGCAGCCATGGCCGCGGATTATCCCGAACGCCCAGTCTCCATGATTATCCCCTTTACTGCTGGTGGTCCGACCGATAACGTGGCCCGCTCTCTGGGCGAAGCGATGCAGAAGTCCTTGGGACAAACCGTCGTAATTGAAAACAAGGCTGGCGCGGGTGGCACCATTGGTACCACACAGGTTGCCAATGCGAAACCTGACGGATATAGCGTTCTGCTGATGCACGTCGGATTTTCGACCGCCCCTTCACTCTACAAACGCCTGGGCTACGATACGGAAAAAAGTTTCAAGCCTGTAGGCCTGGTCGTGGATGTTCCCATGACACTGGTCGCTCGCTCAGACTTTCCTGCAAACAATATGAAAGAGCTGGTAGAGTACCTGAAAGCAAATCAGGATAAAGTGACCCTGGCCAATGCCGGCGTCGGCGCTGCCAGCCACCTTTGCGGCACCATGCTTATGGATGCGCTGGGCGTCAAACTGCTGACCGTGCCGTACAAAGGTGCCGGCCCGGCCATGAATGATCTGCTGGGTAAACAGGTTGACTTGCTCTGCGACCAGACAACCAATACGACACAACATATCAAGGCAAAAACCGTCAAGGCCTATGCCATCACCAGCGCCGAACGCAATGCTCAATTGCCGGACCTGCCTACCATGCAGGAAGAAGGCTTCAAGGATTTCAGCGTCGGTATCTGGCACGGTATGTGGGTTCCTGCCAAGACACCAGACGACATCGTTGCCAAGCTGAACAAAGCACTGAAAGACGGCCTGGCAAGTCCGAAATTCAAAGAGCGTATGGATGCACTGGGTGCGACGATCCTGACCGATCAGGCAACGCCGGAAGCACTTGACGCAAAAGTCAAAGAACAAGTGCCTGTATGGGCAGAGCTGTTCAAAAAAGCAGGCGTTGAGCCTCAATAAGATTGCTCAATCGCGGTTCGCTTCTGCCGTAACGGCAGAAGCAGAAAAAACCAGAATGTGAGTCAATCAAACACGGTAATACCGTGAACTAAAAAGCCGGGCCAATCCAATGCTCCGGTTTTTTTTCGTCTATCTTTTTTATGAATATTGCTTGAGCGAAAGCAGAACGTTTCGCGTCATGAGGGGGCGTTTTTCCAGATGCTCGTCTATGCGCTCACGCAGCATACGTCGTAGCTCCGGCTCGGCTGCAGGCTGATCGAAGTCGGGCCTTGTTCCTGGTACACCGTAGCCTGTTTCCTGCAGCAGGGTCCATTCGAACCGCCGCAAGGACCCGGACGCGCGTTCACCACTGGCCAGTTGCTGCAGCGCCTGCCTGTAGGCATCATATAACTGGGGATGGGCATCTTCGCCGGGCAGCATGCGAATCAGCAACTCATTCATATACCAGGCGGACATCAAAGATTTGCCGGTCAGGCCATGCAGGCCAGCCAGTTCGGCTCGCGTCAACGTTTTGACTTCGCCGGTACCTGACCAGGAAACCATCAGTGGCTCAAACGCCGAGAGCACGGGTCGCAGGACTGAATATGGACGCTTGGCGCCCTTGGCAACGACAGTCACAATGCCGTGCTCGCGGGAGAACAGTCGTGCAATCAGAGACGACTCACTCCAGGCAGTCGCCTGCAGCAGATAGGCGCTGACGTCCTGTACCCGGCTGCTGCGCTTACTCATAACCCAGGTCGCGCAAGGCACTTTCCTTGTCTGACCAGCCCTTGCGCACCTTGATATAAATTTCAAGGAACACAGGCTTATCCAGCAGTTCTGAAATGTCCTGGCGGGCTTCGGTGGCGATGCGTTTCATGTGTGTGCCTTTTGCACCCAGCAGAATCGGCTTGTGGCTATCGCGTTCGACCACCACGCAGGCGGCGATACGGGCAGCTTTATCGTCTTCTTCCCACTGTTCAATCACCACGGTTGTAGCGTAGGGTAGTTCGTCTCCGACCAGACGGAAGATTTTTTCCCGAATCAGCTCTGCGGCGATAAAGCGTATAGGCCTGTCGGTAAGAGCATCTTCCTCGAACATGAATTCGCCTTCGGGCAGGCGCTGTTCGATTTCGGACAGCAGTGTATCCAGCTGCACGCCTTTGACGGAGCTGACGGGCACAACGGCATCGTAGGCAAACTTGCTCATGATGCGTGCGACGAAATCAAACAGATCGTTCTTGTTCTTGAGCGTATCTATTTTGCTGATGGCAAGAATGCATTTTTTGGAGGCAGGCAGCAAGGGAACAATCTGCTCATCACCGGCAGACCATTTGCCGGCCTCGACTACATGAACGATCACATCCACATCGGCCAGCGCCTGGGTCACCACCCGGTTCATCATGCGGTTCATCGTACCGCCATGGCGTGTCTGAAAGCCCGGCGTATCGACAAATACGAACTGGGTATTGTCCCTGGTGAGGACACCATGAATGCGATGTCGCGTGGTCTGGGCCTTGCGTGAGACGATGGAAATTTTGCTGCCAATAAGCGCATTGGTAAGCGTGGACTTGCCCACATTTGGCCGCCCTACGACCGCTATGAAACCGGTTTTTTGCGCGATATCGTCCTGCGATGTAGATTTGGAATCCTGACTCATTTTTTCTCCTGCTCGACAGCTACCGGCAAGGTCAGTTGCGCGACTTTACGTACGCGCTTTTTGGCACCGTTTTTAGGTAATGCCGTTTCCAGTGTATCCAGCATCTTGCGCGCTGCGGCCTGTTCACCAGCCCGTCGGCTGCTGCCGCTGGCCTGGCTGCGCAAATCCAGTTCGGCGATATAGCATTCGATCTCGAACTGCTGATCATGCGCCGCACCTGTGGTTGCCGTCACGTTATAAACCGGCAGTGCAAATTTGCGTGCCTGCAGGACTTCCTGGAGCAGGGTTTTGGCATCCTTGCCCAAGGTGTTGAAATCGACGGAATCGAGCAGCGGTGCGTATAGCTGCCCAATGACGCGCTGAACGGTTGGCACATCACTGTCAAGATAGATTGCCGCGAAAATGGCCTCGAGCGCATCGGCCAGAATGGACGGGCGGCGGAAACCGCCGCTTTTGAGTTCGCCCTCTCCGAGCCGCAGGAACTGAGGAAGCTCAAGACGATGCGCAATGTCGGCCAACGTAGCCTGTTTGACCAGGCTGGCGCGAATACGCGAAAGGTCGCCCTCGTCTTCGCGCTCAAGACGGTGAAACAGAATGGCTGCCACCGTGAAATTGAGGATGGAATCGCCCAGAAATTCGAAACGTTCGTTATGCGCTGTACTATGACTGCGATGCGTCAGCGCCTGCAGCAGCAGACGCTGATCCTTGAATTCATAACCCAGCAAACGTTCCAGTCTTGAAAGATTCATCACTTGAAGGAGCCTATGCGACCCAGATCGCCAAAGTTCATCCAGATAAAGAAAGCCTTGCCTACGATATTACGATCAGGGACAAATCCCCAATAGCGGCTGTCTTCGCTATTGTCTCGATTATCGCCCATGACAAAGTACTGACCCTCCGGAACCTTGCAACGGAAATTGGTGCCCTCGTACTGGCAGTTCTCTTTGCCTGGAAAGTTGGTCATGCCAAGATAAGCACCCGCGCCCGGCATATTCAGAATGGCATGCTCGTGCTCACCCAGCGCTTCGGTCAGCTGTTCAGGCGAGCCGCTTTGTTGTGACGGATTGACATAAGGACCCACATCGCTGACAGGCACGGCCTGGCCATTGATGGTGAGCCGCTTGTTCTGGTAGACGACCTCGTCCCCTGGCACGCCCACGACCCGCTTGATGAAATCCATATCGGGATTCACAGGATAGCGGAAGACCATAACGTCGCCACGTTGCGGATCATTCACTGGAATGATTTTCTGGTCAACGATGGGCAGGCGAATGCCGTAAGTAAATTTGTTCACCAGAATCATGTCGCCATTCTGCAGCGTGGGCAGCATGGAACCTGAGGGAATGCGGAATGGCTCGAACAGAAACGAGCGCAGGACAAAGACGAATAGTATGACGGGGAAAAAGCTGAGCGAATACTCAATCCACCAGGGACGGTGAGTCTGCTCCTCGTCTCCGTAGCGCGCAACGCGGCGCTTGCGAAAGACCAGGGCATCGAGCAGCTTGATCACACCTGTAACTACAAGCAATACGAACAGGATTAACGCAAAATTCATCTTCAACTTCCTTATTTATCTTCAACCTGGAGAATGGCCAGGAACGCTTCTTGCGGAATTTCCACACTGCCCACCTGTTTCATCCGCTTCTTGCCTGCCTTCTGTTTCTCCAGCAGCTTTTTCTTGCGCGTGATATCGCCGCCGTAGCATTTGGCAAGCACGTTCTTGCGCAATGCCTTGACGTTTTCACGAGCAATGATTTCCGCGCCGATGGCCGCCTGAATGGCGACATCGAACATTTGCCGGGGAATCAGGCCACGCATTTTCGAGACCACTTCCCGGCCCCGATAGCGCGCGTTGGAGCGGTGAACGATCATGGATAGTGCGTCCACCTTCTCATTATTAATGAGCAGATCAACCCTGACAACATCCGCAGACCGATACTCCAGGAATTCGTAGTCCATGGATGCATAACCGCGAGACACGGACTTGAGCCGATCAAAGAAATCCAGCACAATTTCTGCCAGCGGGATCTCGTAAACCAGATGGACCTGACGTCCGTGATAACTCATATTGATCTGATTGCCCCGTTTGGAAATACAGAGCGTAATCACCGACCCCACATATTCCTGGGGCATGAACAGCGTAACGGTCACGATGGGTTCGCGAATATCACGAATCTGACCCACTTCGGGCATGCGTGACGGACTCTCAATCGTCAGGACTTCACCGGATACATTCTCAACCTCGTAAACCACCGAGGGAGCCGTGGTGATAATGTCCATGTCGAATTCGCGTTCAAGGCGTTCCTGCACGATTTCCATGTGCAGCAGACCGAGGAATCCGCAACGGAAGCCAAATCCCAGCGCCTGCGACACCTCGGGTTCGAACATCAGGGCAGCATCGTTAAGGCGCAATTTCTCCAGTGAATCACGCAGCTGATCATACTCACTGGACTCCACGGGATACAGGCCAGCAAAGACCTGGGGTTTCACTTCCTTGAAACCCGGCAATGGCTTCGCAGCCGACTTGCCCGCCAGGGTGATGGTATCGCCGACCTTGGCGCTGGCCAGCTCTTTGATGCCGGCAATCACAAATCCCACTTCACCGGCGGACAGCATGTCACGTGCCTCGGATTTCGGTGAAAAAACACCCAGCTGCTCACACAAGTGGGTCGCACCCGTTGCCATAAAAAGCAGCTTGTCCTTGGGTCTGAGCACACCATTCTTGATGCGCACGAGCATGACGACACCGACATAATTGTCAAACCAGGAATCGATGATCAGTGCCTGCAAAGGCTCATCGGGACTGCCTGCCGGCGGCGGCACCTTGGCGACAATCATTTCGAGGATCTCGTCGATACCCTCGCCTGTCTTGGCACTGGCCTTGATGGCTTCGCTGGCGTCAATGCCAATAACATCCTCGATTTCCTTGCGGGCTTCTTCCGGTTCTGCAGACGGCAGATCCATTTTGTTCAGCACAGGCATGACTTCCACACCGAGCTCAATGGCGGTGTAGCAGTTTGCAACGGTCTGCGCTTCCACACCCTGGGTGGCATCCACCACCAGCAGTGCGCCTTCACAGGCAGACAGGGATCGGCTGACTTCATAGGAGAAGTCAACGTGTCCTGGTGTGTCGATCAGGTTCAGGTTGTAGACTTTGCCATCGCGTGCCTTGTAATGAAGCGCAGCCGTCTGTGCCTTGATGGTGATACCGCGCTCACGCTCGATATCCATGGAATCGAGCACCTGTTTGGACATCTCCCGGTCAGCCAGTCCGCCACAGCGGTGGATCAGGCGGTCCGCCAGTGTAGATTTGCCGTGGTCAATATGGGCAATAATCGAGAAATTACGTATATGTTGCATAAAACTTGCAAAAATGCAGTGAAGACAGTTGCCAAATAGGCACGTACGCCTGTTCACCACGGAAAGGATGCCTGCGGCACCGGAATGAATGGATCGCCGACCCGTGTCTGTACCGAAAAACCGCCCGAATACGAAGAGATATTGCGGGCCGAGGTACAGACTCAAAAAAAGGGGCGCATCAAGCGCCCCTTTTGGCCTGCATGGCGTATTGTAGCCTTATTTTGCAGGTGTTACAGGAACCCATTGGGTTAAATTATCACGCCGAATCAGCAGCGCTGCGGCTTTGCCTTTTTCCAGCTTGTCCACAATTTCGCGGAACTGCTTCACGTCCTTCACGTCCTGATTGTTCAGGGCAAGAACAACGTCTCCAGGCTGAATGCTGGCTTCCAGGGCTGCACCACTGACATCCTTGACCAGAACGCCACCCTTGATACGCATTTTGCTTTGCAATGAAGATGGAACAGACTCTACCGTCAGGCCCAGGCGGTCAGCGCGGGTTGCCTGCTCAGTCGGTTCATCGCTGTTGGCCGTATCTGAAGGCGCACTGGGGATCTCGGCGATCTTGACGTTCAGCGTCTCGTATTTGCCACGACGCCAGACTTCCAGCGTTGAATCGGTCTCAGGTTTGGTCTGGCCCACCAGGCGTGGCAGATCTGACCATTTTTTGACTTCACTGCCATTGAACTTGGTAATGACGTCACCAGCCTGAACACCGGCCTTGTCTGCAGGACCACCCTGCTCTACGTTGCTGACCAGGGCGCCAGCGGCTTTGGGCAGACCAATGGCCTTGGCCACTTCTTCGCTCACTTCGCCAATCTGTACACCGATGCGACCGCGAGTCACTTTACCCGTGGCTTTGAGCTGATCGACAACGCGCATGGCTTCGTCAATCGGGATGGACAGGGAAATACCCATGAAGCCACCGCTCTGGGAAATGATCTGGGAGTTGATACCCACCACTTCACCATTCAGATTGATCAGCGGTCCGCCGGAATTGCCGGGGTTAACCGCAACATCGGTCTGGATGAATGGCAGATACTCACCTGTATCACGATTGATGGCACTTACGATACCCGATGTCACTGTAGAATCGAGTCCGAAAGGTGAGCCAATTGCAAGCACCCACTGACCTTTCTTCAGGTTATCGGAATCACCGATTTTCAGTGTTGGCAGGTTTTCTCCCTGGATTTTGATCAGGGCGATATCGGTGCGTTTGTCGGTGCCGATCACCTTGGCCGGGAACTCACGTCCATCATTCATCGTCACCGTGATTTTGGAGGCGCCATCGACCACATGGTTATTGGTCATGATGTAACCATCTTTGGAGATGATGAAGCCGGAGCCGACGCCACGCGGGACACTGCGCTCTTCGCCTTTAGGAGACCGGTCACCACGCGGATCACGACCGCGGGAAGGTGGTGTGAAATCGGGACCAAAGAAAAAGCGGAACAGATCATCCGGACTGTCGCCGCCTGGTCCAAAGCCGAAGGGCTGGCTATCGCGTGCCGACACTTTTTCCATGGTGCGAATATTCACCACGGCATTTTCCGTATCCGCCACAATCGACGTGAAATCCGGCAGCGCCGCCGTAGCAGGTGAGGTCGGGACCGCTGCGGCAGGCGCGTTCTGCGCGTAACCGCCAGAGGGCAACAGCATAGAGAGACTTCCCATGCCAATCAGGGCGGAAGCGATCGCAGTCTGTAGCGGTTTTTTGACCTTTTTATTCATAAAGATACCTTTTCAGAGTTTACTGTTTTGAAACAGGTTGAATGAATTTTGTTGAAACGGCCAGGTCTTTCAGGGTCGCCAAGGGAACGGCTCCGATGGCTGTCAGCCAGTAATCATCAATACGCTGACGAAAGACATTCATGGATCCAACTCTGGCATCACCCTGATTATTAAAGGTTTTTTCTGAATCCTTAACTTTCTGGATAAACACCGAAATGGAAGAAAGACCGTCTGTAAGTATTAGTTGCTTTACGTTGTCTTTAGTTCCTTTGGGCCGCATGATGCTCATGATCGGCGCAAAGCCCGTCGGATAGTGGATGCGCCAGCCCTCTTGCGGCAGGTCCACGGCTGCGGGATGCAACTCAATACGTTTCCAGTCTGCATAAGACAAGGAGGATTTCAGCCCTGCCGTATCCACATCGCTGCCCAGTGCCAGGCCGGTGAACGTCACCTGTTCGATGACGATGCCCTGTGCATTCACGGTCTGCGATTTGAGCAGCAGGCGTGATTTTTCATCGGCGCACAAACGATAGCCGTAACGATCTTCGGCGCGTGGTCGAACTTCGATCATGTCGCAAGGGCGTCCCGCGACACGGTTATGACCGTCGTGAGTCTGAATATCGTAGTACTGTTCCAGATTGTCTACGGGCCCAAGCAACAGAGCTGGAAAGCGGTCCTTGCGGGCCTTGTCAATGACAACCATTTTTCTGGCCGGAATAAGACTTTCCACCATATTATTGTTGCGCAGGTATTCCTGTGCGTCCCCATCAAGCACCTCAAGTCGTTCCTTGACGCCCTCGCCGTCGACCACATGCGTGACACGCGACGAGATCATGACATTACCCTGCTGGTACAGGAAGGTACCGCTGTAATCGGTCGTTTCTGCCGCATTTTGAATCTGCATCAGCAGTTGCACCGGGCTGGCAGCCAGGGCCGCGACACAGGGTGCCATTGCCCCGCAAAAGGCCAGCATAACGTGCCGGTAGCGTTCAGAAAACAGCGGCAGCAAATCCTGTCTGATCACTGCGCATCCCCGATTTCATAGGAAACCTGACGAACCGGATAAGCACCCACCATCTGGCTGTGAGCTGCCACATAATCCTGAAAATCGCCTGGGGCAATATCAGAAGTGGCCGCAGACGTGGCCGATGCCACGGTAGGGGAATCCTGCTGCACAGGTGGCTGCGATTGCTGAAACGGATCGGTGAACCACATGACGGCTGCGACTGCGGCGGCGGCGGCAACGCCGGAGGCTCCCCAGCGCAGGTAACCGCGCGCCGGCCCGGCGTGGTAAGCCGGTTCTTCGGCAATCAGCTTGCTGATACGGGCATTGAACAGATCTGAAGGCTTGATGGCCAGATGTTCACTGCGCATCACATCACCAATAAGGTGGTAGGTGTCCCAGGTTTGCCGCCCATAGGGTGTATCCACCCGCGAGGCGTCGAAGCTGTCGCATTCGCCATCCACCATTTCAGAGATGGTTTCATTCCAGTCAATAGCAGCAGGAGTCAGTTTATTTTCCATTAATATTCCTTACCAGCGACGATCAGTAGCCTGACCAAGGACAGGCTTCAGTTTCGCCGCAATGGCTTCCCGCGCACGGAAAATACGGGAGCGTACTGTGCCAACAGGACAACCCATGGCCTGGGCAATTTCTTCGTAACTCAACCCTTCCATTTCCCTGAGCACAATGGCCATTCGCAGGTCTTCAGGCAGGGTTTCAATCGCCTCATTGACGGTACGGACGATTTCCTGCGTGACCATGCTCGATTCCGGCGTGGCGATATCTATAAGATTGTCAGAATGGGAAAAAGTTTCACCGTCTTTGTTTTCAAGCGTGTCCGGGTAACTGAGCTTGCGATCCGAAGACGAAAGCCAGTTTCGGGCCGTATTGATGGCGATGCGATATAACCAGGTGTAAAAGGCGCTCTCTCCCCGGAATTGAGGAAGCGCACGATAGGCCTTGATGAAGGTTTCCTGGGCAATATCCTCGACTTCGCTCTGGCTGCCGATGATTCGGGCCAGCAGACCCATGACTTTGCGCTGGTACTTAAGGACAAGCAGATCGAAGGCTTTTTTGTCGCCCTTCTGAACCCGCTGCACCAGCTCCCAGTCGACGTCACGCTCACTCATGCTGCCACCCCGTCATGAGCCGTCTCCGGATCGGCCCATTGCACGGACTGAACCAGTACGCGAAATCGCCGCCAGGCTTCAGGCGCCTGCCTGAATGACCAGATGGTGACGATGTCCGCGGGGGAGTGAGGATAATAAGGATCGCGCAAAGACAAGGTAAGCCAGAATGGCCCCTGCCACCAGGCGTGGAGCTGACGGACGGCTGCGGGTTGGCTGCGGTCCGACAAAGCTTGGTCTGAAGCGTGATCAAAACCCAATATGAACTGACCGTCAGGAGCAGCCTCAAGAACATCGAATGCTTTGGGATTTCGCAGGCGCCTGACGCGTGCACCGTGATGCTGCCCACGCCCTTGGCGTGCTGCCATGAACAGCAGGCCAAGAACCGCCGCTGCCTGGAAGCCTGCAACGCAGAGCATGGCCAGAACCACCAGGAATACGCGGAAGTATGCCAGATAACCGGGCTGGCCGACTTGAAGCCGGACCTGCCAGTGCCGGTTAAGCTCGTATCCCAAATCAGATCCGTTTAACAACCATCGAGCCATTGGTACCGCCAAATCCAAAGGAGTTGGACAGCGCCAGGTCGATTTTCATTTCCCTTGCGGTGTTGGCGCAATAGTCCAGATCACACTCAGGGTCCTGATTGGTCAGATTGATGGTGGGTGGTGAGATCTGATGATGAACGGCAAGCGTGGTGAATACGGCTTCAATACCGCCAGCAGCACCCAGCAAATGACCCGTCATGGATTTGGTGGAGTTGACGACGGTTTTGTAGGCGTGATCGCCAAGGGCAAGTTTGAGCGCCTCGGTTTCATTCTTGTCGCCCAGCGGTGTTGAGGTGCCGTGTGCATTGACGTAATCAATCTGGTCGGCATTGATCTGACCGTTTCTGAGGGCGTTCTGAATGCCACGACGCGGACCGTCACGATCCGGCGCCGTAATGTGGTGCGCATCGGAACTCATGCCGTAACCGGCGAATTCGCCGTAAATGCGTGCGCCGCGCGCTTTGGCGTGTTCATACTCTTCCAGCACGAGCACACCTGCGCCTTCACCAAGAACGAAACCGTCGCGGTCAACATCCCAGGGACGGGAGGCCGCCTGCGGATCATCATTGCGGGTTGACAGGGCGCGCATGGCGGCAAAACCGCCAATACCCAGCGGAGACACAGTGGATTCCGCACCGCCGGCCAGCATGACGTCGGCATCGCCATATTCAATCAGCCGGGCGGCATCACCAATGGAGTGCAGACCCGTTGTGCAGGCAGAAACCACGGCGTAGGTGGGCCCCTTGAGACCCAGCATGATGGAGACCTGACCAGAGATCAGGTTAATCAGCGAGGCCGGTACGAAGAACGGAGAAATACGGCGTGGCCCCTTGGCCAGATACTCTGTCTGGGTTTCCTCAATTCTTTGCAAACCGCCAATGCCCGAACTCACAATGGCACCGATACGGTCTGCGTTCTCTTCGGTAACGGTGAGCCCTGCGTCTTTCCAGGCATCCACGCTGGCCGCAATGCCGTAATGGATGAAGGTGTCCATCTGCTTGGCATCCTTGGCCGACAGATACTGGGTCACGTCAAAGTCTTTGACCTCTCCGGCAATTTGCGCATTGAAACTGGAAGCATCAAAGCGGGTAATGCGGTCGATGCCGGAACGGCCATTAACAATATTATCCCAGGCCTGCGGTACTGTGTTTCCGACCGGGGATACGATTCCCAGTCCGGTAATGACAACGCGTCTTTTCACGGTTGGCTCCCTACCCTTTACTGAAGTAAATATGAATCAAAACCCACAAATAAAAAAAGGGTCTGGAAACGGTTTATTCCGCCCGGATCCGCAAGGACACAGGCGTGAGCCACTTTCCAAAACCACTCTTTTTATTGCAACCGGTGCGCGCGAGCATACCGGCTGACTCACACAAATCAGGCTTTGTGTGAATTGATGTAGTCGACAGCTTGCTGAACAGTTGTGATTTTTTCAGCTTCTTCGTCAGGAATTTCTGTTTCGAACTCGTCTTCGAGTGCCATGACCAATTCAACCATGTCCAGCGAATCTGCACCCAGGTCGTCCAGAAATGAAGACTCGTTTTTGATTTCTGCTTCATTTACACCAAGTTGTTCTGCGACGATCTTCTTGACGCGTTGTTCGATGCTATCCATGTAAATCTCCAAAGGGGGAAAATCCCGCAATTTTAGCCAACTACAAACCAATTGCAAAAGGCTTTATGTGAAAAAAATATTTTAGCGAAACCGGTTTGCGAAAACCGTAAAACTAAAACACAGTTTAAAAATAACCACTGCTCTTTTACGTATCCTGCATTTTAGTAAAATTTCAGGTGCGTATAAGAAAAAAAAGCCCAGTATGCCAAATTACCCTGCCCGCAGCCCCGGCCTGTTGTGTATATGCCTGCTGGTAAGTGCCGCAATAAAGGCTTAGGTGCAGACAATCCGTGGCCTGAGCCCGGTTGCCCAGGTTCAGGACCTGCCGGATTTACTGCATGAACATACCACCATTCACGTGCAGAGTGGTACCGGTAATATACCCTGACTGAGGGCCTGCCAGGAAGGCCACGGCGTTGGCCACATCGGCAGGCTGCCCCAGGCGACCCAGCGGAATCTGTCCCAGTAGTGCAGCCGTCTGGTCATCGCCAAGGGCGCGTGTCATATCCGTGTCAATGAATCCCGGCGCCACGCAGTTGACAGTAATATTGCGGCTGCCCAGTTCGCGGGCCAATGCGCGCGTCATGCCTGCAACGCCCGCCTTGGCGGCAGCGTAATTGGCCTGACCCGGATTACCGGCGGATCCCACCACAGAGGTGACATTAATAATACGACCGGCGCGTGCCTTCATCATGACGCGCAGAACCCCGCGGGACAGGCGGAAGACAGCATCCAGATTGGTGCCGATGACGTCGGACCAGTCTTCATTTTTCATGCGCATGGCCAGCCCGTCGCGGGTAATGCCGGCATTATTCACCAGAATATGCGGTCCGCCCTCTTTCCCGAGTTCGGCAAGGAGCGCATCGCAGGCGTCGGCATCGGTCACATTCAGCACGACACCGCGACCCTGGCGGCCTGACAGCATCTCTGTAATGCTCTGTGCACCGGATTCGGACGTTGCAGTTCCAACAACAGTCGCACCGCGTTTGGCCAGTTCAAGGGCAATGGCTTTACCCAGACCACGACTGGCACCTGTGACCAGCGCAATCTGACCGGCGAGTTCTTGCTGTTCTGACATCGAAAGTTCCTTATGCGTTGATTTGACTGAGGGCGGCATCAAGTGATGCCTGATCGTTGACGGAAAGCGTGATCAGTTCCGGCTCAATGCGCTTGATGAGTCCTGCCAGCACCTTGCCCGGACCACATTCGACCACATGGGTCACGCCCTGAGCTTTCATGGCGCGAATGGTTTCCACCCAGCGCACGGGATGCCAGGCCTGACGTACCAGCGCATCAGCAATGTCTGCGGTACTGTCGGCAATTTTCACATCTACGTTATTGATGACATCGGTGTCCGGCATCTTCAGCGTGAGTTCTGCCAGCGCCTTTTCCAGAACGGCGGCGGCCGGCTCAAGAAGACGGGAATGAAACGGCGCGGAAACCGGCAACGGCAGCGCACGTTTTGCCCCTTTTGCCTTGGCCAGTTCGCAGGCGCGTTCAACGGCAACCTTGTGCCCGGCAATTACCACCTGAGCAGGGGCATTGAAGTTGACTGCTTCGACAATGGTATCGGTGCTGGCTTCCTGGCACACGGCCAGAACGGTATCGTCATCCAGACCCAGAATGGCAGCCATGCCGCCTGTTCCTACAGGAACGGCGTCCTGCATGGCGCTGGCGCGAATGCGCACCAGGCGTACAGCATCTTCCAGTGTGAAGGTTCCAGCGGCCGTCAGCGCAGAGTACTCGCCCAGGCTATGCC
>JAEWHK010000039.1 GCA_023387815.1 Pseudomonadota bacterium
ATACTGCAGGATGGCACCTGACTCAAAAACCGAAATCGGTTCACCATGATCGTTGGGGTTCTGATCCACAATGGCCGGAATACGGTTGTTAGGCGCGATTTTAAGGAATTCCGGTTCGAACTGGTCACCCTTGCCGATGTTGATGGGATGAATGTTATATTCCAGGCCGGCTTCTTCGAGAAAGAGCGTGATCTTGTGGCCGTTGGGAGTGGTCCAGTAATATAAATCGATCATTTGATAGCTTCCTTGATGTCCTGTTCAATGTCCTGCGGTTTGACCGTTGGCGCGTAACGCTTCAACACCTTGCCATCACGGCTGACCAGAAATTTGGTGAAGTTCCACTTGATCGATTGTATACCCAGCAAACCAGGTTTTTCTTTTTTGAGCCATGCAAATAGCGGATGCGCATTGTCGCCATTCACATCGGTTTTGCGTGCCAGCGGAAACGTGACACCAAAATCCAGCGTACAGAACTGGCGAATCTGCTCATCTGTTCCCGGTTCCTGCCCGCCAAACTGATTGCAGGGGAAGCCCAGGATCTCAAAGCCCTGACCATGATATTTTTCGTAGAGCTTCTGCAAACCCGTGTATTGAGGCGTGAAACCACAGCGAGACGCGATATTCACAACCAGAACAACGGATCCCTTCAACGCTGCTAGGGATAATTCAGAGCCGTCCTGCAGCGTAGCCGAATGTGTGTAAAAGTCAGTCATGACGAATCCCTCTCAGTATCTGTGACAGGTGGTGCAGGCGATGTGGTGGCGCAGCCGACAGAAGCAGCAACAATAAAGCCGATGGCAAGCCACTGTTCAATCGTGAGCTGTTCATGCAGTATCACCAGACCAGCCAGCGCGCCCATTGCCGGTTCCAGACTAAGCAGAATGCTCATGGTTTTGCGGGGGAGTGAGCGCAGCGAAATCATTTCAAGTGAATAGGGTACCGCACTGGATAGCACGGCGACAAGTAACCCGGAAACAATCAGGGTAGGGCTGAGCAGTGTGGCGCCACTGTGGCTCACCCCAAAAGGCAGAACAAACAGGGCAGCGACGGTAATGCCCAGCGACGTTGCCTGCCCCGGGTGAATATTGCGCGTGCGCTGACCGAAGATGATATAGAGTGCCCAGAAAACGCCTGCACTTATCGCGAACATCAGGCCGACGGGGTCGATCGCCGACATGTCCTGTTGAGCTTTTGGTATCAGCAAATACAGACCCAGCGCGACAAAACCGATCCAGAGAAAATCAATTCTACGTCGCGAAGAGAAGATCGCTAGTGACAGCGGTCCTAGAAATTCAACTGCAATAGCCAGTCCGAGTGGGACCGTGCGGATGGCCATATAGAAAAGAAAATTGACAAGACCAAGGCACAACCCATAACTGGCGACGGCGAGGGCATTCTTCCGTGACAGTGGAAAACGCCAGGGACGCCAGATGCACCATAGGATAAGTGCGGAAAAGCCAAGTCTGTAGGTGGTGGTGCCTTGTGCGCCAACGGCTTCGAAAAGCGATTTTGCAAACGACGTGCCAATACACAGCGAAGCCATGGACCCGATCAGTGCAATGATGCCCAAAGTTTGCGAATACGTCCGTAATGAATTGCCCGCCGCCATTTCCCTCTGCCTTTTACGGTATTTTAGCCGAAATCGATGAACTTTAAAGGCAAGCGCGTGTCGGGATCAGCGGGAGTCTGTCAGCGATATTCTGCGTACACGCGGTTCGCTTGAAAGCAGCGTTTGACGGTCGTCAGCGCTGAAAAAAGGCGATTCAACGGAACGAAGATTGAAGGCAGGAGAAATGAGGGAACAGAGAGAAAGGAGAGAAAGGAGATCGAAGAAAACGCTGGCTTTAATGTATCGATCTTCGATGTATCGATATTTACTTGAACAATATATTTTCGATCAATAAGTGTACAGGGCTCGCCAGATCAGCCTGGCAAACCCTGATCGACAAATTAATTGCGTTTCATCTGAAGATTGCCTTTCTTCACGATATCACGCGCAATATCCAGTTGTGACTTGATTTCCTTGGCAAAGTGCTCTGGCGAACCGGGATCAGGGATTGCTCCTTGTTTTTCCAGTGCCGCAACAACATTAGGTGCTTTGAGCGCTTCGGTGGCAACCGAGTTCAGCTTTTCAATGATGTCCTTCGGTGTACCGGCGGGTGCAAGCAGCCCGTAGAACACACCGTTATTCAGGTCAGGATGACCCACTTCTGCATAGGTTGGCAGGTCGGGCAGTTCCTTGACGCGCTCCGGCCAGGCCAGCACGATAGGTTTGAGTTTGCCGTTTTGAATATTCGGCATGGAAGAGGGCAGATTGTCGAACATGACTTTGACCTGTCCACCAATCACATCCGTGAGTGCCGGGCCGGCGCCTTTATAGGGAACATGGCTGATTTCCACGCCCAACTGCTGTTTGAAAGCCTCGCCCATCAAATGAGCAATGCTGCATACGCCCGGTGTGGCGTAGGAATATTCATTTGGATTTTTCTTGAGTTCCTCAACAAATTCCTTGAAATTGCTGGCTGGAAATGAAGGATGCACTTCAACCACATTTGGCGTATTGACGAAGTTGGAAACAGGCGCGAAATCCTTGAGTGGATCGTAGGTGAGATCATCGGGTCGACAGGCGGGATTGACCGCCATGGTTGAAACCGTTGCAATGCTCAGGGTATAGCCGTCGGGTTTGGCTCGTGCAGCTTCGGTCGCACCAATGGCGCCGCCGGCACCGGCCTTGTTCTCAATAACCATAGACTTGCCGATGATTTTCGACATTTCCTGCACCACAATACGCGCTACAATGTCCGTGGAACCACCGGGAGCAAACGGAACAATGACCCGGATCGGCTGTGTAGGGTAGTCGGTGGCGGCGTGTGCGCCGGACATGGCGAAGCCGGCAATAAGGGACGTTAAGGCGATGCGGGACCAGCGTTGCATACTCACTCCTGAGCTTAATATAAAGGGACAGAGCAGCAGAATATTTGAAATTGCACCTGAAATATATGAGTAAATACCATTAGCCTGAATGCGCGGAATACCGTCAGGCGAAACACTCATAAGAAGTCAGGGACGCTGACGTGATGGTACCGGTTCTGATCGGCCTGTGGCAGAGCCTGCCAGCAATACGCCGGCAACCGCCAGCGCCATTCCCAGCCAGCCGGCCGCGGGCATGGTTTCGCCAAGCATGAACATGGCCACTATGGCCGCACAGGCGGGTACCAGAAAGAACAGGGCAGACACTTTAGCCGCCTGCTGTCTGCGTACCATGGCCAGCAAGAGGGAGATGGTAATAATGGAATTGCACAGTACAAGATAGGCCAGGGCACCCGTGAAACGCCAGGTCACATGAATATGATTGTCTTCCATCATCAGCGCAACGGGGAGGCAGAAAATAAATCCGATAGCGCATTGGATGATATTGGCAGTGACAGGATGGGTACTGGCTGCGCCGGTGCTGTGGGCGCGCTCATAAAGCACGCCCGCCGTAAGCGCAAACAGGGAAATGAAAACCAGGAGCAATCCAAATCCGCTACCCATCTGTAGCGAACCACCGGAAGTAATCACGACCACGGCACCAGCCAGACCCAGCACAAGCCCGGCCCACTGGATATAGTTCTGACGCTCTCCGGTCAGCCAGGGTCCGAAAATACCAACCAGGATGGGTTGCAGGGAAACGATCAGCGCAACGGTGCCTGCACTGACGCCTTGTTTCATGCCGACGTAGCTGAAACTGAAATAGATGAATTGAATCAGCAGCCCAACAACAGAAATATTGATCCATTCCCTGCGACTTGCCGGCCACGGCAGGTGCATAGCGGCTTTCACAGGCAACAGGAAGAGTACGACACAGGCATAGCGCAACGATAGCAGGGTTAACGGCTGCGCATACTGCAGACCGATCTTCCCGAAACTGAAGCCCGAGGACCAGAGCAGAATAAAGACAATAGGCGCGCCCCAGGCCCACCAGAGACCGGGTGCAGCAGGCTTCACAAGTGTCATATCAATCAAAAAGGGATCGCGCGTACAGGGCAATGGATTTGCTGATAGTAACGCGCGGGCTCTGATTTGACCATATCATTCCGATTTTTCTGATCTGGGTGCGACCCGGCAGCGGAATCTTGACGATGCCATGTCCCAGACTTTCCAGAGAAAACGAGTCAGGGACAACGGCGATACCGACTCCGCGCGCAACCAGCGCAGCGATGGTAAGAAGACTGTCTATTTCCAGTCGCTGATTCGGCACAATCCGGTTGTCTTTCAGATAACGATCCACGAGCTGGCCGCTGTAGGAACTGCGCGCGTAACGGATAAAAGGCTGGGTACGTAGCAGTTCATGAGCATTGTCGTCGCGACACGTGGGGGGAACGATCAGGATCAGTGGTTCATCCTGAATTTTCAGCCACGAACAGTTCTTATAGATCGCAAATTGCGGTTCGATGGCAAGTGCAATATCAATGGTGCCGGTATGCACCTGCTGGCAAAGTTCAACAGACGGAGCGTAAGATACAAAAATGCTCAGATCCGGATGGTGTTCGTAAACTTTTTCCAGCAACCGCGGTAAATGCGTGGATAATCCAGAGAAGAACGAACCAAGTCGCAGTTCTCCCAGAACGCTGCCGCTCTTGATCATGGCCGTCATATCACGGGAGTCCTGAATCATCTGGCGCGCTTTCTCGCAGATCAGCAAGCCATGTTCGGTGGGCCTGACCGTATGGCCGGAACGACGGATCAGGGGCTGACCGAGCTCTTCTTCCAGCGCACGGATGCGCGCGGAAACGGCGCCTGGCGTAATGCCCATATAGCGAGCAGCATCTGAGATAGACTCGCAGTCAAGGGTTTTGATAAACGTTTCCAGATAGTTGGTATCCATGATGCTCGCTTGATTTACGAAAAAGGAACGTGCAGTCAAACCAAATTCGCAATAATTTTGCTTTTCTAAAGTAATTATATTTGTCATCAAGGAAGATTCTACGCCATAAAATCTTTCGAACTCACAAGGAGACTTAAGTGGTCAAAATCAAAATACGCAAGCGGGCTCGTGCGGTCAATGCCGAACTGGTCAAATCCTTTTCTAAAATTCCGGTGGCCAATATCAGTGACGTCATGCACAGAATATCGGCGGGCGGACCCAAATTGCGCCCCATGCATGCCGGCGCTGTACTTGCAGGCCCCGCGTTCACGGTCAAATCCCGGCCGGGGGACAATCTGTTCGTCCATAAAGCCATTGATATGGCTTCAGCGGGTGACGTGATTGTCGTGGATGCCGGCGGGGATACCACAAATGCGATTATTGGTGAACTGATGGTTCGCACGGCAAGTCGCAAGGGGATTGCAGGCATCGTCATTCATGGTGCGATCCGTGATCTGGATACGATCAGCAAAGGCGATTTTCCAGTGTATGCAACCGGCGTCACTCATCGGGGACCATACAAAAATGGTCCAGGAGAAATCAACACGACAATCAGCCTTGACGGAATGGTTATTGAACCCGGTGATCTGATCGTCGGCGATGCAGATGGCCTGCTTTGTGTCCCATACGACGAAGCAGACGATATTCTGAAATGGGCCACTGAGAAGAATGAGCTCGAAGTCAATATCATCAAAGATATCGACAATGATCGACTGGACGTGAGCTGGATAGACAAAGAACTGGCAAAACTCGGCTATGTGCCTGGCGACGACGAATAACAGAGTATCAGGCATGACAAAAAAAATATGTGTGGTCAGAACCAATTTATGGATTGATCCGGTCTTTGACCAGTTACTTGAAGAAAACGGCAATATTGATCTGAAAATTATTGACGTGAAAGCATCGGAACAGGAATGGCACGAAGTCCTGGGTACCGCCGACTACTATCACGTATCCGCTGCCAAAGACGAACTGCCGGCGGGGCTGTTTGTGACTGAGGCGCTGCTGAAGCATTGTCCGAATCTGAAGGGCGTGTCTTCTTCGGGCGCCGGATACGACACCATTGATGTTGCGGCATGCAGCAAACAGAATATTACGGTTGTGAATCAGGCCGGCGGTAATGCCAATTCGGTTGCAGAAATGGCGTTGGGACTGATACTGGCCGTGTCGCGCCGTATTGTCGAATCCGACAGAACCTTGATTGCTCAAAATGCAGAGACCCGCGAATCGCTGATGGGGCATGAGGTGTTTGGCAGAACACTCGGGATTGTAGGACTGGGACACATCGGTTCTCGTATGGCACAAATGGCCAACGCGATCGGCATGAACGTCGTGGTCTACGATCCGTATCTGACAGACCAGGATGTCGAGCTGCGCCAGGCCGGCAACAGGACGCTGGATCAGCTGCTCGCCGAATCGGACATTGTCTCGTTGCATTGTCCGCTGAATAACGAAACACGCGATATGTTCAATGCCTCCCGATTCGCACAGATGAAAAAAGGTGCTGTCTTTATTTCAACAGCACGTGGCGGCATTCATAACGAAGATGACCTTTTTGCAGCACTCGAAAGCGGCCATCTTGCAGGAGCGGGACTGGACGTATGGAAAGTGGAGCCTCCGCAAGCGACCAATCCGCTGCTCGGACACGCACGCGTTGTTTCCACGTTTCACACTGCCGGTGTCTCGCATGAATGTCGGCATAACGTGGCGAAGATGGCCGCACAGCAGATCCTGCTGATGGCTGAGGGAAAACCGCCGTTGCATATCGTTCATGCATGAATGTTCACGCATGAAGTGGATAGCAAATCAGTAATCCCATTCTTGAAACTGTTTGACCCTTTCATTCAGGGCAGCAAGCCCTGACTCCATTCCATAATTAGACAGGAGACCATTTGATGAACAAGACAATCACAGGCATGCTGGCGGCGTTGACGCTGGCTGTCGGACCCATACAGGCGCACGCGCAATATCCTGAACACGCAATCAGTATGGTCGTATCGTACGCACCCGGTGGCGGTACAGACCTTGTGGCACGGGCTATTGCGCCATACATCCAGAAGTATCTCGGCGAAGGTGCCAATATTGTTGTGCTCAACCGTCCCGGCGCGGGCGGCGCTATCGGTTTCTCTGAAATCAAGCGCGCGAAACCTGATGGCTACACTATCGGTTTTGTCAACACACCAAATCTGCTGACCATTCCTATCGAGCGCAAGGCCAATTATCACTGGAATGATTTTGATCTCCTGGGAAATCTGATTGATGATCCGGACGGATTTGCAGTCAGCGGCAAAAGCGAGATCAAGACGCTCAAGGATCTGGAAGAATATGCTAAAGCAAATCCTGGCAAAGTGACGGTGGGAACAACCGGCGTGGGTTCTGATGATCATCTGGCGATGATGAAGTTTGAACAACTGACAGGTACAACGCTGAATCACGTTCCATTCAAAGGCGCGGGCGAAGTGCGCAATGCCATTCAGAGCGGACAGATTATGCTTGCTGCCATGAATGTGGGCGAAGTACTGGCGTATCAAAAGGGTGGCACAGACATTCGTCTGCTTGGTTCCATGAGCGAGGAGCGTAGCGAACTGGCGCCGGATACACCAACGTTCAAGGAACAGGGATATGACGTCATCATGGCTTCGCTCAGAGGTATTGCAGCACCTAAAGGCCTGCCGGAGGATGTTGCTGAGAAACTGAGAGTTGCAGTAAAGAAAGCTTCTGAAGATCCCGAGTTCAAAGAGAAAGCCAAAACCATGTTCGTACCCTTGCGATACATGGACACAAAGGCTTATCATGATGAACTGCAAAGCGCTGAAAACGAATTCAAGGAGCTCTGGAAATCCAGTCCCTGGTCTGAAAGCGGCAAATAATAATCTGGGGGACTGAAATGGCAAGAACAGACAGGGCGTTGTGCCTTGATGATTTCGAGGAAATGGCGCGCCGGCACTTGCCACGTCCGGTTTTTGAATATATCAGAGGAGGCGTGGAAACCAACGCTTCTGTTGATGACAATCGCCGGGCCTTTCGGGAATACGCATTCATTCCTCGCGCATTGGTGAATGTCTCGGCAATTGATACCTCATTGACCCTGATGGGAAATCAGTACAGTTCGCCGGTCGGCATTGCGCCCATGGGCCTGAGTGCGCTCTCTGGCTTTCGTGGTGACCTGGTACAGGCAAAAGCCGCTGCTGACGCCGGTATCCCCATGATTATGAGTGGCTCGTCCCTGATTCGACTTGAGGAAGTGGCAGAAGCTGCGCCGCAAAGCTGGTTTCAGGCCTATCTGCCGGGAAACTCTGACGAGATCACCAAGCTGATTGACCGAGTTGCGCAGGCAGGTTTCGGTACACTGGTCATCACCATTGACACGCCGGTTGCCGCCAACCGGGAGAACAATATTCGCGCGGGGTTTTCAACGCCACTGAGACCCTCATTGCGTTTACTGGTTGACGGAATAACGCATCCGCGCTGGGTTTGCGGAACCTTTCTTAAAACCTGTCTGAAGCACGGCATGCCGCATTTTGAAAATAACTTCGCAACGCGAGGCGCGCCAATCCTGTCGAAAAACGTACTGCGCGATTATGCCGATCGTGGTCATATCAGCTGGGACCATTTACGCGCGATCAGGGCGCAATGGAAGGGGCGGCTGGTGATCAAGGGCATACTCAGACGAGAAGATGCTGTCACTGCCATTTCTTCAGGAGTGGACGGAATCATCGTATCCAATCATGGAGGTCGTCAGCTGGATGGCAGTATTTCGCCCCTGCGTGTACTTCCGGAAATTGCAGATGTGGCCGGCAACACGCCTGTCATGCTTGACAGTGGCGTGCGCCGGGGCACTGATGTCCTGAAGGCTCTTGCACTGGGCGCACAATGCGTCTTTATTGGTCGTCCATTCAATTATGCAACAACAGTGGGCGGCCCGAAAGGCATTGCCAGGGCAATTCAGCTAATCACCAGCGAAATAAAAAGGGATCTTGGTCTGCTGGGAGTCACCAATATTAAAGACCTGAATGAGGATTGCCTCAGAAGAATTCCGACAGACACGATTTGAGACGAATGTTGACTTGACGCCGCAAGGGTGCAGTCATACAGTTCAATTTTCAGGGGAGACAAATCGTGCAATCACAAATGCAATTTTCTGTGGCAGCAAAGCCGCTGGCCGCGAGTACGGTAAATAATCGTTCGGTGAGTAAGGCGTCATTCACGATGCGCCTGGGCACAACGTGTTTTACCGGACGCCTGTTGCTGGGCGTCACGGCTGCATGTGCCATGAGTCTGGCCGGGGCTCAGCAGGCGGACGTTAAAACAGCGCTTACATCACTCAATAGCGCCGAGCCAGTTCGTCAACTCATGGCGTCAATCAAGGCAGACCACGACAGAACCATTGAGGAACTGCGCACAATTACTGAAATTGAAGCACCGCCGTTCAAGGAAAAGACACGCGCAGAGCATGTGCTCAAACGCTTCAAGGAACTTGGCCTTGCCGATGCAACAATGGATGAAACCGGAAATGTAATAGGCATCAGAAAAGGGAAGGGCGGCGGACCGCTGCTGCTGGTATCGGCTCACCTCGATACCGTCTTTCCGGAAGGTACCAATGTCAAAGTCAGGAAAGAAGGTGGCAGGCTGCTGGCACCTGGCATTGGCGATGATACGCGCGGCATTTCAGTGATTTTGTCATGGATCAAGGCGCTGAATGAGCAGAAGATCAATACGGTCGGCGATATCATGTTTGTGGCAAATACCGGTGAAGAAGGTCTGGGCGATTTGCGTGGCATGAAAGCCCTGTTCAAGGAACACAAGAACATTGATGGCATGGTTGGTCTTGAACCTGGAGAAGGTGACAAAGTGCTGACTCAAGGCACGGGCAGTCATCGTTATGAAGTGTCATTCAAAGGACCTGGCGGACACAGCTTCGGTGCTTTTGGAAAGGTACCCAGCGCGATTCATGCAATGGGCCGGGCGATCGCACATATCGGCGATGTTCAGGTTCCCACCGACCCGAAAACAACCTTCACGGTCGGAACGGTAGGTGGTGGCACGTCAGTCAACTCTATTGCCGGAGATGCGAAAATGGCCGTGGACATCCGGTCCAATCAGACGGACGCACTGCTTGATGCCGAACGTAATATCATGAGTGCCATTGACAAAGGCGTGCAGGAAGAGAATGAGCGCTGGAAAGCAGATGGCAAAATTGTCTCCGATGCGAAGCTGATCGGCGATCGGCCCGCTGGCACGACGCCGAAAGATAGTCCAATTGTCATGGCCGCACTGGAATCCATTGCATTGGCGGGTGGCAAAGGTGAGACACGCGCAGGCAGTACCGATGCCAATGTGCCCATGAGCCTGAATATCCCGGCAATTATTCTGGGTAGCGGCGGCAAATCCGGCGGCTCGCATTCGCTGGAGGAATGGTTTGATCCGACTGATGCCTGGAAAGGATCCCAGGTCAGCTTCACTACTGTACTTTCACTGGTTGGAGTGGACGGCGTGAGCGAGCCGATTCTGAAGGCTGGCGCGAACTGACAGCAAGACAGGCCTGCGGTGGCGATATGACCGCAGGCTTTGCCTGAACCGGTATCAGCCTGCCTATGCAAATGATCCTGCATACCACGGCAGGTTACGACAGGTCGGCTGATCGCGGAAATCGGGGGAATGTTTTCCTTTTCGCATACAATAATGAAACAGCGGCAGCGATGGGAGGCAGCGGATGCCGATCTTTGAATACGGCGACACGGAACTGAACTGGCTTAAAAAACGCGATAAGCGCCTGGCTGAAGCGATCGAACGCATCGGCCTGATAGAGCGTGAGACCATACCTGATCTTTTTGCCGCCCTGATTCGATACATCACTGAACAGCAGATATCTGTTGCCGCAGCTCGCACGGTTAATGCCCGTCTATTGCAACTGTGTGCAGGGCAAATGACACCGGAAGCGCTGCTGACAGTAGAGCCTACAGAATTACAGCGTTGCGGTACCAGTATGCGCAAAGTTGAATATATGCGCGGCGTGGCGCTGGCCGTGCAAAGCGGGCATCTTGATCTGGATGCAATCAACCAGATGAGCAATGAAGATGTGGTTCGTACACTTTCCAGTCTGAAAGGAATTGGCGTGTGGACTGCAGAAATGCTGATGATCTTTTCCCTGGGCCGACCCGACGTTCTCAGTTGGGGAGATCTGGCGATACAGCGCGGCATCATGCGACTTTACAAACATAAAACTCTGCCGCGCGAACGTTTTGAACGTTACCGGCGCCGTTATTCACCATACGGGAGCACCGCGTCCCTGTACCTTTGGGCGTTGAGCAAATAGGATTCGGGAAAAACAATAAAGACATATTGACCAGCACAGGAGGAATGTCATGCATCAGGAGCAGTTTGATTTTGAAGATCTGAAAAACAAACTTTATTCGGCGGTTCTGTCAGATGTCCTGGACAGTATGGGATACCGCGATCAGGCCATGCTGCCATTTATTCGGCCTTTATCAGAAGACGACATTATTTTCGGCCGGGCGCGTACTGGCTATTTCATGAATACATTTTCTGTGTCACCAGGAGAAAATCCTTATGAACACGAGATCGCACTGATCGATGACCTGAAGCCGAACGATGTTGCGGTGCTTGGATGCGATGGTCCTACAACTCGCATTGCACCGTGGGGCGAGCTGTTAAGCACCGCTTCGCGTCACCGCGGGGCTGTCGGTTGTGTGACCGATGGCCTGGTGCGGGATATCAAATTTATCCGCAAGCTGAAGTTTCCTGTCTTTCACGGAGGAGTCGGACCGCTGGATTCGCAGGGCAGGGGAAAGATGATGAATTATGACCTGCCTATTCAATGCGGCGGGGTGACCGTACGTAGTCAGGATCTGGTATTTGCGGATGCCGATGGTGTTGTCGTCATTCCACTTGAAATAGCGGCAGAGGTAATTGAAAAATCACTGCAGAAGGTACAGAGTGAGAATCACACTCGCGAAGAGCTTGCCAATGGGCTTTTGCTCGGTGATGTTTATAAAAAATACGGCGTGTTGTAGCTTCCCGTTAAGTCAGTTTCAATTGGATCAGTCATATTGACTAATGACATAAGCAGTCAATAAGCCATCAACAAACCATAAAAGGCCATAAAGCTAAACTATTGCATGTTCGCGGTATCTGGTTTACTCTTGCGCTATTAAGAGGAGACATGCAATGAAAAGAATAAACGCCATTCTTGGCAGCGTCGTGGTGCTGGCCTTCTCGGCTATTTCGGCGGCGCAGGCGGCCGATTATCCGTCCAAGCCTGTTGTACTGATCAATCCGTATGCGGCAGGTGGCCCTTCAGATGTACTGGCACGCAAACTGGCCGAAGAATTGCGTAGCGAACTTAAATCAGCTGTGATCGTAGAAAACAAACCCGGCGCTGCAGCGGCACTGGGTACGGCTTATGTTTCCAATGCACGGGCTGATGGTTATACCTTATTGATGGGAACATCGGCAGGGCACGTGGTCACGCCTTTACTGCAGAAAGTTGCATACAACGGCGTAGGAGATTTCAGCTTTATTGGCATTGTGGCCCGTCAGTCAAATGTATTGGTGGTCAATCGCGATCTGAAAATCAACAGCGTCAAAGAATTGATCGACTATGCCCAGAAACATCCCGGACAGTTGAACTTCGGATCGGCAGGGACGGGCGGGGCGACGCATCTTAGTGGAGAACAATTCAAACGTAAAACCGGTGTGAACATCGTGCATGTACCTTATTCCGGAGCGGCACCTGCGCTTACTGATTTGCTGGGCGGTCAGGTGCAACTGGGCTTTCTGAACTTGTCGGCGTGCCTGCCTTATATTAAGGACGGGCGCGTGAAGGCACTGGCTTACGGAGCGAAAAAACGTTCGCCATTGCTACCCGAAGTACCTACATTGGAAGAAGTCGGTGTGCACGATGCCGAGGTCGCCACCTGGTATAGTCTTGCAGCGCCCAAAGAGACGCCGGCACCGATTATCGACAAACTGAACAAGGCATTGCTGGTCATTGATCAGAAGCCCGATTACCGGCAGTTTCTGGGACAGCTTGACGGTGAAATTCTGGCATTAACGCCGTCACAGACTCTTGACTTTGTTAAGCAGGACCAGACCGCCATGCAGGATCTGTTGAAGGCGATTGGTACCCCAAAATGACGTCGATTGCGCGCGCTAGCCTAATTGCAAACGCAATACGAGTGCAGCCAGGGTGATCAACAAAACGGGCAGTGTCAGCACAATACCCACTTTGAAATAATAGCCCCAGCTGATTCTGACACCTTTACGCGCAAGCACATGCAGCCAGAGCAGGGTGGCCAGACTTCCCACCGGAGTGATTTTCGGTCCGAGATCACTTCCTATCACATTGGCATAGATCATGGCATCGCGAATTACACCCGTACTATGCGTTGCCTCTATAGACAACGCGCCAATCAGGACGGTGGGAAGATTATTCATGACGGATGAAAGCAGGGCAGTGACGACTCCGGTTCCTACCGTTGCTGCCCAGATGCCCTGCCGAGCCAGTTCATCCAGCACGGAAGTAATATAGTCTGTCAGGCCGGCGTTACGTAGCCCGTAGACGACCAGATACATACCCAGGGAGAAAAAAACAATCGACCAGGGTGCATTCTTCAGAACTTTTCGGGTGCGGATCACATGTCCGGAGCCTGCAACAAGCCATAGAATGAGCGCACCTGCCGATGCAATAATGCTTACCGGAACACCCGTGTCTTCAAGCAGAAAAAAACCAGCCAAAAGCATGGCCAGTACCAGCCAGCCAGTGACAAACGTACGCCGATCACGAATGGCGCTGGCGGGTTCTTTGAGTGCCGATTCGTCGAAAGTCTGAGGAATATCCTTGCGGAAATAAATCAGCAGCACCAGCAGCGTTGCAACCACAGAAACGACATTGACCGGAACCATAACCTGGGCATAACGTGCGAAACTGATATCAAAATAGTCAGCTGACACAATATTGACCAGATTTGATACGATCAGAGGCAGACTGGCCGTATCGGCGATAAAACCGGCAGCCATCACAAATGCAAGCGTTGTTGCCTGGCCAAATCCCAGGGCCATCAGCATGGCCATCACAATTGGCGTCAGAATCAGGGCTGCGCCATCATTGGCAAACAAGGCGGATACTGCAGCCCCTAATAAGACCACCAGAACGAACAGTCGATGGCCACGGGCTTTGCCCCAGCGAGCCACATGCAAGGCAGACCACTCAAAAAATCCTGCTTCGTCCAGCAACAGGCTGATAATGATGATTGCGATAAAGGTTGCCGTTGCGTTCCAGATGATATGCCATACGGTTGGAATATCCGATAAATGGATGGCGCCAGTCAACAATGCCAGTCCTGCACCGGCCATCGCACTCCAGCCGACACCCAGTCCGCGTGGTTGCCAGATCACCAGAATCATGGTCAGGATGAAAATTAAGGCAGCAATCAGCATGTGCAGGCTCGTGATGAATTCGGGATTCAGGCAAGACAGTAAGATGCTGGATTTTACTTCAAGTGAAATACTGGCAGTGAAGGTCGGAACGAACGTGAATTTTTGCCAGAATAGCCGTCTTTCTGGATATCTAAAATACGCATAATATATATTATGTAAAGTTAAATATTTAGGTGGATCTCTTCGTTTAAGAATACAAACCTTTTTACCTGTATGCGCTCATTTCGACCAATACCAATTCTGCACGCTGTTATTCACTTCTCAGCTTCCAAAAAGTTTCGCTAAACGTTCACCCGCGCAGAATTTCTTAAGTCTGACGTGTCTCTGCTACCTGAGGATCGTTCAATAGAATATCTGAAAACTGTCGAATCAAATTATACTGATCACCCGATTCCACGCGCCGCACCAGATGTAATGTTCTTTCCGCCCAGGGATCAGTCATAGGCAGCGCTATCAGCTTTCCCTGTACGTTGGCTCTTCCAGCAATGCTGGCCGGCACAATACCGACGCCTACGCCTGCCTCAATCATATAAAGTGTCGAATCGAAATTATGCACATGGACCCGCACTTTCATCGTTTTACCGGCCAAACGCGCCTGATTGGACAGAAACAGGAAATTGCTGCTTTCACGTTGCATGGAAACAAGATCGTGATCCAGAATCTCTTCAAACGACGTCTGCGAAGCTCTTGCCAAAGGATGGTTGGGCGGCGTCATGCAGACCAGCCGGTCTTTCGCATATAGCAGTCGCTCAAGACTGGGCAGCGGATCCAGATCTGCGCCTATCCCGATGTCGGCCACACCTTCTTTGATCGCACCGCTGATTTTAAGGCTTTCATGCTCTTTAAGGTCGACATTGATGCCGGTATTGCCTGTCAGAAACCTGGCTAAACTTGGGATCAGAAAGCCATTGAGCGAGCTGCTGTTGGCCAACACCCTGAGGGAGCCACGCAAGTTGCTGGAATAGTCACTGAGCTCGGCATGCATGGTTTCGACCCCTGCCAGCAATTTTTTTGCGTGGCGTGTCAGGACTTCTCCTGCAGGGGTTGGCGTCATGCCTTTTGACGTACGCAGGAATAGTTCGCTACCCACCGTGTACTCGAGATTTTTCAATCGATAACTGGCAGCCGATGCGGTCATATGCATGGTGGCAGCTCCGGCCGACAGGTTTTGGGCCTGCACGATCGCAAGAAAAAGCTTCAGGTCTTTCAGGTCGTAGCGCAAGATTTAGTTCCCTGTGATTGTTACACCATTTGCATAACGAATCATAGACCGTTTTCTAGCGCGCGTTTTGAAAGTCACTGTTTACTGAGCGATGTATTCAGTGACTTCAAATTTCAACAGTCGTATTATTGGCCGGGTTTTTGTTTCGCATTCAGAAATTCAGCCATGTATTTTTGCGGCTCACCCGTATTGAAGGCCAACGCAAATTCACGTACTCCATTCAATATGGAGGTTTCCAACGGCTCGTTCTCCCATTCGCGAAGCAAACGCTTCTGTTGGGCCAGAGCCGCAGGCCCCAATTCAGTCATCATGCTGGCAACCCGAGTGATCTCCTCATCCAATTGAGCCAAGGGGACAACACTGTCAAACAACCCCCAACTTAGAGCCTTGTCAGCCTCAACAATCTCTCCGGTCAGCAGCATCCAGTTCGAACGCGCCGTGCCGATCAGGCGTGGAAGCAATGCAGCCTGGATAATGGATGGAATGCCTACCTTCACCTCGGGCATACCCATCCTGGCCTCATCGGCGCCAACTCGAAAGTCGCAGGCCAGGGCAAGCTCCATGCCGCCACCCAGGCACCAGCCTGGAATACGCGCGATCACCGGCTTGGGCAGCAGACGCACTGCATCGGAAAGCTTGCGCAGACCATCGATGAAGGCTTCTGCACGCTGCATGTCGAAGTGAGCCATTTCTTTGATATCGGCGCCGGCGATGAAGGCCCGATCTCCATCGCCCCGAATGACCAGCACACGGATATCATCGCGATCAGCAATATGCGCTAGTGCGTCGGTCAGAGCGTGGATGACAGGCGTGCCCAGGATATTCAATTTTCCGGCATTCTGTATGCACATCGTTCCTATGCCGCGCTCATCAACGGACAGTTCGGCGTGTTCAGACCAGGCGTAAGTATTCATATTTCCCTCAAAGCTTTTTAAAACCGATGTTTTGTACGACACTCTTCCATCTCGCATTGGATTCCTCGATGATTTTTTTGAATGCTTCGGGAGAGGTATGGTCTGGTACAGCGCCCTGCTTTTCGATCAGTTCTATGACTTTTGGATCTGCCAGGACGTTACCGATCGCTTTGTTCAGAGTATCAAGTACATCGTCTGGAATGTTGGCGGGTGCCGCCATTCCAAACCACGATGGGATATTCAGATCCGGATAACCCACCTCCGCATAGGTGGGCACGTCCGGCAGGCTTTTTACTCGTTTAGGCGCTGCGACAGCCAAGGGTCGAAACGCACCGCCTTCAATGTGTCCCATCGAAGACGGCAGATTGTCAAAAACCACTTCAATCTGATTGCCCAGAAGCGCTGTGAGCGCGGGGCCCAATCCATTGTAGGGAACATGTAGCATATCAGTGCCAGTGACACTGAGAAAACGTTCACCAAATAGATGGCTATAGCCTCCCAATCCTGACGAACCGAATGAGAGTTTGCCCGGATTGGCTTTTAACGTATCGATGAGTTGTTGAAAGGTCTTGATGTCGGATTTCGCATTGACGTCCAGAACACCAAGCACATTGGCCAAATTGCTGATGGGTGTGAAATCTTTGACCGGATCGTATTGCGGCTTGCTTTGTACGCTTGGGTTAACGGCGTGAGAGCTTTCGACCGCCATGACAAGGGTGTAGCCATCGGGCTTTTGACGAGCTGCATAGGCACTTCCCACTGCCCCACCGGCCCCAGGCTTATTGACGACAACGACGGACTGGCCCAGAACGTCGGTCAGCTTTGTCGCCACGATACGGGCGATCAGATCAGTAGTGCCGCCAGGCGCGTAGGGAACGATAAATTCAATATTACGCTCCGGATAAGCTGCGTATGCGGCGCCAGTCAGTGAAAACAGACACGTGGCAATGCCGGCTTTAATCGCTTTCTTCATAATTATCTCCAAATGTTTGTATTCAGGCACCCAAGACCGAATCCGTATGCTCGCCCAGCAATGGTGGAGCGGCGGAATTCGTACCCTCTTCTTGATTTCCGGTCAGCATGGGATTTCTAACCAGGTTAATTTTTCCCAGCGTGGGATGGGAAATGGATTGAAGCATCTGGCGGTGCACGACCTGCTCGTCCTGGAAGACCTCTTCCAACGTGTTCACCGATCCCCACGAAATGCCCAGATCGTCGAGCGCTTCGGTCCAGTAAACGCGAGGCTTGGTGGCCAGCACTTTGCCCAGAATCACACGCAATGCAGATAAATTGCTGATTCGATTGCTGTTCGTTTTGAACCGCTCGTCTTGCGCCAGTTCGGGACGGCCGCAAAATTCACAAAAACGCGCAAATTGCATGTCATTGCCAATTGCAAGGATGAAGAAACCGTCGCTCGCGCGAAATACTTCGTATGGAGCCAGGTTGGGGTGTGCATTGCCCGTGCGTTTAGGGCTGACACCGGATACCAGAAAATTGGCAGCCTGATTGGCGTTCATAGCGACAGCGACATCGAGCAACGCAAGATCCAGCCATTCCCCCTGCCCGGTTTGGGTACGCTGGAACAATGCCGCCAGAACGGCGGAGGTCGCGTACATGCCGGTTGTAATATCCACCACGGCGACGCCAGTACGAAATGGTCCGGCTCCCGGTTCGCCATCGGCCGGTCCCGTGTAGCTCATTAATCCGCCCAGCCCCTGGAAAATGTAGTCATACCCAGGGCGATGCGCCTTGGGCCCGGTCTGACCATACCCCGTAATGGACGCATAGACCAGGCCTGAGTTTATAGCTTTGACACTTTCGTAATCCAATCCGTATTTTTTCAATGTGCCAACACGATAGTTCTCCACCAACACGTCGGCATCGCGTATCAAGGCCAGCAACTGCTGCCTGTCTGCTTCCTTTGTAAAGTCCAGCGCAACCGATTTCTTGCCTCGGTTGCAGCACGTGAAGTAGGCCGACAATGTGTCGCCCTCAGAGGATTCCAGGTAAGGTGGCCCCCAGCCGCGCGTGTCATCACCGCTATCGGGCTTTTCAATCTTGATGACTTCAGCGCCCAGATCTGCAAGATTTTGCGTGCACCACGGCCCGGCCAATATGCGTGATAAATCTACAACTTTTGTGCCTTTCAATGCCGATGCCAACATACTCTTGCCTTAGTCCAAATCATGCCTGGAAGTCTAAGACGGAAATAAAATTGTATCCAGTTGAAAGTTTTGATGATTGCGTTCGAAATTATTCAAGACGCTGCTGAGGGTTCGTCGGCCGGGAAAAATGAACCTGCTCAGAAAATCGCTTTGCTTATCGGCACACACATGGGCGTACCGTATAACGGGTCATTGATTACCCTGCTTTCCAGCTGAAATACGGTTCTGACCATTTCCTCATTCAATACGGTATCCGGTGCGCCTTGCGCATATATTTTTTTGTTTACGATGGCGATGATGTTGTCCGCATATCGACAGGCCAGATTGAGATCGTGCAGTACCATCACGATGGTTTTTTTCTTTGTTCTATTGAGTTCATACAACAAGTCCAGCACTTCGATCTGATGTGCCAGGTCCAGGTACGTTGTGGGTTCATCAAGCAATAGAATATCGGTATTCTGTGCCAGCGTCATGGCGATCCATGCTCGCTGACGCTGGCCCCCCGAAAGCGAATCTACAGACCTGTCCTTTATTTCTGTCAGTTCAGTCTGCCGCAACGCAGTCTCGACAACGTCTTCATCTTCATGAGACCATTGGTGCAGCCAGCTTTGATGAGGATATCGTCCCAGGCGAACCAGTTGATAAACGCTCAGTCCTTCGGGCGCGACGGGGCTTTGCGGCAGAATCGCGAGTTCGCGTGCCACCTGTGATGTGGGCTGTTTCTGTATATCCTTTCCGTTAAGCAACACAACACCCTGCGCCGGCTTCAGCAGTCTTGCGAATGATTTGAGCAAGGTGCTTTTGCCACATCCGTTGCCACCTACCAGCACCGTAATCCTGGCTTCGGGAATACAGACACTCAATCGGTCAACGACGATTTTATTTTCATACGTCAGCGTAAGATTTTGGCTATTCAGAGGAATCATTGAACATTGTCTTGAAAAGTTGTCATCGCTTCTTATGAGATACGCGTGCGCAACAGCAAGTAGAGAAAGTATGGTGCGCCAACGGCAGAAATGAATATACCTGCCGGTAAATCCAGAGGTTGAAAGGCGACGCGCCCAATCAGATCCGCCAACATCACGAGGATGCCGCCTGTCAGCGCCGTAACGAATATCAGTTCAGGTCCCGGTCTGTGTACAAGTCTGCGTGCCAGATGTGGCGATATCAGTCCGACAAAGCTCAGGGCCCCGGCATAGGCTATTGCCGCGCCGGCAAGATAGACGCCAAGAAACAGCAATATCAGCCGCATCCGTTTTACGTCAACCCCCAGGCTGGTGCCCAGTGATTCATCCAGTTCGTTGACTTGCAGCGAGCGGGCCAGCCATACCAGCACAATTGCGGCCGGACTCAGCCATATGAACAGTGCCTGAACTTCGTGCCAGCGCGCGCCATAGAGACTGCCAATCAACCAGACGTAGGCGCTCATGACCGATGAAGGCGGACTGAATACCAGTTGCATCGTTGTGATGGCAGTCATGATGGCGGCAACACCAATGCCGGTCAGGATCAGACGGGTGGAAGACAATTTATCTTTTCGACCCAGCAAATAAACCAGCCCTCCGCCGATCATGCCGCCGGCCATTGCCACGGGTGGCAGCCAGAATGCGCTGATGGAAGAGGCGCCCGCGGTGATGAACCAGACCGCAGTGGCTGACGCACCGCCGGTGACGCCCATCACATCCGGAGAGGCCAGCGAGTTACGCACCATTGTCTGAAACAGAAGCCCCGCTACGGCCAGAGCACTACCCGTCATGAAGGCCATCAACATTCTTGGCATGCGCAGGATCTGCACAATAAATGCGTTCTCGGCTATGTCGCGGCTGCCTAATGCCTGAACCAGGGCCATTGCAGACAGAGGATATTTTCCTAAGGCCAGCGAAGCACAGGCGATCAGAACCGTGATAGTCAACAAGACTGCAATAACAAGCAATGATTTCAAATGAAATTGCCTGGAGTACCAGGATGTATGTACCCTCACCCACCTATCCATTGCGCATCCCTCGCCTGACCAGATAAATGAAAAAAGGGGCACCCAGACATGCCGTTACTACACCCAAAGGCACCTCCTGTGGGTTCAGCAGCGAGCGCGCCAGCATATCAGATGCCAGCAGGAGCAGCGCACCGACAATAGCGTAGCCTGGTAAAAGCCAGCGAAAATCACTGGGTAGCAAACTGCGAGTCAAATGAGGCGCAAGAAGACCGATAAAAGCGACATTTCCTGCAAGCGCAACCGCGACACCAGCCAGAACGATAACAATGATGCCTGTCAGCCCCTGAATGACAAGTGTGTTTTGACCAAG
Organism: Pseudomonadota bacterium; assembly: GCA_023387815.1. Taxonomy (GTDB): domain Bacteria; phylum Pseudomonadota; class Gammaproteobacteria; order Burkholderiales; family Burkholderiaceae_B; genus Advenella. Next base: position 20,970 of record JAEWHK010000039.1, read on the forward strand.
TGCGCGGGCTACCATTTCGCCAGATGCCAGGATATTGATATGTCTGGCCAGCACCAGGCTTGCGGCGAAGACCACGGCGAGATACGGAGTAACCATCCGCACATCCTCTACCCTGCGTCCTGCAACAGAACCCGCGATCCAGAACAGGATGTTGTCCAGTCCGTCCTGATCAACAATGAGCACAATCTGAGTCAGGGAAGTGAGCAGCGCAGTGACGGCAATCCCAGCAAGTACCAACCTGAGAGGGCTGAAATATTGATTTCTCATCATGCCGATGGATAACACCAGTCCGCCTGCTGCGGCCGCACCGGCAAATGCCAGTAGCATGACACTTGTGATCGACTCTGTCCCGAAGAATGGCACGAGCAAAACGATGAAGAATACGGCCCCCGCATTGATGCCGAACAAGCCCGGAGACGCAACAGGATTTCGCGTCAAAGCCTGCATCAACCCACCTGCAACAGCAAGACTGGCACCTACAACCACAGCTACTGAGGTACGAGAGAGGCGCGTGGTGTTAACCAGGACATGGTCGATATCAGACAGATCCGGATGAAAAATGGCTTGTACGACTTTGGACAGGGAGATGAATGATTTATCGATAGTGAGACTTAACACACACAAGAGAATGAGGACGAAAAATCCCAGGACCAATACCAACCCAGGCCTGATCGATATGACTGCCCTGCCTGCCATCATTCTCTTCCCGATGGAAGCATGAGTTTTTTCTCCAGCTCATCGAGCATCAGATCCGCGCTTAGAATACCGCCGGCCAGGCTCCAGGTGACGGTATCAACCAGGTGCACCTGATGCTGTTTTACCGCCGTTAGCTGCTTCCACAATAAATGACCGGACCAGTCTTCATAATTTCGGCGGGCGCTCGCATTGTCTTTTCTCAACATGACAAAGAAAATATCAGCATCGATGACCGGAATACTTTCGCGATTAGTCAGCTTCATAAGCGACCAGTCCGATTGTGCGAGTGTTGGCGGATCCTTGAAACCCAGTTCGGACAATATCGATCCCGCAAAGCTGTTCGCCAGATAAACACGAACGTGATCGCTTCTAAAATCCAGTACCGCTGCGGATAGCGGCCATCGCATTTTGAATTTCTCCTGCAGTGCCATTCGGTCTTTGGCAATTCGGTGATCGAACTGATTCAGTAATGCCTCTGCCCTCTCCTGTCTGCCCAGTGCAGAGCCAATCAGCCTGGTATTTTCTCTGAACGAAAATATGTCTTTTGCCGCCACGGTGGGGGCAATATACGAAAGCAAATCATGGATGCGTTCATTGCGAAACGCTGACGCAATGATCAGGTCAGGCCTGAGTTTGGCGATATCCTCAAGATTGGGCTGGGTTTCCAGTCCTATCACAGTTGTATTACTCAGGCGTTGGCGCAGATAAGGATAGATGGGCTTGTCCAGCCAGGACTCAACAGTACCTACCGGAGTCACGCCCAATGCAAGTGTGATATCGGCGGCTCCCTGAAACAGCGTTACCACTCGCTGTGGCGGCGAAGATATGCTGGTTTGCCCCAAAGCATGTGTAACGACCACCAACTTATCGGCGGCCACGGACTGATTCAGGAGACTGATGGGCAGACCCATAAGCAGAACGAAGGCGAGCAGGATAGGCAGCTTCTTTAAAAGCTGCCCTATTGCCCAATTTGCCGAACCTTGTCGTTCGTGTATATGCACTGGTTAAAACCGCTATCTATGACTACCAGCGATGGGTATAACTGACATTCAAAACTGCACCTGCGGCCGGCAAGCGGCTGGTATTGTTACTGTTCCTCATCAATTGGCTGTATAGCGGATAGTAGTGGCGATTCAGCAGATTCTGAACTCCAAAGGTTACTTTGTTTTTGTCATCGATATTCCAGCGACTGATCACATCCACCGTTGTATAGCCTGAGGTCTCCCAGCGTCCGAAGCTGGTCTTTTCATCCAGACGATAGTCTTTCGAAGCAAAATACGTTGCCTGCAGGCGATGCGACCATTTCGGAGATGGTGTGTATTCGACATACGCGGTGAGTTTCAGCGGCGGAATCCGATAGCCGGTCATATTCTGATAGCTATCTTTGCCTTCGGGTTTCTCTTCACCCTTCATCCAGGTGAAAGTACCTCCCAGGGCCCACTCATCGTTATCGCTGAAGTAATCTATCCCCCCTTCCACACCAAAAATGCGCTCCTTGGTTCGCTGCAGAATCAGCCCATTGTCAAAACTCTGCAAGGCGCCAAGGTCAGAGCTGGAGCGGAACACCGCCAGATTGGCGGCTACATTGGAGAATTTGCCTCGCCACCCCAATTCAATCGTATCGGTCTTGACCGGCTTGAGATTGGACGAATCAAAGTTGAATGCGGGTGTGGCATTACGCACCTGTATGCCAACATCGGGCAATTCAAAACCTTGATTAAACGACGCGTATATCTCCTGCCCCTTGACTGGCGTGTATACCAGACCGGCGTTATAGCTCCATGAGTCGTAATTGACTGTGCCTCCCGAGACACGCCCCGGGTTTGCCATCCGCGATTGAGATAAAGGAGTGAAATCGTCAAAACGCACACTGGCATAATCGTAACGGACACCACCCTGAACCGACCATTTCTCGTTGAATCGATGCTCCAGCTGGGCAAATGCACCAAGACTGCGAGTGGTAATCTCAGGCATATAAGTCAGCGTTCCGGTTTTTCTGAAATGCAGCCCGCCACTGGCGTCATATTCCTGTGGATCAAAAACGTCCAGAGGCATATCGCTGCGTTCTTCATTGAAATCGAAGCCCCACATCAGTTGCGTCTTTTTATCGGCTGTCAACGGGGTTTTAATGGTCAGACGACCCCCGAACATACTTGAGTTCTGCATCACCTGATCCACATTGCTGCCGCGTACCGGCACTGCCCGTGCGTCAAAAGGCGCGAAACGGGCAAAGAAATCACGATAATAGATCTGTGCGCCCAGTGTGCTGCCTGCGATATCACGATTCTCATAATTCAGGGAGACTAGTGTGTTCTTTACGCGATTCTGCTCGTCAAGCTCAAGGCCTCGGATTCCACGGGCAGATGCCGTGCCCGGCGCGAGACGGGCGACAGAAGGATCCGATGCATAATCGGTATCCTGCTTTGCGTCATAGTGACTCAATGACAACTGCAATCGCTGATTTTCATCAATCCGAAAACCGACTTTTCCGGAGATGTTGTAGATGTTCGAATCGAACATATCTCCCTGACTCGGTTCAGGCGCTATCCGAGTGCCTTTCGCATCGTAGGAACCACCTGCATGTCGCGCGCCCAGACTGAGCGAATAATCAAACTTGTCATTGCCACCCGAGAAATAATGCTGAACTTCGCCGCCCAGGCCTGCAGCGCGCAGGCGTGATAAGGGAGTTGTTGCGGATACGGTCGTTTCGGCTCGTGGCTCGCCAGAATGCTGTTTGGTTCTTACAGATACTATACCGCCTGCGGCACCGCTGCCATATATCGCGCTACTGCCCCGCAGCACTTCAATTTCTTCGATATCTGCAGGATTGATGCTGGCGAAATTCCGGGACGAATCGCGGTTGGTATTTAAAGGAATGCCGTCAACCAGAATGAGCATGTTCCGACCACGCAGGGTTTGACCATAGTCCGTAATGGTGTGACTGGAGTCAGCCATGCCCGGGAGCACCTTACTCAGAACGGTTGCGATACTGTCCGAACCCGTGCGCAAGGTGTCTATCTGTTCCTGGTCCAATGTCGCGATCTGCTGCGTAGGCGCAATTACGTCGCTTTGCGTGCGGGCTGTGACCGTGATTGCAGATAGTTGAGCCACTGACCCAGCTTGCGGCATGGAGCTGGTCTGCGTCGTGTCCTGAGGAACAGCAGCCTTTGTTTCCAGTGTGTAATTTCCTTCCCCAACTTTAACAACTCGCAGGTTGGTTCCCATCATCAGCCGTTCAAATCCTTCCTGTACCGAATAGCTGCCCGTCAGACCGGGGCTCGTCAGGCCACGCGTGGAACTCATGTCAATACTCAGATTGACACCCGCCTGTCCCGCGAAATTCAGTAGCGCTGGTGCCAGATTGCCCGCGGGAATTTGATATGTCCCGGCAGATTGCCTGGATGTTGTCTCGGCGGCGGAAATCGGGCTAGCCCACAGACTCGCGGCAAAGAACCCACCAAGTATCGCTGTCTGGAGTCGGGTTCTGGAGATACGTAATGATTGATTAACGGGTACATGCGGGTGTAGTTCGGCCATGAAAAGTCTCTGTCACATAGTCAATAATTGATGTTTCTATAGATATGACAGTCGAAATTTCAAAACCGGACAAAAAAACAGAATTTTTTTTCTGGAAAGATTATTCCTGACTATTTGGCAGCGATGACCACCCAATACCGTGTTCTGGCACTTATTCGTACCGGAAGCGTCTTTTCGAGTGTATCAAGAATACTATCGGTGTTTTTCAGTTGAAAGGCACCCGATACGCGAATATCTGCCGCATCCGGGTCACATCGCAAAATGCCCGTTCGATATCTTGCAAGTTCGTCAACAAAATCGGCCAGACGCATTTCTTCGGCGTAAAGTACGCCGCGAGTCCATTGGTCAGCGCCTGGTCTCATTGGCATCATATCTCCGAACTTGCTTTTGCCGAAAGTCATCTGCTCCCCGGCTTTTACAATGCGTGTTTCCGTCGTCTGGATGGGGTGTATGCGAACGGCACCCTCCAGTACAGTCAATCGCGTCATATCCCGTTCATTGCGAACGATGAATCGGGTACCGAGAGCTTGCATGCTGCCTTGTTCGGTTCTGACGATAAAGGGGCGTGTTCTGCCCGGCTGATTGTCGGGAGCCGTCTGTATCAGAATCTCTCCTGCCCGTTGCAGGATGACGCGTTCGACGGCATCAAACGCCACATCGATCGCACTGGATGTGTTGATACTGAGCTGACTGCCGTCAGCCAACGTGAGATCACGGCGTTCACCGGTCCCTGTTTTATACTGGGCACCGAGCGATTGCCAGGGCACCGCGCGATACCCTTCCCACAGCACCCAGGGCCCTACAACGGCAGTGGCTACCATCTTGATCATTGCGCGACGATTCTTTTGCGATCTCGGCCGATTTAACGCCGACATTCCCAATTCTCTGGGCACGGAACCGAACTGCTGGTTGAGTTTCTCCACACTCTCCCAGATTCGCTGGTGTTCTTCGCTCTGATTGCGCCATTGCGCGCACTGTTTGGCATCTCTATCGTTGAAATGCCCGGAGTTCATCAGGACGAGCCACTTCACCGCTTCGTCCACAAGCCTCGCCTGGCCAGGCGTTTTGACCTGGGATGGGTTCATTTTCCCTGTTCCAGCATCAGTTGCAGACATTGTCTGAACCCCTGGGCCATATAGCGCGTTACGGTGCGTGTGCTGACGTTCAATTGCGCTGCTATCTCATCATAAGACAGACCTTCGAGCTGAGAAAGCAGGAATGCCGTTCGTGCCTTCGGCGGCAATTCGTCTAGCAGCGAATCCAGCTCATGAAGCGTTTCAAGCAGGATCGCGCGTTCCTCTACCGAGGGCACTAGTGTTTCGGGCATGGAGAGCAGCCAGTCCTGGTAGGCGCGTTCAAGTGACTGTCGCTCGTAAAAATTAACCAGGAGGCGTTTCGCAACCGTTGTGAGATAGGCCCGCGGCTCCCTGAGTCCCGGTATGGCGTCGTTGCCATATCCAACCAGCACGCGTGCGAAGGTATCGTGGGCAAGATCGGCGGCATCAAAACTATTACCCAGCTTTTTCCTGAGGAACTGGCATAGCCAGCCATGATGATTCATGTACAGGGTATGAAATTCCTGTTGCGCGGCAGACTCGCTACCAGCCATATATGGTTTTCCTAAAAAGAATGCCGCTCTTGAATAACGATAATACAATGCATTCTCATTATATATTACCCTGCCCTCCCAAAGCCATTTTGTGCATGCGAGCAACAACGGTCTTCGATGCTGCTAATCACGGCTGAAATAGACTTGCGTCGCTCCCGTCACTACATTCGTAGTAGTGAAAACCCCCCGAACTCTCCTCTATCGAAATCATGTCAACGCGTAAAGTTCCGTCAAACCGTGACTTCTTCAGAATTTGCACCTCTAGATGACGCTCTCATGAAGGATACATTTACTACTACAAATCTGTAATTTAAAATCATTCTCATTCCCATTTATACTGTCGAGTGATTTTTAAAGGATTTAGTGGCGTGAACCTGTCTAAGAAACGTTTTTTGCGAAAAAATTATCGCACCGTCATGCTCTTTGGTACGTTCTGGACCGTCAGCGCGGCTGCGCAAACCGAGACGACGCTTCTGGACGCCATTGTTGTCAACGGTGGCACGGATTCCAGCTATCAGGCGCTTACGCCATCGTCCGCATTGCGAACGGACGCACCCATACTGGATATCCCCCAGGCAGTCAATGTCGTGAAATCAGAGGTCTTAAAAAATCAGGCGAGTCGATCACTGGACGATGTACTGTCAAATGTGAGTGGCATTACTCAGACTAACGGTCTGGGCGGCACTCAGGATGCCTTTATCCGCCGTGGCTTTGGTCAGAATCGGGATAATGCCATTCTGACTAATGGGATGAAGACGGTATTGCCTCACAGTTTCAATGCCACGACCGAAAGGGTTGAGGTACTCAAAGGTCCGGCATCCACCCTTTTCGGGATTCTTGATCCGGGCGGCGCAATCAATCTGGAGACGAAAAAGCCCGAAAGAGAATTCCGCGGGATTGCAAGTGTTACGCCCAGCAGTTTTGGTGGCGCCCGGGCAGAATTTGACGTGACCGGTCCTGTTAAAGGCACTCCGCTAGCCTATCGTCTCATCGGCAGCTACAACAATACGGCGTATTGGCGTAATTTCGGTCGCAATAAAGACTGGCTGATCGCACCTTCCGTAAGCTGGTTTGGCGACAAGACGGTGATTACCGCCAGTTTTATGTACCAAAGCTATAAGGAACCATTTGATCGCGGCACTATTTGGGATCTGGACAGCGGCGGTCCCATTCCGCTAAGTCGCAGGACTCGTCTGGACGAGCCATTCAATATTACGGATGGGCACAGTTCATTAGCTTCTTTGAACATCAACCATGAGCTGTCCGCCGACTGGCGGCTTGCGTTCAATTACAGTTACAGTAACGACCGCTATACCGACAACCAGGCCAGAGTGATGTCCTACGATCCGGAAACAGGTAACGTCACACGTCGGGTGGATGCAACACAAGGTTCAGATAATGTCGGTCATTCCGCTAGACTGGACCTGATAGGCTCAAAGACGATTGCCGGGATGAAACATGAATTGTTGCTGGGTGCGGAATATGATTATCATCGCACGCTGCGCTCGGATATGATCCGTTGCACACCCAGTGTGAGTTTCAATATCAATAATCCTGAATACGGCACGGTTGATACCTGCTCACGGGTGGTGGCCACCGATAGTGATCAATATGAGCGATTGAGTTCTCCTTCTGTTTACCTGCAGGACTCTGTCCATCTGAATGACCAATGGATTGTTGTGGGTGGCATACGCTATCAGAAATACCATCAGGTCGCAGGACGTGGCCGTCCGTTCCGAACCAATACGGATACATCCGGAGGAAAATTTGTGCCCCGGGTCGGTGTGGTGTATAAAGCCACGCCTGAGTTGTCCATCTATGCCAATATTGCCAAAAGTTTCCGCCCGCAATCCTCAATTTCAAGTGAAATCGGTGATCTGCCTCCTGAAGAAGGTCTGACTTACGAACTCGGTGCGAAGTGGGATCTGGCACGCGGCCTCAGCGCCAATCTTGCGGTTTACACAACCGACAAGAAAAATGTGAGTTATTTTGAAAACGTCAATGGCACCATCGTGACGCGTGCAGCAGGCAAGGTGCGATCCCGTGGAGTCGAGCTGGATGTGAACGGGCAGTTAACTGATCAGCTCAGCATCATCGCCAGTTATGGGTATACCGATGCCAGAATCAAGGATGATCCCGACTATACCGGCAAGCAGCCAGTCAACGTAGCGCGCCATACCGCATCCCTGTTCGCAGCCTACGATTTTGGCGCTCTGAAAAATGGCGATCAATTGAAAATCGGCGCGGGTATTCGTGGAACCAGTAAACGCCCAGGTATTAACGACAACTCCTACTTTTTACCGGGTTACGCCGTGGTGGATGCCTTTGCCAGCTATACCATTTCAGCGAAAAATCCCGTTACGTTGCAACTTAATCTGCGTAATCTGTTCGATCGAACTTATTTTGCATCATCTTTGGGATCCAGCAGATATGGCAACGTTTACGGTGAGCCGTTCAACGCCTCACTTTCTGCCAGTGTGAAATTCTGATCGATGAAACAAGACTTAAGCAGAACCATTGAAAGCACTGCCGATAAGCCGCTGACTGCCAGCGGTTTATCGGCGGGATACGGTTCAAAAACAATTGTATCCAAAGCCGATATTGCATTTGAAAAGAACACATTGACGGTTTTGCTGGGCCCTAACGGGTCGGGTAAATCTACCTTGCTGAGCACGCTCGCGCGGTTGCTCAAGCCCAGCGAAGGCACGGTACTTTTACACGGTAGATCAGTCCATGAACTGCCGACTAGAGAGGTTGCAAGTCAGCTCGGCATTCTTCCTCAGGCTCCTGCTTTACCGGAGAACATGACGGCATTTGATCTGGTGTCCTTCGGACGCCATCCCCATTTGGGAATGCTAAGGCGCTGGACGGATGCAGATTCGAATGCAGTGAAAGACGCCATGCAGTTGACAGGCACGCTGGAATTTTCAGACCGTTCCATTGATAGTCTGTCCGGAGGACAACGCCAACGCTGCTGGATTGCGATGGCTTTGGCACAGGAGACCGGCGTCATACTGCTGGATGAACCCACAACCTTTCTTGATTTGAAATATCAGGTTGAGGTAATGGAACTGCTGCACTCACTGGTGCATTCGCATAACAGAACCATCATCGCTGTGCTGCACGATTTAAACCTTGCCCTGAGCTATGCCGATCGTCTGGTCATGATGAAGGAAGGTCAGATTCGAGCCAATCTGTGTGACCCGGGCGCCTGTACGCCAGAACTTGTCCAGGACGTTTTTGATTTACAGGTGATTTCCATTCCGAATCCCGCCAATAACGGGCGCCCTATTTTTATGCCGTGGCGTGTTAGTCCGAGCCAGTGAAGATGACACGTATGAACCAAAGCGCCATCTTTCGGTTGGAAAGAGAACAGCGACATCCAGGCGTCATGATCCTGATATTGATTGTGCTTGTCGTGCTGGCTGCCCTCTTACACCTTGGCATAGGCTCCCGCTATATCAGCCCGCAAGATGTCCTGCACGCGCTGTTTCATCCGGAAAAGCACAATTTCGATCATCATATTATTCACAGTCTGCGTTTGCCGCGCATGCTGGGTGCCGTGACTGCCGGCGCCGCCCTGGGTCTGGCGGGAGCCCTGATACAGGCAGTCACACGTAATCCGCTGGGTGAACCTCAATTGCTCGGACTGAATGCAGGTGCTGCTTTTGCGGTCGTCGCATCATCATCGCTTTCTGTTCCCGTACTGTCATCGGCGTCTATGCGTCCATTCACCGCTGCAGTTGGCGGCGCAATACTCTTTGGGCTGGTGTTATTGTTTGCGCAAGTGGGAAGGCGCGGCCTGACGATCATCAAACTCACGTTTTGCGGCATCTCATTGTCAGCATTTGCTTCGGCGCTCACCTCTGGATTGCTTATTCTGGACGAAGACTCCCTGCAGGATTTGCGTATTTGGCTGGCCGGCGATCTGGCCGAGTCCGGAATGCGTGTTGTACTTAATGGCATGCCTGCCGCCATTTGTGGTGCGCTCCTTGTTGCTGCAATCAGCCGTCGCATTCGCACACTTTCCCTGGGGGACGATGTTGCCAAAGGCCTGGGCACGCCCGTCAACACAACGCGCGCAATCGCTCTGGCTGCCGCAGCCCTGCTCTGTGGTGCTGCCGTGTCCATAGCGGGCCCACTCGGATTTATCGGACTGGTTGCGCCGCATATGGCCAATTATCTTGGTTCCGGAATCGGCAACAGACGACTGATTTCCTCCTCTTTATGCGGAGCAATTCTTGTTCTTCTGGCCGACGTTATTGCACGCACAGCACTTGCACCACATGAACTGGCAACCGGCGTTGTCACTGCTTTTGTCGGCGTACCGGTTTTCCTTGTCCTGGTATTGCGGAGTCGACAATGACACGGTTATCTGATGGCTTTCTTCAGTCGAACGACCGCAAGCTCATAAAATTGGGCCCGATAAGTCTGCTGGTAAGACCGCGATTCCTGCTGATCTACGGTGTTGTTGTGGCTGCCTTGCTCGGGTTTGCCCTTTGGCTGCTACCGCAGGGCCTGTACGAAACTCCCCTGTCCAGTCTATGGCATTCCGCAGATAAGACGGGGGTTCAGCAGATGATCTGGAAGGATTTTCGGCTTCCTCGCATTCTGACGGCCATTTTGGCTGGTGCCATGCTGGGTATTGCCGGTGCAGCCTTGCAGACACTGGCGCGTAATGGCCTCGCTGATCCGGGGCTGGTCGGCGTAAAGGAAGGTGCGGCGGTAGCGGTTATTGGAATGGCCGTATTTTTGCCTGAAGTGGCACCAGGCTGGCGAAGCCTTGCAGGACTGGCTGGCGGATTGAGTGTTGCACTGGTGGTCGCCCTGCTGGCCCGCGATATCTCCAAGGCCCGTTTTGTTCTGATTGGAATTGGCGTTTCCTGGTTTTTACATGGGATAATCGCGTGCTTCATGACCACGGCTGATATCAGGAATGTGCAGACTGCACTGATCTGGCTGGCCGGCAGCCTTCACGCGTCATCATGGGAATCTTTCCAGAACATGCTGTATTGGGCTGTAGTGGGCCTGGGTTTATTGATTGCGGGTACACGGCAAATTGACACCCTGCTTCTGGGTCGACATTGCGCGATGAGTCTGGGAACGAACGTAAAACTGACCTCAGCATTGTGCTTTCTGGCCACCTGCATGTTGACCTCGGCGGCCGTCGCCGCAGTTGGAAGTCTGGGTTTTGTGGGGCTTATTGCGCCACATTTGACGCGCCTCACCCTCGGATACAGGCAAGCGCCATTGCTGGCCGGCAGCGGCCTATATGGCGCAGCCCTGTTGTTGCTCGCAGATAGCATCGGCAGGCTGGCCTTTGCCCCTCTACAGATACCTGCAGGAATCGTCATGGCGATCGTGGGGGTACCGTTTCTTCTGGCGCTGTTATGGCAGCGCCGTGACCAACTTTAGACCTTGAAATATGATGACATCAAGAACGCTTCTACATAGCTGGATTCTGGCACTTGCGGTTTTTATTGCAGTACCGGCGCATGCCGAAACCCGTACATTCACTGACGATCTTTCCCGTCAGGTCGAAGTCCCTGTGCAGCCCCAGAGAATCGTGTCACTGCATGATCTGGATATCACCATTCCGCTACTGGAACTGGGCGTAAAGCCTGTGGCAAGTCATGGTCGTCAGGCACTGGACGGACAAAGATTCATGCGCTCCAGCGCGCGACTTACCGGGATCGATTTCGATAATTCAGATATTACGTTCCTGGGAACGACCGATATCAATATCGAAGCGGTGGCAGCGGCCAAACCAGATCTGATCATTACAGGTCCGAACCGCAAGCTGCCAATTGCGCAGCTTTCGCGGATTGCTCCTACCGTTCTTATCGACAATCTGTCCGGCGGAGCGCCGCATATCTACAAGCGACTGGCTGAACTTACCAATACGCAGGACAGACTTGTCGTTCTGGACCGCCGCTATCGCGCCCAGCTGGAAGAATTGCGACATGTTGTGGGTGACCCGGCGAAAATTACCGTTTCCGTCTTCCAGGCGCAAAACGGGAAAATCGGCGTCTATCACACGTATCGGTCCCTGGGTCGCGTATTGAGAGATGCCGGCTTCCGGTTTCCGGACATCATCAACTCAATTGCCGAAGGGGATCGTATCGAGGTCAGCGCAGAGCGTCTTCAGGAACTCGATGCAGATTTCATCTTTGATGCATACCGATCGGACAAAGGCGGAAAGCCGGCAGATGAAATCGATGCCATGAAAAAAGTCATGCAGGATTATTGCGAGTTTCTTTCCGCGTGCCGGGAAGGACGTTATATTCTGGTTGCCCGCGAAGAAGCGATTTCCAACTCTTATGCTGCCCTGAACCTGATGGTTTCTCTTGTTCAGTCTCATATCACAGGACGGCCACTTCCAACCCTTAAGACACCATGAATCGCTGGCGACTGGCGGGACTGCGAATTCATTGGTTCATCGGGCTGATCGCCGGCCTGTTTCTGACTGTCATTGGAATTACCGGGGCAGTCATGGCGTTTGAAGATGAGATCATCGACTGGCTGAATCCGTCTCTGCACGTAGAACAGGCGCGTTCAATAACCAACGTTCTCCCCTATTCTCAACTGCTGCCGTTGCTGCAGAATGAGCTGGCAGGACAACAAATCAATTTGCTGCAAACCAGCCGGGCAAGCACGTTGGTCGTGGGAACTGTATTCAAAGGACAGACGGCACGATTGCTTGTGGATGCCACAAATGCAAAAGTCATTGGAAAAGTTCGTGGCGCCGATTTCTTTGCCTTCATTCGGCAGATTCATCGATGGCTGGCACTTCCGGGACGTGGGAATGGTATCGGTCGGATTGTCACCGGGCTGTGTGCTGCTACCCTGGTGTTCCTGGCAATCAGTGGCATCCTGTTGGGATGGAAGCATCGACATAAAAAATATGCCGACGAGACGATGAACTGGAAAGATCGCCGCCGATATTCGAGCTGGCATGTTCGCTATGGGCTATGGATTGCTCCTTTTTTGCTATGGAGCGCACTGACGGGAATGTGGTGGTCATTCGACGGCTATCGGTCGGCGGTCACTTTCCTGTTGGGATCGAAAGAAGCAAAACCAGCAACCAAAATCACGATTGAAAAACCGATATCAACAGAGCAACTGGGAGCATCACTCGATACGGTGCTCTCGGGATTTAAAACCGATGCCCGCCGGGTACTGCTGACATTGCCTCGCCATGCAGACCAGCCTATACGGCTGCGCTGGCTGCCCGTCGACGCAGTACACGATCGCGCCTATGACGAATATCAGATTGCGCCTGACGATGGTCGAATCCAGGGTCAATGGAAGTACGAAGATGCGCGCCTGGCTGACCGATTCAGTCAACTCATTGAACCGTTGCACACCGGTACACGCTTAGGATGGCTCATGCGCATCGCGCTGTTCATCTCCAGCCTGTCGCTTCCTGTATTCGCTCTGACTGGCCTGGTCATGTATCTGCTACGGCGCAAACGCAGGTACTGAGCGTTTCCGGAGGGACGGAAAATTGCGGGTATAATCCGCTGATATTCAGTGTTGTGCGTCCGGTTAGCACGAATAACGGGCTGGTCAGCGGTTTTTTGACATGACATTCAATCCACGGGACAAGACAATTGAGTTCTATCAGCGACAATTCCAATGCATGGTCCGACCCTCCTCGTCATTCCGACAAATTCAGTGAGCGATTACGGCTTCGGCGCAAGAACCTGACAGCCCGCATGCAGCGGGTTGCAGACTACATCGATGAGAACCGCGCGCTTGTTCTGGCGAAGTCTGCGCTTGAATTGGCTCAGGAGCTGGATGTGTCGGATGCTACCGTCATTCGGACCGTTCAGGCTCTGGGTTTTGAGGGTCTTCTGGATTTGAAATCGCTATTGGCCAATTCCATTGGTCAGATGGATGCTACCTCCACCAAGCTGGCCACGACACTTGAGCAACTACGTCAGGATACGGATAGCGCCGTCAATTACGTCATTGAGGAATATCGCCAGGCAATAGAACACCTGACGAACAGGAAGAATCTCGAATCGATAGCGCGCGCAGTGCCCATTCTGGCTCGGGCCGGGAAGATTGGAGTTTTTGGGATTGGCGCATCGGCCATTCTCGCGGAGTATACGGTACGGCTGCTTTCCCGAAACGGACTATCCGCTTATGCTCTGAACCGTACAGGAATCTCGTTAGCCGAACAGTTACTGGAAATGTCGGCTGGAGACGCACTCATCGTCCTGATACGCCAGAATATTCACCGGGAAATCTCTACTGCCATCGAAGAAGCCAACCGGCTGAACATTCCCGTCATTCTGATTACCGGACAGCGCCGACACGCCCTGTCGCATTTAGCGCACACGATTATTGTCCTGCCCAGATCCAGTGCGAATGGAACACCATTACATGGCCCTACGCTAGCCTGCCTTGAAATCCTGGTTCTTGGCACCATAGGCATCAATCCTGAGCGTTCCATTTCCTCTATGGAGCGGTTGGTGCGATTAAGAACTTCGATACGATCCCGGCGATAAATATTGAAAACGCTCAATACACAGCATGGCAGGGAATAGATAAGTTTACTGGCACGTATTGCAGCAGATAAACAATACGTAATCTCTAATCACGTACTATTCCAATCACGCACTCTTCCTTGCATCATCAAACTCGTTCAATCGAACCAGCGCAGTGGTGACAGCAGATATATCAAGATCAAAGACAACCTGAGACGACGGGCCCGGAGGAATAAATGCCAATGATTTACGAGTCTGCACCATCACCGTTATCGGCACGCCTAAAGCGGTGGCCATGTGCATGGGTCCGGAATCTGGCGTGATCATGAGTCGCGCCTGAGCAAGCATACCCATAAACAACCTGATCGGTTGTGGAGGACAAAGCACGCCATATGGACATGCCTGCAATTCCTTCTGTAATTGGGGAACCATTTCCTTTTCTTCAGGCCCCACAAAAACAACGAATCGGGTGCCCGTTGCGTTGATCGCTTTGATCAGTTCAAGCCAGAACGAGACTGGGCAGACTTTATCTGCATGGCCGCCAACAAATACTGCTACGAAATTATCATGTGCTCTCTGGCCCAGGGTTTGTAATTGACTTTGTGCATCGGCGATTTCGTTGTTGCTTAAGGCCAGTCCTGGAAATCCCGCATCTGTCACGCCAAATGCATTTGAAAACGCCGCGCCTGCATCGTAAGCGTGGACAATGGGATCTTTGACTTTGATATCGTAGCAATCGAGATGTTCTATCGGCTGCCCTGCTACATAGCGAGCGCCTGCCAGTTGCGAGATCAGTACGCCACTCAAAGATCCCGGTGCGAACTGCACTGCCAAATCGTAATGTTGTGAACGCAGGCTGCGCAGTATCGGTATGGCAAGCCAGGGACGCCGCATTACCTTTCTGGGTATCGTGATCAGTTGATTGATCGGCAGGTTGTCGAATATCGCGGTCGTTTTATCCGTGACAACGAAATCAATGGACGCTCCGGGAAACCGTCTTTGCAGCGGCTCAATAATGGCCGTGCTGAGGATGGCATTGCCGATTCGAAAATTCGGTCGAATGACAATGATCTTTGAAATATCTCTCAAATCGTTGACAGAAATATCTTCACGGCATTTTACAAAAAAGCTTAACAGTCTGAGAAATATTCTCTTCGCAACTTTTTCCAGCTGTTTGGCAGATCTTTTGAGTACATGTTTAGATATGACAACCATGATTCTGCCTCTTCCCTCAAACCGGTAGATTGCGAGGCATAAGCGCCCTATAGGCTAAACAATATACGCTTCGTTTATTGCATTTTTAATACCGCAACGTTCCAAAATGAGCACAACATATATCATGGCTAATCGCGAAGTGCTGCCCCGAGCATCTCCAGTCTATCCTGACCCCAGAAAAGTTCATTCTGATATACATATGAAGGTGAACCAAATACGCCTTTTCTCACGGCCTCATCGGTATATTGCCGATACACAGACGCAATATCTCTCTGTTTAGCCTGATCTAAGACCGCTTGCCCATCCAGGCCCTGATTGTTCGCGATATCGATCAACGTTGTCTCCGAAGAAATATCTTTATCTTCGCACCACTCCGCCTTCAGAATGGCCTTATACAGCGGGACAATGTCATCGCCGTTCTGATTGGCAGCGATCACCATGCAAGCTGCCAGATCCGCATTCGGACACATATATTTAGGCTGTGGATTAATACTTATTCCCAACTTCTTACACCACCTTTTTAACTCTGTAATGCGGTACGCCTGACGTTCGGGAGATCGCTGGTGCAATAGAACACCTCCCGTTCGGGAATAGATCTCGGGAAGATCGACAGGCTTGTAATTAATGGAAGCGCAATGCGCTTTGGCCAGGCTTTCCAGGCGATCAGCCCCCAGATAAGCCCAGTCCGAATTTAGCCAAAAGTAATAGTCGATGATCTTTTCACTCATGCTCAAGCCTTATGTAATTCCATTTGTTGAGAAAATTTGAAAGGACCATGCATCAGAAATGAACTGATAATGGCAATTACGCCCAGCGCACTCATGTACCAAACGATGTAGCGAGGATCGCCGTCGCCATAAGCCAATAGCGAAGTAGCAATGAGTGGAGCCAATCCGCCGCCTATCGCTCCGGATACCTGGACTGCGATCGAAATACCGCTATATCTGACTTCGGGAGGAAACTGTGCGGAGAACAGACTTCCTTCCGGTCCATATAACGCAGCATAGACGACGCCAATTGCGATGATCATCGCCAGATTGACTGAAGTCACATCCAAAGTATTCAAAAGAGAAAAGAACTGGGAAGAAAATAGCAATATTCCAAATGAACCCGCGGCAAATACCCACTTAAAGCCCAGGCGATCACCCAGAATTCCAAACAGCGGCATCGTGAATAACGACACTAATGCCCCCCAGATCGTTGCGTCCAGCATGACCGTTTTATCAATACCCAGGGTGTTGGTGGCGTATGCCAATGCAAAGGTCACTACTGTGTAGAACCAGGTAACTTCGGCAAGTCGTCCCCCTACTACGACAAGGACTTCTTTAGGATATTTCTTCAGCACGATCATGGCAGGCAAATCGACTTTTTCGCCCTTCTTCTCCATTTGCTCAAAGTCAGGCGACTCAGCGACTCTGACTCGAATAAACCAGCCTACCAGTAACAAAACAACACTCGCCAGAAAAGGTATTCTCCAACCCCAGGAGAGCATAGCTTCATCCGGCAGCGTGGCCACCGCGCCCATTGCCAGAGAAGACAGGATAAGCCCCGGTGCAACACCTGTTTGCGGCAGACTTCCAAAGAAACCTTTTTTTCCTTCAGGAGCGTGTTCCACCGCCATCAAAACGGCACCGCCCCACTCGCCACCAACAGCGATACCCTGAATAAAGCGCATTAGTACCAGCAGTACTGCTCCCCAATAACCGATAGATTCATATGACGGAATCAGCCCGATCAGAATTGTCGGAATTCCCATCATGAATAAGGTTATGAGCAACATCGACTTTCTGCCAACCTTGTCTCCAAAATGTCCAAAGATAATGCCTCCAAGCGGGCGAGCGAAGAATCCCACTGAATAGGTGGCAAATGCCGCCAATGTGCCCGTCAAAGGGTCAAACGATGGAAAAAAAATGGTATTGAAAACGAGTGCTGCCGCTGTTCCATATAGAAAAAAATCGTACCACTCAATGGTGGTGCCCATCATACTTGCCAGTCCTGCTGTTACGTAATGCGAACGCGAACGCGCAGACTGGGATGTCGTATTATTCGTCATCCTCTTTTCCTTTTCATTGGATTGAATTTATTTGCTTGCCAGGCGCAACCAGGCGACACTACTTCAGTTCAAGCGGCGCGATACCGTGCGTCTGCCGGCACCAGTAATTGAAAGTGGCATTCACGATAGATTTCTTAAGTAAATAATCATGCGCTTCTGCTGCAAGCTTGTCGTCTACTGGTGTCAAATCACCAAAAGCCTGAGCACGAATCTGCATACGTGCAGCCCGCTCAAGATAAACAGACAGGTAGGTCGCTTCTTCACAAGTGGTACCCGCTGTCAGATATCCATGATGCGCCAATATAATTGCCTTCTTATCGCCAATCGCCTCAGAGATGATGACGCCTTCCTGATCCGCTATTGGAACACCAGGCCACTCGGCAAGGAATGCGCAATCATTATGTAATGGCGTCATGTCCATTTGAGAGATGACTAATGGCTGTCGCGCTGCAGCCAGTGCAGATGCCCACGGAGAATGGGTGTGAATAATTGAATTGACATCTGGTCTTGCGTCATATACCCATAAATGAAAACGGGTCGCCGGATTGGCCATACCTTCACCAGTAAGCGTGTTCAGATCCCTGTCCACTTCAATGAAATCTTCTGGTTTTGCCTCGTCAAACCCAAGGCCAAAGCGCAGCGTCCAGTATGCACCCGGTCGATCCGATCTGACGCTTATTTGTCCTGCAAGCCCCGCTTCCTGTTCTGTCATTGCAAGGATTCTACAGGCGTATGCCATCGTTTCTTTGGTATCTCTCTTCACTATCTGAAGATGCCTAGACATGTCCTGTGTTGCACGTTTGTCAAAGTATGATTTATCTCTCAACGGAGCATTCATGATACGGTCTCCTGTAAATCTGTCGTCGGTTAACTTGTAATATTCCAATACAGATTCTAATGAGGCACCACATATTTAGCTATAGACAGTATTTCATACCTGCTATTCCATTTTGTCCTTGATAGCATATGACAATTGTGTAATGCATTGCTCCAGAGCGACAGCCAGTGTACTGAGCGGTTTGTCTTTACGCTTGATCAATACCATTCTCCTTCGCAATAACGGCGAAGCGATTTTTACTTTTTTCAAACCATAGTCTGCGAGAATTTTTTCCGGTATTCTGGAAGGTAGAATACAGTCTCCCACTCCTGAAGATACCAATTTCAACATGGCGTCGACCGTTTCTGCTTCAGCGACGAAATGCGGCTGCAACCCGCCACTGTGTATCATCTTGCGCAACGCATAATTGGGAGGAAAGCCGACTAACTGAAGATTTGCTTCTGTAAGATCCATCGATTTAGTTATCTCGTCGTTCTCGCTGACAATGAGCGACATCTGTTCATCAAAGAGATGAACAGACTCAAGCGTATCGGTATTGACTGCTGAGTCATAAACCAGACCGAGTTCAGCACTGCCGCTTTCCACAAGTAAAACCACTTCCGGAGAACTTCTGGCCAGCAGAGAAAGATTCACTTGCGGCCTGTTACTTACAAAAGTAGCGATGCAGTCTGCGGTGAAATAATAGCTGAGTGTATGGACAGCTGCCAGTCGAACCGTGCCTTCCGTTACGCCTTGTTTGCGTACCTGATCGATCGCGAGGTCAATCTCCAGATATGCGGGTTTAACGGCATCGTATAAGATCTTGCCCGCGTCGGTGAGTACCAGACCGCGCCCAGTTCGGTTGAATAAGCGCTGATTGACCTGGCTCTCGAGTAATGCAAGTTGTTTACTCAACCCGGATTGAGTTTGATCCATGGCGACTGCCGCCTTCGACAGAGATCCTAAATCGGCAATTGAGATAAACGAGCGCAATCTGCGGTCAATCGCATCTATCTGCATTTGTATGTCTCCAGCAGTTCCGATGACAATTCATCTTATCAACAGTGTACCCTGTTTGAATCAGTAAGAACTTGCAAACCCAACTCTATCGATGTACCATATATTTAACAATATTCAATATATCGGTATTTAAAATGGACAAACCTGCCGATTCAGCCATTCCTCACGGCCCAATTTTGTCGTTTATGTCGCGAAATGCGCTGACCAGGGTTGGCGAAAACATTAAAACTGCCCGACTGCGACGCGGCGAGTCAGAGGAAATGGCTGCAAAGCGAACGGGCGTTTCCCGTCAGACCTGGCGTCGTCTGGAAGAAGGCTCACCCAAGGTTTCCGTGGGCTTGCTTTTTGAGGCCATGTATATTTATGGTTTTGCCGAGCAACTGTTCGAACTTGCTGATCCCGAGACTGATATTGAAGGTATCGCCCATGACGCCGCACGCAGACCACAGCGTGGGCGCACGCAGCGTTGATACCCGCATCCGGAGACATTCATCATGGCTATAGCACGCGGGATACGACGAGGACGGCGGGCCTCCAAAAAGATAGAACCGCAGCTTGAAGTATGGGTAGAAATAGATGGCAATCTTATCTCTGCCGGTAGCCTCGCCCTGCATGAAGACGCCGGTCAGTTTTACGCCAGCTTTACTTATCATTCTACTTATCTGGATCTGGCACGGGTGGGAAAAGCATTCTCCCTGGATCCCCTGAACCTGCCATTGCAGACAGGATCAATTGAATCAGAAAGCCGTTACTTCAAACTTGGCGCTTTATTTGATGCCGCACCCGATGCCTGGGGCCGTACAGTCATGGCCAGCGATGAAGGCATTTCGTCAGCCTCGCTTACGGAATCAACAGTCCTGCTGAAAGGACGCGGCAGTGGCGTGGGTGCCATACTTTTTGCAAAGCCCGGCGATCACATTGAGCGGCCCGACGAAAGCAATCTGCCTTCCATCGATCATATCGATAAGTTATACCGGACCATTACCGCCATTGAAAGCGGCGTTCAGGTAGACGAGCGCTTGCGTGAAATGCTGATGAGTTCCTGGGATATGGGTGGTGCAAGACCCAAGGCTGTCGTACTTGATAATCAGGGTGCCGAGTGGATCGTCAAATTTCCACGCGCAATTGATACGTACAGTCGGCAGCGCAACGAGTGGGCTAATCTTGAAATGGCGCGCGCCATTGGTATGCGTGTTCCCACATTGCAGCGCGTCGAACTCGAGGGAGGTGACTGCGCCCTCCTCATCCGGCGATTCGACCGGGGCGAACCCGGACAAATGAAGAGACAGCATTATTTAAGTGCCGTTTCACTCATCAGCCCGCCACCGGATTTCGACAAACGCCAGATGGATTCGGATTACGGCGCAAGCTTTTTTTCCTATGCCAGAATCGCTGACGTGATTCGGGCAATCAGTTCAAACGTTGAAGCCGATTTACAGGAACTGTTTGCGCGCATGGTCCTGAATATATTGCTGCACAATACGGATGACCATCTGAAGAATACGGGCTTTCTCATGGATCCTTCGCACCCGGGATTCAAATACAGGCTCTCACCACTTTTTGATGTTGTGACACAGGAAGGGACCCTGAAACATATGCTTCATATCGGGCCCGGAGTCGATGGGACCGGTGCAGCGGGTGGCCGCATCGGAACGCTCGAAAATGCGCGTTCGGGTGCGCTTCATTGGGGTCTGACAAATAGCCAGGTCGACAGCATCATTGAAAAGGTGATGTCCGTTACAGAACAACGTCACAAGTTTTATGTGGCGTCCGGAATGGGTAACGACGAAATCGAACTGGTCGAACGTCAGATTCGATCGGATAGTAAAAAGTAATTTACCTTTATCAAGCACCCTATTTTCCGGATGTGTTATCGCCACAAACGATTTCCGTGGCAGGTATACAAAGCCTTTACCCGGCTCTCAAAAAATCACACTGATATCACCGCCCGTACGTTGTAACAGGCCTTTCAAACGATTACGAAAAGTGCTGTAAATTGCTGTTTTGCTTAGATATAGTGCAATTTGAACGTGTGATACAAAAGTTTCAACTGAAATACTGTGTAATCATGATACTATTTTCGCGATTCGTCTGTTCTGCCGGCTCCGCTGGCGGATTCGGCTACGGCCCAGGCTGGAAAAACGGGTCACGCCCGTTCACGGACATTGCGTCAGGGGGATTGTGATCCTGCCATCTCCTGCTCCGTTTTTTGATGATGCCACATGATTAAAACAGCCACACCCACAACGAGCCAGTCTGGTGTCACGTTACGCCTGTCGAGCTCATTACTGCTGATTACTGTCATTCTGTTGAGCCTGCTGGTTGCCGGATGTTCTCGCGATGATGCCCCACAGGCGCCCAAGGCGCAGGAAGGACCGCCGGAAGTCAGTGTGACAACGCTGAAACCGCAACGCATTACATTTGATACGGAACTACCCGGTCGCACAGTCTCTCCGCTGGTTGCCGAAATTCGTCCACAGGTCAATGGCATCGTGCAGAAACAGCTGTTCACGGAAGGTAGTCAGGTGAAGGCGGGCCAGGTTTTATATCAGCTAGACCCGGCTGTCTATGAAGCGGAATACAATGCTGCCAAAGCCAGTGTGCGCAAGGCAGAGTCAACACTGGCCAATTTACGCACCGTGGCGAAACGCAATCGCGAATTGGTTCGCATAGACGCCATCAGTGCACAAATCAATGAAACGTCCCAGGCAGAAGCTCAGCAGGCCGCGGCTGATCTGGCGGTGGCAAAAGCACAGGAACAACGTGCAAAAATCAATCTGGACTATACAAAAATTGTTTCCCCCATCGATGGCTGGGTTGAACTGTCCAATGTGACACCCGGCGCACTGGTGACGGCGAACCAGACAACTGCACTCACAACGGTACAGCAACTGGATCCGGTGTATGTCCATGTTTCGCAGTCTTCTGCCGAATTATTGCAATTGAAAGATGATATCAGTGCCGGGCGCCTGCAGGCCGCATCTGAAAACGATGCGGTCATCCGTCTGCGTCTGGAGAACGGTCAGATGTATCCTCTGAAAGGACATTTGAATTTTGCCGGCGTGACAGTCAATGCCAGTACCGGCACCATTACCCTGCGCGCGCAGATTCCCAATCCTGACCGTGTGCTGATGCCGGGCATGTATGTGCGAGCTGTACTTGAAAACAGTACTGGGGATCAGTCTGTACTGGTGCCGCAGCGAGCTGTCACCCGACGTCCCGATTCCAGTACCGTTGCTTTGATTGTCGATAACGCCGACAAGATTCAGCAACGAACTGTCGTAGTGGGTCGTGCAATCGGTGACAACTGGCAGGTGCTCAATGGCCTGGCGGCAGGCGATCGCGTTGTGATTGCGGGCTCGCAGCACGTTAGACCGGGCAGCCTGGTTCGGCCCGTAGAAAGCGCCGCCAAGCGCAGTTAGGAATCGGGGAATGGCACAGTTTTTCATCAGCCGCCCGATTTTCGCATGGGTACTTTCCATAGTGATCATGCTCGCGGGTCTGGCGTCCATTCACACCCTTCCCCTGGAACAATACCCGGACATCGCACCGCCACGCGTAGCCATTACGGCGAACTACACAGGCGCTTCTGCCAAAACGGTTGAAGACTCCGTCACACAGGTGATCGAACAGCAATTGAAGGGGCTGGATAATCTGCTTTACATGCGCAGTGCCAGCAACGCCTCCGGTCGCGCCCGTATCACGCTCACCTTTGATGCCGCGACCAATATTGACGTCGCCCAGATGCAGGTACAGAACCGCCTGCAGCAGGCCATGTCGCGTCTGCCCCAGCAGGTGCAAAGCCGCGGTGTAACGGTGACCAAGGGCGGTGAAGAATTCCTGATGGTGGTTTCACTTTACTCCGAAGACGGAAGTGCCTCGCCTGTGGACGTGGGCGATTACATCACCAGCAATCTGGTGGATGTGATCAGCCGTATCGATGGTGTGGGTGAGGTTCAGACACTGGGTACCGGCTACGCAATGCGTATCTGGCTGGATCCCAAGAAGCTGAGCAGCTATAACCTGATGCCTTCCGACGTCTCCGCTGCCATTGAGAAACAGAACGTACAGGTTTCCGCCGGTCAGCTGGGTGCATTGCCCGCCGTGCAAGGCCAGCAGATGAATGCGACTATTACGGCGCGCAGCATGCTGCAGACCCCGGATGATTTTCGCAAGGTGGTACTGAAATCCTCGCCCGATGGCGCGATTGTGCGCATCAGCGATGTTGCCCGCGTGGAACTGGGCGCAGAAAACCTCAATATACAGTCCAGACTTGGCGGACAACCCGGTGCCGCCATGGGCATTATTGCAGCTGACGGAGCCAATGCCGTTAAAGTCGCTGAGGATGTTCGAGCAAAGCTGGCCGAACTGGAACCCTTTTTCCCGAACAACCTGAGAACCTTTATCGGTGTTGATTCCACCCCGTTTATCAGTGCATCCATTGATGAAGTGGTGAAGGTGCTGCTGGAAGCCATGGTGCTGGTGGTACTGGTGATCTATCTATTTCTGCAGAATTTGCGGGCCACCCTGATTCCTGCCATTGCCGTGCCGGTGGTGCTGCTCGGCACCTTCGGTGTGCTGTCAGTCGCAGGATTTTCCATCAATACCCTGACGCTTTTCGGTATGGTTCTGGCCATTGGTCTGCTGGTAGACGATGCCATTGTGGTGGTAGAGAATGTAGAACGGGTCATGCACGAACAGGGTCTGCCGCCCCGTGAGGCAACGCGCAAATCCATGCGGGAAATCACACCGGCGCTGGTCGGTATCACGCTGGTGCTATCGGCGGTGTTCATTCCCATGGCTTTCTTTGGCGGGTCCACCGGCGTCATTTACAGGCAGTTCTCCATTACCATCGTGTCGGCAATGGTCCTGTCTGTGACGGTTGCCCTGACGCTGACTCCCGCGCTCTGCGCGAGCCTGCTCAAGCCGGTTAAAAAAGGGGAACATATTGACCCGAGCGCCGCGCGCAAAGGACTGTTCGGCTATCTTGACCGGTTTTTTATTGGCTTCAATCGGCGATTTGACCGAACCGCAGATCGCTACCAGCGCACCGTTTCGGGTGTCACGAAAAGACCGAAACGCGGTCTCATTGTTTACGTGATTATTATTGTGGTCATGGCCTTTCTGTTTTTGCGCCTGCCTACGTCTTTCCTGCCGTCAGAGGATCAGGGTGCCGTAAGGCTGCAGATCACATTGCCCGCGGGCGCGACGGATGCGCGACTGCAACCGGTTATGCGCGAAATCGAACAGTATTTCCTGAAGTTGCCGGACGTTCGCAGTATTACCAGTATCACCGGACGCAACGGTGACCAGAGTTCTGCTCGAGCCTACGTCACACTTAAGGACTGGTCTTTGCGACCCCTGCCGGAGCAATCGTCGGCAGCGATCGCCCGCAAGGCGACTAAAGACCTCGCGTATATACGCGATGCCCATATCGTGGCGACCCTTCCTCCCATTGTACGTGGACTGGGCTCCAGTTCCGGCTTCAATTTCTTTCTGCAGGATGTTAACGGTCTGGGACATGATGCGCTGATTGATGCCAGTCAAAAGGCAGTGCAGATGCTTTCCGAGAGACCTGAGCTGACGAATGTGCGTATTGACGCGCCAGAAGATGCGGCACAGTTCGCCGTGAGGATTGATGATGCGCGCGCCGGAGCACTGAGTCTGAATACCGATGCCATTGATAGCACACTGTCTACAGCCATGGGCGGAACATATGTGAACGACTTTCTGGATCGCGGACGCGTCAAGCGCGTCTATGTCCAGGGAGACACGCCTTACCGCATGCTTCCGACCGATATCAATCAATGGAATGTGCGCAACACACTGGGAGAGATGGTTCCGTTTACAGCATTCTCCAGTACCAACTGGACTTTCGGCTCGCCTGAACTGAGTCGCTATAATGGCAGTTCGGCGCTGGAATTCCAGGGGGACGCAGCCCCCGGGGTCAGTTCAGGTGACGCGATGCGGGCCGTGGAAGATGTGATGAAACAGATGCCGGCCGGGATCGGTTTTGAATGGACCGGCGCCTCGTTGCAGGAACGGATTTCCGGCGCTCAGGCTCCCCTGCTCTATGCCATTTCCATATTATTTGTGTTCCTGTGTCTGGCAGCGCTATACGAGAGCTGGTCGGTCCCGTTTGCGGTCATTCTGGTCGTGCCGCTGGGGATTGTTGGCGCACTGATGTTTACCACATTGCGTGTATTGCATAATGATGTGTTCTTCCAGGTTGGCCTGTTAACGACCGTGGGTCTGACGTCAAAGAATGCCATTCTGATTGTTGAATTTGCCAAGCAGTTGCAGGAACAGGGTCGATCTGCGCTGGAAGCCACACTCATTGCCGTTCGCCAGCGTCTTCGCCCTATTCTGATGACCTCCCTAGCCTTTGGTTTTGGTGTGCTGCCTCTGGCCATTGGTACCGGCGCAGGCGCGGGTGGCCGCCACGCCATCGGTACTGCCGTGCTGGGCGGTATGATCGTGGGTACAGCATTGGGTATCTTTTTTGTCCCGCTGTTTTTTGTGCTGGTCCGCAGTTTTCGCCGCAAGCGGCATGGACACCATGACAATCACGACCATCACAAACCCGACAGTGAAATGACAGGCGATTCCGTATGACTTACCCCATTAACGTTTTGCGCCGTTTGATGACAGTCGCCATTCCCCTGGGTCTGACGGCCTGCGTCAATCTGGCACCGGAATACCACCAGCCGGCCGCTCCGGTGGAAGGATCGTGGCCACAAAATCCGGCAATATCGACCGCCGCTGGTTTGCCGACGGCCAATGACCTTGACTGGCAACGATTTTTCACAGACCCTCGCCTGCGCGACGTGGTCAGGCTTGGTCTGGAGAATAATCGCGACCTGCGCATTGCGAGTCTGAATATCGAGAAGGCGCGTGCACAGTACGGTATTGCGCGCGCTGACGGTCTGCCTGCGGTTGGTGTTGATGCCGAGGTCAGCCGCAGCCGCACTCCCGCGAGCATTTCCAACTCCGGGGAAACCACACTCTCGACCCGATATACGGTGGACCTCGGTCTGACGAGTTACGAAATTGATTTTTTCGGGAAAATTCGTAACCTGAAAGCCGCTGCCATGCAACGTTACCTTGGAGCACAGGAAAGTCGCCGCAGTGCCCAGATCAGTCTGGTCAGCGAAATTGCCGCGGCCTGGCTGCAGCTGGAAGCTACCGGTCAGCAACTGCAGCTCGCGCGCAGCACACTGGTCAATCAGCAGAAATCTCATGAACTGATTCGACGCAGCCACGAACTGGGGGCTGAATCCGGTTTGACGCTGGCGCAGTCGCAAAGTACGGTAGATGCAGCAAAAGTGAAAGTTGCCGAATATGAGACGATACTGGCGCAGGACAAAAACGCTCTCACGCTTCTGACGGGAACGCCTGTGCCGCCAACGATGCTGCCCGAAGCAGATTTCGCACTGCAGGGGCGTGCTGTTTCGCGCCTGGTCATGCCACCGCCCGGCCTGCCTTCTACGGTACTGCAACTGCGACCTGATGTGCTGGCCGCCGAACATGATCTGATCGCAGCCAATGCGGATATTGGTGCTGCCAGAGCGGCTTTCTTCCCCAGCATTTCACTGCTGGGTTCAGCCGGAACGGCCAGCAGCAGTCTCTCGGGTCTTTTTGGTAGCGGTACGCTGGCCTGGAGTTTCGCGCCTGCAGTCAGCCTGCCCATTTTCGATGGCGGGGCCAACCGCGCAAATCTGAATCTGAGCAAGGCCGAGCGCGATATTCTGCTTGCCACTTACGAAAAAACCATACAGACTGCCTTCCGCGAGGTAGCAGACGCGCTGGCAGTGCGCACAACGATCTCTTCCAGACTCCAGGCGCAACAGTCATTGGTGGATTCCACCTATCGCAGCTTTCAGTTATCCAACGCCCTGTTCACACGCGGAGGCGGCAACGGATTTCTTGAGGTTCTTGACGCCCAACGCGCCTACTATACCGCCCAGCAGAATTTGATTTCACTGCGTCTGGCCGAACAGCTCAATCGACTGGCCCTCTTTAAAACGCTGGGCGGCGGGTGGCAGCCCGTGTCCGGTGGCGAGGCTGCCCCATCTATTCCCTCCAGGAGTGCAGGGTCTTCGCAGGAAATCACGCGGCAATAATGCTATAACGGAATCAACGCATATAGTTTTCCCTCAACCAGGAGATGATGATGGCTGTTGATAAAGTTCTTTATGTTGCTCACGCCAGTGCCACCGGTGGCCGGGATGGCCGCGCAGTATCGTCCGATAATGTGCTGGATGTGAAGCTCACGACCCCCAAGGAGCTCGGCGGTGGCGGCGGTGATGGCACCAATCCGGAACAGCTTTTTGCCGCAGGTTATTCTGCATGTTTTCTGGGCGCATTGAAACTGGCGGCCTCACGTGAAAAAGTTAAATTACCGGATGACACCAGAATTGATGGCAGTGTGGGTATCGGTCCCATTGCCCAGGGATTCGGCATTGAAGTGGAGCTGAAAATCTCGGCGCCCGGCATTGATCGCGCGCAATTGGAAGATCTGGTGCAAAAGGCACATGCAATCTGCCCCTACTCCAATGCGACCCGTGGAAACGTGGATGTTACCCTCACCGTTGTCTAGCCAATGATACAGAAAGCTGCCACGCTGTCTGGTAACACCGACGATCTGCTTGTCTTTGTTACCGTGATCGATAGCGGTTCAATCAGCGCGGCAGCAGAACAATTAGGACTGACGCCTTCTGCCGTCAGTCGTACGTTGTCAAGACTGGAAGACGCTCTTGGTACGACGCTGTTGAATCGTACAACGCGTCGCATGAATCTGACCGAGGAAGGCAGATTTCTGCTTGAGCATGCCAGAGACATTCTGTCCCGAATGCATGCGATGCAGGAGATGCTGAGCCTGCGACGCCAGTCGCCCGCGGGCAGACTTCGCGTCAATGCTGCCACGCCCTTCATGCTGCATATGATTGTTCCGTTTATCGATCAGTTCCGGCAGCATTTTCCCAACATCGAGCTGCAGCTTGATACGCATGAGACGAATATCGATCTGCTGGCACAACGCACCGATATTGCCATCCGCATTGGGACCTTGCAGGATTCCACATTGCATGCGCGTCTGCTTGGCAACAGCAGACTGAATCTTCTGGCCAGCCAGGAGTATCTTGCGCGGCGAGGCATTCCCGCAACCGTGCAGGATCTGGCCGACCACAGCCTCCTGGGATTCAACAATCCCGAGAGTCTGAACGAATGGCCTGTGCGCAACCCGCAGGGACATGGCAATTTCCAGATTACCCCAGATCTGGCAGCATCTAACGGCGAGACCTTGCGACAACTGGCGCTTGCCGGACAGGGCATCGCCTGTTTGTCCGAATTCATGACCTTTGACGATATCCTTAGGGGAAATCTGGTTCGGGTATTACCGACCCTGACCGAATCCCCGATACAGCCCATTCATGCGGTCTACTATAGAAATACGCAACTCGCCCTGAGAATTCAGTGCTTTATTGATTTCATGCAGAAAATAGTGGCCACCCAACCATGGAATACGGCTTCTCTCATCTGACAGTCGTTTAATGCCATATACAAGCCGTTCATGTCCGCCAGGCGTTACATGCCTTGCAACGCTTTACTTATCGGCCTGCCCATTGCCACGATTCAATGACGGATAATGGTCCGAATGCGCCCGCTGCGCATACGCTGACTTCGGCCCCCCTTTATTGTTGATGTTTTTTCAATTCGACCTATCCCGACTGCACCCTGACCGGTAAGCGGATTCACGGGATGATCGTTATAGCGAATTTCATAGTGCAGATGCGGACCGGTGACTTTTCCAGTCTCTCCCAGATAGGCAATCACCTCTCCTTTGTCCACTACCCTGCCGGCCGCCAGGCGCGGGGCGAATTTCTGCAAGTGCGCATAGAGTGTCTGATAGCCGGCACCGTGATCAATCACCACCGTATTCCCATATCCACCTTTGCCACCGACATAAGAGACCTTGCCACCCAGGGTCGCCTTGACGTCGCTCCCCAGGGGGGCCACCAGATCCACTCCCGCATGAAATCGCATCTCCTGATAGATGGGGTGCATACGCAGTCCGAAGCGCGAAGACACATAGCTTTTTGAGAGCGGCGAAGGCAGAAATCCCATCACCTTCAGATCGAGCTTCAGTGAAGGCCCACAACCGTTGCGATTGCATCCCTTGGGTGGCGCAAGGTCATCCTCGAGTCCGCGTATCGTAGTGCGAACATCGGAATCCGGTGCGGGCACCTCTGCCACTGCGTCCAGATCCTCGTCCGACTGGGCAGACGCAGGCGTCCACTGTACAAGGAGACACAGCGATACCAGCAGTATGGCGCCGGACCGCAAGCGGCACATGCCGCTGCGGATTAACCGGCGCGGCATGGCGAGGGAAATTTCGGGGCAGTCATGAAGATCGATTTTACTGATTTAGACTCAATTTCGCGCGATTTCCGTGTATAGTTTTCGTTTCCAGCCATTTCCGGATCTGGCAGCCTCGCCTGAACGTTTCGTCTGCTCTTATGCCAGCCTATCGTTGGCACCGCAGCCCGGTTCGCAGGCCCGTCTGCCGCAGATTGATGTACAAACTTTCACTCATCTTTTCTGTTCTTCTGCTAGTGAGTGCCTGTTCAGACAGGCAGGATGATGAACGCCTGCGATTGTCTTTGACCTCAGACTGCATTGTGACACGCGGGGCTCTCATGCTAAGCGCCCAGTATATCGATAAGTCTGCAATTGAAACGGTCACAAGGGAATGCAGAGCCGCATACGGCGAACTGCTTAAAGAGGTATCGGCACGGGAACTGCGCGAGCAGCAGACCCAGGTCTATGAGAGTTTTGAACGTGCCTATCGCATGAAGTATTCACTGCACGATGTCTTTGACAGTCTGCCGAAGAATGCCAAAACCGCCTACGAGAAACTGGCAACCATTCTTTTCGGCCTGAAAAAGGATGACATTGGTTCATGAAAGATACCCGAGACCGCATGCGTTTTATCAAGTATCTGATTGCAGCGCTTTTTGTGCTGGTGGCCTGCGGCTATTTATGGATCAGTCTGCAGCGGCCGCAGGAAGTGGCTGGCGAGTATTCGCAGTTTGATCGTGAGCGCGCCATTATCACGTGTATGACTGCGGAATATGCCACTCGTTATACCGATGATCCGGCCGAGACTGACATGTTTCCGGAATGTGAGGCGCGCTTCAAAAAGCTGAAAGACACACTTCCCTATTCCGAATATATGCGCATTCAGCAGAATCCCCTGAGTGCCGACGAGAGCCCTGCGCATTTGCAGCCCTATGAGATTTTTATGAAGATTATGACAGGCCAGGATCGCTAAGACGACGGGCTGATTGATTGATATTGTTCCAAAGGATCTATTCGTAACATGCAAAATAACAAGAGAAAAACCATTTTGCGGCTGGCGCTGGCTGGCCTTGCCACTGCGACATTGTCTTTGAATGTACAGGCAGCAACTGCTGATGATGCCAAATGGCCTGAGCATCCGCTGACGCTGATTGTGCCTTTCGGCGCAGGATCTACACCCGATCAGATCGCGCGCCTGGTTGCGCAGAGTGCAGAAAAGAAACTGGGCCAGACCATTGTGGTAGAAAACAAGGCCGGTGCGGGCGGCAATATCGGCACAAACCAGATCACCAAAGCCAAACCGGACGGCTATACCTTTGGGATCTCCATCACAGGTCCGTTAGTCAACAACCAGTTCATTTACAAGAATCTGCCCTATAACCCGGAAAAAGATCTGGCGCCGTTGACCATGGCCGTGACGCAGCCGAATGTGATCGTGGTGACTAGAAAATCCGGGATCAGCTCTCTTGAAGAACTCATCAGGAAAATCCAGGCCGAGCCTGACAAGCTGAACTATGCCACGTCGGGTAACGGTACCGGTTCGCACCTTTCCATGGAACTGATGCTGCAGGCCGTCAATGGCAAGGCAACGGCGGTCCCCTACCCGTCTTCGCCCGCTGCGCTTAATTCCCTGATTGCAGGCGATACGCAATTTACCGCGCTGGCGCCCATTGCCGTATTGCCGCTGGTCAAGGAAGGTCGACTGGTTGCCCTGGCGCAGACAAGTGCCACGCGCAGCGCTTCCTTGCCTGATATTCCAACCGTCTCAGAGGCAGGGGCACCGGGAATTGAAGGTGCAGCCTGGTCAGGCTTCGTGATTTCCTCCAAAGTGCCCATCGAGATTCGCAATACGCTCACTGATGCACTGCTGACAGCACTCAAGGATCCTGCTGTCGAGAAAAAACTCAAGGACCAGTATATGGACCCGATTCCCAGCACCCCGGAAGCCTTTCACGAATATATGATCCAGGAAAAAGCCCGCTGGCAGCCGCTGATAGAAAAGCTCAATCTCTCTGTTGATTGATCGCTTTTGCGATCAGTGCTGGTATTTTTCGGTCACTGGGGCACTTTTCCGGTTACGGCAGATCGTTCCCCCGATGTCGGAAATGCGCAGGGTCTAAAACAGAACTGAGAGCCCGCCATCAACAGCAACGACCTGTCCGTTGATATACGAGGACAGGTCTGATGCGAGAAAGACCGCGAGACCGGCGATCTCTTCAGGTTTACCCCAGCGCCCCGTTGGATTGCGCGTTGCCAGTCGCTCGCCTGCCGCCGAGCTGACCATTTCAAGATTGGTCTCCGTTGCAAACGTTCCTGGTGCAATGGCATTGCTGGTTATTCCGGAAGTCGCAAATTCAACTGCCAGCGCCCGCACCATTCCTGTCAGGCCCTGTTTGGTGATCGGATAGACACCATCTCCGTGACGGGCCACCTGACCGGCGACCGACGTCACGGTAATGATTCGTCCCCATTGCTGACGGCTCATCATGGCGGCCGCTTGCTGCGACAGATACATGGCGCCCAGCAGATTCACTTCCAGCATCTGGCGCATTTGTGCCAGGTCAAAGTCTGCCAGCGGCTGACGGATGCGAATTCCCATATTGTTAACCAGCACGTCACAGCGACCATGTTCTGCTTCAAGCTGACGCATGCAGCGATCGATGTCCTGCTGCTGCGACATGTCTCCGGACAGACCTTTGACGCTTATCCCCAGTCGGGCAAGCCGCTGACAGGCTTGTTCGGTAGATTCGGCGGTTCTCCCGTTGATATATACCAGTGCGCCGCTGCGTGCCATGGCCGAAGCCATTTCCAGACCCAGTCCTCGTGTTGAGCCACTGATAAATACCACTTTGTTGTCCAGACCAAATTTGTCTGTGTATGCCTGATCTTGCTGCATTGATTTCCTTTGATTGTGGCGCCAATTCCTTTGGCGGGCCACGAAGCGTATGGCAAACGTAGGCAATACGCTGGTTTACAGGTAAACTTGAGTCTATTTTCACCCAAAATCGCCTGGAAAAAGTAAATGTTTGCCAGAAATACCCCTTTTAACTACGAAAGAATCTTGAAAGCGTGCGCAAAAGGACAGAAGAGCGCACTGCAGGCTTTGTACAGGCACGAAGCCCCGCACATGATTGCCCTTTCATTACGGGTTCTGGGCAATTACAACCTTGCCGAGCAGGCTGTGGCGTCTGCATTTGTACTCATCTGGAACAATGCTCAGGCGTACGAAGACGAGATGGGGCCGGCGCATGGGTGGATCTATTCGATACTTCGTTACCGTATCAGCCAGATTTTCAAGGAACACTACGACGCCATTCAGGCAGCAAGCAAGGATCAGAATGAGTCTGTGCTGAATGAGGTCAGTAGCAACCTGCACGCCGACGTGCGCGAAGACCTGCCCGCAACACCGGCCTTTTATCTGCATCTGGAAGAGTTGCCCGAAGAGCCGCAAAAAGCCATGATCAATATGTATTTCAGCGGGATGTCTCAGGCGCAAACGGCCACCAAGGTAGGCATGCCACTGGGACGCTTCAAGGAAAACCTTTTTCTAGGACTGCAGCATCTGGCCAAACATTTGCCGGAGTTTTCACCCCCACACACCGCCACAGAAAAAATGGGCGAGTATGTGCTGGGAGGTCTTTCTGAGAACGAGGAAAAGCTTGTTTATAAGCTGATGAATGACGACAACGGGGTTGCCAGAATTGCCCTGCTGTGGGAAGCGCAATTTACGCATTTTCTGAGTCAGTTGCCCGTTCAGGTTGCCAGCAGCCGACTGTGGGACAGAATCAAAAAAGCGGCGTTTATCAAACCGGCACGCCAGGGGGCTCCGGCAGAGCCTGAACTCCCGGAAGATGACGGTCCCGAGTCTCAGCCTGTTTCAGGCCTCAAAAGCGGTCTGCGCAAACTGTGGTACATGATTTCGTTCTGGCGCGCACTGGCGCTGGTACTAGCCATCGTGGCCCTTGCGTTGTGGTATTGGGGCACTCCACCCTCGGATCTGCCCCGCAAAATTGCAGTGCTCGATTCTTCCATGAGTCAGTCCCAGACCGGCTGGGTGGTTCGCATCAATAACGCCGGCGCTGCGCTTTTTACGCCGGTCGTGAGCCAGACCGTATCCGACGGCCTGGTGCTTCAGGTTTGGAAACGTGCCTCTGGCCATGATCAGGCGCTGGGTCTGATACACGAAAGCAAGGCATTTCGCCTACCCGCCGATAAGGTCGGCGGCATTGAGGCGGGCGATCAGTTGTTGATCAGTCTGGAGCCCGATGGAGGTTCACGCAATGACAGACCGTCCGGAACCATTCTCTATAAAGGGACTGTGGCAGATTTGCAGCAGTAATTATTTTCCATCGCCGTGTCAATACGTGGCACGGCGAGTCAGCAAAAATTCAGGAAGACAGAATAAATTTATTCGGCAGGACGGCTAGATAAAGTATTATAGTAATAATTCATCGTAATTCTTATCAAATAGCATTTAATGTCATTAATCCTGCTGCTAATTCTCCCTTTTCTGGGCAGTATCCTTGTCGGATTTCTGCCCGATAGCAAACGCGCACCGGAGTGCTGGCTTGCGGGTCTGATTGCAGCTGTCGGGGCCTTGATTACGCTGTCTTTTCTGCCAGACGTACTGCATGGCAATATGGTTACCGAAACCCTCCACTGGGTACCTTCCTATAAGCTGAATCTGGTTCTGCGCATGGATGGTTACTCGTGGATGTTTGCCATGCTGGTTACCGTCATGGGCGCGCTGGTAGTGCTGTATTCGCGTTACTACATGTCTCCACGGGATCCGGTCACCCGGTTTTATGCCTTCTTTCTTGCCTTCATGGGTTCCATGCTTGGCGTTGTGCTTTCCGGCAATATTATCCAGCTGGTGATCTTCTGGGAGATGACTAGTCTGTCTTCCTTCATGCTGATTGCCTACTGGAACCACCGTCAGGACGCCAAGCGTGGGGCGAGAATGGCTCTGACGATTACCGCGGCCGGGGGGTTCTGCCTGCTTGCTGCCATGCTGATGATCGGGCATGTCGTGGGCAGCTATGATCTGTCGGTTGTGCTGGCTTCAGGCGATACGCTGCGTGAGCACCCCTGGTATATGACTATTATTGTGCTGTTCGCCCTGGGTGCACTCACCAAAAGCGCGCAGTTCCCGTTCCATTTCTGGCTGCCCAATGCCATGGCAGCGCCCACGCCGGTGTCGGCATATCTGCATTCAGCCACAATGGTCAAAGCGGGTGTATTCATACTGGCCCGCTTCTGGCCCGTGTTGTCGGGCACACCGGAGTGGTTCTGGCTGATCGGCATGGCGGGTTTGTGTTCGCTGTTCCTGGGGGCATTTGCAGCCACGTTCCAGCGGGACATGAAAGCTGTGCTGGCCTATTCGACCATCAGTCACCTGGGCCTGATCACCCTGCTGCTGGGCCTTAACAGCCAGCTGGCCTTGATTGCAGCGCTGTTTCACATGATCAACCACGCCACGTTCAAGGCCTCGCTTTTCATGGCCACGGGTATTGTCGATCACGAAACAGGAACGCGCGATCTGGAATTGCTGTCAGGGCTACGCAAGGCCATGCCCATTACTGCAACGCTGGCGATGGTGGCAGCGGCCGCCATGGCTGGCGTCCCGCTGCTCAACGGTTTCATCTCCAAAGAAATGTTTTTTGCAGAGGTGCTGAACATTCCGGATTTTCTGGAAGTTGCCACCTGGCTGCCCGTTTTTGCCGTTCTGGCCAGCGCCTTCAGCGTGGCCTATTCTCTGCGTCTGATCGTTCAGGTCTTCTTCGGCCCGAAAGCCACAGATCTGCCCAGCGAACCGCATGAGCCACCTCGCTGGATGCTCGTGCCGAGCGCGATTCTGGTACTGCTTTGCCTGCTGATCGGCATCATGCCAAATACGTTTATCGGACCGGTGCTGTCGGCCGCGGCCCATTCCATTCTGGGCATCAAGCTGCCTGAATACAGCCTCGCCCTCTGGCATGGCTTTAACCTGCCACTCATCATGAGTCTGATTGCCATGGGTGGCGGCATTCTGCTGATGCTTGTTCTGCGGCCTCTGCAGAAGCGGGCGCCGGGGCAAACGCCCTTGCTTTACCGTTTCGATGGCCGCGTGTTCTTTGATTTCCTGATGAATCTGCTGGACACGCTGGCCTATCAGGCCATGAATCTGTTTTCCACGAGACGTCTGCAGCCGCAGATTTTGTGGATTGTCGTGATTACGGTTGTTGTTACCGTTATGCCTCTGCTGCTGTTTGAGGCATGGCCCGCTCTGGTCATTCGCAATATCGATCTGCCCTTTACCCTGCTCTGGATTATTGGTACCTGCTGCGCCGTGGGGGCTGCCTATCAGGCCAAATACAATCGTTTCCGCTCTCTGGTTCTGCTGGGCGGAGCGGGTCTGTGCTGTTGCCTGACCTTTCTCTGGCTGTCCGCGCCCGATCTGGCGCTCACTCAGCTGGTGGTGGAAATCGTTACCACGGTACTGCTGCTGTTGGGATTGCGTTGGTTGCCACGACGCATTTCAACAGAACCCGCAACCAATACGGGAAGGGCCAGAATTCGCCGGGTCAGGGATATGGTAATCGCTGTGCTTGGCGGTGCGGGCATGTGCATGCTGACCTATCTGCAGTTATCGCGTCCGCGCCCCGATGGCGTATCGTCGTTTTACCTTGAAAAATCCCTGCCCGAAGGTGGCGGCAGCAATGTCGTGAACGTGTTGCTGGTGGATTTTCGTGGGTTTGATACTTACGGAGAGATTACTGTTCTCAGTATTGTGGCGCTCACGGTTTACGCGCTGCTGCGACGCTTCCGACCTCCGCGCGAGAGTCTGAAAGCGCTTGAAGACCGCCGGTTCCGGCAAAGCGGAGATACGTCGAACGTGGATGAGGACGCCCAGCTTCCAAGAGGCACCATGCTGGTCCCGACTGTCATCGCACGTTTTGTTATGCCGATCTCAACACTTATTGCCCTATTCTTTCTGCTGCGCGGACACAATCTGCCTGGTGGGGGATTCGTGGCCGGACTGATCTTCGCTGCCTCCGTGATTTTGCAATATATGATGGGTGGCATCCGCTGGGTAGAAGATCGTTCACGCATCTTCCCGCAGTACTGGATTGCAGCCGGACTCCTGATGACCGGCACCGCAGGCATTGCGGCATGGCTGCCCGGTCTGCCTTTTCTGTCGGCATTGGCGACGGATCTGGATCTGGGCCCCTTAGGCCATCTGCATCTGTCCAGTGTCATGCTTTTCGACCTGGGCGTATTTGCCGTTGTTGTGGGTTCTACCCTATTTATGCTGGTCGCGCTGAGTCACCAGTCTCTGCGTTTCTACAAAAAAACCTCAGCAGATCCTTCTGCAGATGCTGCATCGGATGATAAGACTCCTGATGATCAGAATCGTGCCGGCACAACGGCATCAGCTGCGACGCGTGGAGCTGCTGAGGCATTGAAGACTGAACTGCCGCCAAAACCTCAGGGAGCGACATAATGGAATTGATTCTTTCTATCGCCATCGGAATCATGGTCGGATCGGGTATCTGGCTGCTGTTGCGCCCGCGAACCTACCAGGTCATTATTGGTCTCACGCTGATTTCGTACGCTGTTAATCTGTTTATTTTCGCGACAGGCAAGCTGACAACGGGCGCGCCCCCCATCCTGAAGGACGGCGTGACTGCCGATCTGGCAAATTATGCCGATCCAGTTCCGCAAGCACTCGTGCTGACGGCGATTGTGATCGGCTTTGCCACAACTGCCCTGTTTCTGGTGGTGATTCTGGCGCTTCGCGGTCTGTCCAATACCGACCATGTTGATGGAGCGGAGTCGTAATGGACAGCCTAATGTATCATCTTCCGATCCTGCCCATCGTTATCCCGATGGTGGTCGGTGCATTCATGCTTGCCCTGCGGGATAACTACCGCACCCTGGGTGTACTGATCGGCGTGGGTTCTGTCGTCCTGCAGTTCTGCGTTGCGGTTACTCTGTTCGGCATTACAACAGCAAGGATTCCCAACGACTACGAAAGCCACATCATGGTTTACCTGCTTGGGAACTGGCGCGCGCCCTTCGGGATCGTGCTGGTTGCTGATCAGCTCAGCGCCATCATGCTGATGCTGACCGCGGTGCTGGGACTGTGTTCGCTTTTGTATTCCACCGCACTGTGGGATCGCGCCGGTGTGTTTTTTCACCCGTTGTTTCAGTTTATTCTGATGGGGCTGAACGGTGCTTTCCTGACGGGCGATCTGTTTAACCTGTTTGTCTTCTTTGAAATCTTTCTGGCCGCGTCCTATGGCCTGGCGCTGCATGGCTCGGGTATTGCGAGGGTCGCGGCAGGCCTGCATTACGTGACGGTCAACCTGATCGCCTCGTTTCTCCTGCTGATTGCCATCTCGGTACTTTACGGAATAACCGGGACGCTGAATATGGCCGATCTTGGTCTGCGCGCAGCAACACTCTCCGGCGACGATCGTCGCCTGTTCGAAGCAGCGTGTGCTGTACTTGGTGTTGCGTTTCTGATCAAGGCAGGCGCCTGGCCATTGAACTTCTGGCTGACCAGCGCCTATTCTGCGGCAGTGGCACCTGTTGCCGCGCTCTTTGCCATCATGAGCAAGGTGGGCATTTATGCCCTCCTGCGTATCGGCTCTCTTCTTTTGCCAACGGGCGCGCCCGCGGCGTTCAGTGGCGACTGGATGTACGTGATTGGTCTGGCAACTCTGCTCTTCGGCACGCTCGGCATTTTGTCGGAAAAGAACAGTGGACGACTGGTGGGCTACTGCATCATTATGTCCTCCGGCACACTCCTGACCGCGCTTGGCATGCCAAGTGTGATACTGACGGGGCCTTCACTGTTTTACATGCTCAGTTCCGTACTGGTAACCAGTGCCTTCTTCTACCTCATTGAGCTTGTCAAACGCACGGAATCATTTGGCGGCAACGTGCTGGCAGTCAGTCTGGAAGCCTTCAGTGCAGAGGATCAGGATACGTCCGATTACTCCGGTACGGTTGTCGGCAAGCCCATCCCATTTGCCCTGGCTTTTCTGGGACTGGCCTTTTTTATCTGTGCACTTGTCATTGCAGGCATGCCACCCTTTTCGGGTTTTGTCGCCAAATTCGCTCTGCTCTCCAAGGCGCTGGACCTCTCGGAGAATGATGCCAACGCCACAGCAAGCGTCTGGCTGTTTGTTATTGCCATGCTGATCTCTGGTATGGCAACTGTCATCGCGCTGGGTCGCGCCGGTATCCGCATGTTCTGGACCAGCGAGCAACTCAAGCCACCGGTACTGAGCCGGCGCGAAGCATTTCCGATCACCCTGTTGCTGCTGCTCACCATATCCCTGACGGTCTTTGCCGGACCGGTCATGGATCAGCTCTCACTCACGGCCAAGCAGCTGGATGATCCCGGTGCCTATATGAAGGCAGTGCTCAACCATGAGGCTGCGGCCATGTCCTCTCATGGAGGCAAATGATGAAATCGATGTTTTCCTGGCTACCCATGACGCTGTTTCTGGCGGCTATCTGGATCCTGCTTGCGGACATGCCGCTGGGTCTGGGAACCGTTGTATTCGGACTGATTGCTGCGCTGATTATTGTTCTGATGTCGCGACGCCTGCGCCCTTTTCTGGCGAAACCTCGCAAAATTGGCGTCATACTGAAACTTGGGGCCACGGTGCTGAAAGATACGTTCAATTCGAATGTCATGACATTGCGTATCATCATGCGTCAGTCCAAAGCGCCGACTGAAGCCGGATTTGTCACGGTACCACTGACTCTGCGCGATCCGCATGGCCTGGCTTTGCTGGCTTCCATCATCAACTATGCGCCCGGCACCTTATGGGCCGGCTTTCCGGAATCGGGCGACTCTGTACAGCTGCATATCCTGGATATGCATGCGGAGCCAGACTGGGCCGCATTCATTATTGATCGTTATGAAACACCTTTGAGGGAGATATTCGAGTAATGGAAACGCTTCTGATCTGGTCCTGCTATTTCACGCTTTTCTGCTTTGCCCTGGCCGGTGTGATCATTAGTCACCCTTTATTCAGAGGCCCGACGCCTCAGGACCGGGTACTTGGCATTGACGCCCTGTATCTGATCGGCATGATGATCGCATTGACATTGGGCATGCTTTATCGTACTTCCTGGTATTTCGATATCGCCATGCTGATCAGTCTTTTCGGGTTTTTGAGCACGGCTGCGATGGCACGCTTTCTGCTGCGCGGCGAGGTTATTGAACCATGATGAGCGAGTTGTCACCTCTCATTGTTATACCCGCCTCCATCCTGATGGTGGCCAGTGGTCTGCTTGTACTTGCGGCCAGCATAGGTATTGTGCGAGTTCGCAGTTTTCTTTTGCGCACCCATTTTCAGGCAATTATCTATTCGCTCGCGCTCTGGTGTCTGCTGCTTGCGTCTTTACTGCTGACTTTCAGCCTCAATGATCGGGCTTTTCTTCATGAAGTGCTGATTGGGCTGTTTATCTTCATATCCTCTCCGATAAGCAGTGTTCTGCTGGTGCGTTCCTATGTGCTTCGGGAGGAACGTGCACGGCCTGCAGACGATGGACAATCGACGCAGGATACATCGGTCGCTGCAGGCTCGGAGGAAGAAAGCGAAGCAATCGCCGCCAGTGATGTTAAAGACATTGAGGCAGAACTGGAATCTCGCGGCGACGATCCCGGAGAGCAGACTGAAGATTCTGCAACAGATCGTCCTGCTGAGGAAGTCAGTCGTGAAGAGGCCGCTGGAGAGGAAGCGGAGCGTGCCGACACTGCTCGTAAAGAAGGTTCTGCTGATAAAGGGGCCTTTTGAAGACCCGCTAGCTCAGACGTCCTGTGGCTCTGTCCATTCCTCTACAAACGTTTTATAGTCAGGACGTTTTTTGGGAGGAACAGGCATCTTAGGTGTGCCCAGTGCAATGAAACCCAGGAATCGGTAATCCAGGGCGTCAAAGCCCAGTCCGGACTGAAACTCATCGATATAGGTCGCAATACCGGTGCTCCAGAAGGCACCATAGCCCAGCATGTGCGCGGCATTTAGAATATTGGTTACAGCGGCACCCGTTGCCAGCATGCGTTCGCTTTCGCTGATAGCCGTATTACCGTAATCGATATGACACGCAACTGCAATGATCATGGGCACTTCACTCAACCAGGCCCTGGTGGCCTCTTCTTTCTTGGGATTGAAGGGCGTATCACTTTGCTGACGCAGGCCGATTGAAAAATCTGCGAATTTCTGAATTGCCTCGCCACGAATAATTTTGAATCGCCAGGGTTGCAGCCCGCCGTGATCGGGTGCAGACATGGCTGACTGAAGAATCTTTGCCAGATCTTCGTCGTTTGGGGCTGGCGAAGTGACCAGCTTCATGGAAGTGCGGGAAAGCAGAAAATCGATGGGTTGAGTCATGAATATATTACCTGATTAACGATCAGGAACATGATAGCCCAGCACGCACCAGAATGGGTCGAAGACCCTGATGACAAGGGAAGATTTTGATGACGAGGGAAGATTTCAAGGCACGGCGCTCAGGTATGAGGAAAATGACACTCGCAATTACGTAGCGCCACTATCCTCATTTGCGTAGCAGCGCTATCCTCAGGTACGCAGCAGTGCCTTCATATCACGGACCGCTTTTTCCCAGCCGTCGAAAATGGCCTGGGCCACAATCGCGTGCCCGATATTGAGCTCTGAAATACCACCCAGCGCGACAATATCCTGCACGTTCTCATAGTGCAGACCGTGACCGGCGTTAACCTTAATCCCCTGACGCAATCCTTCGGCGATCGCCCGTCGAATCCGCTCAAGTTCGGCAAGGCGGGCATCACCCTCTGCCTCTGCATAGGAACCCGTGTGCAGTTCAATGACACCCGCGCCGGCTTCAACGGACGCGCGAATCTGCTCTTCATCAGGATCGATGAACAATGAAACGCGAGCGTTCACATCATGCAGCTTTCGGACCGCCTGGCTTACCGCAACAAAATGGGTCTTGACGTCCAGGCCGCCTTCGGTCGTGAGTTCCTGACGCTTCTCTGGCACCAGACAGACGTCATGTGGGCGTACCTGACAGGCGATATCCAGCATTTCTTCGGTCACCGCACACTCAAGATTCATGCGAGTCTGAAGCAACGGCCTCAGAGCAAAGACATCTTTGTCCTGAATGTGGCGTCGGTCTTCGCGCAAATGCAGCGTAATGGCATCGGCCCCTGCCTGTTCAGCCAGCAATGCAGCGCGGATTGGATCGGGATACTCACTGCCACGCTGCTGCCGCAGCGTCGCCACATGATCAATATTTACACCAAGATCAATCATGATACGTCCTGCGTTATTGCGGATTGGAAGGAGCAACCTGGCTGGTGGAATTTGACACTGGTGTGGTCGCAGGCGCTTCCGGGTTCGCGCGCATAACGGTATCACGGGTCCAGCCACCGCCCAGCGCCTTGT
The DNA here is from genome assembly GCA_023387815.1 of Pseudomonadota bacterium. GTDB lineage: Bacteria > Pseudomonadota > Gammaproteobacteria > Burkholderiales > Burkholderiaceae_B > Advenella. The sequence continues at coordinate 63,199 of JAEWHK010000039.1, forward strand.
ACAGTTCTACCCTGTTCAGAAGCGAACCGAGTCCGGCCTGAACAAAGCTCTGCTGAACGGTAAAGAGGTTGATCTGGGCAGTCTGTACCTGCAGGAAGCTGTCTATACCATTTTTATAGCGCAGGTCGGCCAGATTGAGGGACTCATAGGCTGATTTCTGTTGTTCGCGAAGTGCCTGCAATTGCGTACCGTAGGTTGCCTCACCTGCCAGCGCGTCAGCCACTTCCCGGAATGCCGTCTGAATGGATTTTTCATACTGAGCAACTGCGATATCCTTGCGCACTTCACTCAGTTCAAGATTGTTGCGCAGACGACCGGCAGTGAAGATAGGCAGCGAGATTGCCGGGCTGAATGTCCAGGAGCCCTGGCCACCAGCGAATAGCGAACCCAGAGTCGGGCTGGCAGTGCCAATCAGACCAGTAAGGGAAATGCTTGGGAAAAAGGCGGCTCTGGCCGCACCGATATTGGCATTGGCCGCCAGCAGATCATGCTCGGCAGCAATAATATCGGGACGACGAGTCAGCAAATCAGATGGCAGTCCGGCTGGAATTTTGGCCATCAGCACATCTCCGGCAAACGGGCTCGGAGGTGGCAGGTCGGCCGGCAGCGGCGCACCGATAATCAGCTGCATTGCGTTGCGCGCCTGCTGTTCGCTGCGATCCAGTTCGGCAGATGTCGCACGGGCAGCATCCAGAGACGTTTTTGCCTGGTTCACATCAAGTGCGGACGCAACACCGCCACGAAAGCGCGTCTGAACCAGATCATAAGTGGACTGACGCGATTTCAGCGTTTTTGCCACCAGCTCATTCTGTTGCTGAGCGGCCCGCAAATTATAGTAGGCCGTGGCTAGCTGACCAATCAGGTTGATCTGAGCAGTTTTACGCCCCTCCACTGTAGCCAGATAGGACTGGAACGCAGCTTCTGACAGATTGCGTTGCTTGCCGAAGAAGTCCAGCTCAAAATCGGTAATACCGATACCGGACGTGAAGCTTCGTGTCACCGCAGGGCTATCAGGCCCGGCCATGCGCATATTCGGAGGCATACGCTGAGCCTGTTCCTGCGCCGTAGCGCCGATTTGCGGGAACTGATCACTGCGTGTAATGCCATATTGCGCACGGGCTTCGTCAACACGCTTGACAGCAATACGCATGTCGCGGTTGTTTTCCAGCGCCAGCGAGATCAGCGCTTTCAGACGAGGCTCATGGAAAAACTGCTCCCATCCCAGATCTGCCGCACTTGCCTGCGCAACGCCGTTTTGTCCCGGGTAGCTGCCAGGAACCGGCGCATCGGGGCGCTGATAATCGGGTGCCAGTGAACATCCGGCCAGCAGCACGGCCATAAAAACAGCAGATAAATGGGGCAATGAACGTTGTGACCCTTGCATGATTATTCGTTTCCTTTTGAAGGTGATCCGTCGCGACGATTTTCTGCGTCCCTGTCGGTCATATCATCTGCCTCAGCCACATCCGTATAGATGTGTTGAGATTCTTTTTCTGCTTCCGTGGCTTTTTCATGTTCGTCTGCCTGACGACCCAGCAGCCGCGGCTTGACTTTGAAGAAAGTCATCACGACCACAAAGAACGTTGGCACGAACAGCACAGCAAATGGAGTCGCTGCAAGCATACCACCAAACACGCCATAACCTACGGCCTGCTGACTCGCTGCACCTTCGGCGCTGGCAAGCATCAGAGGAATAACGCCCATGATGAACGCAAACGACGTCATCAGAATCGGACGGAACCGCAGGCGTGCCGCCTCAAGAGTCGATTCCACCAGCCCCTTGCCGGAGGCGTAGGCATCCTTGGCAAATTCCACAATCAGAATCGCGTTCTTCGCAGACAGACCAATCACCGTGATCATACCCACCTGGAAGTAAATGTCATTCGACATCCCAACCAGTGATACCAGACCGACGGTACCGAGCATACCCAGCGGCACGATCAGAACAGCAGACAGCGGAATCCACCAGCTTTCATACAGAGCGGCCAGTACCAGGAACACCACGGCAAATGCCAGCCCCAGCATAATAGGCGCCTGGTTACCGGCCTGGACTTCCTGATAGGACAGACCACTCCACTCATAGCCGATACCGGAAGGCAGCTGACCGATAAGTTTCACAATTTCATCCATCGCTTCGCCGTTGGCGTAACCAGGATTGGCTTCGCCCTGAATTGTGATGGAGTCATAACTGTTATAGCGTTGTACCTGTGTCTGACCCTGTATCCAGCTCAAATCGACAAACGAAGACAGGGGAACCAGATCACCATTGCTGTTATGAACCCGCAACTTCAGGATATCGTCCGGGGCCATGCGCTGCTCTGCTTCGGCCTGAATCCACACGTTCTGCATCCAGCCCTGATTCGGAAACTGCCCCAGGTAACTGTTACCCACCGTCCCGGACAGCACGCTGCCAACCTCAGTCATATTGACGCCCAGCGCGTAGGCTTTCACGCGGTCAACAGTGACTTTCAGCTGAGGGCCCGGGCCGAGGCCTGAGATCCGCACCTGGGACAGAATCTTGCTCTGACCGGCCAGTTGGATAAGCTCATTGGCTGCGGCGCGCAACTGATCCTGACCCATACCACCGCGATCCTGCAGTCTCAGATCGAAGCCTGTGGCCGTACCCAAAGACGGAATAGACGGCGGCACAATGGACAGCACCATCGCATCGGGAATGCCGAAAAGCAGTTGTCCGGTTGCTCGCCCCGCCACCGACATGGCGCTATGCTCAGCACCCTTTCTGTCTTCAAACTTCTTGAATGGCGTAAAGGCAATCGCCGCATTCAAACCGGACCCGTTGAAGCTGAAACCCTGAACGGTAATGATATTTTCCAGCTCAGGCTGCTTCATGTAATAGTCTTCAACCTGCTTGATGACTTCCTGAGTCCGTTTAGCCGAGACGCCCGCGGGCAACTCGATATTGGTCACGGCATAGCCCTGATCTTCTGTCGGCAGGAAGGAACTGGGCAGACGCAAATAGAGGAATCCAAGAAGAATGACCAGTGCCAGATAGATGAACATCATTCGTCCACCGCGCTTGAGCAGTCCTCCAACCAGGCCGGTATAGTTGTTCGTGATTTTGGCGAACGTGCGGTTGAACCAGCCGAAGAAACCTTTCTTTTCATGATGGCCTTTGGGCACCGGCTTGAGCAATGTTGCACACATGGCGGGTGTAAAGGTCAGCGCCAGGAACGCCGAGAAGCCAATGGAAATAATCATGGCCGCTGCGAACTGACGATAAATAACCCCCGCAGATCCGCTCATGAAGAACAGCGGCGCGAACACCACCATCAGCACGAGCGTGATACCCACAATCGCACCGAAAATCTGTGGCATAGCCTTGAGCGTGGCTTCCTTGGGCTGCAGCCCCTCTTCAGCCATGATCCGCTCCACGTTCTCTACCACCACAATGGCATCATCCACCAGAATACCAATGGCCAACACCATGGCGAACATGGTCAGCGTATTGATCGAGTACCCCATGTAGAGCAGGGTTGCCATCGTCCCCATCAGCGCAACCGGAACAACAATGGCTGGAATAAGCGTATACCGGATATTCTGCAGGAACAGAAACATCACGACAAACACCAGCAGCATCGCTTCCACGAGTGTGTGTACAACCTGATTGATCGAGGCGCTCACATACGGTGCCGTGTTGTACGGGATTTTGTATTCAATGTTTGACGGGAAGTATCGAGACAGACTGTCCATCTCGGCCTGCACCAGATTGGCCGTTTCCAGCGCATTGGCATTCGGCGCCAGTGAGACCGCAAACGCAGCGGACGTCTGGCCGTTCAGGCGCGAACCAAATTGGTAAGAGTCGGCACCAACCTCAATTCGTGCAACGTCACGCAGCCTGACAGTGGAACCGCCCGTCGTGGCGCGCAAGACGATATCGCCAAATTCCTTGACGGTACTGAGCTGTCCATTGACAAGTACAGTGGCACTAGTCGCCTGATCATCCGGTGTGGGTGGAGAGCCCAGCGTCCCCCCAGTGATCTGTGCATTTTGCGTTTGCAATGCGGATTTGATATCACTGGTGGTCAGACCGAAAGAGGTCATTTTGTCGGAATTGACCCAGATCCGCATGGCGCGCGGTGACGCAAACAGCTGGAATTCACCGACACCCTTGATACGCGAGATGGAGTTCTGAATGTTCCGTGTAATGTAATCACCCAGACCCGCATCATCCAGAGATCCGTCTGTCGAGGTAAGCGAAACGACCATCAGGAAGCCAGCTGTACTCTTGGAGTAAGTAATACCCTGCTGTGTAACGGCCTGCGGCAGTTTGGAGTTCACACTCGCAATACGATTCTGTACATCCACCTGGGCCAGATCAGGATCAACACCTGGCTCAAAAGTCACGTCGATCTTGGCTGAACCATAGGCGTCACTGGTGGAGGCATAGTACAACATGCCTTCGGCACCATTGAGCTCATTCTCAATCAGACTAGTGACCGAACGGGCAACTTCTTCTGCGCCCGCACCTGGGTAGGTGGCACGCACGGTAATGGTCGGTGGCGCCACTTCAGGATACTGTGAGATTGCCATATTCGGAATCGAGACGACCCCTGCAAAGAATATGATAATCGCAATAACCCAGGCGAAAATCGGCCGGTTAATGAAAAAATTTGACATGTTTTATACTCACTGTGCCGGCTTGTCGCCCTGCTGTTCAGGCTTGCTTTCCTGTGAAGAGGCGTTATCTGTCTTTTCTGCAGACTCCTGCGAGGCAGGTTTTTGCTCCGCTGCCTGCTCAGGCTGCTGACCATTGCCATTGGCAGATTTGTCTTTTTTCCATGGCTGCGGTTTTACGGGAGCACCCGGCCGGATTTTCTGGAAGCCCTCAACAATGACCTCGTCGCCCGCTTTCAGTCCTTTCGTGATGATTGTGTCTGTTTTGACATCTCCACCACTGGTAACAGGCACGGCGGCCACTTTGCCTTCGCGCACCACCATCACGGTACTCAGACCGTCAGTTGAACGCTGAATTGCCTGGCGTGGGATCAGCAAGGCTTTCTCATCTTTGCCCTGCTCAAGTTTCACGTTTACATACATGCCCGGCAGGAGCAATTTGTCTGTATTGGGGAACGTGGCACGCAACGTAACCTGACCCGTTGACGGTTCTACACTGACGCCAGTGAAGAGCAATTTGCCATTCTCGGGATATTCGCTGCCGTCTTCAAGTTCCAGCTGGACCTGTGCCGTGTTTTCATCGACCTGGGTCAGTTGACCGTCGGCCAATGCCTTGCGCAGGCGATACAGTTCGGAGGTTGACTGTGTGAAGTCCACATAAACCGGATCCAGCTGCTGCACATTGGCCAGCACGGTTGCCTCGGTACCGCTTACCAGGGCACCTTCCGTCACAAGCGCGCGACCGATGATTCCGTCAATTGGCGATTCAACATCGGTGTAGGACAGATTGATCTTTGCTGCATCGAGTGCCGCTTTTGCAGATGCAATGGTGGCATCAGCCTGATTCGCCTGGGCGCGGGCATCGTCATATTCCTGGCGGCTGACCGCATTGGATTTGACCAAAGTGGAATACCGATTTGCCAGCTGCCGTGCGCTGCCTGCCGTTGCCTTGGCCTGATTGAGCGCGGCTTCCGCCTGCGCAGCCTGTGCCTTATAGGTGGCAGGATCAATGCGAAAAAGGATCTGACCCTTTTTTACTTCCCTGCCCTGCTCGAATTCGATTTTCTGAACAATCCCATTAACCCGCGCACGAACCTGGGCGTCACGAACTGCACTGACACGGCCTGGCAGGCTGGTGAAAATCGTAGTAGGCGTTTCAACGACCTTGATGGTACTGACCGGTGTGGGAGGCGGACCTTTCTGAGCGCCAGCCTGCTCGTCTTGTTTGCCGCAAGCACCAAGTGCAACCAGGCTCGACAGCAAAATGGATGCAGCATAGCGCTTATGTGAAAAAAGTCTGTTTGTCATTGACTGGGTAACCTTGAGAGCGAGGACAGATACGGACGTACCGCGGATTGAATGATTTTAGAAAGAAGATTATAACCAGAAAATAATTGCCTAAGCAAATAAATTTTAGTGTTAACCCTAGGGAATGGAGGGCTATTCAGGCATCGCCCAAACCGCCAGTCGCAACCGGCGGTATCTCAATAAGCTGCCATTGTCGCAAACAAATAATGACTGCAATTACCGCAAGCGACGAATGGCAAATTGATGGGGAAAGAGGACTCGAGCTTGTACCTCGGGCACGGCGGCACAAGAATTGACACCGGAAATACTTCCGGCAATGCAGAGGGTGTCGGCGGAACCTTCCCCAGACTGCCTATGCAACAGTCTCTGCTCCGCCGGGAAGCGACTTCAATGCCCGGCTGCAATGCTCAAAAATAACACGCACTGGCTGATGGCGGGGGTTTTACTGAGAAAATCGTCTGCAAACCGCCAAAATCCGTGCAGAAAAGTGTCAGTCTAACAACAGCGCATCGTCAGTGATCTGTTCTCCGCGCACTTTTTCAAACATATGAAGCAAATCAGACACGGTCATATTTTTGCGCTGTTCGCCGGACACATCCAGAACGACCTGCCCCTGGTGAAGCATGATAGTCCGCTCACCGATATCCAGCGCCTGCTTCATGCTGTGCGTGACCATCATTGTTGTCAGCTTCTGCTCACTCACGATTTTTTGCGTCAACTGAAGAACAAAATCTGCAGTCCGGGGATCCAGCGCCGCCGTATGTTCGTCCAGCAGCAGAATTTTACTTGGCTGTAACGCGGCCATGAGCAGACTCACTGCCTGCCTTTGCCCGCCGGAAAGCAGCCCGATTCTGTCAGTCAGCCGGGTTTCCAGGCCCAGACCCAGAATGGACAGGCGCTCACGGAACAGTTCGCGCAAATCCGGGCGCAAGGCAGGACGAAGACCCCGGGACTGCCCGCGGCAATAGGCCAGGGACATGTTCTCTTCAATTGTCAGATCCTCGCAGGTGCCTGCCATGGGATCCTGGAATACCCGTGCCACATTGACAGCACGCTGCCAGACGCTTTTACGTGTGACGTCCTCGTTGTTGATATGGATTGTGCCGCGATCGACCATCAATTCCCCGGAAACGGAATTGAGGAAGGTTGATTTGCCGGCACCATTGGAGCCAATGACCGTCACGAACTGTCCTTCCGGAATGGTCAGTGACAGGCCGCGCAACGCACGGGTTTCAATGGGCGTACCGGGGTTGAAGGTAATGTGCAGATCCTGGGCTTTCAGCATGTCACGCCCTCCTTTTGCCGCTAAGGCGTCGACGCAGTTTGGGCAATATCAGTGCGATGGCCACGAGCAGCGCCGTAATCAGATTCAGATCCTGCGCTTTCAGGCCGATGAAATCACTGTTCAGGGCCAGGGCAATGAAAAAGCGATACAGAATGGCACCAATCACAACGGCCAGGGTAATAAACAGAAAGCGGCGGGCCGGCAGTATGCTTTCACCCACAATAACGGCGGCCAGGCCAATCACGATAGTGCCTATACCCATGGAAATATCAGATCCGCCCTGTGACTGAGCAAACAGCGCACCGCCAAGACCCACCAATGCATTGGAAAGTGCCATGCCGACCAGTACCATTCTGTCTGTGGCGATACCCTGAGCGCGGGCCATACGCAGATTGGAGCCGGTAGACCGCATGGCCAGGCCGGCGCGGGTTGAAAAATAGGCATCCAGCAGCAGTTTGGCGACCACAACGACAATAAACAGGAGTACCGGCCGCCATACAAAGTCTTCAATCGATCCGGGCTGCGTCAGGGAAAAAACCGTGTCGCTGGTAATTAGCGGAATATTCGGGCCGCCCATGATACGCAGATTGATCGAATACAGGGCTGTCATCATCAGAATGCTGGCCAGCAAATCCATGATTCCCAGTTTGACATTCAGCCATCCGGTAATCATTCCGGCGAACGCACAGACAAGCATGGCTGCAGCACTGGCAAGGAAGGGATTGAAACCGGTACTGACCATCAAGGCAGCAACTGCACCACCTGTGGCAAATGTGCCATCTACGGTCAGGTCAGGAAAGCGCAGTACGCGAAATGAAATAAAGACACCCAGCGCGACCAGACTGTAAATAAAGCCCAGCTCGAGTGCGCCAAGGGAAGAAAAAAGAGACATGACTAAATATTCTGCTCAAATAGAACAGCCTGAGGTGATACCCCAGGCTGATACGTGAATGCGGCGTCTTATTTTACGACGACCTTTGCACTCTTGACGAATTGCTCATCAAGGGTAACGCCCTGCTTTTGTGCTGCACCCGGATTGACGAACAATTCAAGCGTGTCGCTGGTCTCGGAAGCGATGTCACCCGGTTTTTCACCTTTCAGGATGCGCGCAACCATTTTACCAGTCTGGGTACCCAGATTCTTGTAATTGATTCCCAGCGCCGCAATGGCCCCTCGTTTGACGCTATCGGTATCCGAAGCGACGAGTGGAATTTTGGATTCATTACCGACTTTGACCAGGGCTTCATATGCCGAAACCACATTGTTGTCGGTATTGGTATAGATAACGTCGACTTTGCCAGCCAGACTGCGTGCGGCGGACCCCACATCCACGGAACGTGGCGCGGAAGCTTCAACCAGGCTCATGCCGGATTTGGGCAGCAATTCCTTAAGACGTTTAACGACAACGCTGGAATTGGCTTCGCCGGGATTGTAGACCATGCCTACGCGCTTGGCCTCAGGCACAACCTGTTTAATCAGCTCAATCTGTTTTTCCAGGGCCAGTTCATCCGAGACACCGGCTACATTGGATCCGGAAGCCTCCATGGACTTGACCAGCTGGGCTGCGACGGGATCTGTCACAGCAGAATAGACCACCGGAATGCTTTTGGTTGCTGCAACAACTGACTGGGCAGACGGCGTGGCAATGGCCACAATCGTATCGGGCTTTTCACCGATGAACTGACGGGCGATCTGCGCCGCGGTACCGGTATTACCCTGAGCACTTTGGTATTTCCATTTCAGATTCTTGCCTTCTTCGAACCCTTCGCTGGCCAGGCCTTCCTTGACCCCATCTCTGACGGCATCCAGCGCGGGATGCTCGACAATGGCGGTGACCGCGACAAATTTGTCTGCGGCCTGCGCACTTGCGCCCAGCAGCGCGACTGACATCAGCGCAGCAGAAAGACTAAGGGTAAATATGCGCTTATGCATAACAACTCCTGAATACGTAATCTGAACCCAGCGATTTTGTCACAGGGTACGCGATATTTCCAGTGGTATTAACGAGAATGAAGACTGTTTGAATTTCGGGCCCGCAGCCATCATCCCCGGGTATATTCGCGATTCTGACTGATTTACAGACGCTCGCCAAGCCTCGGATAGCCTCATAGTACGATCGTCGATCCGCTCTTCCCGTTTTCTTTCAGCAATGTTCTGAGCCAGCCGGTGGCGGGAAGGCGGTATAAACTTTGCACTCGCTTCGCCCGCTCCGCCAGCGCAGTCTGTTCAACTGTCAGACCCGGGCCCGTAAACGCCAGGACAATGCGGTTGCCATCCTCAGTTTCGGGAAATAGTAAGACACGGTCATCAAAAGCCTGGCGTATATGGCGCAAGTTCCTGCGAAAGCTGCTGTGATGGCCGAAAAGATTGATTGTTACCACGCCCAGGTCGCGACAGACCTGTCTGCAGCCCCGGTAAAACTCTGCAGACGAGCAGACCGGACCCTGGGCGGTGTAATCATACAGGTCGATCATCAGAACACTGCAACGATTCTCATTGTATAGATCCAGTACCCAGTCGTGTGCATCCTGGTGTTCAACCCGGCAGGCGTTGTTCAGCCTCAGGGCAAAAGCGGACTCGCAAAGCGCCGTGACCTGCGGGTTCCATTCAACCGTCACAATATCGCTGTCAAAGTGGTGCTGACAGAAACGCGTGAGCGAACCGGCGCCGAGTCCCAGAATACCGATTTCCCTGTCTGCAGGTGGCGCCAGGAAAAGCAGCCAGGACATCATCTGCTGCGTATATTCGAACTCGAGCTTTTCCGGGCGCGATACGCGCATCGCACCCTGTATCCATTCGCTGTTAAAGTGCAGGTAGCGTACACCCTGAGATTCGGAAATGATCGGATCGTCATAATCCGGATGAGGCTGCTGCCTGCGTTGTCCCATGAATATCAGACCCGTTCGAAGATGGCGGCGATGCCCTGTCCGCCACCGATGCACATGGTAACCAGCGCATAACGGCCACCGATACGCTGCAATTCGTGCAATGCCTTGACGGTGATAATCGCACCCGTTGCACCAACCGGGTGACCCAGACCAATGCCACTGCCGTTGGGATTGACCTTTTGCGGGTCCAGACCTAATTGCTGGGATACGGCGCACGCCTGAGCAGCAAAAGCCTCATTGGCTTCAATGACATCCATATCTTCGATTTTCAGCCCGGCCTTTGCCAGCGCATTGCGTGAAGCCGGCACGGGACCAATACCCATGAGTCGTGGGTCCACACCTGCGTGTCCATACGCAACGAGGCGCGCCATGGGCGTTGCATTGTGCGCTTTCAGGGATTCGGCATTCATCAGCACCAGTGCCGCAGCACCATCGTTGATACCCGAAGCGTTCCCTGCTGTCACGGTGCCCTGCTCTTTGACGAATACCGGCTTCAGGGTCGACAGATTCTCCAGGGTAACATCGCGCCGCACGTGTTCATCGGTATCGAATACCACATCGCCCTTGCGCGATTTGGTGACGATGGGCACAATCTGATCCTTGAAATACCCCTTATCGATCGCGTTGGCTGCGCGCTGGTGAGAGGCCAGCGCCAGCTCATCCTGGGCCTGTCTGGAAATACCATATTCCTTGGCCACGTTCTCGGCAGTAACGCCCATATGCATTTTTTCAAACGGATCAGACAGTGCGCCTGTCATCATGTCCTGCATGACTGTATCGCCCATTCTTGCGCCAAACCGATGCGCTGATGAAATGTAAGGCGAGCGGCTCATATTCTCGGCGCCTCCCGCAATCGCAATTTTTGCATCACCCAGAAGCAGCGTCTGGGCGGCCGATACAATGGCCTGCAGGCCGGAGCCGCAAAGTCGATTGACGTTGAATGCCGGTGTATTCTGCGCCACGCCTGCCGTTACCGCGGCGTAGCGGGACAAATACATATCACGAGGTTCGGTATTGATGACATGTCCGAGTACCACGTGGTCAATGTTCTCTCCCGTTACGCTGGCCTTTTGCATTGCAGCGCTGATCACGGTCGTGGCAAGCTCTCCCGGGCTGACATTTTTCAGGCTGCCGCCAAAGCTGCCGATGGGAGTACGCACACCGGAGACCACGAAAACATCGGACATGATAATTCCTTTTTTTGAATGGAGAAAAGCGAATCATAACGCATCCCGCTTACAATGGAACGGCTCAGTTTGTGTTCAATGTAAATTCGGGACCGCTATGAAAATTGCTACTTGGAATGTGAATTCGCTTACCGTTAGACTGCCGCAAGTTCTAGCCTGGCTGGATCAGCATAGTATTGACATTCTTTGCATCCAGGAACTCAAGCAGGTCAACGAAAAGTTTCCGCAGGATGCCTTCCGGGAGCTGGGTTACGAGGCCGCCTGGACCGGACAGAAAACCTATAACGGCGTCGCCATCCTTGCCCGATCCTCACTCGAAGACGTGATCATCAATAATCCGGAGTATCCCGACACTCAGCAACGGCTGATTACGGCGACCTGCCAGACCACATCCGGTCCTCTGCGCATCATTTGCGCCTATTGCCCCAACGGCAGTTCGCTGGACAGCGACAAATATGTCTATAAGCTTGAATGGTATGAGGCACTGAATCGCTTTGTGCAATCACAGATGAAATTATTTCCGAATCTGGCCATCTGCGGCGATTACAACATCGCACCGGAACAGCGGGATGTGCATGCCAAATATACCGGAGATATTCTGGTTTCGCCCAAAGAACGGGCTGCCATGCAGGCGCTAAACGGCCTCGGTCTGGTGGATTCGTTCCGGCTGTTTGAACAGGAAGAGAAACTGTTCAGCTGGTGGGACTATCGGATGATGGGATTTCGTCGCAACGCCGGTCTTCGAATCGACCATATACTCCTGACAGAGTCGCTTGCCAGCGAATGCACCGCCTGCATCATCGACAAGGCGCCCAGAGGTAACGAACAGCCTTCTGATCATGCACCAGTCGTAGCTACGTTGTCATTGTCTTTCGCCTGATTCTACCGGGCCCGGGATAGAAAAAGGCCGGCACCCCTTGCGGTGGCCGGTCCCTTACGAATACAGCAAAATTTCAGCAAGTCACAAAGCTCTCGTCTTTATGACGATACCTTGCGTGAAACCAGGATTATTCTCCGTCAAGAATCTGGTCTTCAAACTGCGTAGCGGCCTCTTCGCTTGACATTGGAACATACAGAACGCCCGAGGTAATGGGTTTGCTGATGTTAATGATGGAAACAAGCCGGTTCTTTTGTGTGACGGCAAAGCTCTTGCCGATGTTATTGCTTGTCAGGCTGGAGAGGCGGTCTTTCCCGGAGGGTGAGAACTCGAGCTTGACGAAGGCCTTGCCCGCACTGTTGCGCGTCGCAACGGCATTTTGCAGGTCGTTGCGGGTCAGTGTCTGTCTTGGGTCCACGTACACCAGCACGCCGTTCTGGCGCACGGCGGTGTAGCCTGGCACCTGAGCGCGTGAGGCAACATACATGATCAGAGAAGACGTGGCAACAGACTGGGAAGGCGCGGGCGGCGTGCTCACAGGCGCCTGTGATGGTGGCGGTGTGGTGGGCACATCACTTACGCGGGTACCGCCTGTGGTAGAACGGTCCTTGAACATGTGATCCATGGTGTCACAGCCAGTCAAAACAAGAGCGGCCGCGATGGCAGCCGCGATAAACCCTTTATTGGTGCGCATGATCAGTATCCTTAACTTAGATTAAAGGTGCATGGCGCTCATTATAAGATATTGTTGAATATCCGAATGGGCACTTTTCTCCGGCGTCACAAAAACCGTTCATGACTCTTCAGATAACGCCACTTGCCTGGCGGCAGATCAGCCAGCGTCACATTGCCCATGCGGACTCGCTTCAGACCAATCACATTCAGCCCCACCATCTGGCACATCCGGCGAATCTGCCGCTTTTTCCCTTCCTGCAGTATGAACTTGAGCTGATCGTCGTTCTGCCAGGTGACTTCGGCGGGACGAAGCGGCTCTCCATCCAGAGACAGCCCGTGATTCAGCAGTTGCAGCCCATTGCCGCTGATCTTGCCTTCTACCCGCACAAGATATTCCTTTTCCACTTCCGAATCTTCACCGATCAGCTGACGCGCGATGCGTCCGTCCTGCGTCAGCACCAGCAGGCCCTGGGAATCGATGTCCAGTCGCCCTGCCGGCGCGAGGCCGCGCAAATGCGAGGGATTGAAGGTATTTCTGTCCCGGTCGTACTGACGGTCCGATGTCACCAGGGTTACCGCCGGCCGATAGCCATCTTCAGCCTGACCGGACACATAGCCTACCGGTTTGTTCAGAATGATTGTCACGCGCGCCGTCTGTCTTGCCTGTGCGGATTTATCCAGCGTGATGGACTGATCGGGCCAGGCTTTTTCTCCGAGTTTGGCGACTTTGCCGTCAACCCGTACCCAGCCACGTTCGATATAGGCGTCCGCTTCGCGGCGGGAACAGAGTCCGCGCTCAGCGAGCAATTTTGATATTCTTGTCTTTTCCATTTGATTCCGTTTGCGTACGCAAATTTGCTATAGTGTCTTTCTTTGTCCGTATTCTACGGAAGTCTGTCAGTCATTGTGGTTACGCTGGCGCCGTTACGCTCGATTCAATCCGTGCGTCCCTTCTCGTCCGAACAATTACGCTGGCACAAGTCACTTCTGCCTGATTGGCAATTTGCAACTCATGAAGCCTGAATCCCATTCACCTGGCTGGTTGAACCGGCCCTCACCGAAACTGGATCCGATACAGAAATACTGGCTGTTTCGTCCTGGTCCGCTGACTCAGGGATTGCGAGCCCAGGGTGAAGTGCGTATTCAGGTTGTTGGCGAATATGCCGAATTGGTGACCCCCGATGAGTTGCGGACCATCGGGCAGTCTCCGGACACCATCGTCTGGGTTCGGGAAATCTGCATGTCCATTGATGACACACCTGCGGTAGTTGCCCGGAGCATTACACCGCTGGATGCCGCCAGATCCGTCTGGCAGGCGGTCCGCAGACTGCGAACACGACCCTTGGCTGATATTCTCTATAACGACCCGGCCATTGTACGATCAGTGTTCGAATCATGCATAGCGAAATCACCGTTGCCGATATATAAAACGGTGGTTCGTGCCGGACAGCTGCCCTCGTCCGGACATAGTCGGCTGCTCGCTCGTCGCTCCGTTTTCTGGAAAAATGAACAGCCCTTGCAGGTTACCGAGTGTTTTCTGCCTGCATTCTGGTCTGACCTGCTGAAACAGCCGCGAGTCTGAACTACTGCCAATAAATCAGAATTTACAGGACAGGCTCATAATGCGTTATCGTCCTGTTCACCCGTACGGATACGGATGGCACGCTCAACCGGTGTGACGAAAATTTTACCATCCCCGATTTTTCCGGTACGCGCAGCCTTGATAATGGCTTCGATGGCCGAATCAACCAGACTGTCTGCAATGACAACTTCTACCCGCACTTTCGGCAGGAAGTCCACCACATATTCGGCGCCACGATAAAGTTCTGTGTGCCCTTTCTGCCGGCCAAACCCTTTTACTTCTGCAACAGTCAATCCGCTAACGCCGATATCCGCCAGCGACTCGCGAACTTCATCTAGCTTGAAAGGTTTTATGATGGCTGTTATTAATTTCACGTGGTTTCCTTTTCTTTACAGGGCAAAGCCCCGCTTTTTACTGGAAAAGAATAGCATATTTTTTTCTCTGATCGTTTAGAAACGATAGCCGTTGGTGATTGGAAAACGCCAGTCGCGACCGAATGCACGCGTGGTGATCTTGGGTCCGGGCGCACCCTGGCGACGCTTATATTCGTTGATGCGCAGAAGACGCGCCACCTTCTCTACATCTTCACGCGCGAAGCCCGTATTGACAATGGCCTCGACAGAATCATTGTGTTCCATCAGGTGTTCAAGAATGGCATCCAGTACTTCGTATTCAGGCAGGGTGTCCTGATCTGTCTGGTCTTCGCGCAGCTCGGCCGACGGAGCTCGCGTAATGATCCGCTCCGGAATAACCTCGGATTGGGTGTTTCTCCAACGGGCCAGTTTGTACACGAGCGTCTTGGGAATATCCTTGAGCGGCGCATAGCCACCCACCATATCGCCGTAGAGGGTGCAATAGCCAGTGGCCAGTTCAGACTTGTTGCCCGTCGTAAGGACAATGGCATTGAACTTGTTCGACAGAGCCATCAGCAGCGTTCCGCGGATTCGCGCCTGAAGGTTCTCTTCCGTCGTATCCTGTGGCAAATTGCCAAAAACCGGATTCAAACCTTCCAGATAACTGTCAAACATGGGCGAAATGGCGATCTCGTCGTAACGGACGTTTAATCGCTGCACCATGTCCTGCGAATCATTGACGGAAATATCAGCGGTAAATTTTGATGGCATCATGACCGCATGCAGGTTTTCTGCGCCAATAGCGTCGACCGCCACCGCCAGAACCACGGCAGAATCGATGCCCCCGGACAGGCCGAGCACTGCTTTTTTGAAACCATTCTTACCCAGATAGTCACGAGTTCCCATGACCAGCCCTCGCCATATCTCGGCTTCGGCAGGCTCCGGACTGACGGGCGGAGCCAGGCTGCGAGAGGTAGTCGCACCAAAGGCCAACGGTGCACCTGCCTGGAAACGGTGATCTGCGCCGACCTGGACACTGCCAATGGCCTCACAGAAGCTGTCAAGTTCTGCCACTACCTTTCCTTCACAATCAAGCACGAACGAGCGACCGTCAAAAATGAGTTCATCCTGCCCGCCAACCAGATTGCAATAGACAGCTGCCATACCCGAGTCCGTCACATTGCGTCGTACCACGGACAGGCGGATATCATGCTTGCGTACCACATACGGCGAAGCGTTCAGGACAAGCAAGGTTTGCGCACCGGCGTCCCGGGCAGATGCGGCTGCCTGCGCAAACCAGACATCCTCACAGATGGTGACGCCAAATGTTTGTTCCCGAATGGTAAAAACCAGTGGCTTGCGACCGGCTGAAAAATAGCGTTTTTCATCAAACACCGAATAATTTGGCAGCTCGTGTTTCAGATAGGTGCCCAGACAATCGCCATTCAGGAATACACTGGCTGCATTGAAGGTGCCTTTTTCAGTATTGACCACATGACCCAGGACCACATGCAGATCCTGAAAGCCGGACAGATCAGTCTGCAGGCACTCCAGCGCCGCCTGCTGGTCGGCCAGAAACTGACAGCGCAGCAAAAGGTCTTCGGGCGCGTAGCCGGTAAGTGCCAGTTCCGGCAGCAGCAGAATGTCATGACCCTGCTCGTGGGCGATGGCAGCCGCCTGAACAATGCGGCTGGCGTTGCCGGCAAGATCACCGACTTTCTGATTGATTTGCGCAAATGCGATACTGACCGATGTGTTCATGATCCCGCTCTGTTTCTTTTGCCAACTGTTGATTATCACACAAGCATCTGAAATCAGCGTCTAAAATAACCATGATTAACGCAAAATACCGACATTGGACGCATCAACAAACATGACCACAGACAGCCCCAACCTCAGTAATCAGTTTGACAAAAAATCCGAAGCCTGGTCGGCCCGCTTTTCAGAGCCCGTATCCGATCTGGTAAAACGTTATACCGCCTCGGTCGATTTCGACAAACGTCTTGCCCGCTTTGATATTCAGGGCTCGCTGGCGCACGCCGCCATGTTGGCCACCACAGGTGTCATCAGCGCAGACGATCTGGCTGCAATTGAAAAAGGCATGCAGCAGATACTTGCGGAAATTGACGAAGGCAAATTTACCTGGCTGCTTGACCTGGAAGACGTTCATCTGAACATCGAGAAACGTCTGGTGGAGATTATTGGTGATGCCGGTAAACGACTGCATACCGGACGTTCACGCAACGATCAGGTCGCGACCGACATCCGGCTCTGGCTGCGCTCTGAAATCGACATTTCGCTTGAGTTGATTACCGAACTGCGCCGTGCCCTTGCAAAAGTTGCGCTGGAGCATCACGATACCATCATGCCCGGCTTTACCCATCTGCAAGTGGCACAGCCCGTCACTTTCGGGCATCACTTGCTGGCCTATGCTGAAATGTTCGCCCGCGACGCAGAACGACTTGTCGATTGTCGCAAGCGCTGCAATCGTTTGCCACTGGGAGCGGCAGCGCTGGCGGGGACTTCCTACCCCATAGATCGTGAACAGGTTGCCCGGCTGCTGGAATTTGACGGCGTCTGCCGCAATTCACTGGACGCCGTATCAGACAGGGACTTCGCCATTGAATTCTGTGCTGCCGTCTCTTTGGTCATGACGCACATTTCCCGTCTGTCCGAGGA
Organism: Pseudomonadota bacterium; assembly: GCA_023387815.1. Classification (GTDB taxonomy): domain Bacteria; phylum Pseudomonadota; class Gammaproteobacteria; order Burkholderiales; family Burkholderiaceae_B; genus Advenella. The sequence goes on from JAEWHK010000039.1 coordinate 80,668, forward strand.
ACTGATTCTGTGGATGAGTCCACGCGTAGGGTTTATTGATCTGGCAGACCGTTTCTGCACCGGCAGTTCCATCATGCCGCAGAAAAAGAATCCGGATGTACCGGAACTGGCGCGAGGCAAAACCGGACGCGTGAACGGCAATCTGATTGGCCTGCTCACGCTCATGAAAGGCCAGCCGCTGGCCTATAACAAAGACAATCAGGAAGACAAGGAAGGACTTTTTGATTCTGCCGACACACTGCGCGACACGCTGACGATATTTGCCGACATGATTGGCGGCATCCGTGTTCGCAAGCAATCAATGCGCGATGCGGCTCTGATGGGATTTTCCACCGCTACCGATCTGGCCGATTACCTGGTGAAAAAAGGCCTGCCCTTTCGCGATGCACACGAAACCGTCGCATTGGCAGTGCGCCACTGCGAAGACAAACAGTGCGACCTGGCCGATCTGACGCTCGACGAGATGCGCAAATTCAATGCCTCCATTGACAGTGATGTGTTTGATGTGCTGACGCTGGAAGGTTCTGTCTCTGCAAGGGCACATATTGGTGGCACCGCACCGGCGCGCGTCAAAGAAGAAGCCGAAAGAGTACTGGCAGAACTCGGCTGACGTCCCTGGCCGTTCCGATTCAGTCATCGGCACAGTCAATGCTGCCGATGACTGCAGTCAATAACTCATTCGGGCTTTTCAGTTGTGGTCTGATCTGCGTTTTTGATGCCTGTACCCGCTTCAAAAACGGCAATGGATTCAACATGCCCCGTGTGTGGGAACATGTTTACGACACCAGCGGAGCGCAGAACGTAGCCGCCCTCACGCACCAGAATACCGGCGTCGCGTGCCAGCGTCGCCGGATTACAGGATACATATACGATTCTTTGGGGACGCTCATGAACGTCGAGTTGCGCCAGTGCCTGCGCGACTGCCTGCGCACCCTCACGCGGCGGATCAATGAGCATGCGGTCAAAATGGCCAAGTTCGCGTAGCCACGCCACATCCACCTCGAACAGATTCAGCGTTGCAAAACGCGTTTTTTCCTGCAATCCGTGTTGCGCGGCCGCATACAGTGCCCGATCCGTCAGAATACTGCTGCCTTCAATCCCCACAACCTCACGTGCCTGCGTGGCAAGGGGCAACGTAAAGTTGCCCAGACCACAGAACAGGTCCGCTACACGGTCATTTTCCTGCACATCCAGCAAAGTCAGTGCCTTGGCGATCAGGGCACGATTAATGAAATAATTCACCTGGGTGAAATCGGTCGGCTTGTACGGCATGGTCAGTCCAAACTGCGGAAGCCGATAGTAAAGCGAGTCTTCCTGTTCCGGATGCATTGGTTTTACCGTATCCGGTCCTTTTGACTGAAGCCACCAGACCACATTGTGTTTTGCGGCAAAGGCATCCAGTTTTGCTTCATCCAGGGTCGACAGCGGCTCCAGATGACGCAAGAGCAAGGCAGTTGTCGCATCCCCCACAGCCACTTCAATCTGCGGAATCTTCTCATCGATACTGAGACTGCCAATCAGTTCACGCAGCGGCACCAGCATGTCTGACACGTGTGGCGGCAGAACGAGACATTCAGTCATGTCCGTCACATATCGGCTCTTCCTTTCGTGAAATCCGACAAGCACCTTCCCTTTCTTGATTACCTTGCGCACCGACAGTCGCGCGCGAAAACGATAACCCCAGGATGGGCCCTGCAGAGGTGACAAGACGCGAGGAATACGCATTTTCGCAATATGTTCGAAGCAGTCCTCCAAAGCGCGCTGTTTGATCGCGACCTGCGCTGTCGCGTCCAGGTGCTGCATGACACAGCCGCCACAGGTGCCGAAATTCGGACACTTTGGCGTTACACGCTGACTGGATTCCTTGCGAATGGCCGTCATTCTGGCAATCTCGTACGAAGGCTTGCGGCGCACAATGTCAGCCGAGACCTTTTCTGAAGGCAGAGCGCCTTCCACGAAAATGGCCTTGCCCTCGCGACGTGCAATGCCACGCGCCTCCAGATCAAGGGATTCAATGGTAAAAATTTCCTGCATGACTGACCTTTTTAATGCGAACCCGTTATTTTAATGACAGTGTCATTGCATTTGGCCTTATCAGCGCCCGAAAATACGAAAAAGCCCGCCAGCTGACGCTGACGGGCGCGACGGCAATCACGCGTTACACCTGCCCTGCTTCACTTCCCGGAAAAACCGGGCAGGTGACAGTCGTGATTACTGTTTGGGTGCCTCTGCCGGTTTGGAATCTGCGGCTTTGTCTGCAGAATCTGTGGCCTTAGCAGCAGATTCAGCTGCTTTATTCGCTGAGTCAGTAGCTTTGTCTGCCGACTCGGCTGCTTTATCTGCTGCTGCTTCAGGCTTGGTTTCAGAATTGGTTGCAGCTGAAGGGTTGGCTTCAGTTCCAGGTGCTGCAGTGGTGCCTGAAGATGTCGTGCTGTCTGATGAGGACGTCGCGCCTGAAGCAGATTTCTCATCGGCTTTCGGCTCGCCTTTCATCATTTCTTCTTTCATTTTCGCATGCTTCTCTTCGAACTGCTTGCGATGCGCTTCCCACTTATCGGAGCGATCCTTGTAGTACTTCACAACAGTGGCTTTCTGTTCATCACTGAAGGTGTCCCAAAGACCGAGCCATTTGTTTTCATCGTCAGCCCGTTTTTGCTCAAAGCTGTCATGCAGATCTTTCTGGGCAGCCAGCAATGCTTTAGGATCGACATTGCCGGAATCAAGCTGCTTGCGTCGCTCTTCCCGGTATTTGTTGAATGCCTCGCGATCATTACCGCGCGCCGCTTTCTGTTCATCCTTGATGGATTGCAGTTTGGTTTTCTGCTCATCAGTCAGTTTCAGATTATCGACCAGTTTCTGGTCGGCAGGACCCAGGCCAGGAATCACGATGGCAGCATGACGCATATGGCCCATCGGACCCTTGCCATGACGGGAGTGTTTATGGTGACGCTTCTGTTCGGATTTATGATGTTTCTTGGCACTCTGATGCGGCTTACCATCACCAATGCGATGATATTCCATTTTGGTTTTTGCGCCTTGAGTCTGAACGGAAGGACTGATCGGGTTGGAGTCTGTCTCTGGCATGACTGACTGCGCAAAGGCAGTTGTCGCAACAGCGGCAGAAAGCGCAGTAGCAAGGAGAGATTTTACAAATAAAGAACCTGTATGATGAACAGCCATTTTTGAACTCCTTTCGTTGTTGAGCTGAAGTACTTTTATTCTTATCCAGAAACAATTTCTATCGTGTTTCAGTACCATAAAAAGTCTTTCAGTACATTTCCTCTAAGGGTCGGTTATTAACTGCTTCAATCAGCCGGTACACGTAAACTGTCAGCTTCCGCCCCAGGCTTGCAGATACTCCTGCCAGTGCGGTTTTTCCAGCGCAGCCAGGCTGCTGCGTACCAGTGCGACCTCTTCATCATACGCCGTTTTATCCAGTTCGCCCTTCATGAGCCGAAAACGGCAGTAAACAAGCCAGGTATTGACGACATCGGTCTCGCAGTAGGCCCTGACCTGATCAGCCTGGCCATCGCGCCACGCGTCCCACACCTGACTGCCATCCATACCCAGTTTTCCAGGAAAACCGCAAAGTTTGGCAAGCTGATCCAGTGGCGCATTGGCACGCCCGTTGAATTTGGCCAGAAGATCCATCAGATCGATATGACGTGTGTGGTAGCGGCTGATGTAATTGTTATATTTGAATTCTCTGTCGTCTTCGCCCATATCCCAGTATCGGGGCGCTGACAAGCCGTGGATCAGGCATCGATAATGAAGTACCGGCAAGTCAAACCCTGAACCATTCCAGCTGATCAGTCTGGGCGTGTAACGCTCGATGGTTTTGAAAAATCCGGCAATGAGAACTGCTTCATCGTCATCAGGTTCGCCCAGCGTGCGTACACGAAAGCCATTATCGTCGCGAAAAACACAGCCAATCACGGCAATTTTCTGCAGATGCAGAGGGAAAAAATCACTCCCGGTCTGTTCAATGCGTAGCGCCCTCGCCCGCTCTACAACTTCAGCGTCAGAAAGAGATTCATCCCAGCCGTTGAGCGCCCTCAGGCCTTTTGCATCGGGGATGGTTTCCAGATCAAAAACAAGCGTAGGCGTCATGGCTGCGGCGAGGGTCAGGTAATGGGCTGCAGTCTAGCGACGCGGCAGATAAGACAAGGGGTTTACCGGTTGTCCGCGACGACGGATTTCAAAGTGCAGTCGAGGTGAAGATGTATCTGACTGCCCCACTTCCGCAATCTTTTGTCCTTTGGATACCTTCTGGCCATTTTTGACCAGCAGTTTGCTGTTGTGCGCATAGGCAGAAATAAAGCCGTTGCTATGGGAGATCAGAATCAGATTACCCAGACCGCGCAAGCCATTGCCTACGTACGAGACAGAGCCGGATGCCGCAGCTGACACGGGATCGCCGGTTTTTCCTTCAATATCGATACCGCGGGTGCTGCTGGAGAAAGGAGTAATGATTTTGGAGGAAGCCACTGGCCAGCCCCAGGAAACAGAAGTTGCATCACTTGCAGGCGTCGTCTCCATGGAAGAAGCACTGCTGCTGCCTGAAGGGGTCGCGCTGCCGGCAATACCCGAATCGGTAGGTGTTGTACGACCTGCCGGGGCTGATGATCCACCGGCTGCCACACGCAGACGTTGCCCCACTTCCAGAGAAGGTGAGGACAGATTGTTCATTGCCATCAATTGCGAGACGCTGACGTTGTTCGCACGCGAGATTTTATAGAGCGTATCTCCGCGTTGCACGACATATTCACCCGGTCCGGCAGGAGCGCTGCTACTCATACCGCCGGAACGGGATCCGCCTGAACTCAGGTCGGACACCGGCGCACGCGTCCCGGTGCCGCAACCTGCCAGCAGGGCAGCGATAATGAAGGAGCCAATGAAAACCGGGGATTTTTTCTTCAGTGAATGAATCTGCATATGTTTTTACCTACCTGTTCGATGAGTGCGTCGCCTGTACGCAAAACGGGTATTTTCTCCTGTCACAATTGTACGCCTGCGCGCAACGGTACAAAGCGCACAGGTTCAAGTTCCTTACGATCCCAGCTGTTGACACCAGTACGTTCAATCAGAACCAGTTTTTGCTGGTCTGAGCCCTCTGGCGCAATCAGCCGGGCGCCTATTTCCAGCTGGTGCAGCAATGCGGTGGGGATTTGCAATCCGGCTGCCGCAATAATAATGGCGTCAAATGGGGCAACTGTGGGCATGCCTAGCATACCATCACCATGGACCAGCCGGATACGCGACACGAGTTTCAACTCGCGTAATGTACTTCTGGCCATCTCATGCAGCGCCTTGATACGCTCAATTGTATACACTTCGTGAAACATTGCGGCCATGACGGCGGCCTGATATCCACAGCCCGTCCCGATTTCCAGTACCTTGCGAGGCTGGCGATTTTCGGCCACGGTTGCCAGCATGCGAGAGACCACCCAGGGCTGCGAGATGGTCTGCGAATAGCCAATAGGCAGCGCAGCGTCATCATACGCCCTGCTGGCGAGCCCCTGATCAATAAAGACATGCCGGGGAACGGCAAGCATCGCGTCAAGAACCCGCTGATCACTGATGCCTTTTTGTTTGAGCCGCTCGACCATCAGTCCGCGCAGACGATCCGAGTTCAATCCTATATTCTGCCCTGCCCGACCTGCCGTACCTGAAACGGCTGAAGACGGCCTGGCGGCGGAACCCGCAACAATAATGCGCGTATTACTGTTTGTTGGGGTGATTTTAATTTTGTTCGTCGGGAAAGACAGGCGTGCCCGGCTTTCGTTAACATCATTTACATTTCTTGTATTCGAATTTGTGCCGAAAGGTGGTTTACGCATTGCTGAGCTCCACCCAGCTGCGTGCCTGATTCAATTGCTTGTAATGGGTCAGGTCAAGTTGCAGGGGGGTCACGGAAATGAGTCCCTGACTTGTTGCACCAAAATCAGTATCGTCTGCAAAATCGGCGACTTCCCCAACCATGCCGATCCAGTAAATGGGTTCACCCGCCGGATTGGTACTTTTGATGACCGGTTGCGACGGATGTCGACGACCAAGACGGGTCACGCGCAGCGAACTCCAGTGATGTTCGGGCGCGGGTGGAATATTGACACTGAGCAATACCGGTGCGGGAAAGGGATTGGCAAGCTGGTGTCTGACAATATCGGCAGAAATCTTTGCCGCAGCTTCCAGCTCGGGCCAGTTTCTCTCTGTCAGTGAAAAGGCAATGGAGGGAATGCCGAAAAGATAACCTTCAGTCGCGGCCGCCACCGTTCCTGAATAAAGTGTATCTTCACCCAGATTGGCACCGTTATTGATACCGGAGACCACCAGATCGGGGCGTTCGTCCAGAAGACCGGTAAGGGCAACGTGAACGCAGTCGGATGGCGTGCCGTTCAGATAGTAGTCACCGGATGGGGTGCGACGTACAGAAAGCGGCCGATTCAGCGTCAGCGAATTGGAAGCGCCACTGTGATTGACTTCGGGGGCGACAACCGTGACTTCGGCAAACTCTCTCAGAGCTTCAGCCAAAGCCTGCACACCATCGGCGTTGTAGCCGTCATCGTTGGACACCAGTATTCGTTTCATTCAAAATCGCACATTCAAAATCGCAAGCAGACAGAATTCCCCTGTATTGTACATGGATCACCCGATACTCGGCATACCATTTCCCGTTAGGTAACACGAAAGGGAACTGTATATAATCGTGACTTCCGGTATTGACGAAGATGATAATGAACAACCCGCTCTGGACCCTTCTTGCCCTGATTCTTGCTTATCTGATTGGGTCAGTCTCCTTTGCCATTCTGTCGAGTCGCCTGTTTGGTCTGGACGATCCGCGTACCTTTGGCTCGGGCAATCCGGGAGCAACCAATATGCTGCGTACGGGTAACAAGAAAGCGGCGCTGCTCACACTGATTGGCGATGCATTCAAAGGCTGGCTGGCCGTTGCGCTGGCATTGCATTTTGCCGACGACTTCGGTTTCAACACTACAGATATTGCGCTGGTTGCCATCGCCGTTTTTCTCGGCCACATCTTTTCATTCTTTCTGAAATTCAAGGGCGGCAAAGGCGTGGCAACGGCCGTGGGTATTCTGTTTGCGCTGCAGCCCTGGCTGGCGCTGGCCACGATCGCGACCTGGCTCATTGTTGCCGTGTTTTTTCGATATTCTTCCCTGGCAGCATTGGTTGCCGCCGTCTTCGCCCCCTTTTATTATTATCTGGGAGGGCTGCGAGTCTGGCCGTTTCACCTGCCGTGGTTCCTGGCCATCTGCTTTCTGACAATCGTATTGCTCTTCAAGCATAAGAAGAACATATCCAATCTGCTGGCAGGAACCGAATCACGTATCGGTCAGAAGAAAAAATCCTGAGACCGGCAATAAGTTCACAATCCTTGCCGTAGTCAAACGCTGATATCTGCCAGATCCCAGCGCGGGTGTACCGCTGCCTGATCTGGTCGTCGCATTTTATCTACCAGCCCAGCCTTGACGCGCTCGGCGGCAGCATGTGCGATCATTGCGCCATTATCTGTGCATAGCGCCAGCGGTGGAAAAAAGACCTCTCCCTTGCGCTTTTGCATCTGAGCGGTCAGGAACTCACGCAACTGCTGGTTTGCACCGACTCCCCCCGCCACCACCAGTCGATTGCTTCCACTGGCCTTGACCGCTTTCATGGCTTTATGGCCCAGAACCTCGACAATCGCACCTTGCACGGACGCAGCCAGATCCTGTCGCTGCTGTTCCGTCAGCGGGCCGTCGGCTTCCAGCTTGCGCAAAGTGGTCAGCACTGCCGTTTTCAGTCCGGAAAAACTGAAATCCAGATTATCGCTATACATCATGGGCCGCGGCAGTTCATACGCCCGGGGATCGCCTCTGGCGGCAAGTGCGGCCAGTGCCGGGCCGCCGGGATAAGGCAGTCCCATCAGTTTTGCTGATTTATCAAAGGCTTCGCCAGCGGCATCATCCAGCGTTTCACCCAGCAATTCGTAATCACCGATGGCCCGTACCAGCATCAATTGCGTATGACCGCCGGAAACCAGTAATGCGACATAGGGGAATGCCGGCACGCTATCGGCCAGCATGGGCGAAAGCAGATGTCCCTCCAGATGATGCACAGGAATTGTGGGAACATTCAGGCTCCAGGCCAGGGACTGTGCAACCGATGCACCCACCAGCAAAGCCCCTGCCAGGCCAGGTCCGGCCGTATACGCCACGGCACCGATATCGGCCAGGGTCAGATTTGCGTGGCGAAGCACTTCGCGCGTCAGAGGCAGCACCCGCCGGATGTGGTCGCGCGAAGCCAGCTCTGGCACGACCCCGCCATAGGCCTGATGCATGGCGATCTGACTGTGCAGTGCATGGGCCAGCAGTCCGCTTTCCGTACTGACAAGGGCTACGCCGGTTTCGTCACAGGAGCTTTCGATACCAAGAATGATCATAAAAAACAAAGGCGCTTTGCCGCAGACTGGATGGAGGTTGTATATGACAAACCGGCCTGAGCATACGCACGGATAGCCGTGATGAAGGGTGGAATGTTGCAGATTAAAGACGGTACGGGGTATTTACTGATATCGCGCAAGGCGCGCCGGTCATTAATTGCAAAGAATACGCTAAAGTTGCAATTGTACACATGTATCAGTATTTTTAGGAGCTATGTTCATGCTGGAATCATTGTTCAAACTCAGGGAGCATGGCACGAATGCCCGTACGGAGATTCTTGCCGGCCTCACAACCTTCCTGACGATGTCTTACATCATTTTTGTGAACCCGGACATTCTGGGCACCACAGGCATGGACAAAGGCGCGGTATTCGTGGCAACCTGCCTGGCTGCAGCCCTTGGTTGCCTGATTATGGCCTTTCTGGCTAACTGGCCAATCGGCATGGCGCCAGGAATGGGGCTGAATGCCTTTTTTGCCTTTGGCGTTGTCGGGGCCATGGGCTATTCGTGGCAACAGGCGCTAGGCGCCGTTTTTGTTTCCGGCGTCATTTTTCTGGTGCTATCGGCCACCGGTATCCGTAAATGGCTGATCGAGGGCATTCCCAAATCGCTGCGTTCTGCTATCGTCGCCGGTATCGGACTGTTCCTGGCACTGATCGCACTGAAATCCGCCGGGATCGTTGTTGGTAACCAGGCAACACTGGTGGCACAGGGTGATCTGAAATCCCCCACCGTTCTGCTGGCCATACTGGGCTTCTTCATTATCGTCTGCCTGGACGCCTTGCGGGTCAAGGGAGCTATCCTGATTGGGATTCTGGCTGTCACCATTCTGTCCGCCCTGTTGGGATTGAGCGCCCCCATTACCAGCATTGTGTCAACGCCGCCAAGCATTGCACCTACTTTTCTGCAACTGGATATTGCAGGTGTGCTGAATCAGGGTTTTCTGCATATTATTCTGGTTTTCGTTTTGGTAGAAATCTTTGATGCCACAGGCACCCTGATTGGTGTGGCCCGCCGGGCCAATCTTCTGCCAGAAGGCAAACCCAATCGTCTGGGACGCGCCCTGTTTGCCGACAGCACTGCGATCCTGGCCGGCTCTGCTCTGGGTACCAGCAGTACTACAGCGTTTGTGGAGAGTGCTGCCGGTGTACAGGCTGGTGGCCGCACAGGACTGACCGCGCTGATCGTAGGCATTATGTTCCTGCTGAGCCTGTTCTTTGCACCGCTGGCTGGCGTTGTGCCTTCGTATGCCACAGCCCCCGCCCTGCTCTATGTTGCAGGTCTGATGGTACGGGAACTGGTTGAAGTGGAATGGAATGATATTACAAATGCCATTCCCGCTGCACTGACCGCCGTCATCATGCCATTTACCTATTCGATTGCCGAGGGGATCGCCTTTGGCTTTATCAGTTATGTCATCATCAAAACATTCACGGGGCGTTTCCGTGAGATTCATATTGCAACACTGATTATCGCTGTATTGTTCGTGCTCCGCTTCGCACTCGAGTAACAAGTGACATGACTCACAGGCATGGCCGCCCATGCCCGTTCATATCCCCGCCGATGTGCAGGACTGAAAGAGTCGGAAATACATCAGAACCGCAGGCATCACGCTTGCGGTTTTCTTTTACGTTCAGGCTTATATCGTTAACAAATGAATTACACTTTGGGCTCATAGCGATTCATAATGGGCGCAATAAAAATATTCAACTAGTAATATCAAGGTGTAGTCCCTATATTCAATAGACCGATCAATATGAACTATTGACTATGCTGACAGTCCGCAACCTAACTGGAGAACCATAATGGCTATTACCGAACTGACAAAAGATACATTCCAGCAGGCTATTAAAGAAGACAATACCCTCATCATCGATTTCTGGGCACCATGGTGCGGTCCCTGCAAACAATTTGCCCCTACTTTTGAAAAAGCGGCAGAAACACATCCCGACATTGAATTTGCCAAAGTCAATACCGAAGAGCAACAGGAACTGGCCGGTGCATTGGGCATCCGCTCCATTCCTACGCTGATGGTATTTCGTGAGCGCGTGATGCTTTTCTCTCAGGCAGGTGCCCTGAGCCCTGGCCAGCTGGATGAACTGCTGGAGAAAGTCCAGGCCGTGGATATGGAAAAAGTGCATCAGGAAATTGCCACTGCCGAGGCCAAAGCAGCGGAAGAAAATGCCTGATCTCAGGTAATGAATGCAAGGGGCGCTTCGGCGCCCTTTTTTATTGTGATTTGCCTGTGAGCTCGATAATTGGGTTATAACCGGTCATTGGTGTCCAATCGACATGTGGCGCTCGCAGCGGGGAACTTCATGTTCCCGGCGCCGTCCACTGCCCTTTCCCCTTGGTCTGATCGGTATACAGTTCCTGTAGCGCGGCCAGCTCGCTGCTAGGCACTGTCAATGTCCAGACCACGCCTTCTGCGTCGTAATTTTCGTTGCAAATAGTGGCCCCCGCCTGCTCCAGCCTGGCCTTTACGCGCTCAGCGTCGGAGTAAAGACAGCTGCACTGCACCGTCGTTGAGGGAACAATGAGTGTTTTCGAGGCCGCGTCCAGACATTTGGCCGCACAGCCACCGTAAGCCCTGACCAGACCGCCTGTACCCAGCTTGGTTCCACCAAAATAGCGGATGACCAGCACAGCCACATTGTTCAGCGCTTTTCCTTCAATTGCCTGCAAAATAGGACGACCTGCAGTCCCGCCTGGCTCTCCGTCATCATTGAAACGGTAACCGTCATCCGTCTTATAGGCCCAGCAATTGTGGGTGGCCTGAGGATCCGCAACGGATGCGAAAAAAGACAACGCCGCTTCAGCGCTATTGACTGGCGCGGCGTGGGCAATAAAGCGGCTTTTCTTGATCTCTTCTTCAAAACGGCAGGCCGCCGTCAATGTTGAAAACAATTCGGCCATGGCTTGTCGCCCTTACTCCTCAATACCTCGGGAGTTCAGGTAATCATCGTAGCTGCCGTGGTAATCATTCAGCGTACCATCGGGCATGATCTCGATGATCCGCGTGGCGAGTCCTGAGACGAACTCACGGTCATGGGATACAAAAATCAGCGTGCCCGCGAATTTTTCCAGCGCGAACTGCAGCGACTCAATGGATTCCATATCCAGGTGATTGGTCGGCTCATCCATCAGCAGCACATTATGACGACCAAGCATCAGTCTGCCGAAAGTCATACGATTTTTTTCACCACCGGACAAAACAGGGACATCCTTGACGATATCATCAGCGGAAAACAGCAGACGTCCAAGCACGGAACGGATTGCCTGATCTTCGTCGCCAGGCTTGCGGTGCTCGCCCATCCAGTCAAATACGTTGATCTTCTTCTTGAAGTCTTCAGATACGTCCTGTGGCATGTACCCGATATCGGCATTTTCAGACCACTTGATGGAACCGCTGTCGGGCGCCAGATCCTGGGCAAACAGACGCAGCAGCGTGGTTTTACCCACCCCGTTAGCACCAATAATGGCGATTTTCTGTCCGGCCTCGACCATGGCAGAGAAATTGGTAATGACGGGCTTATCGTAAGCCTTGCTCACTTTCTCTGCCGTTACCGCCTGGCGATGCAGTGGCTTGTTCTGTTCAAAACGGATGTACGGGTTCTGGCGTGAAGAAGGCTTCACTTCAACCGTATCCGCCTTGATGCGATCAATCTGCTTGAGGCGCGACGTTGCCTGGCGCGATTTGGATTTATTGGCTGCGAAACGGCGGACAAAGTCCTGGAGTTCTGCCACGCGTTCTTTGGCCTTGGCATTATCGGCAACCAGACGCTGGCGAGCCTGCGTCGAGGCCAGCATATAGTCATCGTAATTGCCGGGATACAGACGAATCTCGCCGTAGTCCAGATCAGCCATATGCGTACAAACCTGATTCAGGAAATGTCGATCGTGACTGATGATAATCATAGTGCTCTGATAGCCGTTGAGCACATTTTCCAGCCAGCGAATCGTATTGATATCCAGGTTATTGGTGGGCTCGTCCAGCAGCAGGACATCGGGATTGGAGAACAGTGCCTGCGCCAGCAATACGCGCAGCTTCCATCCGGGAGCGATTTCACGCATTGGCAGATTGTGTTGCTCTACGGGAATATCCAGTCCCAGCAACAGTTCACCGGCTCGCGCTTCGGCAGTATAGCCGTCATATTCAGCAAACTTGGCCTCCAGCTCGGCGGCGCGCATATAGTCGTCGTCAGTGGCTTCCAGATTGGCATAAATGGCGTCGCGCTCGTGCATGGCCTGCCACATTTCGGTGTGACCCATCATGACCACATCCAGCACACGCATATCTTCAAATGCGAACTGATCCTGACGCAGTTTGCCCAGGCGCACGCCGGGATCCAGCGACACATTACCAGATGTGGCTTCCAGGTCTCCGCCGATGATTTTCATGAACGTGGACTTACCCGATCCATTTGCACCGATCAGGCCATAGCGGTTCCCGCCTCCGAATTTGACACTGACGTTTTCAAAAAGTGGTTTGGGACCAAACTGGATTGTTAAATTAGCGGTAGAAATCACAACGTGTTCGAAGCCTTTGTGGGGAGTTTTAAAAAAAATCAAACGCGTTCAAGACTGCCGAACGCGTTATTCATATGCTACATGCGCCCTAAGGCGCAGGTGAACGATCAATGATGATGTTCCCGATGGTCATGATCGTGACCGTGATGACCATGATCGTGGTCGTGATCATGATGATGTTCATCGATCACCAGATAAGCCATACCTGACTCTGTTGCCAGCCCGACTTTCTTTCCTATCGGTAACGTGACGCGCACATCGCCATGACCATAAGGCAGACCCGTGACGACGGGCAAACCAGTATTGGCGCGCAGCCAGCGTACCACTTCCGGCATATCAAAACCTTTATCCTGGGCGCTGAGTTTGTACTCAGTGAAGTGACCCAGAATGATTGCCTTCTGCTTTGCAAAAATGCCGGCATGCAGCAGTTGAGCCAGCATGCGCTCTACGCGGAACGGATACTCGCCCACGTCTTCCAGAAACAATATGCCATTCTTGATTTTTGGCATATAGGGCGTGCCAATAAGCGAGGCCACCATGGCCAGATTTCCGCCCCAGAGCATACCCCGGGTATCGACCGCATCTGAACCTTCAGATTCGAAACTGAGAATCTCCAGTTCGCCATGCATGACCTCCATGAAGATGTCATACGTTAGTTCGTCGACATTGTCCTTACCGAAATCCAGCAGATTGGGGCCCGTAAAACTGGTCATGCCGGTTTTTGCCAGCAGTGCCAGATTGAATGCAGTGAAATCGCTGAATCCAACGTAACGCTTAGGATTGCGCTCGATCAGCTTCCAGTCTATCCGGTGCAGAATCCGACTGAGGCCGTAACCACCACGGGTAGGCATGACGATGCCACTGCGATGCCGTGCCGCCCGTGCGATGGCTGCAAGTCTATCCTCGTCGTCGCCACCAAATCGCATATCCTGGCGCAGCGCCGCTTTATCCACGGTCACTTTCACGCTGGACTGCTTCAGATTTTCGATTGCTCGCTCCAGAACTTCCGGCTTCTGGACAAAACCAGAGGGCGAGAGCGTATAGATTTGCAGCTTTTTCTTGTATCGTGTCGGCTGGTAGGCGACATCATCCGCTTCATCGAAAAGGATCTGGGCGTCATTCAGCTGTTCCTGAATACGGCCCTTTTTGCCATGGGAAGAAGCATTGCTCATGGTGTCGATTTCCTGCGTTCCTGAAAAAAACGGCGAAGCAACTGGCCGCATTCATTTTTCATCACCCCCGACACGATGACGGTGTGATGATTGATCTGTCTGTTTTCCTGCACCGCTATGACGCTGCCACAGGCACCGGTCTTGGGGTCAGCAGCCCCGTAAACCACCTGATTCACCCTTGCATGCGTAAGGGCCCCCATGCACATGATGCAGGGTTCCAGCGTGACGTATAGGGTAATACCGGGAAGCCGATAGTTGTGCAGATCGCGACCACATTGGCGCAGGGCCATAATTTCAGCATGCGCTGTGGGATCGCTGTCTGTAATCGTCCTATTGTACCCTTTTCCGAGTACTTTCCCTAAGGAATCGACCGCAACCGCCCCAACCGGCACTTCTCCCAGCGCGTAAGCCAGCTGCGCCTGCTCCAGGGCCAGAGCCATGAATTCGGAATGATTGAGGACGTTAGCTTGCATCGTAGCGGTTTATCAGGATCCTGAGGAATAATCCAACAGCCTGCTCTGGCTGGCCCACAGGATGGTGACCATAAATGGACGTTGAAAATTGATGAGTATCTTAACAGACTCAAGGGTGCGTGAGATAAGTCGTTGTCGTCGTTACCGCAAGCCAGTTTCAGCATGCCTGACAACATGTTAAGGTGTAATTTATTTGTAACACATCGGAGGGCAACGACATGCGAGGTGTCACCTTCACTTTTAGGGTCGATAAAGCACTGAAAACCGAGTTTTCCAGCGCCGCGAAAGCCCGCGACCGCAGTGCTGCTCAGCTCTGCGGGATTTCATGCGCGATTTTGTTCGACAGCAAGAGGACGCGGCCGCGCATGATGCCTGGTTCCGTCGCCAAGTTCAGATGGGCCTGGACTCGGCCAATGCCGGTGATGAGATCACGGCAGCCGAAGTGGAAGCCGAAGCTGCCGCCTGGCGAGCCGAAACGCGCCGTAAAATGGGTGATACTTCTAAAAGTTGATCAGGGGCAAGTCATGAAGATTGAGAGTGCAGAAAAAACGGATTATCAGCAGCTTATCGAAATTTGGGAGTCTTCCGTCCGGGCAACGCACGATTTCCTGACTGAGAGTGATCTCATTGAACTGAGATCACTTATTCTGGATCAGTATTTCAAGGCCGTTGACTTAAGCGTTGTCAGGAGCGATGAGGGAGAACTATTGGGCTTTTGCGGCGTGAGCGATGGCAATATCGAGATGTTGTTCATTGCGCCGAAAGCGCGCGGTATGGGTATCGGGACGTTGCTTACCCAGCATGCGATAAGCGTTCAAGGTGCCACCAGGGTGGATGTCAATGAGCAGAACGAACAGGCGCTGGGATTCTATAAACATCGAGGCTTTGAGGTGATTGGGCGTTCGCCTCTTGATGGCCAGGGCAAGCCTTATCCGCTACTGCATATGCAGCTTGCTGCATGAGACACCATCGCTCTGTACTCCACATACCCGGCGCTGACTTCTGCTTCCAGATCCCGCCAGACACAAATACAAAAAAGCCCGCGATGACGCGGGCTTAGCTGCTACTTATGCATTCAGATGCCTGGTCGTCCCAGACGCGGGCTCATTCCCACTCAATCGTTGCAGGCGGTTTGCTGGAGACGTCGTAGACCACCCGGTTGATACCACGAACCTCATTGATAATGCGGGAAGAGACGCGTGCCAGCAGTGAGTAAGGCAATTGCGCCCAGTCTGCCGTCATGAAATCGGAAGTCTGTACGGCGCGCAGCGCGACAACGTAGTCGTATGTTCGGCCATCGCCCATAACACCAACAGATTTGACGGGCAGGAAGACGGCGAAAGCCTGGGATGTGAGATCGTACCAGGTTTTGCCTGTTTCCTCATCCGTGGTATTGCGCAGTTCTTCGATGAAGATGGCGTCTGCCTTGCGCAGCAGATCCGCATACTCTTTCTTGACTTCGCCCAGAATCCGCACGCCAAGCCCTGGGCCTGGAAACGGGTGGCGATACACCATATGATGAGGCAGGCCGAGAGCCAGGCCCAGTTCGCGGACTTCATCCTTGAAAAGTTCGCGCAAGGGTTCCAGCAACTGCAGATTGAGCGTCTCCGGCAATCCACCCACATTGTGGTGCGACTTGATGGCGACTGCCTTACCGGTCTTGGCGCCGGCCGATTCAATCACATCAGGATAGATCGTGCCCTGAGCAAGCCAGCGCGCACTCTTGCGCTTTCCGGCTTCCTGTTGGAACACTTCAACAAACTCGCGTCCGATGATTTTGCGCTTCTTCTCCGGATCGGTTTC
Organism: Pseudomonadota bacterium; assembly: GCA_023387815.1. Classification (GTDB taxonomy): domain Bacteria; phylum Pseudomonadota; class Gammaproteobacteria; order Burkholderiales; family Burkholderiaceae_B; genus Advenella. Next base: position 97,083 of record JAEWHK010000039.1, read on the forward strand.
ACCAGCGAGCTTGCTCATGAATGCTTCTGTCGCGTCTACGTGAATCACGTTCACACCCAGATGCTCGCCGAACACAGTCATGACCTGCTCTGCCTCATTCAACCGCAGCAAACCGTGATCCACAAAAACGCAGGTAAGCTGATCGCCAATAGCCTTGTGAATAAGCGCTGCGGCAACAGACGAATCTACGCCGCCTGACAAGCCCAGAATCACATCATCAGTTCCCACCTGCTCACGGATGCGGGCTACCGCTTCTTCGACGTAATCAGGCATGTTCCAGTCATTGCTGCAACCACAAATGTCATTGACAAAGCGGTTCAGAATTGCCCGGCCCTGGGTGGTATGTGTGACCTCGGGATGAAACTGCAGACCGTAAAAGTGACGCGTCTCGTCAGCCATACCGGCTATCGGACATGAAGGTGTTGAGGCCATGAGCACAAACCCCTCAGGCAGCTCTGTCACTTTGTCGCCATGGCTCATCCAGACCTTGAGCATGCCGTGACCTTCCGGCGTAACGAAATCAGAAATCTCGTTCAACAAGGCGGTGTGGCCGTGAGCCCGAACTTCGGCGTAACCGAATTCACGGTGGTCCGACCAGCTGACTTTTCCACCCAGCTGGGACGCCATAGCCTGCATGCCATAGCATATGCCCAGCACCGGCACACCGAGTTCAAACACCGCGTGAGGCACCTTGAGCGATGCCTCGTCGTAGGCTGATGAATGACTACCAGAGAGGATCACGCCCTTGAGGCCCAGCTCCTGCTGTTCCTTCAGGAACGTCGCATCAACATCTCCGGGATGAATTTCACAAAACACTCCCGCTTCGCGCACCCGTCGTGCAATGAGTTGGGTCACCTGTGAACCGTAATCGAGAATCAGAATCCGCTGATGCATGCTATATTCGCCTGAGGACAAAAGAAATAAATTTGGAATCCGACATTATAATGGCTGTGGCATCAAAAACTGGCGAAATAAGCCAGTTTGCGACATGCAGCCTTACATTCCCCCGGCGCTGCCCCCCCTAATATGAAAGGTCACTATTCATGACAACGAATTCCACCGGCGACGCTGCTGCGCCTGATAAGGCCGGTATAAATGAGACCAGAAAATGTTTTGTTGTGGTCCACGGGGCCTGGCACGGTGCGTGGGTCTGGCAGGCGGTTGCTGGCATTTTGCGCAAACAGGGCCACGAAGTGTACACTCCTGTCCTGTCCGGATTGGGGGAACGCGCTTCAATACTTTCGGCGGACATTACGCTGGATACTTTCGTTGCTGATATCGAAGATGCAATATTGCATCCGCAATCGGCAGCTTCGCTTGACCCGCAAAGGCAGCAGTCAGCAGATGATTTCCCGACACAGAATCTGGGAGCGCTGACTAATGTAATACTGGTCGGACACAGTTTTGCCGGTCCGGTTATCAGTGCCGTGGCTGAACGCATACCAGCGCAGCTGGATCGTCTTATCTATCTGGATGCATTTTTGCTGCAGCCCGGTCAGTCAACTTTCGACACTCTTGACGAAAAAGTCAGACACTCTCTTCTGAACGCCGCTGAAAACCACGGTGGCTATGGACTGCCCGCACCGGATCCCAAACATCTGGGGATTCCGCCAGATAATGCAAGCTACAACTTTGTACGAGAACGACTGACTCCCCATCCGCTGAACACGTATACGACAGCGGTCAGATCAGACAATTCGGGTGATGAGGGTAAATCTCGCGCAGCGGGATTGAAGCGAATCTATCTTGCATGTACAGAACCTGCCTACAAGCCCGTCGCCGCAGCGTATGCCTGGGTTAAAACGCAAGATAACTGGACGATAGACACCCTGGCCAGTTCTCATTCAGCGCCCGTGCTGGTACCTGAAACGCTCGCTGATAAACTGCAGCAACTGGCGGCGTTCTGAGTCCTGCTTCTGAATTCTGATTCTGAGTCCCGATTCTGAGTTCTGATTCTCCGTCCTGATCAGAATCGAACGAGTGTCGATTCAAACCATAAGAGGATCGATTCAAACCATAAGAAAACAGCCCGATGAGCAATGCCATCGGGCTGTAAGCCTAACTCGGAAACAACCGTTTACTCTGCGCGATAATTCGGTGCTTCTTTTGTGATCTGTACATCATGTACATGAGATTCACGAACACCTGCAGACGTGATTTCCACAAATTGCGGAATGGTGCGCATGTCGTCAATTGTGGCGCAGCCGCAATAGCCCATGGAGGCACGAATACCACCAACCAGTTGGTAAATGATCGCAAGAACGCTGCCTTTATATGGCACCCGACCTTCGATGCCTTCTGGCACGAGTTTGTCGGCGTTGTTTGCTGGATCCTGGAAATAGCGGTCAGCGGAACCCTGTTCCATGGCGCCCAGACTTCCCATTCCACGGTAGGACTTGTAAGAGCGTCCCTGGAACAATACAACTTCACCAGGTGCTTCTTCCGTACCGGCAAACATGCCACCCATCATGCACGCAAAAGCCCCGGCCACCAAGGCTTTGGAGACATCGCCGGAATAACGGATGCCACCGTCGGCAATGAGCGGTACGCCTGTGCCTTCCAGCGCCTTGGCCACATCTGAAATCGCAGTAATTTGCGGAACCCCGACGCCGGCCACAATACGTGTGGTGCAGATGGAGCCCGGGCCGATACCCACCTTGACGCCATCAGCGCCGGCATCGACCAGTGCCCTTGCCGCCTCGGCCGTGGCGATATTGCCACCGATCACATCGATATCGGGGAAATTCTGCTTGACCCAGCGAACGCGATCCAGGACACCCTGAGAGTGCCCGTGTGCAGTATCGACAATAATGACGTCGACGTGGGCTTCTGCCAGTTTGCGCACACGCTCTTCAGTACCTTCGCCAACGCCGACCGCGGCACCAACGCGCAATTGTCCGAACTCGTCCTTGCAGGCATTAGGATGTTCAGTGTTCTTGACGATATCCTTGACTGTTGCCAGACCACGCAGTTCGAAATTGTCGTTGACGATCAGAACCCGTTCCAGCCGGTACTTGTGCATGAGTGCCTGCGCTTCTTCAAGCGTTCCGCCTTCATGCATGGTAATGAGCCGTTCCTTGGGTGTCATGACCGATGTCAGCGGGACATCAAGCCTGTCTTCAAAACGCAGATCCCGGTTTGTCACAATACCAACAAGCTTACCCCCGTCTACAACGGGCAGACCGGAAATACCGTGCCGTTTCTGCAGGGCAATGGCGTCACGTACTTTCATATCGGACGTAACCGTGACCGGATCAATGACGATACCGAATTCATGACGCTTGACGCGTGCCACTTCTGCGGCCTGCGCATCAGCAGACATATTCTTGTGGATAATCCCGATGCCCCCTTCCTGAGCCATGGCAATCGCCAGACGCGACTCCGTGACGGTATCCATGGCCGCAGAGACCAGAGGAATATTCAGGGTGATATTTCGAGTGAGCTGGGTTTTTAGAGACGTGTCGCGCGGCAACACATTTGAGTACGCGGGTACCAGAAGAACATCGTCAAAGGTAAGCGCTTTTTGAATGAGACGCATGAAATAACTCCGGGCGCAAAGCAAAATTATACGCTTGCGCCCGGAGCGAATCAACCGGCTTTGCGCGGCCGCCGGAAAATTCTATGATTCTTGCAACTTATCCCAGCGCCACGCGCGCATTCATGAACATGCGCATCCAGGGCGTATAGTCACCACCACTATCCTGTTCACCCCAGGATTGAGGATGCCAGGACATCATGACATTGCGTGTCACCCGCTCGGGATGCGGCATCATGACAGTGAACCGGCCGTCAGCAGTAGTTACCGCAGCGATTCCCTGCGGACTGCCATTGGGATTGGCCGGATAGGCTTCTGTGATAAAACCCTTGCCTGATACATACTGGACCGCAGTGTGAACCGCCCCGATATCGCCCTGCAGTCCGAAATCGGCAAAGCCCTCTCCATGCGCAACAGCAATTGGCAGCCGCGTTCCCTGCATACCGGTAAAGAAGAGCGAAGGAGACTGAGCGATTTGCACCAGGCTGAGTCGGGCTTCGTATTTGGCTGACTGGTTGTACGTAAAGCGTGGCCAGTCCTGTGCTCCGGGAATCATATCAGCCAGGGTCGCCAGCATCTGGCATCCGTTACATACGCCAAGCGCCAGGACATCCGGGCGTGAGAAAAAGCGGGCAAACTGCTCTGACAGCGATGCGTTGTAACGAATCGTGCGTGCCCACCCTTCTCCGGCACCCAGAACGTCTCCGTAACTGAAACCGCCCACAGCAACCATGGCCTGGAAGCCGTCCAGAGACGTACGTCCTGACAGCAGATCAGTCATATGGACATCATAGGCGTCAAAACCGCAAGTATCAAAAGCCCAGGCCATTTCTACCTGGCTGTTGCAACCCTGCTCTCGCAGAATGGCAATTTTGGGTCGGATGCCACTTGAAATATAGGGCGCAGCAATCTGCTCTTGCGGATCAAAGGCAACAACGGCATTCAGACCGGGATCATCACGATCTTCCCAGCTATTCAGCTCGGCAAGCGCGCTTGCCGGATTGTCACGCCGTTTCATAATTTCGTAGGTGACCTGGCTCCAGGCCTTGCCAAGCTCGACCCTATCCAGGCCAAAAAGACGCCGGCCATCGCGATAAAATTCGATCTGGTCAGAGGTATTTGGTGCCCCAATGGCATTTGAAATACGAGAGAGACCCGCGGCACGCAGTGCCTGCAGCACTTCATCACGCTGTGAGGTTCGCACCTGAATCACGGCCCCCGCTTCTTCATTGAACAGTGCCTTGACGGTCAGCTCATCGCGCTGTACCGCAACCTGCTCGGGACGAATCTTGTAGTCGCCCCAGTCTGCTGAGGATTCATCAAACGTAAGCATATCAAGGTTGATTGACACACCTACGTGTCCGGCGAACGCCATTTCGGCAACCGTGGCCAGCAATCCGCCGTCAGCTCTGTCATGATAGGCGAGCACCAGCCCCTGGTTTACCAAAGACCGGATAGTCAGGAAAAAGGTTTTCAGCAGCGCGGGCTCATCAATATCAGGGACGGCCGAGCCATACTGATCAATCACGTTGGAAAGGACCGAACCGGCAAGACGCTGTTTTCCCTGTCCAAGATCGATCAGAATGAGTGTTGTATCGCCCTGATCGGTAATCAGTTGCGGGGTGACTGTCTTGCGCACATCCGCAACGGGTGCGAACGCTGAAACAATCAGCGACACAGGCGCGACCACTTCACGCATTTCGCCCTGCTCTTCCCAACGGGTACGCATGGACAGTGAATCTTTACCAACAGGGATGGAGAGCCCAATTTCCTGACACAATTCAGACACCGCACTGACGGTGTCAAACAGTTCTGCATCCTGACCATCAAAACCGCAGGCGGCCATCCAGTTGGCGGATAATTTGATATCTTCCAGCGAGGCGACATCCGCAGAGACCAGGTTTGTGAGGGCCTCGGCGACAGCCATACGGCCGGAGGCCGGCGCATTGCCGATTGCCAATGGCGTACGTTCGCCCATGGACATAGCCTCACCACGAACAGATTCGTAGTCTGCAAGCGTAACCGCGCAGTCTGCAACAGGAATCTGCCAGGGACCAACCATCTGGTCGCGTGAGCAGAGTCCGCCTACGGTGCGATCGCCGATAGTGATCAGAAAAGACTTATTGGCGACTGTGGGGTGGCGCATGACCTGTGTGGCCAGATCAGCCAGGTCCAGACCTGTGACATCGATCTCTGTGAGATTGCGCGCCTTGTGCGTTGCCTGGCGCTGCATGCGCGGCAGCTTGCCAAGTATCACATCCATGGGAATGTCGACAGGTGCTGGTGCCTGTTCGCTATGAACGGTAGTGGTAGGCGTGACGCCTGGCAGCCCCTCGCCGTCGGACACTTTCAGATGACGTTCTGTGGTGGTAACACCTACCACGGCAAACGGGCAGCGTTCGCGAGCCGCGATCGCTTCAAACCGCGGCAGATCATCTGGCAGAATGGCCAGGACGTAACGTTCCTGAGCCTCGTTGCTCCAGATCTCGGCAGCAGACATGCCTGATTCTTCCAGATGTACCTGCTGCAGATCGAAAATAGCGCCCCGCCCGGCATCATTCACGAGCTCGGGGAATGCATTGGACAGACCGCCGGCACCCACATCATGAATGGCAATAATCGGGTTATCTTCTTTCAGTTGCCAGCAGCGATCGATGACTTCCTGCGCGCGGCGCTCCAGTTCCGGGTTGCCGCGCTGTACGGAGTCAAAATCCAGTTGCGCGCTATTGCTTCCTGCGCTCATGGAAGAGGCAGCGCCGCCACCCATCCCAATACGCATGCCGGGACCGCCCAACTGGATCAGCAATGCTTCACCTGGAATCACATCTTTATGAGTAAATGCTGCGTCAATACTTCCCAGACCACCCGCAATCATGATGGGCTTATGGTAGCCCCAGCGTACGCCATCGACAGTCTGTTCGAATGTACGGAAATATCCCAGCAGATTGGGACGTCCGAATTCGTTATTAAACGCTGCGCCGCCAATGGGACCTTCAAGCATGATATCCAGGGGACTGGCAATACGATCCGGCAGGCCGTAAGCTGCAGCTTCACGGGATTCCGGCAGCTCAGGCAAATTCAGGTTGGAAACGGTAAAACCGGTGAGCCCGGCTTTGGGTTTGGAACCCCGCCCGGTGGCGCCCTCATCACGGATTTCGCCGCCGGCGCCCGTGGCTGCTCCCGGGAATGGAGCGATTGCCGTGGGGTGATTATGTGTTTCCACTTTCATGAGCGTATGCGTCAGGCGGACATGGCGATCGTACTTTGGCGCCTGCGTCGCGGACGCATTTCCGTCGTAGCCGGCATAAAACCGGCTGGCGGTTCCACCTTCCATGACCGCTGCATTATCGGAATACGCCACAATCGTACCCTTAGGCTGTGCCGCATGCGTCTTGCGAATCATGCCGAAAAGGGTGTCTTCCCGTTTCTGACCATCAATTTCCCAGCTGGCGTTGAAAATCTTGTGGCGACAATGTTCGCTGTTCGCCTGCGCGAACATCATCAGCTCTACATCTGTAGGATTACGGCCAAGATCGCTGAATGACTTGTGCAGATAATCGATCTCGACATCCGAGAGCGCCAGCCCAAGCTGCTGGTTGGCCGACTCCAATGCCGATCTGCCCTGCTCCAGAACCGGAATTTGTGTTTGAGGCTTGCCTGCCAGTGTTTCCATAAGCACAGACGCGTCGAATGCGGCGTCCACAACATATTCCGTCATGCGATCATGAATAAGGGAGGCGATCTGCGTGCGCTGCTCTGGTGTTAGTTTTTTTGCGCCCAGCAGACCTTTTCTTGCGACAAACCGATATTCAATACCACGCTCTATTCGTCGCACCGCCGTCAGGCCGCAATTGTGTGCGATGTCCGTGGCTTTGCTGGCCCACGGGGAAATGGTTCCGAGCCGGGGCAATACGCGTATGACAAGTGCATCATCTGCCGGTACCTCTGCGACTTGGGTCCCATAGGTTAATAGCTGCGTAAGGCGTGCCTGATCTTCTGGTGCGACAGTACCCTGGGTAAAAACATGATGCTCGTAACGCGCGATCACGTCCTGTACCGGTATGCCCGCCTGCGCAAGCGCCGCAAGCAGTCGCTCTTTTCTGAAGGGAGTCAGGGCGGCGCCGCCGTATGCAATCTGATGGTGATGATGAGTGTCTGACACAATGAATACCGGATGAATGGAAAATAGCCTGAAAGGAAAGCAATATTTTATCGTTCTCCTTCCCACTCATGCGAGATAACCCGGCAATTGCGACATTTACCTAAATTCCGGGCGCTGAAAATATTTGATACAACTTCGATTGAATTAACGTAATTTACAGGACAATGCGGACATCGTCGGCGAAATGAGTATTAAATGCATGCAAATATCACTCATGAGTCTGACCCAAGTACTTAAGAACGAATTTAGAAATCGCCCCTAACCCATTAATAAATATATTTTTTTTAAATTTTTATTTATAATTGCGCAGACCCTGATCCAATTTGTTCGTGACGATCCTATGCAAAAATTCCTAAGAAAAACGCTGGCCGCGTGCCTTGCCGTTGTGCTGTCTGCGGGTTCCATTGTACCTGTTTCCAGCTTCGCGCAGGAAGATGATGGCGGTCAGACATATGATGCCCTTCCTCTTGCCAGCACCGTCGTCGGCAAGGCCGATAATGGCGGTATCGTGCGCTCCCAGGTTGCCTATGTGGTCGACCTGACCGACAACCGCGTCCTGTACTCCAAAAATTCCGATGTCATCCGTCCCATTGCTTCGATCAGCAAGCTCATGACGGCGCTGATCATTACCACAGCCAACCTGAACATGAACGAGCAGATCGTGGTCACGGCCGACGATGTGGATCGCGTCAAGAAATCCGCCTCACGCCTGTCGGTTGGCACGGTGCTTACCCGCAAGGAACTGCTGCACCTTGCACTGATGTCTTCTGAAAATCGGGCCGCGCATGCGCTGGGTCGTACCTATCCAGGCGGAATGGACGCCTTTGTGCGCGAAATGAATAGCCGCGCTCGCCAGCTGGGCATGACGCGTACCCGCTTCATGGAGCCTACCGGATTGTCTCCGCAGAATGTCTCTTCGCCGCGCGACCTGGTCCGGCTGATGCAGGCCGTTCATCAGCAACCGCTGATCCGCGAATTTACGACCAGCGATAAATACGAAATTGTGACCAGTAATGGTCGCGAACAACGCTATCGTAATACCAATCGTCTGATCCGCAATAGCAACTGGAATATTCTGCTTTCCAAAACAGGTTATATCCGTGAAGCCGGCGATTGCCTGGTTATGATGACTGAAATGGACCACCGGCCTGTTGCCGTCGTATTACTGAATGCAGACGGTGGTTTGACCCGCTTTGCAGATGCTGTTCGCGTCAGGCATATGGTTCAGCAGGATTATCCTACCCTGCTCTAAGTCTCACCAACGATCAAGCGTTTCATAAAGGGATGCCCTTGCGGCATTCCCTGATTTACAGGGTGGCCCGACGGCCGCCCGTTTAATTTGTCCGTTTACTTTTCAACTTCAGTGAAGTGAGGCATCCGATTCCCGGCTCTTGTCCTCGCCCTCGGGCTTTTCAGCTTCACCGGCATATCGCCAATATCTGAGCGGCACACATGTTTTCAGTCTTTCAAACATCTTGCCGATCAGGATTTCACTGAACGAATCCCCCGTATTCATGGCAATATCAATCGTCGCATCTGCCTGCAACTGGGCCATGTGATCATGGGCTTCGCGCGCCCGATTTGACGGTACGACAAGATCACGATCTGCGTGCAGCAAATGAATCGTAGTATCCAAAGAAAGCTCCAGTGGATAAGCCGGAAATCTGGCACCAAATGTGATCAGTCGGCTTGCGACCGGCTCGTCAAGGAGCGTGAGACCGAGTACAAGATTACCGGCCAGCCCCACTCCGATCACCGCAGTGGCTTCACTGAGCACACCGTGAGTTCTCTGACTGCTGCGGATATCCTGCTCAAGTGCCTGTATGCCGGCACCCAGACGCGAGGCAAGATTGGCGTCCGGTTCGCCTTCCTCGGGATTAAGCCACTTCGAGTCTTCGCCCAGTTCAATAGTCGACATCTGTATTACCGCGTCTGGAAATTCTGAGCGGATGGCACCTAGTAGAAACGGCATATTGGTGGCCTGGAAACTTTCGTCATGCAGGATGAAAAAGAGCTGGCCGTGAGCCTCACCTTCCGGGAGAAGAATCTGGGAAGTGTTTATTTCCGTCATATATGTCTCCGAAAAAGTTATGCCATAATATGTCTCTAATCTTACCATTCCGGAATCAATCCATGTCGTCTTCCATTAAAGTCGCTATATCTGATGCCGTCAAAGAGGCCATGCGCGCCAAACAGACGGCCAGACTGGGTACCCTGCGTTTTTTGCAGGCTGCCATCAAACAGAAAGAAATTGATGACCGCGTAGAATTGAGTGATGATCAGGTACTGGCCATCATCGAGAAACAGGTCAAACAACGCAAAGAGTCCATTGCCGCCTTTGAAAGCGCCGGGCGTACAGAAACGGCCGAGGCCGAGAAAGCGGAACTTGAAGTCCTTAAGGAATTTCTGCCTGAAGAGGCGTCAGAGCAGGAAGTGCAGGAGGCGGTGGATGCGGCCCTCACGCAGGTCACAGCAGACGGTGTAACCGGGCCGGCAGTCATGGGCAAGGCCATGGCAATTCTGAAGCAGAAACTCGCTGGCCGCACAGATATGGCCGAGCTCTCAAAACGACTGAAAGACCGGCTGAAACCCTGAGCCATCGCATGCGGACCGCAAATGGAATTCTCCGGCTGCGGCCCGCGAAAATCTCACCTCCGGTTTTTTCGTTCTGAAAATTCCCGTCCCTCATTTATCTTCCTCAGCGCTATGGTCGAGAACTCAGCAACGCCATTGGACAGCGCGACGATCTATAGCAATGACATCTGAATTTCTTCGTCCTGAACTTCAGCAAAAGTACTAACCCCCAGGCCGAGCAGCCGATATTGCATGCGTCGTTTTTGCGGATCGATACGCGAAAGCAATGCTGCTGCGGCCTGTCTGACGTCATCGACGGAGTACAGCGGACTTGAATATGTCTGAGAGCGCGTCAGAATTTTGAATGATGCGGTTTTCAGCTTGAGTGTCACAGTCCGGCCAAACTTGCGTTTGCGAAGAATCTGATCCCACAGCTTGCCGGCAATCGCATCCAGTGGTGCATTCAGCTGCTGAAACGACAGATCACGATCAAAAGTCGTTTCGGTGGAGATCTGCTGTGATTCCTGATTCCCGTCCACTTCACGCAGATCAATACCACGCGCCAGTTCATATAACCGTCTTCCATGCTTGCCAAAATGAAAAGACAGTTCCCATTCGCTGCGCAGACGCAAATCGCCCACTGTTCTCATCTGCAAACGGTGAAACTTTGCCAGCGTTACACGACCTACGCCAGGTATTTTTTCCAGTGGCAGTTCCTGCAGAAACTGCTCGACCTTGGAAGGGGGAATGACACACATGCCATTGGGTTTGTTCCAGTCTGACGCAATCTTGGCAAGAAATTTATTTGGCGCAATGCCGGCAGAAGCCGTCAGCGATGTCTGACGAAAAATCTCTTCACGAATGCGACGCGCAACCTCTGTTGCCGACGCAATATTTTTATGGTTGGTGGTGACATCAAGATAAGCCTCATCCAGTGACAACGGCTCGATACGATCCGTGTATTGCAGAAAAATGGATCGAACCTGGCGTGAAACATCACGATACAAGGTGAAGTTGGGAGAGATATAAACGGCATGCGGGCACAATTCGCGCGCCCGCCTGACCGACATGGCTGAGCGCAGACCATATTTTCGCGCTTCATAGGACGCAGCGACGATCACAGAACGAATACTGTCCCAGGCGACAACAACAGGCAGCCCCTTGAGTTGCGGATTCTCGCGCAATTCAACAGAAGCATAAAACGCATCCATATCGATATGGACAATTTTTCTTGTCATGGATCGGAACGTCCAGTTCGTATTACAATGCTATTGTAGCCATTCCGGTCACATCCCATTCCAGGTACACATTCATCATGCAAAAATTCGTAGCGTTGACTGCTATTGTTCTTCTTCTCGCCGGCTGTGGCGTCCGTCAGGGCTACTACCAAGGAGCACCCGCCGTGCCCGCTGACGCACCTCCTCCAACTTCCCTGCTTTCACAATAAGCTGTCATGAACGAACCAGGCATTCAAACAAGTCTCTTACGTCCGCTGCACCAGGGCGTGCAGATCTCGGCAGAGGTCAACGGTCTTGTGCTGGATATTTATCTTGTGGTCGCTGCGGTCGACTTCGATCAAATCCCTGCTATTGTTCCTGCCGAGCGTTTCGAACAGGAAGGCCAGATCCATATTGCCAGTCTTGGTCTGGAAGACGAACCTGTGGAAGACGAAATGGAGTCCATCCTGGCGAATATGGACTCAGGTGATACGGTCCTTTTTTTCTGTGCCGACACGCAAGCCTACAACGTAGCGCTTGATTTCGTGAATTATTCGGGCGATCGGCAATTTCTGCCTGTAAGCTGAAAGACTCGTCCGCCAGCTCCGCCTATCGTGCCTGCGGATGTGCTTTTTGTTTTCCTTAAGCAGTTCCGTGACAAAGATCGATAATCTGTTCTCCTCGTCGGGGACGAGCAGCCAGAGACGCTTTCTGGCGCGGGTCATTGCCACATAAAAAAGTCTGCGCTCATCGGCAAACGCAAAGTCTTCTTGTGGCGGCAGAAACTGCTCTCTCACGGGATCAATCGGCTTTTCGGATGGAAAGCCGTATACGCCCTGCTCCATATTCAGGATCAGCACATAATCGGCTTCAAGTCCTTTGGAAGCATGCACAGTGCTGGACTGAATCTGCAACATCGGGTAGCGTCTGCCGAATTCTGTCAACAGCGATTGTGCAGGCAGCAAGTGCGAAAATCGCGCCAGTATCAGAACTGTGAATTTCAATTGGCATACCGCTGCATTGCTATTGCTTGCGGCGTCAATACGGTCCGAACGAACCGATGCGGCTTTTGAAGCCTCCTCCTGAAGCCGTGAAAGAATGGACGGAAGTCCCTGAGCTTGAATTGCAATTGTGATAACCGGTACACCACCTGGCTTGACGGCGTAGAGCTTCTTCGAATTCTGAAACGCATTTTTCATCAGAAACCGGCTGCTGATCTGGCAAAGATCCTGATTAAAACGAAAGGTACAGCTCAATGGGATCAGTCGAAATTGAGGATGTACCCGTTCACCAAACTGCGTGCAGTAGCGAATGTCGCTGCCGGCAAAGCGGTAGATGGCCTGCCAGTCATCACCCACGCAAAACAGTCGTATACCCGGTTGTTGCGCCAGCATGGCCGCAATCAGGGCGTACCGGTGGGACGAGATATCCTGAAACTCGTCGATAAGAATGTCCCGCCACGGAATCTGGAAACGCCCTTCCTTCACATACTGTGTGGCTCGCGAAATCATTCCGTCAAAATCAATTTCACCTCGATCCCGAATATAGGCATCATAGGCATGTACGAGTGGTTCCAGCATCGACAGCACATAGCGGTTCATTCGCTCAACAGCAGGATCCGACCATGCGTTTGTACCAGACCCGGCATTCACAATGTCAGCCCTGGTTTTAGCGAGCCGATACAAAGGCAGCAGATCTGCCAGCATCTCCAGTAAGGCCTCCCATCTTTCCGAACCCATCAGCATCGACAGGCAGTCACTTGCCGATACCAGGGACTTCTTCCACCAGGCGTTGGCGTCTGAGTTCGCCTTTTCGACAGCGGGGCCAGTAACCGGGACATCCGGGAAGCTATTCAGGTGGCCTCGCTGCTGATGCAATGTACGATTCAGATACTGGATAAGCGATCCTATATCTGCAGCAGATGTCGAGGACTCCCACAATTGAATATATTGCGTGCCATAGCGATGATGAATGTCTGATAGACGGACCGCGAGCTGGCGTACCTCAAGGGGCGCGTCGTTTTGTTCAACATAATCGAAAACATCGACATACACATGGATATCTGGAAGAAAAAAACTCGCCCGGTACGGCATTCGTTTAGTCAGATAGACTTCCTGCGGATAATGCGCAAGATAGTGGTACACAAAACCCAACAGACTGAAGGCATTGGCAACCAGGCATTCTAAGGGATTGCGCATCAGTTCACCTCTGAGCGAACGTAAGGGCCGCGACGCAAACGATGCCAGATAGGCATCACGACTGACATACTCGCCGGACAACGACAGACGTGGTTCGACGCTTGCAAAATACTCAATAAGCAGGCGTGCATAGTCATCGGATCGTTCCATGCATTGTCGAATCTGCTCATCCAGAAAACGGCGCACCGTTTCAGGCTGCGTGCAGAAACAGGTAATTTGGGGACGTTTCTGTTCAACCTGCGTGACGATTTGCAGACCCAGACTATGGAATGTGCTGGCTACAAAACCATCAACCGAAAGTCGATCTGCCAGCCGTCTGTGCAGTCTGTCCTGTATCTCCAGGGCCGCCGCGCGTGCAAAAGCCAGGCACAGGATTTCCTCTGGTGACGCCAGGTCATTGGCCAACAGGAACGCCACGCGCCCGGTCAAGGTACTGGTTTTACCTGTCCCCGCCCCGGCCAGCACAAGTGTTGCTGCTGCATCCGATACACAGGCGCGGCGTTGCTCCTGGGTCAGCGGCGTACTCTCTATGACATCAAACAACCCGGCATAGTCCACCAGCCATTGCGCCTCTGTTTCGGTCATATCGACGCCGGCTACGGTCTCGCTCGTATTAACACCGGCCTGCGTCTCGTTGATATCTACGCTGGCTTCTGTGTCTCGACTATCAACACTTCCTTGTACTTTGGTTTGCATACTCCCTGGATCGAAAAAATGACCATTCCTAAGCTTAATATGGCCATTTCACGCAGTGACGGGTAAAGGGATGCGCCGATCCATGAGGAATTCAACGAATGCGATGGGCAAACTCGCCATTGCTCCGCCTTCAGTCACACTAGCCATCACAAGTGTTGTATGAATCCCACGTTGCGATGACCAGACATACCTCCTGCTACAGGTAATTCTGCAGACAAAATAAAAACCGGTAACGTGAAAACGCTACCGGTTCGTTTTATACCTACAGGGCTACACACCCTGCGAGTATAAGGTCTCTACTGCTTCACTGTCGCCAGGCGAACGCTCCGCCCCGCGTATGTGCTACCCTTAAATCAGGGACGTGGACGAGACAGATCCTGTACAGGCGCTGTACCATCCTGCATTGGCACTGGCTGACCAGGCGCCGCTTGAGTGGCTGGTGCAGGCGGTGGTGTGACAGGCTGAACACCGGCAGGCACCGGACGGCCATCAGGACCGATCACTGTTGTCTGGGAAGTACCAGTCACAGGAACCTGACCCGCTGGTACAGTCTGTACCTGCGCGTTTTGCTGTTGAGCCTGTTCTGGTGTCACAGGCACTGTTGTTTCAGTCATACGCAGCGTAGGTTCAACATACATATCCTGAGATTTCGCCCAGGCTGAACGGGTATCCTTTGCCTCGCCCAGTGCATGACGGGACAGATTGTCAGAAGGCTTAGCAGCATGTGCGTTGACAGAGGCCGCAGTTGCGAGAACGATCATAGCGGGAACGAGAATTTTTTTCATAAAAGAACCCCTTTAATAAACATAAACAAAACTTATACGGCTTTCATATTAACAACTGATACTCAAACGAATGTAACGGAATGCATAAAAATCAAACAGTTCGCTTATGGCCATACGCATGAGTGCGAACGTTCAATTCAATACGTTACAGGATATTCACTTACTACTATAACTGAATTTAATTAAAATGAAAGTGGGGATTAATAATCCGATACAATACAGCCAGTATAGGAGTTGTCGAATGAAAAAACTGTTATTGCTTCTCGTGCCCGTGGTTCTGGCCGGTTGTGCGTCCAGCGGGCTGGATGTCGTTGACCGTGGCAATTATGGGGTGAAATGTTCGCCTAATGCTCAGACGCCGCCAAACTGGGAAATGTGCATGCAGACCGCACAAAAAACTTGCGGATACCAGAAACCTGTGAATATTTCACAACACAATCCAACAGGTACCGGTACCGCTGAAGACACCTACTTCATGAATTTTCAGTGTCAGTAGGCACCAGGCACCACAGGCGAGTCGTCTCGCGCGCCCTCGCCTCATATAGCGGGTCTGAACGGTCTGTCGCACGACGGTGGCCCGGTCGCGCATCGTAAGTTGCGTGAACCTGCAGACCCGCAAGTTCGAATCTTGCCTGCAAAGCACCCTCAGCCCGTAACCCCAGCAGCTCGGCCAGATCAGACATGATCAGCCATATCTGTCCATCCGGCTCAAGATGAGCGCGCGCCTCTTGCAGAAACCCTTCAAGCACCTGCTCGTCCGGATCATATACGGCAGCATCCAGTGACGTGACCACTTTGCCGGGCAGCCACGGTGGATTGCAGATTAGCAGATCAGCCTTTCCGTCAGGAAAGAAGGCTTGCTTCTGAACCCGTACACAATGTTCCAGACCCAGCCTCTGAACATTCTCCTGTGCACACGCCACGGCAAGAGGTGACGAATCCGTGGCGATCACCTGATTCACACCTTTTTTTGCCAGAAGGATGGCAAGGACACCGGTGCCCGTCCCAATATCGAACGCACAGTGGTGTCGACCCGGCAATGGGGCCTGCATTACCAGGTCCAGGTACTCCGCTCGCGACGGCGAAAACACACCGTAATGTGGATGAATGCGAAAATCACAATTGGCAATGGGCACCCCTTTTCGTCGCCATTCATAAGCGCCGATGATGCCCAGTAATTCTCTGAGAGAAATCAGCATGGGTAACTGCCGTGGCGCAAATACCTGGCTCATTGCCTGACCAACTTCAGGTGCGCGGCGCAGAGCGATGCCGTTATCTGCTTCGATCTGAATAAGCAACTGACCCAAAAGCCGAACACGCTGCGCCTGTTGCATGCGGTAGCGATGAAATCTCTCGGTGAGCGACAGCGTATGTGTCGAAGCCGGCGATTTCGCTTTCTTATCCAGCCGACGCGTCAATGCCTGCAATAGTTGTCGGGCATTCTGAAAATCTCCGCGCCATACCAGTGCGGACCCGGCACGCATTGACTTCAACGCCGCGTCAGCCGACCAGGTATCGTCTGCAAACAACAGCCTGTCTGGTGCACTAAATCCCGCTTCCGAATGCCAAAGAACCGTACCCGACTCATCAGGCAGCGGTATTTTCGTAAAACTGTCAGCACTTTTGCCCGTATTGATATTCATCGGATTGATTTCCATAGAGCCGCCCAGGGCGCCAGAGTCTGCATACGGACTGCATTTTGCCATAAATCCACCGTGGAGCGTCCCGCTTTCAATGATCAACGGATCTGGCGAAATCGGATCACATTGGTTTAAGGTCGACGGCTTCATACGAATGAGCGGATTATTGCTTACTTACATTATTCTGAATACAGACGTGATAAATTAATATCCTGATTTTGCGCTTTCGTTTTTCCTGGCGCTCCGGCGTCAGCCAACATATCAATGACAGGAGTTTTCAATGTCCCCTATTTCAGGAAGTTTTCTGACCGCCGCACTCGTATTTGGTACGACATCTGTCGCCTTTGCTCAAACCGCCAATTATGAGGTTGAGCCCACTCACACATTTGTCACGGTTGAGGTCAAACACTTCGAAACGTCCACGCTGAGAATACGCTTTGAAGACGTTCAGGGTACCATTGCAGCGGATCCCAAAAAGAGTGAAGGTTCTGCCGATATCAAAATTCTTACGAAATCAATCAGCTCGGGAACCAAGGATTTCGACGACCATCTGAAGTCGCCTGATTTCTTTGACGTCGATAAATATCCGGAAATTACATTTGCCGGTAAAAAGTTTGACTACAAGGACGACAAACTTGCCTCGGTTGAAGGTGACCTGACGCTTCTGGGCAAAACGCTGCCTGTAACGCTTAACAATACCAATTACAACTGCTATTTCCAGCCGGTGCTGAAAAAGAACATCTGCGGTGGCGATTTCGAAACCAAAATTGAACGCAGCAAATGGGGAATGAATTGGGGAATTGACATGGGTGTTCCCGATGAGGTTCGTGTCCTCGTTCAGATCGAAGCCATCGTCAAATAGGATCACGGGCAGATAAATACATATGTAATATAGTGCCTGGCGGCACGGCTATTTCATCCATCATATTTTTCTAGGTACCTGTTCCGAAATTGTTTATACTCTGCGCAGGCAGGTTCCCATCAACGCAGCGTTGATTTTTCGGAAAAAATAAACATGGTTCCATACTTCAAAAAAATAGCCGCCGCCCTGGCATTTGCAACAATTGCCGCCTGCTCTTCCGCGCCGCCGGATCCTTACGCGCAGTTTACGGAGCAGGAACAGCAGTCTGACCAGACATTGACGACAACTGCCGTGGCCTTTGCCCGGAAATACCCTCCCTCTTCCGTCGGCCAGTGCGAAGCACTGACGCATGAGTCTTATGAAAAAGGCACGCGCTGCTACCGGGTGATCAATCGCAACTGGGAACGCGACTACAATCAGGCATATGGCAACGCAGACAAGCGTACGCGTGTTGTCTTGAAGCGTTACCACAAGGCCTTCTCTGAATACTACCTGGCACCGACCACGCCTGCCAAACAGGCGGCCGCCGAGAAGTCTTACGAACAGCTGCAGCGCCGTATGGGTGCCTACGGCGGGTAATTCGAATTTCCAAACAGGGAGTATGACAAATGGCATATCAAGGAAGCTGTCACTGCGGCGCGGTGGCGTTTACCGTCGAAGCAGATCTACCCACCCAGGCCGTCAGTTGCAATTGTTCAATCTGCAGGCGTAACGGTGCACTACTGACCTTTGTACCCGAGGACGATTTCAGGCTTGACCAGGGCCAGGATGCCCTGACGACCTATGAATTCAACAAGCACCACGTGCAGCATCAATTTTGCAGAATTTGCGGAATACAGTCCTTTTCCAGTGGACGCAAGCCGGACGGCACGGTTTCTTACGCCGTCAACCTGCGCAGCGTCCCGGACGCCGATCTGGCGGCGCTGCAAATTCAGCATTACGATGGTGCGTCTGCCTGAAGCTGACCCGCCCGCCATTTAAGGGCAGACTGTAGATGTAAGCAGGATATTTTTATTAATTTCGAACCCTGCAATTGAAAAACAATCGTCACAATGATATGATGCACGACTTAGCTGGAAACGCAATTTCCCTGGCATCTTCCCCACCGTCAGCGGCAGCGCTTCAAAAGCTAATATCGGCATCGTCGGGGCGTAGCGCAGCCTGGTAGCGCACTTGCATGGGGTGCAAGGGGTCGAAGGTTCGAATCCTTCCGTTCCGACCAGTAAAATCAAGGACTTACGAGAAATCGGAAAGTCCTTTTTTGTTGTCCATCATCGGTAGGTATACACCAAGGTCTACCCGAGGGAAAAGGTATACCCACTCCCGCGATTCCAGATCACACCAGTGCGCAGATCAGCGCAGTGCAATACGGGAAAATCCCGCTTTGGGGTTTTGCGATTTCAAATCACATTACTCTCCGAGACCACCGATCCGGTGTTCTGGACAAGCCCGCAACTTGTTGATATTACTCATCTCTGGCACTGTGCCAGGGTGTGATTTCAAATCGCACCCTTCGCTACCGAATTTTCGGTCGGTTAAATATCCATCGCCCGATAAGGGTTCAACAATCGCAGGTAGGTTTCATTGTCCACCAGGCGGCCCTCGACCTTACCCTCCCGATGTTCGTACAGATCGCCCACGGCCAGCAGGATGGCAGCGGTAACGGGTGCCGGTACTGGATCGGGCATTTCGGCCAGGTTCAGGTAGTCCAGCGCGGCAGCAGTGGCCGCATCAATATAGTGCTGGATCAGCGTATCGTCATCGTCAATATCGACACGCAGGTGCTGTTTTGCTTGGGTTACATCAACCATTATTTACTCCACTTTCAGCCATGACGGTAATCATGGTTTTGTCGTTGTTTGGCAAAATGCCCTTGATATTGAATATTGTGTCGTCCAGCAGGATGCGGTACACCGGCAGTAGATTTTTCATGTACCGGATGATGATCTTAAAAGTGGTCCCGGCCTGTTCAGCATTGGCGGCCAGAAACTCCCGGCCACTGATACCCTGTATCTGCGCCCAGGTCTGCGCCACTGTTACCCAGCCACCAATGGGTTCACCAGTCACAGGGTCTTGCCCGGTGATCTCGTAATTCTGTACCGTTATCCGGTGTTTCAGCTTTCCAATATCCATTTCAATTCCTTAATGTTAGTTGGCGGCCACCGACCCAAGGAGGTCTACTGTATGGACAGTAACGGACGAGATCGCGCCGCCTGACGGGGTTTTTCATGAGAAGGCACTCACCGTCTAATCCTTCCCTGCCTAACCACAGCCTGAAAGCTATACAGGCTGAACCCTGACAGGCGGGGGTTTACAGAACAGCTTGCGCCGCTCATGCAAATTCAAATTCATACGCTTCATACGTTTGTTCCACTTCTGCTCCACCAGCGGCACCGAAAGCCATTGCCATCGCTTGCATACCATCAATCCGGCCCGTTGCCCGGCCCTTGTCTAGCTTGCGGTTGCCAGCGGAGTCTTTCGTTACCACGGCATTGGCAGCACACATTGTCAGGACTGGGTGCATCCCATGGGCCACACGGCCATTGAGCAATTCAGCCTCGACGGCATCCAGCGCTGGGGACATATCCTTAAACCCTTGTCCGAATGGCATCAAGGGCAGCGTCACGCCCAGCCGTTCAAATTCACGCATCATCAGATCCATTCGCCAACGGTCATACGCAATGGCCTGTACATTCAGATCTGCCAGTATCTCGACAATCTGCTGCGCCACATATTCATAATCGACCGTCGCGCCCGGTGTCGTGTGCAATAGCCCTTGTCTGGCCCATACGTCATACGGGGACCGGTCCTTGTGCGCTCGATCTGCGATTCCCTGTTCTGGAGTCCAGAAATGCGGGACTGTCTGCCATACACCACCCACCTTGCCGATAATGACCAGTGCCGTTAAGTCAGTACGGGCCGATAAGTCCAGACCGCAGTAGACAGGGGTGTCCTCAAAATCAAGGACACTGCCACCACACGATTTCCACACATCCGGGGAAACAAAAGGTGATTCGGTACTGACCCGCTGATTCAGCAAAAGATTCCTGGCGCTGTTCTCCATTGATGGCATCCGCTGCGCCTGTTTCATCTGTTCTGCCAAATCATCTTCACTACGAAACAATCGTAGTGCCGGGTTTGCTGCCTCCCATGCCGATTTATCCATCAGGTCGCAGCCTTCAGGTGCCGCATACACATGGGACACAATCCGGGGATCGCTGGACGCTTTGGCATCATCCAGCCAGATAGACAGCAGATCGGCATCGCTAGCCGCTTGCGTGGAAATGACCAGCATCAGCGGGTTTGCGTGTGCGCCTTGTGATGTGGTAATCGCATCAATGAAGTCAGACTGCGGGCCGCGGACCTGGCCCATTTCATCCAGAATCGCCAGCACCGGGGAAAGGCCGTGGGCGGTCTTGCCATCGGCGGCCAGGGCTTTGTATTCGGTATTGAGCGGGGTACCGATCAGCCGCTTGCCGGATGGCACAATCCGCACGATCTGGGATAGCTTCGGGGATAGCTGGACCATCTTACTGGCAAGGTTGAACACCAGCGCAGCCTGATCCCTCGACATGGCACCAGACACGATCTGACTGTTCAGCACCGCTTCGGGTCCGACCAGGTGCGCCAGCAGCAGGCCAGCAATCAGGCCGGATTTACCGTTTTTCCGGGCAATGGATAGATAGGCCCGGCGGGTGCCGTGTTCGTTGTCGTAGACCGCCTGGATAAATTCTTTCTGAAAGTCAGCCAGCACCAAAGGCTTACCAACGTGCGCACCGTCCGGCGTCACGCAGTATTTCTCAATGAACTGAATCACTTTCTCGCCGCGTGTCATTTAACGGCCCTCAGGCGTGGGATCAGGTCGTCGTCATCGTCCTGACGTGCGTCACGTTCCAATTTAGCGGAATCCCTCGTATCAGCAGATCGTCCGACCGTAGCCAGCGCGTGAACCTGCAATACGCGGGTCAGTGCAATGGCGCGTTTGCTCAATGTCTCCAGCATCTGCGCAGCCGGGTTGATCTTGCCCTCGATCACGTAGCCCTCTGTGTCGATCTGCCGTTGCAGTTCTTCAATGTCCGATTGTGCGCGTGCCAATTGCGCGGCACTCACCAGATCAACATCAGTCCAGTTGTCCCTGGCTTTGGACAGGACGATACGATCCCAAAATGGGCGGTCTGCGGGTCGTAACGTGACGCACTCGGGCGGGTCCAGGGGAGCCATTGCAGCATTCTGTGCGGCCTGTACGGCTGCCTTAGCGGTATCTGTACGTGCTCTTTTATCAGTCGTTTTCATAGTCGGCCTTTGCAGTCAGCATTGAAAGAAGGCTGGGGCTGCGGTCTGGCGCTGTCGGTTGCTCGTGATTTTTCCAACTCGCCGGCAGTCCATCCACCCCGCATCCCTGATTCACCCGCTTGCCGTGGTCAGCAGCGGTCTTGATCGAATGGCACGAATGACATAGTCCAGCTAAGTTCTCGCGGCTGTTGTCGCTTGGATCGCCTGATATGTGGTCTACATCAGTAGCTGGCACTGTAAGGCCACGCTCCCAGCAGTGTCGACACAATGGTTCATCATCCAGTATCAGAGCACGCAGGCGCTGCCATTGGCTTGAGTTAAGGGGTATGGTGCGCCGTGGGTCCGCATCGCGTCCTGATCGGCTTGAGCGGCGTTTCAGCAGTTCTTCTACAGGCATACCCAGCACCTTAATCCCGGGCTGTAGTGTCTTGAGTCTTGGCATTGTCAATTCCTTCAATCATCGGCAGGTTCTCCAGCTTGCGTGCCTCACTCGGCAGCAGCCAACCAGCATCTATGCCTTCCCTGTAGAATGATGCGCGTGTCGTGCTATCACCACGCAGCAGACCTTCCACGCTATGCTCAGGCTTGTATCGCTTGCGCCCTGCGGGTGTCAGTAGTTGCATACTGATCGCCTGTTCCCATGCCACCAGATGGCGACGCAAGCAAAGAGTCACAAACTGTCTGGCAAGCTCTACGCTGTTTGAGTAGTTGGCGCTCTCCATGGACTGGATAATCACAGGTGGGACGCGGAATAGCCGGGCCACTTCAATGACTGAGAACTTGCGGGCCTCCAGATACTCTGCGTCTTCAAGTGTCATCGAGATGGGCTGATACTCCACGCCCTGATCCAAGATGGCAGTCTTGCCGGCATTGGCACCACCACCATGCTGAGATTCCCAGGACGTTTTCAGACCGGCCCGCTGTTCGGGTTTCAGGTGCTGGGGGAATTTAAGAATGCCCGATAACCGGGTGCCGTTCTTGAATGTCGCATTACCGTGATCGCGTTCGGATATGGACAGTTCGATCGTTTCCCGGCTGGCGGCAATTGGACTGACACCCAGCAGCACATCATCACCGGCCCGGTGTTTCAGGTGGAATACTTCATCTTGCAGCAGCTTGTGTACGGTGCCTTTGTGATCGGAATACTCGTAGATCAGGCCGGTAGCCGTGCGCAGAATAGATACGCGGTCCGGGTGGATCGGGTGAAGTGCCACCACCTGACCATCCCATCCTCGCTCGACTCTGGCATAGGCATTGCCCTTGAGCAGTACGCAGGCCATCATCCATTCCCGAAACTCCAGGGCTGACTGATGCGGATTGGCAATGTCGTGTAGGACCTGGTAGAGCGAATGGTCCTTTGCCTTGGTGCGGGCATCGTCCCGTTCGTACAGATGCAATGGCAGGCTGGCGATAGTCTCGGAAATGGCAGACACACAAGCGTAAACGGCGCTTACTGATTGCGCCGTCTTGTCATTCACTGGACCTGATCGCAGGGATTGCCAGTTCTCCCAATAATTATCACCATCGGCGCGTTTCTCGAAACCGAAGTGTGAGAGTAGTTTTTTAATCATAGTGTTTCCATCCACAACTTGCGCAGGTGCGCATCACCCGATTGCTTGACCATCGCATCCAGGCTACGCAGGGCCACCGAGGTTTGCGGATAGGCTGGGTTTGCCGTCAATGTAATTTCGGCCAGATCCACATCAAGCAATTCGCGGGTGAATTTGTCGCCTGCTACCCAATTATCAGATCGGGTCTTGAAACCGAATGAGCATCCGGCAATATCACCGCGGCGGATCAGTTCGGCCACATCACGGCCATGTGTGGTATCGGGCAAATCCAATTCAAAGGCCAGGCCCCGATCATCTTCACGCAGCGACAGCGTACCGGCGCGGGTCGTGCCCAGCAGCTTTGCGCTGTCGTGGTCGTATAGGGCGCGAATGCTGGACTCAACCAATGAGCGGCGAAAGGCACCTTTTCTGACCACTTCCCGAAATTCGCCTAAATCAGTTGGTGAATCAAACAAGGCGGCATAACCCCAGACGCGGGACCGTGTAGCCTTAATCTCATTGGTTGTTCGTAGTTCCAGCATTCGCGTTGCTCCTTATGACTGGACAGTAGCCAGTACGAAAGCCTCAGGGTGGCGTACAGCGGCGCCGGCAGTCATCATTGCCCGGACCAGTACGTTACCTTTTGAGTAGGCCGTTTCTGCGTATGGGTTGACCAGAATGTCCACTTCGGACCAGATACCCAGCAGCATTTGCGAGAAGTCACCCAGCAGCAGCGTGCCGGCTGGCATCTGGTTTGTCACACTGGCGGGAACATCACCAACTGCGCCGGTCGTGGCAAGGTAATTGCCGGTACCGGTTTCTTTCTGTGTGCCGCGCAGCAGCTTCATAACGCCGGGGCTGGTCAGGTAGCGATAGCCGGTCACGTTCAGCACGTCCAACATGTCGGACAGTTCCAGCAGTTCTGCCCATGTCGGTACAGATGAAATGCTGCCGGACTGAATGCCCACAGTGTTCAGAATGCCTAAGGGTTCTTTGACTCCATCGCCTTCAATCAGGGCGGTGTCCAGTGCTTGAGCCATCACAGCGTTCAAATCATCGCGCACCAGGCCGTTAATGTCAGGGGACGATTGTTGGATCAACTGGCGGGACAGTTCGGTCAGGGCGCCCACGTGTTTGGGTTCCAGTCGAACATCATCAAAAGACATGTCAGATGCGGTCAGGGCTTCGTTCTCGTTGACCCAGCCAGCAATCAGGGAAGCGCCGTGCTTAGGGATAACTACGTCTCCACGCAGGCCAGTCAGGGTACGAACACCCATTGAGCGCATCAGCAGGCTGTTGCGCAGGGGGCCGATGTATTGATCGGCGCGGAAATCATCAGGGGTAATTTCGGATGCGGTCGTGGTCGTGGAAACGCGGGTCTCGAAGGCCGATAGAGGCACATACACGCCTTCGGCTTTGCGGCCATTGCGCTTTTCGGCTTCGGCCTGGTATTCAGCCAGTGCGCCAGTCACGTTACCACCCATCTGGCTGCGGATGGCATCGATCACCGTAATGCGTTGCTCGACTTTCTGGAAAGATGGATCGGGTTTTGCGCCGCGCTCGATATTGTCCAGGAAAGATTGACGCTGTTCCTGCGCTTCCAGTTTACCGATCTCGGTTTTCAGGTTATCGAACTTCGCGGCTTCATCAACGGACAGATCACGTTTCTCAGATTCTGCCTTAGTCAGCAGGCCGCGCATTTCCGTAACCAGACCGGCGCGTTTTTCTTGAATTTCTACAATGTTCATTTTAGGGATTCCCCGTTAACGTTTGGAATATCCCACAAATATCACGTAACACTGTATATATCAACAGTAAATATCACAACTGAATTAGGGCGAATTTTGAATAGGAAAAGTATTTTTTCGACGTTGTTTTTGTGTCGGTAACATCACCGCAATAGGACGGATTACGTACTAGGCCATCATCCGCCCACAATTTGCGGTCGGGCTATTTCGTCGGTCTCACAACCAAGTATTCAGCATCGTGGAATCGAATATATCCCTGATTTGAATAACCCTCTTGCTCGCAAAATGCCTGTATCGCCTCCTCTCTTGTGTTCCCGTAAGGTGCCAGGTCCGTGAAAGCGACCCAAAATAGATTGACGTCCATGCCATCAACTCGCAGTGATGTAATTCTTGGTTTGTCCATGTTTATTCCTTTTGAAATGTGACTACTGGATTTGAAATCCGAAAGGGCCAAAATGACCCACGGAGCTATTTCACCACTAAAAACACTACTTCCATTTCGCCCTATGTATGGCTATATATAAAGGCTACAAAAATTGAAGACGAGAATTAATTCCAAAGCCCCATTTAAAGTTCACAGGGTATGGGGGTAGGCTACAAAAATTGAAGACGAGATTAATTCCATTGGCCTATTTAATGTTCAGACTTTAGGGGGTAGGCTACAAAATTTGAATAGCAGACTTCAATTTTAATCACGCATTTTGATTGCCGGCAGGACCTTGTATATCCCTTTTACGCGGGTGTTTTCGGCAATATCCATTTCCCTATTCCAATTCAAATCAAAGCACGTGACGGCCCACCATTCTGTTATCTTCACGCCGCCTGGTGCCAATCTGCCAGCACGAGTCTGTATTACAAGATCGGTTTCGCGCAATTCTTTTTTTACACGGGATAGCGTGGCCTCGGATATGTCCATGCCGATAGTGCGCATATAGTCAATACCAGGCAGCAGCTTGCCATTATTATTCCCTCGATACTGAGCAAGGACCGCCATCAAAACCTTCACCGCGTATGGCGAAAGATTGATGAATGCTGGGCAATTGTAATAGGCGGCTTCCACCCATATGGCACGCCCACCGCCCGGCTGCTTGCTGCTCTGGTTGACTCTTTTCGACATATTCAGCTTGTGATAAGATGATACCGCATCACTCTCGTAATGCCACCAAAGCGATTCGGCACATCTTCCCATTCCCCAATGATCCGGTGGCCGTCTTTCCGCAATTCTGCAATGGTGCTGTTAAGGCAATGGTCGCCCAGCCGTTCGGCTTCGAATCGGTTGAGTGACCGCCTTTTCAGGTAGTCGTACACTGTCTGAATCTTACTTTTCTTGGTCATTGCAATACCTCCGGCGAGGGCTGGGTATGGATGGATGCGCTTTTGATGGCCGCCATCAGATCGGTGCTGGTGAAACCTCGGGCTTGTAAAACAGTGGCCAGACTCAGAAAACACGCCATAGCCGATTCTTCCGCACTGCAATTTACTTCCTTCGCGTGAAGGAATACCAGTGGCAGCAAAGTTTCCAGCAAGAAATTTTCATGCTTGTCCATGTCGTTATTCATAATTTGCTCCCGCTGCAACGAGAATGGCCGGTAAGTGCTCATCCCTGAATGTCACCTCTATGGTTGCCGCATAGTGCCAAGTTTCATCACCATGCCATCCGCAGAGTTTCAATAGTTGGTGAATTTCGTGGAGTGCCACCAAGCGCTCATCCGAATTGCCTTCTATTGCGCGCTTCGCTGTTTTGCGGACGATATTCAAAACATCACCAGTGCTTTCGATAGTATCTAGGCAACATGACAGTGCAGAGTGGAAATCATCATGAATAAATCCGAGCGTGTCTTTTGAAACAGTATTATTCATGCCAGTTCCTCTTCCAGAATATTGATCACTTCCTGAATTTCCAGATCGTACTGGCCACCATATTCGAAGGTATTGTAGTCATTGATAATGGCGTACTCGCCCTGGTTATCATTACTAAGTGGGCCGCGTGACTTCTCAATCCGCCATCCAAGACGGGCTGCCAGACGGCGTGCTCGGGCCTCAAGTGCTCTTTGGCTTGTACTCATTGGATATTCTCCTGTTGTTGTGAAAGTGCTTCCATTTCCTGAACGATGGCAATGAAGCCTGCCAATTCGTCTAGGGCAGTTTTCATGCCGGTGACGCCCTCCTGCTCCCGACCGGATAGAATGTCATCGGTGGCAAGAGTGACGCCGTTGTGAATGCGCATCAAAATTTGGCTTAGATCGTCCATTTAGTGGCCTTTGCATCCGTTCGGATTCATGGGGGATTTAACGCCCTTGGGACGTTTGGACAGCCACGCCTGAACCTCGGAACGCTTCCATAGGGAAATGCGCTTGCCGAATTGGTATGGCTGGGGGAAACCGTCATTTTTGATGGCGGCATATACTGCGGTTCTGCCAATGGGCACGTAAGTTTGCATACGATTCATATCGTCATAGATTTCATCGGGGGGAATTTCTGGTTGCATCTCTAACTCCTAAAACAGTGTTTTGCAGATTTAAACAGTGTGTTTTAATACACAAACGAATAATATAGCGTTAGAATCCAGTTTGCAATAGTTTTTTGCAGTGTGTTTAAATTTTAATTGGCGATAATCCATGACCATCGAGAAACGTCCGCGCGGCAGACCCCGAAAATCTCCAGCAACGAAAACTGAACAGTTCAGTATCCGCTTGCAGCCCAGAGAAAAGATAATGTTAGAGATGCTTGCAAGGGAAAAGGAAATTTCGATAAGCCAGGCCGTTGAATTATTAATATTCAATCATCTGGAAAGCTATGAGGTATTGGGTAATCCAATTCCGAAAGTATATGAAATGCGGCTTCAAATTGCGCAGTCAAACTTGCGAGAGGAGACGCTTGAATTGAAAAAAATTTTAGATGAGGAAGTGAAAGACACCGGCAAAGCAGAAATTGGTATCGGATGGATATTACTGCCTCAACATCGCCTCATGACATCGGAACCAGGCAAAATTATAATAATGGCGCCGGGCCTTCGCACACCGGAAGAAAAATACTACATCGAGGTAATCGACTGCCTCCAATATCCTTATCTTAGTGCTTTAGCATTGCCTGAGCTGGTCGAAATGTCATTTGAAATGTATCACGGGCAAGTTCCTATTTCGGATGCCGCAGAGATAGCTTGTAATCTGGAATCTGAAAATATCAGGACCCGAATGATGAGCACGATCCAGCCCGGTGAAAAGTAATCCGGTAACGTTACCGGGTTTCCAGTATCTCCCCTATTCTCGCGCCCAGCTTTTCCCATGCCTCCTGTTTCTCTTTGGCATAGTCATATTTCAGATAATGCCGGCGCACACGTGATCCACCCAGAACGTGGTTCTGGCAGCGGTCGATAATATCCAGCGGTACACCCAGTTCTTGCATCATAGTGGCCCCGGTGCGCCTTAAATCGTGCGGTGTCCATTCTTCATCACCAATGACAAGCGTGTTGTCGTTCCTGCGCCCTTTCAGGCCGTTGGGCCGGTCTTTGAATTTCTCCTGTCGGTCGCCTATGATCTTTGAGACAGATTTCAGGCAAACGTGATTCTTCCCGTCTTTGGAAGGGAAACACCACTCTGATTTTCCGGTCATGGTTTTCAACCGCTTAAACTGTGCCAGCGCGAAATCAGACAGATAAACGAAATGTTCCTGTTTCTTGCCCTTGGAGCCTTTAACGTTCGTCCGGGGGATTGACCAGCGCCGCGCTTCCAGATCCACATGCTCCCATCTGCTTTGCAGCAATTCACCAATCCGGCAAATGGTAGCGAAGCAAAGCCAGATTGCACACTGCGCTCTTGGATTGATGGCACGTTGAGCCTTGCGCCTGTCTGCGGCGTCCTCGTATGCCTGCTGTTGCTCCCGGATCAGCCTGTCAAGGGTTCGGATTTCCTCCGGACTCAATACACGGTCTCGTTCCTCTACATAGTCATCCGATACCAGATTGGACACATCTACCAGCAAGGCCGGGTTGCCATTCGATAACAGAGTACGCCACGGCTGGCGCTGCTCAGACCACTTGAATAATTGCTTGATGGAATTGGAAACGGTGATAACGGTACGTTCACGCGGGTTCAATTCAGTTCCTCGTGCCAGTATGCCCCGGTATATGGCCCTGATATCATGTTCTGTCACCGTTCGGACCGGTTTATCACCAATGGACGGCAGCACGTCTTTCTCAAAGGAGCGGATCAATTCTGCGTTGTCGTCCTGGCGGGACACGCCGCCATCGAGCCAGGCAAGAAACATATCGTTGAAAGTCTTGTTTGCCTCGCGCTCTGCCTGTTCCTGCGCAATAACGGCCAAAGCCTCGTTATGAGCCTCGATCTTATCGGCCTGCTTTTTGATCCGTGGGTCTATCCCCTTCTTTACTGTGTCCCTGGCATCATCACGCGCTTGACGGATAGCGGCCATATCGTTCGTCGGAAAGGAACCACAACTGAACCATGCTTTTTTCCCCTCCCACTTAAAGCCGTACAGGAACCTGACGGACACGGCACCGGATGCATTCGCCCTGACCTGCCCTATCAGGCCGCCGCTATCGTTCAGAATGTCACCGTGCCAATCCGGTGATATATTGGCAAGTTCTCGGACGGTCCATTTATTGCCTTTTCCGGCTTTGGGGTATCTGGTCATAGACTACTTGTGTCTGGTGCAAGGGGTTGAAAGTGGTCTCAAAGGTATACACTAAGGTATACACCAGATTGTAGCAGATACGATATTCTGACGAATTTTAAATTATTCTAATTTATATAACTCATTGATATTGTTGATTTTTAGTGTTCGTCATTTTCAGTTAAAATTCACTTTACTAAAATGGGGTGCAAGGGGTCGAAGGTTCGAATCCTTCCGTTCCGACCAACAAATTCAAGGACTTACGAGAAATCGGCAAGTCCTTTTTTGTTGCCCTGATCGCTGATTATCCTGAATTTGCCCGCGCACCCGACCGCCCCAAGTGATCACCACGCCATGGTCAGGTCGGCCAGATTGCGGCGCCCTGTTACTGGCCGAAATTCAGTCCGGGCGCGATCACCCTGGGTCAGATCCAGATCCAGGAAATCGCTCAGCACATCATCGCGCAACTGAATAAAATGCGGATCGCTGCGATTACGCTGACGCGGCAAATCGATCGGCACCGTGCGCCGGATGCGTCCGGGATGAGGCTGCATCACAATGACCTGGTCACCCAGAAAAACGGCTTCGTCGACATCATGTGTGACCAGCAGCATTGTAATCTGCTCTTTTTGCCAGATTTCCTGCAGTTCGAACTGCAAACGCGATCGGGTGAGCGCATCAAGCGCACCAAAAGGTTCATCCAGCAGAAGAATACGCGGGCGATTTACAAGTCCTCGAGCAATCGCTACGCGCTGCGCCATTCCACCTGAAATCTGATGAGGGTAAGACTTTTCGAATCCTTCAAGTCGAACCAGCGCAATATGTTCTGCGATCAGATCTCGCTTTTGCTTTTCGGAAATGGAGGCATTGCGCAAGGCAACGCCAATGTTCTGTTCGACGGTGAGCCAGGGAAACAGACGATGATCCTGAAACACAATACCACGCTCCCGACTGGTTCCTTCGATGGCATGACCGCCCACACGGATCTGACCTTCAAACTGATTATCCAGCCCCAGAATCAAACGCAACAACGTAGATTTTCCGCAGCCGCTTGCCCCTACAATACTGATGAATTTGCCGGCAGGCACCGTCAGGTTGATATTTTCCAGCACCTGCAACACGCCATCACCAGACTGCTGACTGGCATAGCGCTTTCCAAGACCGATGATTTCCAGATCGTTGGATGCCTGTTCAGAGCTGGATACACCGACGGTCGGTTGCAGCGAAACCGTTGCGACACCAGTAGCAGCAATGCTGTTTTCATCACGCCGTCTGAATTGATATTGCGCCATAGATAGACTCCTACTTATGTGTTATCCGCCGTAATGTCATAAAGCGTCTGGCAGATGTTGAAACAGTTACTGATGCCCGCGGCCTCGTGCGAAGCTGCGCTCCGCGATGCGTGCCAGCGCGTTCATGGACCAGCCGACCAGCCCGATCACGACCATGCCGAAAAGCACCAGATCCATACGAAAATGTTCGCTGCCTTCGATCAGCGTGTTGCCAATGCCCTGCCCTGCCACGAGCAGATATTCGGCACCAATTGTTGCCAGCCACGAATAGATGAGAGCAAGGTAAATGCCAGTGAAAATGGACGGCAAGGCGGCAGGAAGAATCACGCAACGAATGGTTTGCCAGCGCGTATAGCGATAGACGCGCGCCACCTCCAGCAGGCTGGCAGGCGCACTGCGAATGCCATCGCAAGTATTGACCACTACCGGAACCAACGCAGCCAAAGACAGAAAGACCACTTTGGCCACATCCCCCAAACCGAACCAGACCGAAATCAATGGAATCCAGGCAAATAGCGAGATTTGTTTGAAGGTATTGAAGCTGGGACCGACCATGCGATTAAAGAGCTGCGAAAAACCCAGCAAACATCCAAGAATAAGTCCAAAGCTCGTGCCAATGGCAAAGCCTGTCAATTCGCGAGCCAGACTGGCCCCCAGCGCGGACCATATCTGTCCGGACGAAAACTGCTCGATTGCCGTATCCAATACTTTTGCAGGTGGAACCAGCAAGGCAGAATTGAACAATCCGGATCGCGACCCCAGCCACCACAAGATGATAGCGATTGTGGGTACTACCAGCCCGCGCCATTTGCCGGCAGACCGCGCACTTAAGGACGTTGTGGCTTCCGATTGCGCAATTGCGGATGCAGAAGTCGGTAAAGCACTCATTTTTATACTCCCCGATCGGGACCGAAACGCACGACCCGCGCCTGTGCCGCGTCCAGCAGGCGATCGATCACATAACCAATAAAACCCACCACCATAACGGCAGCCATCACCAGGTCAAGCTGAAACAGCTGGCGACCATACACAATCAGATAGCCAAGCCCTTCGCTGGAAGCAACCAGTTCAACCACGACCAGAGACAGCCAGGCTTTGGTAAATCCAAGCCGCAGACCTGTAAATAGCGTAGTCGTTGCCATCGGCAGGATCACCTCTGTCACTTCCTGTCGGCGGCTGTAGCCATAAACCTCAGCAACCTCTCGGTAGGCAACCGGCGCCTGCCGAAACCCCTGCAAGGTATTGAGCGTGACAGGAACCAGCGCAGCTTTGGCAATCAGAATGTATTTGAGTGGTTCACCAATCCCGACCAGCAAAAGAACAAAGGGTAGCCAGCCCAATACCGGAACCTGCACCAGGGCATTGAATGTGGGCAGCAGGTAAGACTCGATTCGCCGCGAGAGCCCCATGGCACATCCCAATGCCAGACCCAGTAGTGAGCCGGCAGCAAAGCCCACTAATACCCGGCGCATGCTCGCTTCAACATTCAGCCACAGATCGCCATTCGTAAAGAGATCAACCAGTGTCTGCCACACAAATTCGGGTGGTGGCAGAACCTGCGGAGATATCCACCCCTGGTTTGCACCGGTTTGCCAGAGCGCGAACAAAGCCAGCGGCAACAGCCAGGGCAAAAGCCGGTCTGCAATCGCGTGCAGTAACGGAACAACAGATCGTCTGTTTTCTGTATCCACAGCCCCTTGATTAACCGGACTGACTGCACTGCCCGCATGAGTACTCTTGTGGTAACCGACATCATTATCAGCAACGACGTCTGAATGCGCATCGAAAGTGGAAACTTGTGTCATCAGATTTGCTCTCCGCTAACTGCCTGAACCTGTTGTGGACTGCGCCTGCAATTCAGGTTTCCCATTGACATCAAAGCGTGTCCACCGATGCTCGAGGCCTTGCTTTTTTAAAGACGTTTGCAGAAAACTGGGGTCAAACCAGTCGTCGACTGAAACCTCACGTCGTATGAGTCTGAGCTTGAGCGCATCATGAACAACCGCCTTATAGCGGCCAATGATAAAGTCATCAATCAGTGGCGAATTTCTTTCCGCAAGCGACTGGTTTTCAAATTCGGCAACGTAAGACTGAAACGGTGTACCGCTGCGAGCCCAGAGTTTGAACAGCGCATCACGATTTTTCTCGTCGGAAGCCCAATTGGCAGCACGCACAAAGACATCCACAACACGCTGTACTGCATCGGGATGCTCGGACGCAAATTCATCCCGCACATGCAAGTGCGCCTGCCTCGTGAAAGACGGATTTTTCCCCTGCGTGGAATATACGACCTTGATCAATCCCTGATCACGCAACTTGAACAATTCCTGTCCGCCAAAGGCCGCGTCAACGCCTTTGGATGCCAGCGCTGCCTGCGCACTGCCCGAATCCAGATTGATGCCTTTGATATCGCGCTCGCTCAATTCATGAGCGGCAAGCAAATTGACTGCGACAAGATGACCATTCGTGCCCCGGAAAATCGATACCCGTTTACCCTTCAGATCTTCTATCGACTTGATGTCAGAATCCGGCGGCGTCACCACGTAAAGATTATTGCGCGCTCCACTTACCATCAGGATGCGTGTTTTGAGTCCGTTGGCACGACCTACCACGGAGGGCAGATCGCCATGATATGCGAAGTCAATCTGTTTGTTCGATAGGGCCTCATTGACTGCCGGACCTGCTCCTTTAAAGAACAGCCACTCTACTTTGATGCCGTCGGGTTTGAACGCTTCTTCCAGCCAGCCATTGAGTCGCGCGACAGACCCGGGCGATCCACCCCAGGAAATGGGGTTCCCTCCGCCTGCTGTCGCAACGCCAATACGAACCGTTGTCAATGGCTCTGCACAGACACCAGCAGAGGTAAATAGAAATACAGAGAGAAAGGCGGTCAACGCCATCATGCGCCGACGAAAGAAATTAAATTGCACCATGAACATTCCTGGATAACGAATTGTGTGAGGTTGAGCGATATACGTATCTGTTCGAATCAGGCACGTATATCGATAGTCAGGAGACGGTAGACTTCAGCTTTGTCTCTACCGCTGTTCCTTCAAAGAAGCGCCGATTGGCCTCGGTATAAAAGCGGTAGGGATTTTCAAAAACCCAGGACTTGAAATTGGCCGCAGTGATGACGCCCTGCTCCACCAGGTCCCAGCTTTCTGCCAATGGTTCAGTCAGATCAGGCACGTCCCAATGGCCGATATCCGAAGACCAGATCGCATTGATCTGAGCGCCAACAGGATTGAGTTTTTGATTGAACGCTGCGGCCACGGTACGATCATCCGATTCTGATCCGAAGTAGAAATTGTCGACCCATTGCGTTTTAATATCCTCAGGTGACTCAACCCCGGCCAGCGCAAAATCATCAATTTCGCTTTCATTGGGATCGCGGCTGTGCGGCAGCGCAGAAACGCCCAAGCTATCAACCAGAAGTGTCTTCCTGTCGAGCTTTCCATCCTTGATCAGCGTGCTGCCGTAACGCTGGAAAAGATTCTCCAGCAAGTCCAGATCGGCATGAGCGGGATTGTAGTTTTGGACAGCATGCCGATTACGTTTCTCCCATCGATCTATCAGGTGCGCAAATACGTGCGCACCCCAGTCAGCACCGCCTTCGAGCAACGCGACGCGAAGTCCTGGAAAACGCCTGGTCACGCCACCAAAGAACAGAGCCTTCGCAAACGCCTGCGAGCCATCCGCAAAATGACCGATATGATTGAACATATAGTTGCTGATAGAGTGACGGCCAGTCCATCCCTGGCTCCCGTAATGCGTGGTGACAGGCACACCCAGCTCAACCACCTTTGCCCAGAAAGGATCGTAGTCATATTCACTGTCGATGCCATAAAAGTCAGTGTAATGTGCATACTTTGCAACATCGGGATGTTCAGCGGCCGGATACTTATCGGCCACCGCAGGTATCGGGCGCTTAACACCGCCAGCAATATTGATTACCTTCAGACCCAGCGTCTTCACTGCAAATTCAAGTTCTTCAATACCCTCTTCCGGCGTATGCAAAGGAATGCCCGCGACCGGCGTCAGTCGATCACTGTACTTGCGATACTGATCCGCATGATAATGATTGATCGCCCTGTGCAATGCCTGACGATGCTTGCCGGCGCCCAGAGGTGCCAGCACGTCGTTGGGAAACAGCACAGAGTAATCTGCACCCTGCTCGGCCAGCCGCTCTGCCAGCAACTCGGGAAGAGAGTAAGTTGCCAGATCCAGCGTATTGCGAGTAACGCGTGCCCACCATGGTGAGCGCAGCGTACGATAATAGCGACGCTCGGCTTCTGTCTGCTGATACCAGTCCTTGCCGTTGCTGCGCGTGTTGAAACGCGAACCCAACACCTTGCGCAAGGCGTCAACAAGCTCGCCACCACCATACTGCTGAACATATTCTTCGAGCGCCGGTGTGTAATCGTTAACGTGAACATCGGTATCGATCACTGGATAATCCAGCGTCGCTTTGACGGCGACAGACCGGGAAGCCTGTGCGGCTGTGAGGCGATCGTTCATGAGAATCTCCTGTTTAAAGGTATCGAAAAAATGAAGTCACGAGAACGCGAAACGTGACGAATTGGAACTGCATGAACGAAAAGTATAGGGGCTCGCAGCGAATCCTTTAACGATATTATTTTGCTTTGTTTATTCAATTATGATCTTTGTGATTTTTCCTGCAAGCCAGTATTCATGAGCCTCTCATGAATTTATATATCACTCATCAATGAATATATTTATATGCCATTTGTGATATTCATCATCATTACCGACAGCGATATCTTTACCATCAACAAGTTGTTTGGAACTTGCGAAAGAATGCATAAGATAAAGAACATACCTTGCGAATCGTCCGTCAACGTGTGAACGATTTTCTTCGAGGCAGCGACGCGCACTCTATTTTTACTGCGTCGTGATTACAAATCTTTATCTACGGAGTTCTCATGACTATCCAGTCCATCAATGCAAGAAATCAGTTTCAGGGAAAAATTATCGAAATCGTTTCCGGTCCCGTTGTTTCGGAGGTAGACATCGAGACACCTGCCGGCATTGTGACTTCCGTCATAACCACCCGCTCTGTTTTTCAACTCGGACTGGCTGTGGGCTCTGAAGTGATTGCATTTGTGAAAGCAACAGATGTGGCTGTGGCAAAACTCTAAGTCCCGCAAGTTTCTCAGGCATTTTTCATAAATATTTCAGCTGACATCAAAACGGCGCACGAGTGCTTTTTTATGCGTACACTGACTGAGCAATGTTTGGATTTTGCATCAGACAAGGCGCATCAATTTGCCTTCAAGGAGTATCTAATGAATAACAATCACTTTTCCCTTCGCCATATTCAGGCCTTCCTCGCCACCTCAGCCTTGGCGCTGGGATTGACCATTGGCAGTGTCAACACTGTATTTGCGCAGGTTCAGCCACAGACATACGAATCGGTGCAATACATCACCGGTGGCATAGGTAACGCGGAGCAGAATGAGCTCAAAGCGTCAGAAAAGGATTACAACCTGCATATGACGTTTTCTGCCATCAAGGATCAGGCCTTCCTGTCCGATGTTGCCGTGCAGATCGTGGATAAGGATCAGAAAAAAGTTTTTGATGTCTCCAACACCGGGCCGTATCTCAATGTAAAACTGCCCGATGGCAAATATGAACTGACCGCCAGCTATAAAGGGGAGACCCGTAAGCATTCTTTCACACTGTCCAAAGGCAGTGCCGAGAAAGCCGTGCTGCGCTGGCCTACCGAGTAATCCCAGCGATTCCATTTTTTGATTTGGCGCGTGAAGAGACTGTGGTTTCTTCACGCTTGTCCGTATAATTGAGGCTATTATTTGTTTTTAGGGGGAAATAATGGCCGACCTAAGTAAAATCACCTGCCTGGATGACCTGCAACGTATGGCACGTATCAAAGTGCCTCGGATGTTCTACGACTATGCCGATTCAGGCGCATGGACAGAATCCACTTACCGCGCCAATCAGGAAGATTTTCAGAAGATCAAATTCCGCCAGCGTGTTGCCGTCAATATTGAGAACCGCAATCTTCGAAGCACAATGCTGGGTCAGGATGTGACCATGCCAGTGGCACTGGCGCCTACCGGTTCTACCGGTATGCAGCACCCCGATGGTGAGATTCTCGCTGCTCGCGCCGCTGAAAAATTCGGTGTCCCTTTCTGCCTTTCCACCATGAGCATTTGCTCTATCGAAGACATCGCCGCAAACACCAGTGCTCCCTTCTGGTTCCAGCAATATGTGATGCGGGATCGGGATTTCAACGAACGACTGATCGATCGCGCCAAGCAGGCGCACTGCTCTGCTCTGGTCGTTACACTGGACCTGCAGGTACTCGGACAGCGCCATAAAGATATCAAAAATGGTCTGTCCGCACCGCCAAAACCCACTATTCGCAATCTGCTGAATCTGGCGCTCAAGCCTGAGTGGGTATGGAAAATGTCCAAGACGCAGCGTCGCACTTTCGGCAATATCGTCGGACACGCCAAAGGCGTGGACGATTTATCATCCCTTTCATCCTGGACTGCACAGCAGTTTGACCCCCGACTGAACTGGAATGATATCGAATGGATCAAGAACCGCTGGGGCGGCAAACTGATTCTCAAAGGCATTCTGGATCCGGAAGATGCACGTCTTGCAAAAGAAACGGGCGCCGATGCAATCGTTGTTTCGAACCACGGCGGACGTCAGCTGGATGGCGCACCTTCAGCCATTTCTGCACTGCCTTCGATCGTTGACGCTATCGGAAGTGGCGGACCGGAAGTCTGGCTCGACAGCGGTATTCGATCCGGCCAAGACGTTTTGCGCGCGATTGCACTGGGCGCAAAAGGCACCATGATCGGCCGCGCATTCCTGTATGGTCTGGGTGCCTACGGCGAACAGGGTGTTACCCGGATTCTGGAAATCATCCGCAATGAACTGGATATCACACTGGGCTTCTGCGGGCAGACAGATATCAACAAGGTAAATACGGATATCCTGCTTCCTCGTCAACAACCCCTCTATTGAGAGTGAAAAAACCGACTCTGTTCCGGAGTCGCTGCCTGGATGGGCAACGAATTGACCGCGAATGCCCAAACAAAAAACCGCGATTCGCTCACTGTATGAGCTTCGCGGTTTTTTGTTGGTGACCGAAACTGGATCGAACGTTCAGGGAGAGACCATCTGGTCAAAAATCTTCATGACGCTGTTGAGTTCAGACCGGATATATTGCAGATCCTGTGCGGAGAGTCGCACGGCTGCATCCTGATCATGTTGCGCGTCACGCCCTTCCCCAAGGCGGTTACGGGCACCACTGATAGTGAATCCCTGTTCGTACAGCAGATCGCGGATCTTGCGAATCAGCAGAACTTCATGATGCTGATAATAGCGTCGGTTTCCGCGACGTTTTACAGGATTCAGCTGGGTAAACTCCTGTTCCCAGTACCGCAGCACATGCGGCTTGACGCAGCAGAGCTCTGACACTTCACCAATAGTGAAATATCGCTTGGCCGGAATCGGAGGCAGCGCCGTGATGGAAGGTATTTCAGTCTGATTCATTCGCAGATTGTAAACCCAAACCGTCTTTTAAGGAACTACTTTAATCGACGAGCGTAAGATCAGGATTATATTCATCACCCTGCTCTACGATCCCTTTCAGTTTCTGGCTTGCATGGAATGTAACAACCCGTCGCGCCGAAATGGGAATGACTTCTCCGGTTTTGGGATTGCGGCCAGGGCGTGCAGGTTTGTCGCGCACCTGGAAGTTGCCAAAACCAGACAATTTGACGGAATCCCCCTTGGCCAGGGATTCGCGGATCTCTTCAAAAAAGGTATCCACAATGTCTTTGGCTTCACGTTTATTCAATCCAACGCGCTCAAACAGTAATTCCGCCAGTTCCGCCTTGGTTAAGGTGTTGTTTTCTTCAAGCATTGCTCTTTCCCTTCCTGTTCTATCTTTTACGAACGCCGTGCTTCTGAACCAGCAGTTCGAGTACTGAGTTCATGCACTGGTCTACGCGTGTGTCTTCCAAGGTCGCAGCCGGATCCTGCAGGGTAAACCGCAGGGCAAGACTACGCTCCTGCTGATCTGACTTAGGATCCTTCCAGACATCAAATAACGAAATATCTTTAATAATATCAAGGAATTGCCCATCTTGCTGATTATTTATCAGCGTGTCAAGCAAGTCCTGCAACTTTAAGCCCACTGGTGCCCAGACGGCCAGATCGCGGAATACGGAAGGCTGACTGGAAACCTCAGCGTACTGCGGGAATCCTAGCTGCTGCAGGGCCTCGACATCCAGTTCGAACACGACGGGCGGATGTATCAGCTCGTTTTCCTGAACCCATTGCGGATGCAGCTCGCCAATAAAGCCGATGACCTTGCCATTGAGCAATACATTGGCGCTACGCCCGGGGTGCAGCGCAGGATGGCTGACCGCCTCAAAACGCAGCTGGTCTGCGTGCTGCTGACAAAGTCTCTCAATATCGTTCTTTACATCAAAGAAATCGGTCTGTCGTACCGGCAGCGCCCATTGCTCGGGTTCTGCCGGTCCCCATGCGGCACCCGCAAGATGCAAAGGCTGGCGAACGCCCGCAACACTCAGATCACCGTCTTTGACCGAGGTATCGCGAACAAAGATACGGCCCAATTCAAAAACACGAACACGGCTTTGCTGACGCTTCTGATTATGCTGAATATTGGCGATCAGACCGCCGATCAGACCTGAGCGCATGACTTCGAGCTGGCTTGCGATGGGATTGAGCAGGACTATCGGGTCGCTGTTCCCCATGTAGTTGGTTTCCCAGGCTTTTTCCACAAAGCTGAAATTGATGACTTCCTGGTAATCGAGTGCCGCCATGATGTGTCGCAATGCATGCTGTGAGCGCTGCGTCTCGTTCGTTGGCAGCATTTGCGCGCTGGCCATCGGTGGATTGGCGGGGATATTCTCGAACCCGTAGATCCGGGCCACTTCTTCGATCAGATCTTCTTCTATTTCCAGATCAAAACGGAAGGATGGAGGCGTCACACTGAAGACACCTTCATTCTCGGTGTAATTGAATTTGAGCTTGGTGAAAACCTCATGGACCTGTGCCGCCGTTACCGGAACGCCCAGCACCTTGCGGCAACGTTCAAGCCGCATGGAAACAGGCAATCTTTCGGGCAGCGCAACGATCTGGTCATCAACCGGACCTGCCTGGCCGCCGCAAATCTCCAGAATCAGACTGGAAATGTATTCGATGTGTTCGGGAATCTGCTGAAAATCGACACCTCGCTCAAAGCGGTGGCTGGCTTCGGAAGAGAATTTGTAACGCCGTGCACGGCCCGCAATCGCATTGGGATACCAGAAAGCGGCTTCCAGATAGATATCGGTCGTGTCCAGTGATACCGCGGTTGCCGCACCACCCATGATCCCTGCGAGACTTTCGATATTGTCACCGGCTGTGATGACACCTACATCGGTTTCGAGTTCAACCGTCTGATCGTTCAATAGGGTCAGACTCTCGCCTTTCTTGGCCCAGCGTACGGTCAGGCCGCCACTGATTCGATTCAGATCGAAGACATGGGTTGGCCTTCCCAGTTCGAGCATGACGTAGTTGGAAATATCAACCAGTGCAGAAACCGAGCGCTGTCCGGCGCGCTCCAGACGACTTTTCATCCAGTCTGGCGTGCGAGCTTTGGCGTTAACGCCGTGAATAATCCGCCCCGCAAAGCGTCCACACAGATCTGGTGCCTGCACCGTTACCGCAAGGGTGTCCTGATGCGTAACCGGTACCGGCTCACAGTTCGGCACGTTCATTGAGCTATCGGTGAGTGCTGCCACTTCCCTGGCCACACCAAGGACGGAAAGACAATCAGCCCGGTTAGGCGTGAGCTTGACTTCAAAGATCGTATCGTTCAGATCGAGTGCCTGACGTATGTCCTGGCCCACTTTGGCTTCGGGATCCAGTTCCAGCAGACCCGCGTGATCCTGCGAGAGGCCCAGCTCTCTGGCGGAGCACAGCATTCCAAAAGAATCTTCTCCGCGCATGCGCGCTTTGCTGATTTTGAAGTCGCCGGGCAGTACGGCACCAATGCGTGCCAATGGCACTTTCAGACCTTTGGCCGCGTTGGGTGCGCCACAAACAATCTGCAGCGGTTCGCCCGAACCGTCGTCTACGGTACAGATGCGCAGTTTGTCTGCATTGGGATGCGGACGGATATCGTCAATGTGGGCAACCACAATTCCCGAAAACGGCGGCGCAACCGGCTCAGTACCTTCGACCTCCAGACCCGCCATGGTCAGCATATGGGCCAGTTCATCGGTAGAAATCGATGGATTAACAATGGATCGTAACCAGGATTCAGGAAATAGCATGATGTGTTTCTTTCTAGGCGTGAAAAGGAAATAAGCGCGGGAAAATCAACGGTTGAACTGACGAAGGAAACGCAAGTCTCCTTCGTAGAACTGACGCAGATCGTTCACACCGTAACGCAGCATTGTCAGTCGTTCAATGCCTGA
Source organism: Pseudomonadota bacterium (assembly GCA_023387815.1). Taxonomy (GTDB): domain Bacteria; phylum Pseudomonadota; class Gammaproteobacteria; order Burkholderiales; family Burkholderiaceae_B; genus Advenella. The sequence goes on from JAEWHK010000039.1 coordinate 138,757, forward strand.
ACCAAACGCAAATCCAATGTATTTTTCGGGATCCAGTCCAAAGTTGCGAACAACGGTCGGATGGACCTGACCGGAGCCGGAGATTTCAAGCCAGCGCCCCTGGTTGGGGCCACTGGTGAACATCATGTCGATTTCGGCTGACGGTTCTGTAAAGGGAAAGAAGGAAGGACGGAACCGAACGCTCAGATCGTCGGTTTCAAAGAACGCCTTGAGAAAATTCGTATAGACACCCTTCAGATCGGCAAAGGAAATGTCCTCGGCAATCCACAGGCCTTCAACCTGGTGGAACATGGGTGAATGGGTGGCATCGCTGTCGACACGATAGGTTCGGCCGGGAGCAATGACCTTGATGGGCGGCTTGTGCATGCGGGCATAGCGCACCTGCATGGGAGACGTGTGTGTGCGCAGCAGAAACGGCAATCCTGCTGCGTCGTTCATGTCCACGTAGAAGGTATCCTGCATGGACCTGGCCGGATGATTCTCGGGATTGTTCAGTGCCGTGAAATTGGTCCAGTCGTTTTCGATTTCGGGGCCATCAGCCACGTCAAAACCGATACTGCGGAAGATTTCTTCGATTCGCTGCCATGACTGGATGACCGGATGAATACCCCCCATGGCGCGTCCGCGTCCTGGCAGGGTCACATCGATGGTTTCGGCAGCCAGACGCTGATTCAGTTCATCGCGCGCGAATTGCTCGCGTCGCGCGGTGAGCAGCGCTTCGATTTCCTGTTTGGCTTTATTGATACGGGCGCCTTCCGCTTTTTTCTGGTCGGGGGGCAGCTGTGCCAGCCCTTTCATGAAACCCGTAATGATTCCGTTCTTACCGAGAAATTTTGCTTTTTCATTCTCAAGCGTAGCGGAGTCGCCGGCCAGGGCGAATTTGTCTTTGGCCTGAAGAATCAGATCGTCCAGCGATTGCGTCATGAAATTACCATTCTTGAAATAACAAACGGGACCCGAAATGAGCCCCGTCTGTGTACAGCACAAATTTGAATCTTCAGTGAATCAGGCGCCCAGGGCAGATTTGGCCTGTTTAACAACGGCAGCAAAACCTGCTTTGTCGTTGACAGCCATATCGGCCAGTACCTTGCGGTCCAGTTCGATGGCGGCTTTTTTCAGTCCGGCGATAAATACACTGTATGTCATACCGTTTTCACGGACAGCCGCATTGATACGGGTAATCCAGAGAGCACGGAATGTACGTTTTTTGTTGCGACGGTCACGATATGCGTACTGACCAGCACGCATAACGGCCTGTTTGGCAATGCGAAATACATTGCCGCGGCGGCCACGATAACCTTTGGCAGCAGCAATAACTTTTTTGTGACGAGCACGTGCGGTAACACCGCGTTTTACGCGAGGCATGGTTTAACTCCTATCAGGCAAAAGGCATCATGGCTTTAACAGAAGCCACGTTGGAATCATGAACAGCTGTAGAGCCGCGCAGATGACGTTTGTTTTTCGTGGTTTTCTTTGTCAGAATGTGGCGTTTGAAGGCCTGACCACGCTTGATAGAACCGCTGCCGCGTACGATAAAGCGCTTGGAAGCACTTTTCTTGGTTTTCATTTTGGGCATGACTTGATACCTGCTAATGTGGATAAAAGGTGCTCAATAACCAGTTTATTAAGACTTTGCTGACCCGTATCCTTTTCCCGGCAAAATCCGCTCGAACGCTCTTTCTGCCCTGGTTCCTTTGCCATCACTGTGATAGCAGCGGCCAAAACGGTAAAAAACGCCTACGGCATGTGGGAAACCATTGATTATACAATGATTTTTTCTGAATTGTCAGCAGTTATGTGCGTTGCCGACCTTAGCAGACGTCAATTTCCCCATAATGTGGTCGTCAGGCGACGAAATCAGTCAGGACAGGCACCGGGCCAGGCTGATTTGAGAGCATTCTCCCTGATTTAACGCGTCAGTTGCTGGCGAAACGTTATCGCTTCCTTGACATCCGCCAGGCGGATTCCAGGACTATCAGCCATGTCGGCGATGGTTCTGGCGACCCGCAAGATACGGTGTACTGCCCTGGCCGACCAGTGCCAGTGATCAGCAGCGCGTGACAGAAAGCTGCCAGCTTCAGGCTCCGGACCATCATCTGCTGTCAACTGCGCTGCATCCAGCTGCGCATTCAGCTTACCCTGTCGTTGCCATTGCCGCTGCCGGCAGATGGCAACCCGCTCGCGAATCACTGCAGACGTTTCCGAAGGCGGCAATTGTTGCCAGCCTCTGGCCGGAGATGTGAGGGTAAGCAACATATCTATTCTATCCAGGAATGGGCCGGACAATCGGCCCTGATAACGCTCAATCTGCTCGGGCGTACAGCGGCAAGGTTTGTGAGTGCTGCCCAGATAGCCGCAGGGACAGGGATTCATGGCAGCAATCAGCTGGAACCGGCACGGGTAACTGATATGTCGGTTTGCGCGGGCAATACATATTTCTCCTCTTTCCATCGGCTCCCTGAGCGATTCCAGTACATGCCTATGAAATTCAGGAAGTTCATCCAGGAACAGCACCCCATGATGGGCCAGGCTGATTTCGCCGGGTCGGGGATTTGTTCCGCCGCCAATCAATGCTGCCGCTGTACAGGAATGGTGAGGAGCCCGCATCGGAACCCGGTCCGAGAAACCTGCCCTCATCTCTCGCAGGCTACGGATTGCCGTTACTTCGATCGCCGCCTGACGGTCCAGGCGCGGCAAGAGCCCGGTCAGACGCTGCGCCAGCATGCTTTTGCCGACACCTGGCGGCCCCGACATGAGCAGCCCATGTCCGCCGCTGGCTGCGATTTCCACCGCCCGACATGCAACAGCCTGCCCACGAACATCGGACATGCATGGAATGTCGGCGTCACTCGTCTCGGCCCAGGTATCGGCGCTGACTGGCGTCAGCGGGGTCGATTCCTCCAGATGTTGCACGACTTCCTGCAGGCTTCGGGCCCCCAGCACAGTCAGTCCGGGTATCTGTGCGGCCATCTGCGCATTCTCTGAAGGCAGCACAAGAACGGACTGCTCGTTTGATCGGGCGGCCGCAAGCGCAATCACTAATGCTGCGGCCACGGGAACCAGAGCGCCGGTGAGGGATAATTCACCGGCAAACACCATATTGGGTAACACGTGGGCGGCGACCTGGTCGGAGAGCGTAATCTGTCCCGATGCGAGCAGGACACCCAGGGCAATGGGCAGATCGAACCTGCCTGATTCTTTTTGTATATCAGCAGGCGCAAGATTTGCGGTGAGACGGCCAGCGGGAAAGGTATATCCGCTGCTGAGGATGGCCGAGCGCACACGTTCCCTGCTTTCCCTGACGCCCGTATCAGGCAGACCCACAATAGTGAATGACGGTAGCCCCGGGGCCAGATGCACCTCTACCAGCACTTCCGGTGCGTGCATGCCATGCAACGCGCGACTGGCCAAAACTGCTAATGACATTGATTCCTCCGAACAATCGGCAAATTCTGGCATAGCCAGAACGCCAGCGCGTCAGAACGGGAATCAAATGTCTATTGTGAAAATGCCGTATCTGGGGCGCTGTAATCGCTCCCCATTTATTCAGTCGGCTATTGGAATTAATCGGCTATGGGGATTAATCAGCTATGGGGCCGGCTGGTGGTTCTGCCTCAGGCGTTGTCTGAGGGGCGGTAGCAATGCCTGCCTTTTCTTCCAATGCTTTGACACGCGCCTCAAGTTCAAACAGACGCTCGCGCAGCTTTGCCGACAGCGCGACCTGCACATCAAACTCTTCACGAGTGACAAGATCCAGCCGGGAGAAGCCCTGAGCCATAAAGGCTTTCACGTTTTTCTCAATATCGGCGGCGGGGCTGTTCTTGATCAGCTCCTGGATGTTCTTCTGGAAATCTTCAAATAACTGATTGGATTTCATGATTGCGAATTCCTTCTGTATGCGGCAACGACGATGCTGCCCTTCTCCGACATTGTACACATTTCCCATAACTCGCTGACCCGTGCTGGCGTCCGGCATCGCCCGAAACCGTCTTGATATCATTGTTTGGAAATTGTGCTCGCATTTTGGACCGGAAATGAAAAATCCGCTACTGAACCAGGCCCATCAAATCGGGCGGTCCGGTAGCGGATTGATTATAGTTGCCAGCGCCCGTCTTACTGAGGCGTAGTGGTTGAACCCGTTTCCGATGTACCTTCAGGCTTGCTTTCTGTCGGCGTAGCAGCAGAAGAGTCAGTCTCTGGGGTTGTTGTTTCGGAAGGTGTGGAACCTGCACTGCTTTCTGTTGAACCTTCGGTGCTTTGACGCAAAGACTCGCTAGCCTCGGAGGCTTTCTCTTTGGCAGACTCGACGGCATCCTGTGCTGCCTCTTTGGCAGACTCAGCAGCCTCACTTGCAGACTTCATTGCAGCGTCAGCATTCTCACGCGCGGCCTCGCCAGCCTCGGATCCGGCCTCTTTCGCAGATTCGACAGCGTTGCTGGTTGCTTCCTTGGCAGAATCCATGGCGCTGCTGGCTGCGTCACTTGCCTTATCGGCTGCTTCTTTTGTTGCCTCTGCAGCATTCTCGCCTGCTTCCTTGGCAGCGTCAGAGGCGTTCTCAGCCGCGTCCTTTGCTTCCTCGGCTGCTTTGTCAGCCGCTTCTTTAGCCTGTTCTGATGCGCTCGGCTCAGTGGCAGGAGCAGCGGGCTCCGATGTGGCTGGTGCGCTGCTTGTGTCAGCGGTATCGGAACTATTATCGCAGCCCGCAATAAACGCGGCGGCAGACAACATGGCAATCAGACTGAACTTGGATACATTCTTCAAAGCTTCACCTCTTAAGTCATGTGTTTGAACGGGTTCTTTGATTCTACTGTAATTTGTTACGCAGTTCACCTGAATGTTATCTGAATCCGAATCTAAAAATTCCTTTCTGTTACAGATTGACGAATGCCTGCTGCCCATGCACTAAGTCGAAGAATTCGGGCACATCCGGGGTTCACGTCATGCCAGAGCCGGGCACCAGGCTTCTTAACGCACCAACATGAGGCGTTTCGTGTGCACGAATGCGCGCTCCTGCTTCATTAGCGCGCGTCGGCAGCATCCTGGCACGGAAAAAAGCTGGCATAACTATTGCTTAGACAAGGCCATGGACAACCGGTCCTGAAAGACACAAGTCATTTATGGGAGAACATTGTGAAGCTGATTACCGCCATCATCAAACCATTCAAGCTGGATGAAGTTCGAGCCGGCCTGGCCGAAATTGGCATTCAGGGCCTGACCATTACCGAAGTCAAAGGCTTTGGACGGCAAAAAGGCCATACCGAGCTCTATCGCGGGGCCGAGTACGTGGTGGATTTCCTGCCAAAGATCAAACTTGAAACGGCCGTTGCCGACGAGCAGGTTGAGCAGGCCATCGAAACGATCTGCCAGTCCGGCAGCACCGGCAAGATCGGAGACGGCAAGATTTTCGTCAGTGATCTTGAACACGTCATTCGTATTCGTACCGGCGAGACCGGTAACGCGGCGCTCTAAGTCCGTCGCTCCCAATTACCTATCAAAAAAGGAAACTGAAAATGCAAAGCGCCGATTTAGTCTGGGTAAGCGTGTCGACCATACTGGTTCTGTTTATGGTCGTCCCTGGTCTTGCCATGTTTTACGGTGGGCTGGTTCGCAGCAAGAACATTCTCTCGCTGATGAGTCAGGTACTGGTGACATTCGCTCTCATTACCATTTTGTGGTTTGTCTATGGCTACTCGCTGGCCTTTTCCGACGGTAACGTCTTCTTCGGCGATCTGTCTAAGGCCTTCCTGTCTGGGGTGCTGGATCTGCCAGCCGACACCTACGCCCTGTCCGGTACCATACCCGAACTGACGTTCGTTGCCTTCCAGGCGACTTTTGCCGGCATTACCTGCGCGCTGATCGTAGGCGGTTTTGCCGAACGCATCAAATTTTCTGCAGTGCTGGTATTCATGGCCTTGTGGTTCACTTTTTCATACGTACCCATTGCACACATGATCTGGGCAGAAAAAGGCCTGCTTTTTGGTGCTGCGCTGGATTTTGCCGGCGGTACGGTTGTTCACATCAATGCCGGTGTGGCCGCACTTGTGGCAGCCTATGTCGTCGGGCCTCGTATTGGGTATGGTAAAGAAGCCATGCAACCGCATAACCTGCCCATGACCATGATTGGTGCTGCCATGTTGTGGGTGGGCTGGTTTGGTTTCAATGGCGGCTCTTCCCTTGGCGCCAACAACCAGGCTGCGCTGGCCGTATTCAATACCTTGCTTGCCACTGCTGCTGCGATCGTGATCTGGGTGCTTGCAGAATGGAAATTCAAAGGACAACCTTCCCTGCTTGGTGGTGCATCAGGCGCAGTAGCCGGTCTCGTCGGTATTACACCAGCAGCAGGTCTTGTCGGGCCTGGGGGCGCATTGCTGATTGGTATCGTTACCAGCCTGTTCTGCGTGTGGGGTGTCAATGGTCTGAAGCGTCTGCTCAAGGCCGATGATTCACTGGATGTGTTCGGCGTGCACGGTGTTGGCGGTATCGTAGGTGGCATACTTACCGGTATTCTGAACGCCAAAGCCATGGGCGGCCCCGGACTGGATTCAGCCGGCATGATCCCGGGTCAGCTCTTTCACCAGATCGAGGGTATTGTCATCGCCATTATCTGGAGTGCCATCGTCAGCTTCATTGCTCTCAAGATTGCCGGCCTTGTGACTGGCGGACTGCGAGTGGATAAAGACGAAGAGCGTCAGGGTCTGGATATCAGCTCCCACGGCGAGCAGGCTTACCACAACTGAGCACATGGCGGCAGAAGGCGCTATCGCTGGCCTTCTGCCTGTTTCGCAATAGATAAAGGACACGATTTGTGTCCTTTTTTTTCGATATCAGGAATTGAAATGCTGCGATTCCAGTATCACAAAACGTGGCGCGACCCAACGCAACCTGCTTTTTCTGAACGTTAATTCACGACCTTATCAATCCGGTGGCGTCTGATCAAATACCCAGACTATTGAGATCGATGGATTCGGCGCGATTGAGTGCCGTCGCAATCTTCGTGCGCAAGGCATTGGTATGTGAGGTTCGCACGAGCTTTTTGACGTCCAGCAACTGCTGCGGGTGCATGGAGAATTCATTCAGACCCAGACCCAGCAGCAGCTTGGTATAACGGGCATCGCCGGCCATCTCACCACAAATGGCAACGCTCTTGCCGACACGCTCACCGGCCTGTATGGTCTGGGAAATCAGTCTGAGTACGGCCGGATGCAAGGGGTCGTACAGATCCGAAACCTCATTGTCTACCCTGTCGATCGCCAGGGTGTACTGAATCAGATCGTTGGTGCCAATCGAGACGAAGTCCAGCACATTCAAAAACGGCTCAATGGCAATGGCAATGGCCGGAATTTCTACCATCGCGCCCAGTTCGATATTGTCGCTATACTCCTGGCCCGCCGCATCCAGCTCTTTTTTTGCGGACTCAATCGCTTCCCTGACAGCCAGAACCTCGTGCATGTGCGATAGCATCGGAATCAGAATGCGCAGGCGGCCGTAAACAGAAGCGCGCAGCAAGGCACGCAACTGTGTGGCAAACAGATCGGGGCGCGACAAACAATAGCGCACGGCCCGCAGACCCAGCGCCGGGTTGACAGCAACCGTCGCCTCTCCATCCAGTGTTTTGTCTGACCCCAGATCAAGCGTGCGAATGGTTACCGGTTTGTCCGGCATGGCGCGCAAAACATGCGCGTAAGCCTCAAACTGCTCCTCTTCGGTAGGCAGAATCTGCCGACCCATAAAAAGGAATTCGCTACGGAACAGCCCGATGCCATCAGCACCCATCTCAAGTGCCTGTGATACCTCGTGAGGCAGTTCGATATTGGCTTCCAGACGAATTCGCTTGCCATCCAGTGTGATGGCGGGTTCGTCCTTGGAAAGAATCAGTGCCGCCCGCTCCTGAATAAAGGCTTCCTGCTTTTGCTGGTAGAAAGTCAGGATTTCGGGCGTGGGGTTGACGTATACCAGTCCCTTCTCGCCATCCACGATAAGCATATCGCGATCGTGAACCAGCGCACGCACATTGCCCAGTCCCACGACGGCCGGTACGTTCATGCTCCTGGCGACAATAGCAGTATGCGAGGTGGGTCCGCCCAGGTCGGTCACGAACGCGGCAAAGCGACCGCCACGCAGTTTCAGCATATCACCTGGAGAAATATCATGAGCGACCACGATCAGCGAATTCACGTCCATATCGCTGGACATATCAGGCAGCATTAATTCGCCTGAACCGGCCAGAATCTGAATGACGCGCTCAATCACCTGATGAATATCGGCAACACGTTCACGAATGTATTCATCATCCATGACGGCAAACTGTTCGGCAAGGATCTGTCCCTGCGTGCTCAGCGCCCACTCCGCGTTGTACTGCCGGCTGGCGATCAGCTCTTTTGTTTGCGCGGCCAGTTCAGGGTCGGCAACCAGCAGGCTGTGCACAGTGAGCAGTGGCACCAGCTCCTTCGGTACATCGGAAGGCAGGGTCTCAATGGTATGCTGCAGCATGTCATGGACAATTTGCAGAGCATGGTCCAGACGGGCGCACTCTGCGGGTACGTCTTCTGCAGAAATACGGTAGTGATTGACCTCAAGGGTGGCAGCTCCCATGACGACGGCACGACCAATGGCAAATCCACGAACGACACCTTTGCCCTGCAAGGTAAATACAGAATGTTTAGCGGCTGAGGTGTGTCGGTCGTTTGTCATCGTGCTATTGTCTCTTCCCCTACGCGTGCAGTCGCGTATATTCATTTGTATTACAAGTGTTGCCCTTTATAAGGCAGGCTGCCCTTGTTATTCCGCTTCGCCGAATTTGTTCTCGAACAGGGCCTGGATCTGAGCCAGGGCTTCATCGGCATCGTCGCCTTCTGCTTCAAGATGAACGGTAATTCCCTTACCCGCGGCCAGCATCATCACACCCATGATACTTTTCGCGTTGACGCGCTGGGATGCGCGCGTAATAAAGATTTCGCTTTTATATTTGCTCGCCAGCTGTGTCAGCTTGGCGGCGGCACGGGCATGCAACCCGAGTTTATTGCTTATTACGATATCAACTGAAGCCATATGTACGCGTTCGGATATAAATAGGTTAGTCGTTAGGAGCCAGATCGACACATTTCATGCCTTTCTTGCCCCCCTCAAAAATGGACTGGCACAACTGGTCCAGCGGCTGTTCTCGATAGCGTACTGCATTGAGCAACATACAGGCGTTGGTGCCGGAAAGAATATGAGCCTTAACGCCCGCACTCTGCAACTCCCGGACAACCCGCGCACCGATATTAGCGGGCGTTGCCCCGCCCAGATCGGACAGGATCAGGACCTGTCTGTCTGTCCCAAGCATGGATTTAAGCTGAGTTGTCAGTTCTTCAGCCTTGGTCTCCGGATCCACATCGGGTTCGATATCGAAAAAGGCGTAGTTGTCGATTTCGCCCAGAACATGCTGAGCACAATCAGACAAGGCCGAAGCCAGTGGCGTATGCGCTATAAGAGCGAGGGTGGTCATTTTCTTACCTTCAAACGGCTGCGGCTTTTTCAAGTGCAGCGGCAAAATGGTCAGCGACGTCGAAGTCGGTTTGCTCCGTGATTTCAACAAAGCAGGTAGGACTTGTGACATTGATCTCGGTCACGTACTTACCAATGACGTCCAGTCCCACCAAAAGCAGTCCGCGTTCGCGCAAAATGGGCCCGATGCGGTTGGCAATGGCAAGGTCGCTGTCGGACAATTTGCGGGCAACACCCCGACCGCCGGCTGCCAGGTTGCCACGCGTCTCTCCTGCAAGGGGAATTCGCGCCAGCGCGTAAGGGACAGGTACGCCATCAATCAGCAGAATACGTTTGTCGCCCTCTACGATTTCGGGAATATATTTCTGGGCCATGATGGTCTGCGTCTGATCAACCGTCAGTGTTTCCAGAATGGCGTTGACGTTGGGATCCGATTTCGTAATCCTGAAAATACCCGTACCACCCATGCCATCCAGCGGTTTGACGATAATGTCACCGTGCTCTGCATGGAAGGCTTTGAGGCGCGACATGGTACGCGTGATCAGCGTAGGCGCTGTAAACTCCGAAAATTCGGTAATGGCCAGTTTTTCGGGGTGATTGCGTATTGCCCTGCCTGAATTGAATACCTTTGCACCCTGCTGCTCAGCGGCTTCCAGCAGATGAGTTGAATACAAATACTCCATGTCAAACGGGGGATCCTTGCGCATCACTACCGCGTCAAACGTGTTCATTTCGGTGTCTACCGGCTCTCCGGAATCTGTCCACCAATCGTGGGCATGCAAATCTGCCTCCGGATCCAGCCGGATTTTCTGCGCATGTACCTTTACCCGACCCAGATCGACATACAGATCGGATTGCAGCGCAACGCTGATGTCGTGGCCACGCTTCTGCAGCGCGCGCATCATGGCAACCGAGCTGTCCTTGTATGCCTTCAGCAAAGGCAGTGGATCTATGATAAATAGTACATGCATCTTCTTACATCCCACATGAACAACGGCGCCGCGATGCGACCCGTGATTACTTGTTGTCTGCCTTGCCGCCAGCGGCAGCAGCTTTACGTTTTGGTGCCAGAACCATTACCATCTGACGACCTTCGAGCTTGGGCATGGCTTCAACCTGTACCAATTCGCCCATATCGTCACGAACCCGTTCCAGTACGCGCATGCCAAGTTCCTGATGAGCCATTTCACGGCCACGGAAACGAAGTGTGACTTTGGCCTTGTCGCCGTCTTCAATGAAACGACGCAGGTTGCGCAGTTTGACCTGGTAATCGCCTTCATCGGTTGCCGGGCGGAATTTGACTTCCTTGACCTGGACAATTTTCTGTTTGGCTTTGGCTTCCTGTTGGCGCTTCTGCTCCTGATACTTGAACTTGCCGTAATCCATGATTCGGCAGACAGGGGGTTCTGCGTTGGGAGCAATTTCTACTAAATCCACGCCTTCCTGCTCTGCCTGACGCAGGGCTTCGGCTGTTTTGACAATACCCAGTTGCTCGCCATCAACGCCGATAAGCCGGACTTCCGGTATGCGAATTTCAGCGTTGATACGATTGGTTTTTTCGGTTGCGATGTTAAGATCTCCTGAAATAAATGAACTATGCCGTGACGTCGCGACGTGTTGACACGTCCTGAGTCAGGCGCTCTATAAATGCATTGACAGACATGGTCCCCAGATCCAGATTGCCGCGCGCGCGCACAGCGACTGCGCCGCTGTCACGCTCTTTCTCGCCAACAACGAGAATGTAGGGAACCTTCTGCATACTGTTCTCCCTGATTTTACGGGTGATTTTTTCACCGCGCAAATCTGCGGAAGCACGAAAACCGTGTTTTTTCAATTCTTTGACAACCTGTGTGGCGTACTCGGAAAAGGTTTCGGAAATGGTACAGACCACCACCTGTTCCGGCGCCAGCCATGGCGGCATGGCGCCGGCATGGTTTTCGATGAGCATGCCGATAAACCGCTCCAGTGACCCCAGAATGGCCCGGTGAAGCATCACAGGGGTTTTACGCTGGTCATTGGCATCGACAAACTCCGCCCCAAGCCGCGCAGGCATTGAAAAGTCTACCTGTATAGTGCCGCACTGCCAGTGGCGACCAATCGCGTCCTTGAGCGTATATTCAATCTTGGGACCATAAAATGCCCCTTCTCCGGGAGAGATTTCAAACTCACAGCCGGAGCTGCGCAGGCTTTCCATGAGCGCATGCTCAGCCTTGTCCCAGACGGCATCGTCGCCGATGCGTTTTTCCGGCCGCGTAGCGACTTTGTACAGCACTTCGTCAAAGCCGAAATCCCGGTAGACTTTCTGCAAAAGTGTTGTGAATTCGGCACACTCTTTTAGCATCTGGTCTTCGGTACAGAAAATATGGCCATCGTCCTGGGTAAAACCGCGCACGCGCATCATACCGTGCAGCGACCCGGAAGGCTCGTTCCGGTGACATTGTCCGAATTCACCGTAACGGATGGGCAGCTCTCTGTATGAGTGCAGGCCGGCGTTGTAAATCTGAACATGACCCGGGCAATTCATAGGTTTGAGCCCGTATACACGATTTTCGGACTCGGTCGTGAACATATTCTCTTTGTAGTTGTCCCAATGGCCGGTTTTCTTCCAGAGGCTCAGATCAAGAATCTGGGGTGCCTTGACTTCCTGATAGCCGTTTTCACGGTAGACATCACGCATATACTGTTCTACCTGCTGCCAGATCTGCCAGCCTTTGGGGTGCCAGAAGATCAGGCCAGGAGCTTCGTCCTGAAAGTGGAACAGGTCAAGTTCACGTCCCAGCTTGCGATGGTCGCGCTTTTCGGCCTCTTCAAGCATGGTCAGGTATCTGGCCTGCTCTTCTTTGGTGGCCCACGCAGTACCGTAAACGCGTTGCAGCATTTCGTTATTGCTGTCTCCGCGCCAGTATGCGCCGGCCACTTTCATGAGTTTGAAGACCTTGAGTTTTCCTGTAGAAGGCACGTGCGGGCCACGACAGAGATCGACAAAATCCCCTTCGCGATATAGGGAAATCTGCTGATCCTGAGGGATGGAAGCGATGATTTCTGCTTTATAGTCTTCGCCCTGCTCCCGGAAAAAAGCGACTGCATCGTCGCGAGACCATTCCTCGCGCACGACTTTCTCGTCTTTTTTGGCCAGTTCTGCCATCTTTTTCTCGATTGCTTCCAGATCTTCGGGAGTGAAGGGACGCTTGTACGAGAAATCGTAGTAAAACCCGTTATCGATGACCGGACCAATGGTTACCTGAGCATCGGGAAACAGGGATTTGACCGCGTAGGCCAGCAGGTGAGCGGTGGAATGGCGGATAATATCCAGGCCGTCTGCGTCTTTGGCTGTCACAATTGACAACTCGGCATCGCTGTCAATAACGAATGAAGTGTCGACCAGACGCGGCTCAGCGCCGTTGAATGTTACTTTACCTGCCAGCGCCGCCTTGCCCAGGCTGGGCGCGATGGTAGTTGCGATTTCACCTACCTGTACAGGTTGGGAAAAATCACGCTTGGAACCATCGGGTAAAGTAATTTGAAACATGCTGTGGCCTTGAATTGAATAAAAAAAACGCGACTTCACCAAGTCGCGTCCGCTGTTCTTCTGAAAATAGCTGGGTTAAGAATCACGAGCGCGCTGGCAGACCGATACACGTATCGGGCGGGGTCAGGCTTTGGGTTCGTGAAGCTTCGGACATCATGAAAAACAGACTCACCTTTTTAGAATACCTCACGATTTTACACCAGTCGTTTCCCGATAACCAATAAATGGTTGCAATTTCCGAAAAATCAATGGCCAGTTTCCACAATGGCAGAAATGGCAATCGGCATAGCGGATCCGGTGAACAAACAATTATGGTAAAAATACCGGTTTCAGCCTGCAAATATCTGTTGCAGCTGGTGTTAGGACGGAAAATCCGGCTTGTGAGCCGGGCCGGCCTCTGGCACACTGAAACAAATTACGGAGTAGCTATCATGAATTTTCGCGCCCTGCGTGTTTCGCTTGTTGTATTGGTACTTGGATTTCTCACTGCCTGCGCAGGAATGAACGGGAATGACCGGGCCGGTCTGCAGATCACTCAGGATCCGCGCGGCGTTGCCATCAGTTCCAGCGACAGCAACCTGTTTGAACCCGGTACGGCAACGCTGCAGCCGGAATCGGCACCTTTTTTTGATCGGGTCAGCAAACTGCTGCGCGACAAACCCGAACGCAAGGCACTTATCGACTCGGTTTCAGATAATACCGGTTCTGCCCAGTACAATCAGGAGCTGCAGGAGGTGCGTGCGTTATCCATCATGAAAGCACTCACTACACGCGGAATTGACCGTTCCCGTCTGGCCTATGTCACAGGAGCGAGCGCTGCCGCAACGCCTGGCGCCATGCAGCCCGTTGAACCCTCGGTTCAGCAGTCAAAAATCATTATTCTGGGCGCAAGTACCGCCGATATGAACGTCAACACCATAGAGCGATTTTTTGACGACATATCCAATTTCGGCAAAAGCCTGTTCAACTGATTTTGACCTGGGCCAGTCCAATATATACTATGACTGTACCCTATCGTCGGCAAAACCCGTCACCCTGAAGGTAGCGGGCCTTCTGCACCCAACAGGCCCTTCTGCACGGTAAAGACACGAAAGCCGCCACTGACGGCCAAACCTGAACCCGATCTATTTGCGAAACCTATGTCCAAAACGCTTTTTTACAATCTTATTCTGACCATCGTTGCCATTGTCGTGTTCATCTTCATCGGCACGTCTGTCTATGATGCATTTACGCGCAATCCAGTAAACCGCAGTGCCGCCGATGGCGCAGGCGCCAATACGGTCAGCGGGCAGATTGAAGGAGCCACACCAGATGCCACCCAGCCTGCAACGCCAACAGCAGCTGACGGTACAACACAAGATGCGGCGCAAGGAACTGAGGACAAAAAGCAGGCAGATGCCGCTTTCGATCAAACCAACGACCCGACTCGCAGCAATGCGGCACCCGCTGCGTCAGGTTCCCAGGCAAACACGGGCCAAGCCTCGGCAGACTCATCATCTGATACGGGTTCGTCATCCGGCTCCTCCACGACCTCTGGTTCCGCCTCCTCCACCACGCCAACACCTGGCAACGTTTCGGGAACTACGCAATCAGGACGCAGCACGACGGAAAGTGGCTCATCCAGTTCGACTTCCGGCCGCTCTGCACCTGCAACGACGCAACAGCAAGACAACTCCGGATCGACGGGAAGTGCACCTTCAGACAACAGTTTTACGCCGGGTGTCGCAAATGGTTCTGCTCCGCCTGCAACCCGCAGCAATCCGGATCTGCGAGCAGTGATTCCACCCGTTCCCACAGCGCCGCCACGGGCTGAGGGCGTACCCCCACCATCGCGCTCCGACCAGGATATGTACAATGCGACGGATTCCGGCTCGGGCAATGGCGATATATCCGATAGTTTTCCCGCTCCCGTCTCTGATTTCCCTGCGCCAGCCAGCTCAGGAGACGCCAATACCGGCATTCAGAACAGTAACCAGAACAGCAATCAGAGCGATCCATCCAGCGCGTTCCCCTCTCCTTCCAATCAGGGAGGCAATAGTGAGGAGCAGCGAAGACTGGAAGAACTCAGGCGCCAGAAAGCGCAATTGCAAAGGGATCTGGGATTCTAAGGCGTTACTAATATTAGCGACCAGATTCAGTTCTGGTCGCACCATACACGCAGATTGATTTGGACATTTATCACGTTCAGACTCATTTACGCTCAGGCCGTATTTAAGTGCAGACAGCCGATTCATCATTTGGTCTGCAAAACGAAAAGCCCGGAATTTCCGGGCTTTTCGTCATTCAACATCAATCAGTGCTTGACTGATTTCGCACTGTTGTCGGCTGCCGGTTTGGATGCAGCCAATGCTGCTTCTTCTGCCAGTTTGGCTATTTCTGCGTCAGACAGCGGCGTGAGCGGACTTTCCAGCGCAATTTCCAGCACGCGATCAATCCATTTCACCGGAATGATCTCCAGGTGATTTTTCACGTTGTCCGGAATCTCGGTCAGATCCTTGACGTTTTCTTCAGGGATCAGCACCGTTTTGATTCCGCCACGATGCGCTGCCAGCAGTTTTTCCTTCAGACCGCCAATTGCCAGCACCTCACCACGCAGGGTAATTTCCCCTGTCATGGCTACGTCGGCTCTCACAGGTATTCCGGAAAGCGCAGAAACCAGCGCTGTCGTAATTGCAATACCGGCAGAAGGACCATCTTTCGGTGTCGCACCTTCGGGAACATGGATATGGATATCCTTTTTCTCGAAGATGCTGTCGGCAAAGCCCAGCTTGTGTGCACGTGAGCGCACCACCGTGCGTGCCGCCTGCATGGACTCTTTCATGACATCGCCCAAAAGACCGGTGTGCTGAATATTGCCCTTGCCATTGACCACTGCGACCTCAATGGTCAGCAGATCACCGCCCACTTCGGTCCAGGCCAGACCCGTTACCTGACCAATCTGATTTTCCTTCTCTGCCATACCGAAGGAGTACTTACGCACGCCCAGATAATGGCTCAGATTGTCTGCTGTCACATGGACTGCTTCCGTGGCTGCCGCTTTGCCTTTACCCGTAGATTTGGCGTTCGATACCGTATTGCTCAGCAGTTCCTTGATGACTTTACGGCAAATTTTGCTGACTTCGCGTTCAAGTGCACGCACCCCGGCTTCGCGAGTGTAGTAGCGAACAATATCCCGCAGCGCAGACTCTTCTACAACCAGCTCACCGTCGCGCACACCATTATTTTTCATGAGCTTGGGCAGCAGATGATCCATGGCGATATGCACTTTCTCGTCTTCGGTATAGCCTGACAGACGAATCACTTCCATCCGGTCCAGCAAAGCGGGCGGAATATTCAGGGTGTTGCTGGTTGCCACGAACATGACGTCAGACAGATCGTAATCCACTTCAACGTAATGATCCTGGAAGGTATGGTTCTGTTCGGGATCCAGCACCTCAAGCAAGGCAGAGGCCGGATCACCACGGAAATCCATGCCCAGTTTGTCAATCTCATCCAGCAGGAACAGCGGATTACGAACGGCTACCCGATTCATGTTCTGCAGAATTTTGCCCGGCAAGGCGCCGATATACGTACGACGGTGACCGCGAATTTCTGCCTCGTCACGCACACCACCTAACGCCATGCGCGTGAATTTACGGTTGGTTGCCCGCGCAATGGACTGACCCAGCGAAGTTTTACCCACACCTGGAGGGCCAACCAGACACAGTATAGGTGCCTTGACCTTATCGACGCGCTGCTGCACAGCCAGGTACTCAAGAATGCGTTCCTTGACTTTTTCCAGGCCGTAATGATCATCGTCCAGTACTTTCTGGGCGTTGGCCAGCGAATTGTTGATACGGCTTTTTTTCTTCCAGGGCAGGCCGATCACGGTGTCAATATAATTGCGCACCACGGTGGCTTCGGCGGACATGGGTGACATCAGTTTGAGTTTTTTCAGCTCGCTGTCCACTTTCTTGCGCGCTTCCTTGGGCAGCTGGGCAGCATCGATTTTCTTCTCGAGCTCTTCGATATCAGCGCCCTCTTCACCTTCACCGAGTTCTTTCTGGATGGCCTTGACCTGCTCATTCAGATAGTAATCGCGCTGGCTTTTTTCCATCTGTTTCTTGACACGGCCACGAATGCGCTTTTCCACCTGCAGAATATCGATTTCGGTTTCGATCTGCGCCAGTAATGCTTCAAGACGACCGGACGCATCCAGCTCTTCCAGCAATTTCTGCTTCTGCTCCAGTTTGAGCGGAAGATGAGAAGAAATGGTGTCGGCAAGCCGGCTCACTTCTTCGATGCTGTTGAGCGAACTGAGAATTTCAGGTGGAATTTTCTTGTTCAGTTTGACGTACTGGTCGAACTGGGCAATGATGGTGCGACGCAGGGCTTCAACTTCCGAATTACGCGTATCGTTTTGCGCAATGGGAAGAATCTGTGCAGAAAAGTGCGATTCAGTTTCAATGACTTTTTCTACACGTGCACGCTGCTGACCCTCGACCAGCACCTTGACCGTGCCATCGGGGAGCTTAAGCATTTGCAGGATAGAGGCGACGCAGCCGATATCATACATATCGTCAGGGCCGGGCTCATCTTTGCTTGCGGATTTTTGTGCAACAAGCATGATCTGCTTGTCTTTTTCCATCGCCAGTTCAAGTGCGCGAATGGAACGGTGCCTTCCGACAAATAGCGGAATGACCATGTGGGGGAAAACTACCACGTCGCGGAGTGGCAACAAAGGCAGTTCGGTTGATTCTGCCGGCAAAATCTGACTCGCTGACATAAGCGGATTCCTTGAAAAACGTTGTGCTTCTACAGTAATTAAGCTGTAGATGGAGCCACCAGGGGGCAATTTCAAGGTCGCCTGGCATAAATACCGGCGGTTTTACGCAGAGCGCTTCAGGAAAGTCCGATAAGCTGATGATTTTCTGGACTTATTCCTGCTGCGCACTGACCAGGCGAGACCTGAGCCCTTCAGGCTGCAGCATCTTTAAGCTTTTTTTCTTTGCCACCCGCCGCAGCGGCGTCCTTTTCTTCAGCGTAGACGAGCATGGGCGGTCCGGATCCTTCAATGGACGACTCATCCAGAACAACTTTGACCACATTCTGCTGAGATGGCAGATCAAACATGGTATCCATCAGAGAGGCTTCCAGGATGGAACGCAAACCGCGCGCACCCGTTTTGCGCTTCAGCGCCTTGCGTGCAATCGCTGCCAATGCTGCCGGTCTGACTTCCAGTTCCACGTTTTCCATGGCAAAAAGCTTCTGGTATTGCTTGACCAGTGCATTCTTGGGTTCAGTCAGAATAGTGATCAGTGCCGCTTCGTCCAGCTCTTCGAGCGTTGCCACCACGGGCAGACGACCGACCAGCTCGGGAATCAGACCGAACTTGATGATATCTTCCGGCTCTACATCGGCAAATACTTCACCGACGCCTTTTGCCGATTTACCCTGTACTGAGGCACCGAATCCAATGCCGGATTTTTCTGTACGATTCCGGATGACCTTGTCCAGCCCGTCAAATGCGCCACCAACGATAAACAGAATATTGGTGGTATCCACCTGGACGAAGTCCTGGTTAGGATGCTTGCGGCCCCCTTGCGGCGGAACCGAAGCCACTGTGCCTTCGATGAGTTTGAGCAGTGCCTGCTGCACGCCTTCTCCGGATACATCCCTGGTAATGGAAGGGTTATCGGATTTGCGGGAAATTTTGTCGATTTCGTCGATATAAACAATGGCGCGCTGCGCCTTGTCGACGTCGTAATTGCAGTTTTGCAGCAATTTCTGCACGATATTCTCGACGTCTTCACCCACATATCCGGCTTCTGTCAGCGTGGTGGCATCTGCCATCACAAATGGCACATCCAGCATGCGCGCAAGCGTCTGGGCGAGCAGCGTCTTGCCGGAACCCGTCGGGCCGATGAGCAGGATATTACTTTTAGCCAGCTCAATATCGTCTTTTGCATTCAGGTCGCTGTGACGAATTCGCTTGTAGTGGTTATAGACCGCTACGGCAAGATTTCGTTTAGGCTGATCCTGTCCAATCACATACTGATCAAGAAATGACTTGATTTCAGATGGGGAAGGCAATTCTGTCTTGATGGCTTCGCGCGCCTCATCCTGGGCGCTGTCATGAATGATTTCATTGCACAGCTCAATACATTCATCACAAATAAAAATATTGCCCGGACCGGAAATCAGCTTTTTCACCTCGTTCTGATGCTTGTTGCAGAACGAACAATGCAGGTTTTTGCCGTCAGTAGAACTTGGTTTATCTGCCATATCTATATTTTGATTAATCCGATAAAAACAGGTCGACCCTCGTTAAAAGGCCGACCTGAACGAAACCTTTGAAAACAGTATATCAAATACTATGCGGCGTCTGCCCGCGAGGCCAGAACTTTATCAATTAATCCGTAAACCTGGGCATCTTCTGCGGCCATATAGTTATCGCGTTCAGTGTGTTCGCGAATACGCTCGATAGGCTGCCCGGTGTTATTGGCAAGAATCTGGTTCAGACGCTCACGCAGGCTGAGGATCTCTTTGGCCTGGATTTCGATATCTGTGGCCTGACCCTGTGCACCGCCCAGTGGCTGGTGAATCATGATGCGTGAATTGGGCAGACTGAAGCGTTTGCCCTTGGCACCTGAACTCAGCAGAAACGCACCCATGCTGGCTGCAAATCCCGTGCACAAGGTAGACACGTCAGGTTTGATGAACTGCATCGTATCGTAAATTCCCAAACCGGCGTAAACGGCACCGCCGGGAGAATTGATGTACAGCGAGATGTCCTTGTCGGGGTTTTCCGATTCAAGAAACAGCAGCTGGGCAACGATAAGATTGGCTGTCTGGTCGTTTACCTGTCCGACCAGAAAGACCACGCGCTCTTTGAGCAGACGGGAATAAATGTCGTAAGACCGCTCTCCGCGACCGGATTGCTCGATAACCATTGGAATATAGCCGAGCGCCGAAGGGCGAACGGATTCATCCCCATGCATGGACGCGTAAAAGTCGGTAAAACGATTCATGTTATACAGTTCCCATTAATTCTTCAAAAGGTACGGTTTCATCCGTTACCTTGGCCTTGGATAAGATATGGTCAACAACGTTATCTTCAAGGACCACGGATTCAATTTCTGCACGACGCTGACGATCAGTCAGATAATACGTAATAACCTGCTCAGGTTTTTCGTAGTTCTGCGCGAACTCTTCGATCCGGCTGCGTACCTGCTCTGGTGTGACCTGCAGTTTGGCGCTATCGACCAGCTCAGCCACGATCAGGCCCAGGCGGACACGACGCTCGGAGTCGGATTTGAACGCATCGGCAGGAATGTCCATGGTGTCGGCATTCGGCATACCACGTTGTTTCAGATCTTCACGGGCAGCAGCGATCCGGCTTTGCACGTCGTTATCAACCAGTGATTTGGGAACGGCAAATTCTGCAGATTTGGCCAGGGCGTCCATGACGCTGTTTTTGGTGCGCGCCTGAGTGCGGTTTTTCACTTCGCGTTCAATATTGCTGCGTACTTCGGCCAGCAGTTTTTCGGTATCGCCTTCTGCCTGACCCAGGGATTTGGCGAACTCGGCGTCAACTTCGGGCAGAACAGGAACAGCCACTTCCTTGGCTGTAATGGTGAATTCGGCCGTTTTGCCTGCCACTTCCTTGCCAGGATAGTCTTCAGGGAAAGTGAGAGAGAATGTTTTGCTTTCACCGGCTTTCAGGCCCGTTGCGGCTTCTTCAAACTCGGGCAGCATGCGACCCTGTCCCAGCTGGAACGGAAAGTCTTCTGCTTTTCCGCCTTCGAATTCCACGCCATCGATTTTACCGACGAAATCGACCGTAACACGGTCATCTTTCTGCGCGGCGCGTTCTGCATCGGCGCTGAAAGTTGCGCGCTGCTTGCGAAGGATGTCGATTGTGTTGTTGACTTCTTTTTCGCCGACGTCTGCGTTAAAGCGTGTCACTTCCAGCGCGGACAGATCAGGTACGGTGACTTCGGGATAGACTTCGAATTTTGCCGCGAAATTAAGCTGTCCGTCTTTGGACTCTTCTTCGCTGGGTTCAATGGAAGGCGCACCGGCAACACGCAGTTTCGCATCGCGAACGGCCTGATCAAAGAGCTGACCCACTTTCTGATTGATAACGTCGTAACGAACGCCAGGGCCGTGACTGCGCTCAATCACGGAAACAGGCGCCTTACCAGGACGAAAACCCTGTACTTTTGCCGTGCGGGCAACACGCTGAAGCTGGGATTTGACTTCTTTTTCGACTTCGTCAATGGAAATGACCAGATTAACCTTGCGTTCCAGACCTTCTAGAGTTTCAACCGTTGGCTGCATTCGTAGACCTTACTTATCAAATAATTTAAGAATAACCCCATATTCTACCGAAAAATCAAAAAAACATGTTCCCGGAAGGAGATGAGAAAAAATTATGGGTGCCACACCAGAGGGAATTTTGGTATATTTTTACTTCATGTGTTTGCAGCCTGACGCGAACAGAATCCAGGCTGGAATTTCACGATCGCCCCGCATCCAATCATAATGGCAGGCAGCTGCCGATTCAGGGGTTACCGTTACACCAGCAATCAGAAGGAGTTTACAATGACCGACCCCATTCACGAGCCCGACCAGGACCACCTGGGGAGCCATCCATCCGACCCGGCTCAGGCCAGACCTGCAGGCAGCGCCGCCGGCAAGCCGCCTGGCAAATCCCTGTTCAGCAACGGCGGTTTCGTTATCGGCCTGATTATTTTTGGGCTCTTTACCGCGCTGATTACCTGGTCGGTCAGTTTCTCTGCCATGTTTTTCGGTGCCATCGGCTCCCTGCTCTCGGTAGCCAGTTGCTTTTTCGATCACGAACATCTGCGCTTTACGCGATTAGACGGTTCGTGCAAGCTGGAAGACGAAAACTGGGCCTATATGGTAATTCGCGCCGTGTTCGGCATGATTTTTGGTACCGCCGCGTATGTGTTTACGTTCCAGGGCGTCCTGAGCGATACATCATGGGCAGCCGTTGCCACAATTGCCGTTTTCGCCGGTTTTATCTTTGATTATCTGATCTTCAAGCGCGGTAAAAACCGATAGTCTCTCAACATAGCGTTGATGAAAACAACAAGGCTCACCATCACCGGTGAGCCTTTTTCTTTCCCCCTCTTATGCATGCCCCACCCTTTGATGGCTTGGCATTCATCTTTTTCCTCTGTGCAGCCAACATGCACGCATTTGTGCGTCAGAGCCTTGCATTGAAGCACTCATGCACCTGAACGATGCGTCTGAAAAAATAGATGAGCGCTTTGGCAGCATGGCGCACATCGGTGAACGCAGCATGCCACCTTTACAGTAAAAAAATCACAGACATCATTGCCCGTAAATCAATGTATGCACAGCCGCGGTGCCTGTGTATATCCGCACGCCGATACACCGACATTTGAACCT
This sequence comes from Pseudomonadota bacterium, assembly GCA_023387815.1. Classification (GTDB taxonomy): domain Bacteria; phylum Pseudomonadota; class Gammaproteobacteria; order Burkholderiales; family Burkholderiaceae_B; genus Advenella. Next base: position 161,192 of record JAEWHK010000039.1, read on the forward strand.
GGCACGACTATTGCTTTAACCGCAGTGGTTACCTGTTTACGCCCTCTTACTTCTTTCCGGAGCAAACAAATGAATCGTCGCAGTGTTCTTAAATCCCTGGTATGCAGTCTGGCTCTCGCTTTTGGCTCTGGCGCGGCCACAAACAGCTGGGCACAGGGACAGATCGATCCCTCCAAGCCGCCGATCAAGGTTGGCATTCTGCATTCTCTTTCCGGGACCATGGCCATTTCTGAAACCGTCCTCAAAAACGTTGCACTCATGGAAATCGATGCCATCAATAAAGACGGTGGCATTCTTGGTCGCAAGGTGGAAGCGGTTGTCGTTGATCCGGCATCCAACTGGCCGCTCTTTGCAGAAAAGGCTCGCGAATTGCTGAGTCAGGAAAAAGTGGCTGCGGTTTTCGGATGCTGGACGTCGGTATCGCGTAAGTCAGTACTGCCCGTTTTTGAAGAACTCAATGGCCTGCTCTTTTACCCGGTTCAGTATGAGGGTGAAGAAATGTCCCGGAATATTTTCTACACGGGAGCGGCCCCCAATCAGCAGGCCATTCCGGCCGTCGAGTATCTGATGAGTGAAGAAGGCGGTGGCTACAAACGTTTCTTTCTTCTGGGTACCGATTACGTCTACCCACGTACCACAAATAAAATTCTGCGCGGCTATCTGCACAGCAAAGGCGTGGCAGACAGTGATATTCAGGAAGTCTACACACCCTTCGGACACAGCGACTATCAGACGATTGTGAACGACATCAAAAAATTTGCAGCGGGTGGCAAGGCAGCGGTGATTTCTACCATCAATGGCGATTCCAACGTGCCGTTCTATAAAGAGCTGGGTAACGCCGGAATCAAGGCCATCGATACGCCTGTCGTGGCATTTTCGGTAGGCGAAGAAGAGCTGCGAGGCATTGATACCAAACCTCTTGTTGGGCATCTGGCGGCCTGGAACTACTTTATGTCCCTGGACAATCCAGTCAACACGAGCTTCAAAAAACAATGGGCGGATTACGCCGCAGCAAAGAAACTGCCAGGCGCAGACAAACCGCTGACAAACGATCCCATGGAGGCCACCGTGGTCGGCCTGAAAATGTGGAAAGCCGCTGTTGAGAAGGCCGGCAAGACTGACGTAGATGCGGTGCGTGCCGCCATGATCGGCCAGAAAGTTGCAGCGCCAAATGGATTTGACATGGAGATGGGCAGCAACCATCACTTGTACAAGCCTGTAATGGTCGGAGAAATTCGTCCTGATGGTCAGTTCGATATCGTATGGAAGACCGAGAAACCCGTGCGCGCGCAACCCTGGAGTCCGTTCATTGCAGGAAACGAAAAGAAACCTGACGAAGTGAAGTGATTGGCAGGCGGCTGGTGCCAGCGTGCCCGGCCGCCCCAATAATTTCATCCGTAATTTTCATCTGTAATATTGGTATTTTCCGAATGACAATCTCTGGAACTCTGCAGAAATACTGGCCCGCTACCCTGGCGCTTTGTATCGGTATGCTTCTGGCCTGTGCAACAACCGCATGGGCTGCCGGTATGCCGCAAGCTGAGCTAAAGGGCCTGATTTCGGGCTCCTTCGCCGAACGCAAGGCAGCCATCGAGAAGCTGGCTGAGGCCGATCCTGTACATGTCCGACCGATACTGCAAAGTCTCTCACAGGCAAACCTGTATGGCCTTCCGGATGGAAGAGTCGTCATCAAATCCGCTCAGGGTCTGAGTGACGCGGAAACCGGTGAGACGGTAAATGCAGATATTCAACAGGCGCGCCAACCCGTGCTCAATAACGCCCTGCGGCGTCTGATACAGAACGCACTCGCCTCCATGAGCCTGTTTGCCGAAGATGTGCCAACGCGACGCATGGCCATTGAAAACCTGCAAAATCGGCCGGAAAGCCTTTCCCGGGAGCAGCTGGACCAAGCCCTCGCTGTTGAAACGGATCCCGGTCTGAAGGCACGGCTGAGCGTTCTGCACACCCTTGCCACGGCGGCAGATAGCGAGACACCGACAGCGCTCAGAGTGCAGGCCGTCAATGCGCTGGGCAACGTCAATCTTGCCTACGCAAAAACGGTCCTGAATGACATCGCACAGCAGGCTGAAAATCCGCAGGACGAACTGGCCGTGGCCGCCCGCGACTCCTTGTCTCGCATTGAAGGACGGCAACGTAATGCGGCGCTGGCCAATAACGCCTTTACTGGCCTGAGTCTGGGCAGTGTTCTGGTACTTACGGCACTGGGACTGGCCGTCATTTATGGCCTGATCGGCGTCATCAATATGGCGCATGGCGAGTTCCTGATGCTGGGAGCCTACGCCACCTATCTGACGCAACGCGCCTTTCAGGCCTGGCTGCCGCAGTGGTTTGACTATTACCTGATTGCTGCCCTGCCCGTTGCTTTTCTGCTGGCTGCCCTGGTTGGCATTCTGATCGAGTGGCTGATCATTCGTCATCTTTATGGCCGGCCCCTGGAAAGCCTGCTGGCGACATTTGGCGTCAGTCTGCTGATGATGCAGACAGTCCGGCTGATTTTCGGTGCGCAGAATGTGGATGTTGCCAATCCGGTCTGGATGAGCGGCTCCTTCGCTCCCATGGCTCAGTGGCTTCCGGGATTTACCGTTCCATACAACCGTCTCATCATTCTCGGCTTTTCCATTGCCGTTGTGATTGCACTGTATCTGGTCCTGAACCGTACACGGCTCGGACTCTTCATTCGCGCCTGCACACAGAATCGCACCATGGCGTCCTGCGTAGGCATACGCACCCGCAAGGTAGATGCCTATGCCTTCGCCCTCGGTGCCGGCATTGCCGGGCTGGGCGGTGTAGCCCTCTCTCAGATTGGCAATGTCGGGCCGGATCTGGGTCAGGTTTATCTGATTGACTCTTTTATGGCAGTGGTTCTGGGCGGTGTCGGCCAGCTGATAGGTACAGTTACCAGCGCATTCGGCCTGGGCGTTGTCAGCAAACTCGGTGAACCGCTGATGGGCGCAGTGCTGATCAAAATCGTCATCCTGTTGCTGATCGTCGCCTTCATCCAGAAACGACCCCAGGGGCTGTTCGCCCAGAAAGGCCGTAGCGCCGCGGAGCATTGATATGAGTACAACACCTTTCACACTGACCATTCCTGAACGCGCCCCGCTCTTTACGCGTCAGGGCTGGCTGACTCTTGGTTTCGTCGTGTTCGCCGTCATTTTTCTGGTGCTGCTTGGCACCCAATGGACTTCCCCCGACAGCGCGCTGCACATCAGCGATTACACGCTGACGCTCATAGGCAAGATGCTCTGTTACGCGATTGTAGCCATGTCGCTCAATCTGGTTTGGGGCTACTGTGGCATTCTCAGTCTGGGACACGGTCTTTACTTTGCCCTTGGTGGCTACGCGATGAGCATGTATCTGGTTCAGGCCCCTGCACCGGGTCAGGAAACCGCAGGTCTGCCCGCCTTCACGTTTCTGTTGAACTGGACCGAATTGCCATGGTACTGGGCAGGCACCGATACCCTTTCCTGGGCGCTGATCCTGGCGCTCCTGGTACCCGGCATTGTGGCATTTGTCTTTGGCTACTTTGCCTTCCGGTCGCGAATCAAAGGGGTGTATTTCTCCATCATGACGCAGGCTGTGACCTACGCGGCCATGCTCCTTTTCTTTAGGAATGAGACCGGCTTCGGCGGCAATAACGGCTTTACTGATTTCAACTCAATTGCCGGTTATTCGATCACCGCAACCAATACCCGTGCCGTCCTCTTTCTGATCAGCTTTGTCGTGCTGGTGATGGTCTTTATCCTGGTTCGCTGGATCATGCGTTCGCGTTTTGGCAAGGTCATTACAGCCATCCGCGACAGCGAAAGCCGGGTCATGTTCATCGGTTTCAATCCGCTGCACTACAAGCTTGCCATCTGGACACTGTCGGCCGTGCTTTGCGGTATTGCGGGTGCACTTTACGCGCCGCTGGTAGGCATTATCAATCCGGGTGAAATGTCGCCGGTCAACTCCATCGAAATGGTGATCTGGGTTGCCGTCGGTGGACGTGGCTCACTGATAGGCAGCATTCTGGGCGTATTCACGGTTAATGGCGCCAAAACCTTTTTTACTGTCTTCATGCCTGAGTATTGGCTGTATGTACTGGGTGGTCTGTTTGTAGTGGTCACACTCTTTATGCCCAAAGGGCTGGTCGGACTGTTTGCACGCCGTCGACGCGAGCATGCACGGTCCGCCGCCGCGCCAGCAGTCGTAACGGAGTCTGTATGAACGAACTGAACAACACGGATCTGCAGACCGGCAGTGCCGGTGGAACGCTGACACATCTGGCGCACTTTGCGGAATCCGGAAAGATCGACACATCGCATGGCGTTGTGCTGTACATCGAAGATCTCACTGTCAGATTCGATGCCTTTCGCGCCATCAATGATCTCTCACTTTATATTCAGGAAGGCGAGCTGCGCTGCATTATCGGACCCAATGGTGCCGGCAAGACAACACTGATGGATGTCATTACCGGCAAAACCGGACATCGCAATGCCAATATCGAAGGTCGCGTTTTCCTGGGTCAGACACTGGATCTGCTGACCCTGCAGGAACCACAGATTGCACAGATGGGTATCGGCAGAAAATTCCAGAAGCCTTCGGTTTTTGAAAGCCAGCCTGTATGGGAAAACCTGTACCTGGCCGATGCGGGAGATCGCCGCTGGCATCGTGCCCTGCATACGCGTATTCATTCAGATGTGCGTGATCGCATCGCAGATACCCTGACCCTGATGAAACTGGAAGAGGTCGCGTACCGCCAGGCGGGCGAGCTTTCTCACGGTCAGAAACAGCGGCTTGAAATAGGCATGCTGCTGATGCAGAAACCCGCTTTGTTACTGCTGGATGAACCGGTAGCGGGTATGACCGACCGTGAAACGGCAGAACTGGCAGAGATACTGCACAGCATTCGCGGAAGCTGCTCCATTGTGGTGGTAGAACACGATATGGGGTTTGTATCGAACCTGGCAGGCGACCAGGGTGTGGTTACCGTGCTGGCGGCCGGCAGCGTACTGGCACAGGGAACCATGCAGCAGGTTCAGCAGGATCCCGATGTTATTGAATCCTACCTTGGCCGTTAACTGAAGGAATGAATACCATGTTGCTTGGCGCACAGAATATCAATCAATACTATGGCGGCAGTCACATCCTGCGTGATATTTCGTTTGAAATAAAAGCGAATGCGCTGACTGCCCTTCTCGGACGCAACGGCGCGGGCAAGACCACCCTGCTGCGCAGTCTGCTTGGCGTTGTGCCCATCCGCAATGGAAAAATCATCTACGGTGGTTCGGACATCACGCGTTTCGGTCCTGCCGAACGCATCGCAAGAGGCATTGGTTACGTGCCGCAAGGACGAGAAATTTTTCCACGTCTGACAGTCAGAGAAAATCTTCTGGTGGGTGCAGCCGCAAGCAAGACCCCCAAAGGTGTTCCCGCTTTTATCTATCAGTTATTTCCCGTTCTGAAGGAAATGGAACATCGCAATGGCGGTGATCTTTCCGGTGGTCAGCAACAGCAATTGGCCATTGGACGCGCACTGATGGGAGACCCCAAACTGCTTATTCTCGACGAACCGACAGAAGGAATACAACCAAATATTATCAAGCACATCGGTCAGACATTGAAAATGCTGGTTGCGGACCACGGCATTACCATTCTGCTGGTGGAACAGTATCTTGACTTTGTCAAGGCCATCGCGGACGACTATCTGGTCATGAATCGCGGCGCCATCATTGCCAGTGGCAAAGGCGAAAATATCGAAGCTGACGGTATTGAACGCCACATCAGCGTATAACGCATCGGAGCTGGCTGAAAATGACAGTGGTCATACCTGACGAAACCTGGCACGCCTCTCTGGACCTGGCATTCTCGCGACAGAGTCCATTGCGCACTGCGTTGACTCACAACAGACACAGCGGTCCGTTATTGGTACAGAAAGCGCTCTATCCGGAGGGACCATCCATTTGTCATGCAACGGTATTGCATCCGCCATCAGGCATTGCCGGTGGCGATGAACTCTTCATTAATATTGATGTGCATGAGAACGCCCATGCCACACTGAGTACACCCGGTGCTACCCGCTGGTACAAGGCGAATGGCAAAAGCGCAAGCCAGCATGTGAATCTGAATATTCATGCCCATGCCAGGCTCGACTGGCTCCCGTGCGAGAACCTGCTTTTCGAGGAAGCACAGGCACAAAGCCACATTACCGTGATGCTGGCCGCCGGCGCAGCAGCGATAGGCTGGGACTGTTATCAATTGGGCAGCGTTCAGTCCGCAAATGCATGGCTGGCCGGCTCGCTGGACCTGCATACCGCCCTCTTTTACGACGGCAAAAGAGTATGGACCGAAGCCGGCCACATCGATGCCTCTGATCCGCTCAGACACAGTGTGGCAGGACTGGCCACACTGCCAATTCTGACCACGGTCTGGAGTGTCGGCCCGACGCTGGCTGCCGACGATCTCGCAACGCTGACGGACCGTTTGCCCTGGACCGGCGAGCTGCTGGCCGGAGTCAGTCAGCTACCCCTGGATGATACGCAGAGCCTCGTCCTGCTACGGATACTTGGAAAGTATGCTGAACCGGTGCGACAGCTGATGATCGAGTGCTGGCAATTCCTCAGGCCGCTGCACCTTGGTGTAGCCGCAACGCCATTGCGATTGTGGAGTACCTGAATGAAGCTGCGAAACCATTCAAGTCCTGATCAGGAAATTTACCTGATATTACCCATTCATTTTATTAAAACGCGTCTGATGCCGCCAACCGGCAAGACGAAATAAGGACATAACCATGGATCTGACTCCCAGAGAAAAAGACAAGCTGATGCTCTTTACGGCCGCACTGCTTGCCGAGCGCCGTTTAAGCAGAGGCCTCAAACTGAATCATCCCGAATCCGTTGCCCTGATCAGCGCCGCGCTGCTTGAAGGTGCCCGTGACGGCAAAACCGTGGCTCAACTCATGCACGAAGGCACACAGGTACTCTCGCGGGATGACGTGATGGAAGGCGTACCGGAAATGATTCCGGATATCCAGATTGAAGCCACCTTCCCCGATGGCACAAAACTGGTCACTGTTCACCATCCGATCATCTAGGCGGCCCGAGCAATATCTGCTGCTTTTCATCCAAACTCTGCAAAAGGAACTTTTATGTACCCTACGTCCCTGCGTCGAATCAAATCTCTACTCATGACAATTGCAATGTCGGCAGTCAGTCTGCCTGCGCTTGCGCATCCCGGCCATCCGGGCCATACGGATGGCATGTCCATGCTGACCCAAGGATTTCTTCACCCCTTAACCGGCCCCGACCATCTGCTTGCCATGCTGGCAGTCGGCGTCTGGAGCGTTCTTGCCTACCCCAATCTGAAACGGGCAGTCACCCTTCCTCTTTGCTTTTCACTGATTCTGTTTGGCGGCGCGATGCTGGGTATCGCAGGACTGCAAGTACCTTTGGTTGAGCCGTTGATTATGACATCTCTTTTGGTGCTGGGTCTGCTGCTGGCCGGCACCGCGAAACTGCCGCTGGCAGCGGGAACTGCGCTGGTCGCATTCTTTGCCTTTTTCCATGGTGCAGCGCACGGCATGGAACTGCCGCAAGGGAGTAACGCTGCCCTCTTTGTCGTGGGTTTCATGTTCAGCACACTGCTTATCCACTGCATTGGCATGACGGCCGGATCCATTCTGACTCGCCGTCATGCATGGCCTGCCCGCCTCGCAGGTGTGGGTATCGCCTCCTATGGTGCGGTGCTTCTGTTTGCCGGTCAGTAAGTATCAAGGACGCAGAATCATGATTCCAGGTGAAATTATCGCAGCCGACGGCCAGATCGAACTGAACTCAGGTCGCGACACGCAGCTGATTAAAGTGACCAATACCGGTGATCGGCCCATTCAGGTGGGTTCGCATTACCACTTTGCAGAAACCAACAGCGCACTGCAGTTTGATCGCGCCGCGGCACGCGGCTATCGACTGAACATTATTGCGGGGACAGCGGTACGTTTTGAGCCTGGCCAGATACGCACTGTCGAACTGGTCGCACTTGCTGGCGACCGGCGAGTCTACGGCTTTACGGGAAGCGTCATGGGAGCCTTGTCATGACAGACATTTCAAGACAGGCCTATGCCGAAATGTTTGGACCAACCATTGCCAACGGCGCCGCCGATCGAGTGCGCCTGGCAGACACTGGTTTGTTCGTGGAGGTCGAAAGGGACTTCACCCTCTTCGGAGAAGAAGTCAAATTTGGCGGAGGCAAGGTCATTCGCGACGGTATGGGACAAAGCCAGCGCTGCAGTGCCGACTGCGCGGATACCGTTATTACGAACGCGCTGATCATTGACGCTGTCATAGGTATCGTTAAAGCCGATATTGGCATCAAGAACGGACATATCTCTGGTATCGGCAAAGCAGGCAACCCCGATATCCAGCCCGGCATTACGATTGTGATTGGGCCAGGCACCGAGATCATTGCCGGAGAAGGCTTTATTGTCACTGCCGGCGGAATCGATACCCATATCCATTTCATTTGTCCGCAGCAGATTGAAGAAGCCTTGTCATCTGGTATCACAACCATGATTGGCGGCGGCACAGGACCGGCAACCGGCACCTTTGCCACCACCTGCACCCCCGGCCCATGGCATATCCAAAGCATGCTGGGTGCCACGGATGCTTTTCCCATGAACATCGGCCTGCTCGGCAAAGGCAATGCCAGCGACCCCGCACCGCTCATGGAACAGATCGACGCCGGCGCTATTGGACTGAAGCTGCACGAGGACTGGGGCACCACACCGCAGGCCATTGATACCTGCCTGAGTGTGGCTGACCTGACCGATACCCAGGTTGCTATTCATAGCGACACTCTGAACGAATCGGGATTTGTGGAGGCCACCCTGGCCGCATTCAAGGGGCGCACCATCCACACCTTTCACACGGAAGGCGCCGGCGGCGGCCACGCACCTGATATCATCCGCGCCGCTGGCTTACCCAATGTACTGCCCGCCTCCACCAACCCCACCATGCCATTTACCAGTAACACCATTGATGAACATCTGGATATGCTGATGGTCTGCCATCATCTGGATCCATCCATTGCAGAAGACCTGGCCTTTGCCGAAAGCCGGATTCGCCGGGAGACGATCGCAGCGGAAGATATTCTTCATGATCTGGGCGCATTTTCCATCATGAGTTCTGATTCTCAGGCGATGGGCCGCGTGGGAGAAGTGATTCTGCGCACCTGGCAGACGGCAGACAAAATGAAAAATCAGCGCGGCGCGCTGGCGGGCGACAGTGCCGTTGCAGATAACAATCGGGTCAGACGATACATTGCGAAGTACACCATCAACCCTGCCATCGCACAGGGAATTGCACATAAGGTCGGTTCTGTCGAATCGGGAAAACTGGCAGATCTGGTACTTTGGCGACCGGCTTTTTTCGGCGTCAAACCCTCACTCATCCTCAAGGGTGGCATGATTGCCCATGCCGTGATGGGTGATCCGAATGCATCCATACCCACCCCACAGCCTGTGCACTACAGAAAAATGTTTGGCTCCTACGGTCGAGCACTGAAGACCTCTCTGACCTTTTTATCGCAGGCAGGGATGCATAACCCCGCTATCGCGGCATTGGGTCTGAACAAAACACTGTGTGCCGTGAGTAACTGCAGAGAGATTGGCAAGCGCGATATGGTGCTCAATGATTGGCTGCCCGATATCCGGGTGGATCCACAAACCTATCAGGTCTATGCCGATGGACAATTGTTAAGCTGCGAACCTGCAACGACGCTGCCCATGGCGCAGCGCTATTTTCTGTTCTGATCGAACTCATGCAGACTGACTGCGTTGAGGACCTGCTTACTTCACAGACTAAACCTTTTTCTGTTTCAACCTTCCGGCGACCTGCGCCAAATTACATTGATCATGCTACGCACCGTAAAAAAAAATCTTCGCAATAGCGCACTTTCACCTGCACTATGGCAGAACGCGCCGCGCGCGCACCTGACGTTTGATCAACGTCGACGCAGCAGACAGCAACTGATTCTGGATAATGGCGAGACTGTGAACATGATCATCGAGCGTGGCCAGTTGCTCTTGCCAGGCGACATACTCGTCGCTGATGATGGCGGACTGATCACCGTTCATGCACAGAACGAAGATCTGATCCGGGTGACAGCAGACACGCCGCTGGATCTGCTTCGCGCCGCCTATCATCTGGGTAACCGGCATGTCACCATAGAAATTGCCAGGGACCATCTGCAGTTTGCCCATGATCCAGTGCTGGTGGATATGCTCCATCGCCTGGGCGTTCACACCGCTGCTGTTCACTGTCCGTTCAATCCTGAACATGGCGCTTACGGTGGCGGACACAAACACGGGCATGATGAAACCTTTGAAGAGGATTATGAGCTGGCCCAGGCCGCCTATCATGCACATGATCACGCGCACGGACACAATCACAGAGATCATCGCGGCCACTGTCACGAACATGAACACGAACACAGCCACGGTCACGACCACAGCCACGAACTTAGCCACGAACACGACCTTTATCACAATCAGGATCACGGCCGCAAACACGCGCACCACCCTCTCATGAACGATGACATCGCAGATCATGGACACCATCACAAATGAATATCGAAAAATCGGAACAGTGCATTTCGCAGAACTGTTGCGTCTTGCTTCCCCTTCCCTGCCTGTCGGTGGTTTCAGTTATTCGCAAGGGTTTGAATCAGCGGTGGAGCTTCAGATTATCACGGATGAAAACTCCGCCTGCCGATGGATATCACAGACATTACAAACCGTGGTTGCCAAATGCGATGCGGCAATCTGGGTGCTGCTGTATCGCGCCTGGCGGCAGCTCAAGCGGGAAATGATCAGTGAATGGAATCAGTGGTTTTACGCCACTCGCGAAACAGCTGAAGCCAGGCAGGAGACCACGCAAATGGCTTTTTCCCTGATCCAGCTCACAGAGGCGCTGCAATGGGGTACTTCGGATGATCGGCAATTTCTGAAATCACTGGATCCACCCTGCTTTCCGACAGCCCATGCCTACGCTATTGCTGCCCGGTCGCTGCCGCAAGAACCAGGCCTGGTCAGTTTTCTGTATGCCTGGATTGAGAACCAGGTACTGGCAGCCATCAAAACCATTCCACTTGGACAGACTGCCGGTCAGCGCATGCTATCGGCATTGATACCACAACTGGAACCTGCAGTGGCGACCGCGATGCAGGCAGCTGACAGCAATCCACCTTCCATTCTCACGCTGGCACCCCAGTATGCCATCGTGGCGGCCCGGCACGAAAGTCAGTTTTCCAGACTGTTCCGATCCTGATCCATTGCCATCACAATGACGGCGAACAGAAATTCTGAATGAATAAATCAAGGAATATCACAAATGACATCTGCACTACGAACCAAGGAACTACCGGCCCTGCGTGTGGGCATCGGCGGCCCGGTCGGCTCCGG